>VGBZ01000023.1 GCA_016870275.1 Actinomycetota bacterium
CTCACTTGAGGATCTTGGTGACCCGGCCCGCACCCACGGTCCGGCCACCCTCACGGATCGCGAACCGCAGACCCTCGTCCATCGCGATCGGAGCGATGAGTTCCACCGTCATCTCCGTGTTGTCCCCCGGCATGCACATCTCCGTGCCATCCGGCAACGACACCGACCCCGTCACATCCGTCGTCCGGAAATAGAACTGCGGCCGATAGTTCGAGAAGAACGGCTTGTGACGGCCACCCTCCTCCTTGGTCAACACATACACATTCGCCTCGAAATCAGTGTGCGGCGTGATCGAACCCGGCTTCGCCAACACCTGACCCCGCTGCACATCATCCTTGTCGATCCCACGCAGCAACGCACCGATGTTGTCCCCAGCCTGGCCCTCATCGAGCAGCTTCCGGAACATCTCCACACCCGTACACGTCGTCTTCTGCGTCGCTTTCAACCCGATGATCTCAATCTCATCACCAGTGTGGATCACACCCTGCTCCACCTTCCCCGTCACCACCGTCCCACGACCCGTGATCGTGAACACATCCTCGATCGGCATCAAGAACGGCTTGTCCAGATCACGCTCCGGCTCCGGCACATACTCATCCACCGCCGCCATCAGCGCCATCACCTGATCCTGCGCATCCGAATCACCCTCCAACGCCTTCAACGCAGACACCGGAATCACCGGACAATCATCACCATCGAACTCGTACTCCGAGAGCAACTCCCGAACCTCGAGCTCCACCAACTCCAACAACTCCTCATCATCGACCATGTCGACCTTGTTCAACGCCACCACGATCGCCGGCACACCCACCTGACGCGCCAACACCACATGCTCACGCGTCTGCGGCATCGGCCCATCCGTCGCCGCCACCACCAGAATCGCCCCATCCACCTGAGCCGCACCCGTGATCATGTTCTTGATGTAATCAGCGTGCCCCGGCATGTCCACATGCGCGTAATGACGGTTCCCCGTCTCATACTCCACATGCGACACATTGATCGTGATCCCACGCTCCCGCTCCTCAGGAGCCTTGTCGATGTTCTCGAACTCCGTGAACGAGTTCCCAGGCACCCGATCCGCAAGCGTCTTCGTGATCGCCGCCGTGAGCGTCGTCTTCCCATGATCGATGTGACCCATCGTCCCCACATTCACGTGCGGCTTGTTCCGCTCGAACTTCTCCTTCGACATGGGAAACCCTTTCTTGGATGGCTCTGGACTCAGAGTGACTGATTGATGGTGGACACGTGTTGCGCTGCGGTCACTTGCCGGTGACTCGGGCGACGATCTCTTCCTGCACGTTCCTCGGCGTCTGCTGATAGCTGTGGAACTGCATGGTGTAGGTGGCTCGGCCCTGGGTCTTGGACCGCAGATCGGTCGAGTAACCGAACATTTCCGACAGGGGCACCTCTGCGGTCACCACCTGATTGTTGCCGCGTTGTTCCATCTGGCCGACCTTGCCCCGACGGGAGTTGAGGTCACCGATGACGTCGCCCATGTAGTCCTCGGGTGTGACGACCTCGACGGCCATGATCGGCTCGAGCAGCACCGGTGCGGCCTGACGGAGGGCCTCCTTGAAGCCCATGGTCCCGGCGATCTTGAACGCCATCTCCGAGGAGTCGACGTCGTGGTAGTCGCCGTCCTCGAGCTTCACATGGACGTCGACGATGGGGAACCCGGCGAGAACACCGGTGGACATGGCCTCCCGGATGCCGTGGTCGACCGAGGGGATGTACTCCTTCGGGATACGACCGCCGGTGATGGCGTCGTCGAAGGCGTAGCCGCCGCCCGGGCCAGCGGGCTCCACGGTGAGGACGATCTTGGCGTACTGGCCCGATCCACCGGTCTGCTTCTTGTGCAGGTAGGTGTGGTTGTTGACTCCCGAGGTGATGGTCTCGCGGTAGGCGACCTGGGGCTTGCCGACATTCGCTTCCACCTTGAACTCGCGCATCATGCGATCGACGAGCACCTCGAGGTGCAACTCGCCCATCCCGGAGATGATGGTCTGAGCGGTGTCCTCGTCGGTGCGGACCTGGAACGTCGGGTCCTCCTCGGAGAGCGCAAAGAGCGCCTTGGACATCTTGTCCTGGTCCGCCTTGGTCTTGGGTTCCACCGCCACGTGGATCACCGGATCGGGGAACTCGAGGGACTCGAGGACGATCACGTTGGACGGATCGGTGAGCGTGTCCCCGGTCCGGGTGTTCTTGACGCCGATACCGGCAACGATGTCGCCGGCGAAGACGGCCTCCTGCTCGATCTGGTCGTTCGCGTGCATCTCGAGGAGCCTGCCGATGCGCTCCTTGTCACCGGAACGGGTGTTCATGACCGTCCCGCCCTTCCCCAGGGTCCCGGAGTAGACCCGGAAGTACGTCAGCTTGCCGACGTGGGGAGCGGTCATGATCTTGAACGCCAGCGCAGAGAACGGCTCGGACGGATCGGCTTTGCGGGTGACAGGCTCGCCCTTGCGATCGACTCCCTCGACAGGCGGCAGATCCAGCGGTGAGGGCATGTACCAGCACACGGCGTCGAGCAGCGGCTGCACACCCTTGTTCTTGAACGCCGTTCCGTTGAGGACGGGGACGACTCCGTGGTGGATGGTGGCGGAACGCAGCGCCGAACGGATCAGGACCGGATCGAGCTCCTCGCCCTCGAGGAACTTCTCCATGATCTCGTCGTTGGACTCGGCGAGGACGTCGATCAGTTTCTCCCGGTACTCCTCGGCCTGATCCTGCAGGTCGGCGGGGATGTCGACGACCTCCCACGATGCGCCGAGTTCCTCACCGGACCAGATCCACGCCTTCATGGTGATGAGGTCGATGATCCCCTTGTAGTCCGCCTCGGAGCCGATCGGGAGCTGGATGACGGCGACCTTGGCCTCGAGCCTGTCGATGATGCTGGCGAGCGCCCCGAAGAAGTCGGCGCCCATGCGGTCCATCTTGTTGACGAAGCACATGCGCGGGACGTTGTACTTGTTCGCCTGCCGCCACACCGTCTCGGTCTGCGGCTCGACGCCGGCGACACCGTCGAAGACAGCGACCGCACCGTCGAGCACCCGCAGGGAACGCTCGACCTCGACGGTGAAGTCGACGTGGCCCGGCGTGTCGATGATCTGGATCCGGTGGTCGACGTCGTTGACGGTGTCGGTCCAGTGGCACGTGGTGGCCGCCGACGTGATGGTGATCCCGCGCTCCTGCTCCTGGGCCATCCAGTCCATGGTGGCGGCACCCTCGTGCACCTCACCGATCTTGTAGGTCTTGCCGGTGTAGTAGAGGATGCGCTCGGTCGTGGTGGTCTTGCCGGCATCGATGTGCGCCATGATGCCGATGTTGCGGGTCCGCTCGAGTGGAAACTGCGCCATTGTCGTATGCCTCGGGGGGTCAGTTCGGCCGGAGCCAATGGGTCACCAGCGGTAGTGGGCAAAGGCCTTGTTGGACTCGGCCATCTTGTGGAGGTCCTCCTTGCGCTTCATGGACGCACCGACACCGCTGCTCGCATCGAGCAGCTCATTGGCGAGGCGCTCGGCCATGGTCCGCTCACGCCGCTGCCGGGCGAAGCCGACCAGCCAGCGAATGGCGAGTGTGTTGGCACGACGTGGGCGAACCTCGACCGGCACCTGGTAGGTGGCGCCTCCGACCCGGCGGCTACGAACCTCGAGTTGCGGGCGCACGTTGTCGACCGCGCGCTTGAGCGTGGTGATGGGGTCGTCGCCGGTCTTGGTCTCGATCGCGGAGAGGGCGTCGTAGACGATGCGCTCCGCAGTCGAACGCTTGCCCCGTTGGAGGACCTTGTTGACGAACTGGGTGACGAGCAGCGACCTGTAGATCGGGTCGGGCAGCAGGTCGCGACGGGGAGCGGGCCCTTTGCGTGGCATGTCAGGACTCCCGCTTGGTTCCGTAGCGCGAACGAGCCTGCTTGCGGTCACGCACGCCGGAGGTGTCGAGTGTTCCGCGGATCACCTTGTAGCGAACGCCGGGCAGGTCACGGACACGACCACCACGAACCAGCACGATGCTGTGCTCCTGGAGGTTGTGACCCTCCCCGGGGATGTAGGCCGTGACCTCGACACCACTCGACAGCCGGACACGAGCGACCTTGCGCAGCGCCGAGTTGGGCTTCTTGGGTGTGGTCGTGAACACGCGGGTGCATACGCCCCGCCGTTGCGGCGCGCCCTTGAGCGCCGGAGTCGACTCCTTCCGACGCTTGGTCTTCCGGCCCTTGCGGACCAGTTGCTGGATCGTGGGCACGCTGCAACCTTCCTGGATCTACGAAGCGAACTGACACCGGTGCGAGTCCGACCGGACTCCGGTCACGGCCGTTGGGGCGGACGCGCGCCGCACCCCGAGCCGACGGCGAATCGTACGAGGCTCGGGCTCCGGAGGCAAACCACGGGGTCCGGGTCAGAGTCCGGTGACGTTCACCGTCATGGTGCCGACCACTTCTCCGCCGAGCTCCGCCGAACGGCTTCCGGTGAATGTTCCCCGACCACCCGAGGCAGCGGCGTAGGTACCTGAACCACCGATGAGGGTCAGTTCAGCCTGGAACGACGAGTCGGCCGAGTTCCCGGCGCCCGGCGGCTGGGACGCCTGTCCGTCCATGCGGAACGCCAGGACGTTCTCCGGGGAGAACTCGAGCGTAACGAAACCGAAGAATGGTCCCGTTCCGAGGTTGTAGTCGACGTTGCCCAACATCTGGACCACGGCGGGACTCCCGTCGACCGTGGTCGGGCCGACGAGTTCGTTCCAGCCGTAGTTGAATGCGCCATCCGGACCCACCTGCCGGAGGATCCTCTGGGCGGACGTGAGCGAGACCTCCCAGGTCAGCTCTGTGCCGTCGACCGGCCCGTTCGTTGCGCCATTCCCCACCGTGCTGGAAGGAGCACCGCTGGAAGGAGCGCCGGGCGAGGAGGTGCTCGAAGGAGCGCCGGGCGAGGAGGTGCTCGAAGGAGCACCTGAGTCCGACGACACCTCATCTCCCGACGAGCAGGCTCCGACACCCAGGGCGAGGGCCACGATGGTCGGGAGAACGACGGTGCAGCGGCGAGCGGACCAGCGGCTCATTGTCGCTCAGGAATCGGAGTCTGCCGACTGGTCGCTCGACCCGGGGAACTCGATGACTTCAGCGACCCCTGCGGTGTCGATTGCGACCGGTTCGACCACGGCATCGGTGATGCCGGGATCGGTTCCGGTGTCAGCGAGCACTGCGACGTCGTCGAGTTGCTCGGACTGCCGCTCGGCGAGCCACCGGGCCGGGTCGACCTCGTCGCCGCTGGAGTACTCATCCGGCAGGGTCGCTGGAACAAAGTCCGGAACGTACGCCCGGATCTCCTGGTAGCGCTCCATGCCGGTTCCGGCGGGGATGAGCTTGCCGATGATGATGTTCTCCTTGAGCCCGACCAGGTCGTCGGACTTGCCATCGATCGCCGCTTCGGTCAGCACCCGGGTGGTTTCCTGGAACGAGGCCGCAGAGAGCCACGACTCCGTCGCCAGTGACGCCTTGGTGATGCCCATGAGGACGGGACGACCCTCGGCCGGCTTCTTGCCCTCCTGCACCAACTGGCGGTTGCGCTCGTTGAACTCTCGCTGATCCCGGTTCTCGCCGGGAAGGAACTCCGAGTCACCCGACTCCTGGATGGCGACCCGGCGGGTCATCTGGCGAACGATCAGTTCGATGTGCTTGTCGTGGATCGACACGCCCTGATCGCGGTACACCCGCTGAACCTCGTCGACGAGGTACTGCTGAACCGCCCGCACTCCCTTGATGTCGAGAAGTTCCTTGGGGTCCCAGGCGCCCTCGATGAGCGGATCACCGGCGATGATCTCCTGGCCGTCGGTCACGAGGAGCTTCTGCTCCTGCTCGATGGAATGGGACTGCTCGGTCCCATCGTCAGCGACGATCACGACGTTGCGACCGGTCACGGTGCCGGACTCATCGGCCTCGTCGATCCGCACCACACCGGAGGACGCAGCGAGGATCGCCTTGTTCTTCGGGGTCCGCGCCTCGAACAACTCCACCACCCGGGGCAGACCGCCGGTGATGTCGGCGACGTTGGCGACGCCACCGGTGTGGAACGTCCGCATGGTCAACTGCGTGCCCGGCTCACCGATTGACTGGGCGGCGATGACGCCGACGGCCTCACCGGGCTCGATGAGATAGCCGGTGGCCAACGACACGCCGTAGGAGGCCGCCGAGATACCGAACTCGCTCTCGTCGGTCAGCGGCGAGAGTACGCGCACCGAAGTCACCGACTCGTCGTCTCGGAGTGCTGCGAGCTCGTCGTCGCCGACGAGGGTTCCCCGCTCGAGGACCCGACCATCGGAGAGGGCCACGTCCTCGGCCAGCGACCGGCTGGCGAGGCGACTCTCGAGGTGGAAACGCTGGTCACCGCGGTCGGGACGCACGTCATCGATCACGATGCTGCGGATCGGCCCGCCCTCGGCGAACGGATCCCGATCGTTGATGATGAGTTCCTGGGCCACGTCGACGAGGCGTCGCGTGAGGTAGCCGGAGTCGGCTGTCCGCAGCGCCGTGTCGACCAGACCCTTCCGGGCGCCCGGCGTGGCGATGAAGTACTCGAGCACCGAGAGGCCCTCTCGGAAGTTCGACTTGATCGGGTGGGGAATCAGGTCGCCACGGGGGTTGGACACGAGCCCCCGCATCCCTGCGATCTGCTTGACCTGCGACATGCTGCCGCGGGCTCCCGAGCCGACCATCATCTCCACGGGGTTGAACTGGTCCTGGCTCATGGCCAGGCGAGTCGCCTCGGTGATCTCCTCGGTGGCCTTGGTCCACAGGTCGATCTCGAGCTGCTTGCGCTCGCTGTCGGCGATGATTCCCCGGGCGAACTGCTTCTCGTGCTTGTCCGCATCGCTCTCGAAGGGCGCCAGGATCTCGTACTTGTTCGACGGGGTGTGGACGTCGGAGATCGCAATGGTCAGCCCCGACCGCATGGCGTACTCGAAGCAGAGCCCCTTGATGGCGTCGAGGGACTCCGAGGCCACGGCCTTGGGGAACTCGATGGCGAGCCGGTCGACGATGCGGCCCATGTCGCTCTTGCGGACCACCCCGTTGACGTAGGTGAAGCCTTCAGGGAGCGCCCGGTTGAACAGGAGCCGCCCAGCGGTGGTGGAGTGGTACTGGGTCGCCGATCCGTTGGCCGGGGCGGCGATCAGGTCGGGGAACTCAGAGCCGCGGTACTGAATCGAAGCGTGCACGCTCAGAACGCCGGCGTCGAGGTCACGTTCGACCTGGTCGAGCCGACCGTAGGCCCGGCCGGCACCAGTGGCGTCGGCCACCTCGGAGGTGAGGTAGTACGCACCGATGATCATGTCCTGCGTGGGCGTGACGAGAGGCTTGCCGTGGGCGGGGCTGAGCATGTTGTTGGCGCTCAGCATGAGGACCCGAGCCTCGGCCTGGGCCTCGGCCGACAGCGGCAGGTGGACCGCCATCTGATCGCCGTCGAAATCGGCGTTGAAGGCCGTGCAGACCAGCGGGTGGATCTGAATGGCCTTGCCCTCGACCAGCACAGGCTCGAAGGCCTGGATCCCGAGTCGGTGCAGCGTCGGTGCCCGGTTCAACAGGACGGGGTGCTCCTTGATGACCTCTTCGAGCACGTCCCAGACCAACGGGTGCCGACGTTCCACCATCCGCTTGGCCGACTTGATGTTCAGGGCGAGTTCGCGGTCGACGAGCGCCTTCATGACGAACGGCTTGAAAAGCTCGAGTGCCATGAGCTTGGGGAGGCCGCACTGGTGCAGCTTGAGCGTCGGGCCGACCACGATGACCGAACGGCCCGAGTAGTCGACTCGCTTGCCGAGCAGGTTCTGACGGAAGCGTCCCTGCTTGCCCTTGAGCATGTCGGAGAGAGACTTGAGCGGGCGGTTGCCCACCCCGCTCACGGGACGACCACGACGGCCGTTGTCGAACAGTGCGTCGACGGCCTCCTGGAGCATCCGCTTCTCGTTGTTGACGATGATCTCCGGCGCACCGAGGTCGAGGAGCCGCTTGAGGCGGTTGTTGCGGTTGATCACCCGGCGGTAGAGGTCGTTCAGGTCAGAGGTGGCGAATCGGCCGCCGTCGAGCTGAACCATCGGCCGGAGCTCCGGGGGGATCACCGGCACGACGTCGAGGATCATGGCTCGCGGGTCGTTCTCCCGGTGGCCCTGCTCGTTGCGACGGTTGAACGCCGCAACGATCTTGAGACGCTTGATCGCCTTCTGCTTGCGCTGCACCGACAGGGCCTTCTGACCTTCCGGCGGATCGATCGCCACGCGGAGGTTGATCTCCTCGTCGTCGAAGTCGATCCGATCGATCAACGCCTTGATCGCGCTGGCGCCCATGCCGCCCTCGAAGTAGTCGGCGTAGCGGTCCTCGAGTTCACGCCAGAGGATCTCATCATCGATGATCTGCCGGGGGAAGAGGTTGCGGAACTCGTCCCAGGTGCGCTGGAGCAGGTCGAGTTCGGCCTCGTAGGTCTCACGGATCGCTGCGAGGTCCTTGTCCGCTGCGTTTCGACGGCTCTTGAGCTCCGACTCCTTGGCCCCGTCGGCCTCGAGCGACTCGAGTTCCTTCTCGAGTTCCTCGAGCCGGTTGGCGAGTTCGAGCTCGCGCTCCTTCTCAATGGCGTCGCGCTCTCCGAGCATCTCGGCCTCGAGCGTGGAGGTATCGGCGTGGCGCTTGTCCTCGTCGACCCAGGTGACCAGGTTCGCTGCGAAGTAGATGACCTTCTCGAGCTGCTTGGCCTTGAGCTCCTCCTTGGGCTCGAGGCCGGACAGCAGGTAGGCCAACCACGAGCGGGTTCCCCGCAGGTACCAGATGTGCACCGCCGGTGCGGCGAGTTCGATGTGGCCCATGCGTTCACGACGGACCTTGGACCGGGTGACCTCCACGCCGCAGCGCTCGCAGATGATCCCGCGGAAGCGAACCCGCTTGTACTTGCCGCAGTAGCACTCCCAGTCCTTGGTCGGACCGAAGATCTTCTCGCAGAAGAGTCCGTCCTTCTCGGGCTTGAGCGTCCGGTAGTTGATGGTCTCAGGCTTCTTGACCTCGCCGTTGGACCACGTGCGGATCGAGTCCGCCGTGGCGAGACCGATCCGGATCTGTTCGAAGACGTTGACGTCGAGCATGTATGCCTCTCTCAGCGACGCTCCGCCTCACGGCGGGCGTCCTCTTCATCAGAACCGCGCTCGGGCCGGGACAGGTCGATGCCGAGTTCCTCGGCCGTGCGGTAGAACTCGTCGTCCATGTCGCGGAGCTTGATCTCCTCGCCGGTCTCACCGAGGATCTCGACGTTCAAGCAGAGCGACTGCATCTCCTTGATGAGCACCTTGAAGCTCTCGGGGATACCAGGCTCCGGGATGTTGTCACCCTTGACGATCGCCTCGTAGACCTTGACGCGACCGAGGGTGTCATCGGACTTGATCGTGAGCAGTTCCTGGAGGCAGTACGCAGCGCCGTAAGCCTCGAGCGCCCAGACCTCCATCTCGCCGAACCGCTGACCACCGAACTGCGCCTTCCCGCCGAGCGGCTGCTGGGTGATCATTGAGTACGGGCCGGTGGACCGGGCGTGGATCTTGTCGTCGACGAGGTGGGCGAGCTTCAGGATGTACGCGTAGCCGACCGTGATCGGGTTGTCGTACGGCTCACCGGTCCGTCCGTTGTAGAGCGTCGTCTTGCCGTCGGAACGGATCAGACGACCGTTGTCGCCGTAGTCGGGGTTGGCCGACTCGGGCTGGATGTGCGCGAAGATCCTCTCGATCGTGGGGTGACGGCCGGCGAGTTCGATCTCGTCGAACTTGGCACCGTCGAACACCGGGGTGGCGATCAGCGTCGCCGGGCGGGTGGTCGGCCGGGTCTTGGACTCGGTCCCACGAACCGGCTCCTCCCCGACCTGGTTGCCGTCGTCGTTCCAACCCCACCGGGCGGCGTAGCCGAGGTGGGTCTCGAGGACCTGACCGACGTTCATCCGCGAGGGGACGCCGAGCGGGTTGAGAACCACGTCGACCGGCGTGCCATCGGCGAGGAACGGCATGTCCTCGATGGGGAGGATCCGGCTGATCACGCCCTTGTTGCCGTGACGGCCGGCGAGCTTGTCCCCGACGGAGATCTTCCGCTTCTGGGCGACGTAGACCCGGACCAACTGGTTGACACCGGGCGGCAACTCATGATCGTCACTGCGGCTGAACACCTTGACGTCGATCACCTTGCCGGTCTCGCCGTGGGGCACCTTGAGCGAGGTGTCCCGCACCTCACGGGCCTTCTCGCCGAAGATGGCACGGAGCAGGCGCTCCTCCGGGGTGAGCTCGGTCTCACCCTTGGGGGTGACCTTGCCGACGAGCACGTCGCCGGGGCCGACCTCTGCGCCGACCCGGATGATCCCCCGCTCGTCGAGGTCGGCGAGGATGTCGTCGGAGAGGTTCGGGATGTCCCGGGTGATCTCCTCGGGGCCGAGCTTGGTGTCCCGGGCGTCGACCTCGTGCTCGTGGATGTGGATCGATGTGAGCACATCGTCCTTCACGAGACGCTCGGACAGGATGATTGCGTCCTCGAAGTTGTAGCCCTCCCACGGCATGAAGGCGACGAGCAGGTTCTTCCCGAGCGCCAGTTCGCCGTTGTCGGTGGACGGGCCCTCGGCGAGGACGTCGCCCTTGTAGATCCGATCGCCCTCGGCGACCTGGATCCGCTGGTTGATCGAGGTGTCCTGGTTGGATCGCTCGAACTTGAGGAGGCGATATGTGGTGCGGCCGGCCTTCTTGTAGTCGACGGTGATCGAGCGGCCGTCGACCTCGGTGACCGTCCCGTCCTCGGTGGCGATGATCATGTCGGCCGCATCCCGAGCCGCACGAGCCTCGATGCCTGTGCCGATGAACGGCGCCTCGGCTCGGAGGAGTGGGACCGCCTGACGCTGCATGTTGGCGCCCATCAGCGCACGGTTGGCGTCGTCGTGCTCGAGGAACGGGATGAGCGCCGTGGCCACCGAGACGATCTGTTTGGGCGAGATGTCCATGAGCTGGACCTCGTTCGGGGCCACGGTGGTGATCTCCGTGGTCGAACCGAGGAACTCGCCAAGGTCGAGTTGGTTCTTCAGATCCTGCAGCGACGCCGCCTGGGGTGAGCGACGAACGAGCACCCGGTTCTCGGCGAAGGACCCGTCGGGCCCGATCGGCGTGTTGGCCTGGGCGACGATGTACTCCTCCTCTTCGTCAGCGGACAGGAAGACCACCTCGTCGGTGACCTTGCCGTTGCGGACGGTTCGGTAGGGCGTCTCGATGAAACCGAAGTTGTTGACCCGGGCGTACGTCGACAACGCCCCGATCAGTCCGATGTTGGGGCCCTCGGGCGTCTCGATGGGGCACATCCGGCCGTAGTGGCTGAAGTGGACGTCACGAACGTCGAAGCCGGCCCGCTCGCGGGAGAGACCGCCCGGACCGAGCGCCGAGAGGCGCCGACGATGGGTCAGCCCGGAGAGCGGGTTGACCTGGTCCATGAACTGCGACAGCTGGGACGTCCCGAAGAACTCCTTGATCGCTGCGGTCACCGGTCGGATGTTGATGAGGGTGTTGGGCGTGATGGCCTCGACGTCCTGGGTCGTCATGCGCTCCCGGACCACCCGCTCCATGCGGGACAGGCCGATGCGGACCTGGTTCTGGATCAACTCCCCCACCGACCGGATCCGCCGGTTGGCGAAGTGGTCCTGGTCGTCGAGGCGGTAGCCGTGGGTGTGCGCTGCGAGGTTGAGCAGGTAGGTCGTGGCTGCGAGCACCTCGCAGCGGCTCAACACCGACTGGTCGGGATCGGGTCGATCGAGCAGCGGCGCCACCTGAGGGAACAACTCCGAGATCCGATCGATCTCCGGGCCGAGCTTCCGGTTGAGCTTGTAGCGGCCGACCCGGGACAGGTCGTAGCGACGGGACTCGAAGAAGGCGTTGTTGAAGTAGTTGCGGGCGCCGTCCGGCGTGGCCGGCTCGCCGGGCCGGGCCCGGCGGTAGATCTCGATCAGCGACTCCTCCTGGGTGGGCGCCAGTTCGGCATCCTTCTCCCACTGACCCTCGAGGAAGTCGAAGTGCCGGACGAAGGCCTCGAGGAAGCCCGGTGCGTGCTCTTCGTCGTAACCGAGAGCCCGGAGCAGGACGAACAGCGACAGGCGGCGCTTCCGGGCGACCCTGGTGCCGGCGGTCGGATCCTTGCCGGGCTTGTGCTCCACATCGAACTCGATCCACTCACCCCGGGATGGGTGGATGGTGCCCTTGACGAGTTCGTGCTTGGAGAGGTTCCGCAGGCGGAAACGCTCACCCGGCTGGAAGATCACGCCCGGGGAGCGAACGAGCTGGGACACGACGACCCGCTCGGTGCCGTTGATGATGAACGTCCCCTTGTCGGTCATCATCGGGAAGTCCCCCATGAAGACGACCTGCTCCTTGATCTCGCCCGTGTTGGCGTTGATGAAGCGAGCCTTGGCGAAGATCGGAGCGGAGAAGGTCATGTCCTTCTCCCTGCACTCCTCGATGGTGAACTTGGGTGGAGGGCGCAGGAACGGGTCGGTCGGATCGAACTCGAGCTCGAGGCTCAGGGTCTCGGTGAAGTCCCGGATCGGGCTGATGTCCCGGAAGGCGTCGGCGAGGCCGTGATCGACGAACCACTGGAACGACTCACGCTGGACGGCGATGAGATCGGGGAGATCGAGAATCTCGTCGATGTTCGCGAACGAGTAACGATCCCGAAGGGCGGCGCGAGCTGGCACAGGGGTCTCCTCAGGAGCAGTAACGGACGGCCGGAGCGGCGGGGGGCGCCATCAGGACGCGCCCGTACCGAGGAAATTCCACTCGGGAGCGGGAACGACGCAGCACGGCAATCGGGGATGCTACAACACCACCGAAAACAGGTCAATTCGCAGGTGCGACCGGCGATCCGGACGACCCGTGGTCCCGAGGGACTCGGTGAGCGTAGGTATTGAGCGGGGCGAGGTCAAGGACCGGAGGCGGTGGAGTCCCCACCGCCCGAGGTCACTTGATCTCGCCAGTTCCGCCGGCTTCCTCGATCTGCTTGAGGGCATCCTCGGCGGCGTCCTTGGAGACCCCCTCGAGCACCGGCTTGGGTGCGCCCTCGACGAGCGCCTTGGCCTCGGCGAGACCCAGGCTCGTCAGGGCGCGAACGGCCTTGATGACCTGGATCTTCTTGGCGCCCTCACCGGTGAGGATCACGTCGAAGGAGGTCTTCTCCTCCTCGTCGCCACCGGCGTCGCCCCCGCCCCCGGCAGGCGCCACGGCAACGGCGGCCACCGGCGCAGCGGCAGTCACACCGAACCGCTCCTCGAACGCCGTGAGCAGCTCGGAGAGCTCGAGCACGGTGAGTCCGGCGATGGCATCCAAGATGTCTTCGGTGGTGGTGGTCATGTCATTTGCTCCTCGTGTTTCGGACTGTTCGTTGGGACTGTGATCTCGGAATCGGGTTGGGGAACCGGGCTGGTGGAACCGAGGTGCTCAGCGGAGCAACCTCAGTCGGTCGACTCCTCTTCGTCGCTCGCTACTGGCTCGTCGCTCGCTACTGGCTCGTCGCTCGCTACTGGCTCGTCGCTCGCTACTGGCTCGGAACCAGCATCGGCATCGGGAACCCCGCCGCCCTGTTCGATGAGGGCCTGCAGCCCGTAGGCGAACTTCTGCGGCACGGCCTGGAGCAGTCCGGCGAGGTTGCGCATCGGCGCCGCCAACCCACCGGCGATGCGGGCGAGCAGTTCCTCCCGGGGCGGCACGTCTGCGAGACGGAGCACCTCGGCGGCGTCGAGGGGTGCGCTGCCGAGAAGGCCACCCTTGAGCACCAGGTTGGCGTTCGTCTTGGAGAAGGCCTTCAGTTCCTTGGCGACCGTCACGGCATCGCCGGGCGAGCCGTCGGGGGTCGTCTTGACGAAGGCAATGGCGGTCGGGCCGACGAGGATGCCCTCGAGATCGGCGTCGAGATCGGCAGTCGCTCGGCGAACAAGCGTGTTCTTGTAGATGCGATACTCGCCGCCGGCAGCCCGCAGCCGACCACGGAGGTCCTGCAGGTCCCGGACGCTCAGGCCGCGATACTCGGTGAAGACAACGGCGTCGGACGCAGCGAACTGCTCGCGGACCTCGTCGACGACGGCGACCTTCTCTGGTCTCGGGTTGTCCATGGTCTCGGCCTCAGTCACTCGTGGCCCACCCGACACGGGGCCGGGGGACGCTGACTCGTGGCTCTCTCTGCGGGAGGCCCGGTGGCGCAGCGGCCACGGCCTCCACCGCATCACAGGACGCAGCGAGGCTCAGTCCGCCTACCCAGGTGGGCCCGCAGGCCCGTTACGCACGAAGTGCACCGGGGGTCTCCGGCAACGAGAGCTCGTTCGGTTGTTGATCTGCTCCAGCGACGCAGCGGTCACCCGAGCGCCCGAGATGCTACGGGACTCCGGGCGGGCGACGCCAGTTGACGACAGCAGGCGGCGAAATCGAGCAGACCGCTTGCTCCGCTCAGCCCTCGGCCCGAGAGAGGTCGAGTCGTACACCCGGCCCCATGGTCGAGGACAACGTCGCCTTGCGGAAGTAACGACCCTTCGCCGATGCCGGCTTGACCTTGGCGAGCTCGTCGATGATCGCCTTGAGGTTGGCCTCGAGCGCAGCGGGGTCGAAGCTCGCTTTGCCGACCATCACGTGGACGTTGCCGTTGCGATCGGTGCGGTACTCGACCTTTCCGCCCTTGAACTCCTCGACCGCCTTGGCCGGGTCGGGGGTGACCGTCCCGGTCTTGGGGTTGGGCATGAGGCCACGGGGACCGAGTACCCGACCGAGGCGACCGACGACCGGCATGAGATCGGGGGTGGCGATCGTCACGTCGAAGTCGAGCATGCCGCCCTCGATCTGCGCTGCGAGGTCGTCGGCTCCGACGAACTCGGCGCCGGCAGCCTGAGCGGCAGTGGCGGCGTCTCCCTGGGCGAACACCGCCACCCGCACGTCCTTGCCGGTGCCGGACGGCAACGCAACCGTGCCCCGGACCATCTGATCGGCCTTGCGTGGGTCGACACCGAGGCGGATGCACGCCTCGACGGTTTCGTCGAACTTGGCGGTGGCGAGACGCTGGACGATCCCGATCGCGTCGGCCGCCTCGTAGATCTGCTCACGATCGAAGCTCGCAGCGGCGTCGTCGTAGCGCTTTCCTGCTCGTGTCATGTGACTACCCTCCTGGGGTCTCCCTCTGATTCACCGAACTCCCGGTCGAGGTTCCCCCGGGATGGTGCCGGTGCGGGTGCACCGGTGGCCGCCGGCAGGGCGGCGATTCGCTCAGGCGACGACCTCGATCCCCATGGATCGAGCGGTGCCGGCGATCTGGAGCTTGGCGGCGTCGAGGTCGTCGGTGTTGAGGTCGGGCAGCTTCACCTGGGCGATCTCGGCGACCTGGGCGTCGGTGATACTCCCGACGAACCCACGCCCCGGGGTCTGCGATCCCTTGTCCAGGCGGGCGGCCTCACGGATGAGCACCGGCGCCGGCGGGGTCTTGGTGACGAAACTGAAGGTCCGGTCCTCGTAGATCGAGATCTCGACGGGGATGATCGTGCCCCGCTTGTCCTCGGTCTTGGCGTTGTACTCCTTGCAGAAGTCCATGATCGCAATGCCGTGCGGGCCGAGCGCCGTGCCGACGGGCGGTGCCGGCGAGGCCTGACCGGCCGGGATCTGGATCTTGACGAGGGCGACGACGTTCTTCTTGGCCATGAGGCTCTCCCTGTGGCGCCGATGCGCCGCAGCTCGGGGACAGATCATTGTGCTCGCCGGAACACCCGACGGGCAAACACACGTGAACCCCTGCGACTCCGACGGGTTCCGAACCGCTCGGCCCAGAACCCGTGCGAGCCAGCTCAGATCTTGGCGACCTGGGCGAAGTTGAGTTCGAGCGGAGTCTCACGGCCGAAGATGTTGACGAGGACCTTCAACTTGAGGTGATCCTCGTTGATCTCGGTGACGAGCCCATCGAAGTCGGCGAACGGACCGTCCTTGACCCGGACCGGATCGCCGACGTCGAACTCGATCTTGAGCTTCTTGGGGCCACCCTTGCCCGCCGTCTCGGCTCCGGCCTCCTCGACCTCGCCGGTGCCGAGGAAGTCCTCAACCTCGCGGCGACGCAGGTGGAGCGGCTTGTTGCCGGGCCCGGCGAACCCGGTGACACCCGGAGTGTTGCGGATCACCGACCAGCTCTCGTCGTCGAGCTGGCAGCGGACGAGCAGGTAGCCGGGGAACACCTTCTTCTGGACGACGACCTTCTTGCCCTGCTTGAGCTCGACCTGGTCCTGCATCGGAATCACGACCTCGTGGACCTTGGCCTCGATGTTCATGGACCGAATACGCGCCTCGATGTTCTGGCGGACCTTGTTCTCGTAGCCGGACTGGGTGTGCAACACGTACCACTTGCCCGGGCGGTCGAAGGGCGATTCCGGCTTCGGCGGGGCCGGCTCACTGAGCGACTCCTCGATCACGTCGACGAAGCCGTCGTCGGCAGCATCGGCGGTCACGTCGTCGGCAGCATCGGCGGTCACGTCGTCGGCAGCATCGGCGGTCACGTCGTCGTGGACCGCATCGGTCACCTGATCAGCATCTGTCATGAGGTCACTCTCCTAGAACGAACCGACGGCGGCTGCAGCGGCGGACCCGAGAGCAGTGGCGTTGCCCGGATCGAGCAGGATCCGGAACAACTCGCCGAAGAGGAAGTCGATGACGAACACGAAAATCGTGAACACGAGCAGCGCCACCAGGACGATCGTCGAGTAGCGGATGACCTCCTCGCGGGTGGGCCAGGCGACCTTGCGGAGCTCGGCTCGCACCTCACGGGCGAACTCGACCGGGCCGGTCCGGTCAGACTTGTGGCGCGGAGCCGGCGGGCGCCGTTCCCGGGTCGTCGTCGGGGAGCCGTCCGCAGCGACCTGCCCGGCCTTCTGCGCCGCTCGCTTCTGCTCTCGGTTCATCGACATCTGGACACCTCGTGTGCGTTCTGCGCAGGGCAGGAGGGACTCGAACCCCCAACCGCCGGTTTTGGAGACCGGTGCTCTACCAATTGAGCCACTGCCCTCGGTGGGTTCCCCGGCGTGGAGCGCTCCGATGAGCCGCCGGCCGCGGCAAGGTTAGACCGCTCGGAGCCGCAGGGCGATCCGGGTGCGTTGATCAGGTCAGCTCACTTGAGGATCTTGGTGACCCGGCCCGCACCCACGGTCCGGCCACCCTCACGGATCGCGAACCGCAGACCCTCGTCCATCGCGATCGGAGCGATGAGTTCCACCGTCATCTCCGTGTTGTCCCCCGGCATGCACATCTCCGTGCCATCCGGCAACGACACCGACCCCGTCACATCCGTCGTCCGGAAATAGAACTGCGGCCGATAGTTCGAGAAGAACGGCTTGTGACGGCCACCCTCCTCCTTGGTCAACACATACACATTCGCCTCGAAATCAGTGTGCGGCGTGATCGAACCCGGCTTCGCCAACACCTGACCCCGCTGCACATCATCCTTGTCGATCCCACGCAGCAACGCACCGATGTTGTCCCCAGCCTGGCCCTCATCGAGCAGCTTCCGGAACATCTCCACACCCGTACACGTCGTCTTCTGCGTCGCTTTCAACCCGATGATCTCAATCTCATCACCAGTGTGGATCACACCCTGCTCCACCTTCCCCGTCACCACCGTCCCACGACCCGTGATCGTGAACACATCCTCGATCGGCATCAAGAACGGCTTGTCCAGATCACGCTCCGGCTCCGGCACATACTCATCCACCGCCGCCATCAGCGCCATCACCTGATCCTGCGCATCCGAATCACCCTCCAACGCCTTCAACGCAGACACCGGAATCACCGGACAATCATCACCATCGAACTCGTACTCCGAGAGCAACTCCCGAACCTCGAGCTCCACCAACTCCAACAACTCCTCATCATCGACCATGTCGACCTTGTTCAACGCCACCACGATCGCCGGCACACCCACCTGACGCGCCAACACCACATGCTCACGCGTCTGCGGCATCGGCCCATCCGTCGCCGCCACCACCAGAATCGCCCCATCCACCTGAGCCGCACCCGTGATCATGTTCTTGATGTAATCAGCGTGCCCCGGCATGTCCACATGCGCGTAATGACGGTTCCCCGTCTCATACTCCACATGCGACACATTGATCGTGATCCCACGCTCCCGCTCCTCAGGAGCCTTGTCGATGTTCTCGAACTCCGTGAACGAGTTCCCAGGCACCCGATCCGCAAGCGTCTTCGTGATCGCCGCCGTGAGCGTCGTCTTCCCATGATCGATGTGACCCATCGTCCCCACATTCACGTGCGGCTTGTTCCGCTCGAACTTCTCCTTCGACATGGGAAACCCTTTCTTGGATGGTGGCTTCGGGAGCCTTGGTCTGGTGCCGCTGGAGCGGCGGTGGGTAGCGGCGGTCGGACTCGAACCGACGACCCCTCGATTATGAGCCGAGTGCTCTCACCAACTGAGCTACGCCGCCGGTGACGGCCACCGGAGTGACCGCAGAGCCCCCTGTCAGAATCGAACTGACGACCTTTTCCTTACCATGGAAACGCTCTGCCGACTGAGCTAAGGGGGCCGGCCCGGTGGACCGGCCGCCGGGCGAGCACGCACTCTAGCGACGGGCGGGGAAGCCCCACAAACAGCGGGGTTGAGCGACTTCCTCAACTCTTCCTCAAGGGGTGCAGTCGGTCAGACGATGAGGGCTGGTGCGCTTCGACCGACTCGTCATGTCCGACCTCTCCGACTCCGGCCGCCAGGTAGTGCTCGACCTCCACCCCGAGTTGACCGTCGTCACCGGCCTCAGCGACGTCGAGCGGGCCGGTCTCGTCAACGAGTTCATCGGCTCACTCGGCCCGTCCCGGCCCGGCGTCCACGTCGAATTGCGCTCGGATGAGGGACGGCGCTTTGCGATCTACCGGCCCGCGACCGGAGCGCACCGCGTGATCGACGTCGACGGACGGATCGACGTCACCGAGGACTTCACCGACGGACCCAACGGAATCGATCTGCTCGCTCGGGCCGGCGTCGACGAACGAGCGGCCCGACGCATCCTGTGCATCGACGCCGAAGATCTCGCCGGGCAGGCGGCCGACACCGAGCGGATCCACCGCCTCGCCACCATCGACCCGGAGGTGCTGTGGCCGGCGGCAGCCGATGTGGTCAGGAACGGCGAGCAGCTCGAACAGGTCGCCGCCGAAGTCGGCGGTTGCGTCGAGGACGCCGCGGTCATTGCGAGCATCGAGGAACGTCATGACCACTTCGAACGGACACAGGCGGAGTCGGAGCACGTTCGACGCGTCACGTTCCTGATTGCCGGAATCGCCGCGCTGTTGACCTTCCCGCTGGTGCGTCTCGTCGGCGACCTGATCGTCATCCCGTTGGCCACGATCGCAGCAATCGCCGTCGTGGCGTCCTTCGTCACCTGGCGCCGCTCGGAGCGCGCCCGGCGAGCAGAGAGCGAGGCACTCGAGGTCGCTGGTGCCACCAGCTACCTGGGCTTCCACCTGCAACGGGTGAACAGCCTGTTGGGGTCGGACCTCGGCCGGCAACGCTTCCTGGCAGCAGCGCAGGCGCACCGTGATGCGCTCGCACGGTGGCGTGACCTGGTCGACGAGATTCCCGCCGAGTGGGCACTCGATCGTCGTCGAGCAGTGGAGGCGGCGTCGTTCGCCACCACGCAGACTCGGAGCTTCTCCGCAGGAGGTACCACGACCGGGCGGGCGGCGGAGGCAACTGCTGCGCTCGTGGAACGCCTCGAGGAACTCCGACGGGTCGGGCCGATCTCCGAGTGTTTCCCGGCTCTGCTCGACGAACCGTTCGCCGACATGGCAGACGCCGACCTGTCGACCGTGCTCGAGGCGCTCGGTCACGCCGCCCGGCAACAACAGATCGTGGTGCTCACCGGTGACGAGCGGATCGAGACGTGGGCGCAGGCGGAGACGATCACCGGCGGCCTGGCGGTGCGTGAGCTCCAGCCGATGACACAGCACAGTTGAACGCCGCCACGGTCAGCAGCGGCGCACCCGCTCACTCCGACGCCGACGTCGTTCCGGCGGCGGGAGCGGCCGGTGGAAACGTTCCCCGGGCCAAGCAGGTCCGGACGGTAGCGTCGCAGCGTGATCATCCGGCCGGCCACGGTCGAGGACGCCCCTGCAGTGCTCGCCATCTACAACCACGAGGTCGAACACTCCGTCGTCACTTTCGACCTGGTGCCACGCTCGCTCGAGGAGCAGCGTTCGTGGATCGCCGATCGCTCCGGCGCACACGCAGCGATCGTGGCCGACCGGGCCGCTCCGGCCTCGGCTCCCGAGGTGGTCGGCTTCGCCTCGTTGTCGCCCTATCGGGACCGCCCGGCGTACGCCACCACCGCTGAGACATCGGTGTACGTCGCTGCCGATGCCCGTGGTCAGGGAGTCGGGCGGGCCCTGCTCGAGGGGATCGTCGACACGGCCCGGGCGCACGGCTTCCATGCCCTCGTTGCGCGGATCGTCGGCGGCCACGAGGCGTCGATCCGTCTGCACGAGTCGGCCGGGTTCGAAGTCGTCGGACACGAACGGGAGGTCGGCCGGAAGTTCGGCCGCTGGCTCGACGTCACCGTTGCGGAACTCCTGCTCTGAGGTCCGCTGAGGAGTCCCGAGCCCGAATTCGACAGGACCCCCGCCGCAGCGGGGGTCCTTCAGCGTGGGCCGGGAAGGATTCGAACCTTCGAAGGCATGAACCGGCAGATTTACAGTCTGCTCCCTTTGGCCGCTCGGGCACCGACCCGCTGGATCGGTCACGATAGCGTCCGCCATCGAGCGGTTGGAACTCAGTCACGAGGAGGACACGTGCCCACATTCGACATCACCTCGGAAGTCGATATGCAGGAAGTGCGCAACGCCGTCGACCAAGCGGCCCGAGAGGTGGCCAACCGATTCGACTTCAAGAACACCGACTCCTCGATCGAACTCGGTGATGCCGGGATCACGCTCCGGTCATCGACCGAGGATCGACTCCGAGCCGTGCGCCAGGTCGTCGAGGAGAAGTTCGTCAAGCGGGGCCTGTCCATGAAGGCGCTCGACTGGGGCCAGGTCGAGGAGGCGTCGGGAGCCACGGTTCGCCAACTCGGGAAACTGATCGCCGGGATCGACAGCGACAAGGCCAAACAGCTCAACAAGTTCATCAAGGAGTTGAGCCTCAAGGGCGTCCAGTCGCAGACCCAGGGGGAACAGGTTCGGGTGACGGGCAAGAAGCGCGACGACCTGCAGGCCGTGATCGCCGCCTGCAAGGAGCACGAGTTCGACTTCCCGCTCCAGTACGGCAACTTCCGGGACTGACCGGCACCCCACCCACCGGCTCTGTGGTGCGAGCTACACCAATATCCATGTAGCTCGCACCACGGAGCGGGGTGGGCGCGAGGACGGACCTCAGACCCAGGCGCCGGATCGCAGGCGAGCGATCCGTTCGGCCGCCGGCGGGTGGGTCGAGAACAGGTTGCCCAGGCTGCGACCTCGCAACGGGTTGACGATGTAGGCCGAGGCCTCGGCGGGATTCACGTGCGACGGGATCCGCTGGGCCGATGCCTCGAGTGTCTGGAGTGCCCGGGCGAGCGGCTCACCGGTGCCGAGCAGGCGAGCCGCTGAGGCGTCCGCCTCGAACTCCCGGCTCCGACTGATGGCGGCCTGGATCAGGCCCGCAGCGAGCGGCGCCAGGATGATCATCAGCAGCGCCGCAAACGGGTTCTCGCGGTCATCGGACCGTCCACCGCCGAAGATCAACGCCCACTGGGCCATGTTCGCCAGGAACGTGATGCCCATGGCGACCGCTGCGGCGACCGACCCAATGAGGATGTCGCGGTTGCGGACGTGGGCGAGCTCGTGAGCGAGCACCCCTTGGATCTGGTCCCAGTCGAGCGTCATCAGCAGGCCCTCGGTGACACACACTGCGGCGTTGGCCGGATTGCGACCAGTGGCGAAGGCGTTGGGCTGCTGCTCCGGCGAGACGTAGAGCCGGGGCACGGGCAGGTCGGCCCGTTCGCAGAGTTCGGAGATGATCCGGTGGTACTGCGGCATCTGCTCCGCTGTGACCTCCATGGCCCGGGCCGAGCGGATCGCCAGACGATCCGAGAACCAGTACGACCCGCCGCAGAACACCAGCCCGATGAGCAGGCCGACGACGACGCCGCCCTGCCCCCAGAACGACCCGATGAACATGCACAGCCCACCGAGGCCGGCGAGCAGAACGGCGGTCCTAGCGTTGTTACCCATTGGCGCGAACCTCCTGAGATCCGAACACCTGACATCGACAACCTACGTTCGTTGTGACGAAGCCGATCCGCAGGTCCGCCCCGGGCTGAGCGGCGCTTCAGTCCCGCTGGCCGGGACCGGCCGGGTCACTCGTAGTAACCGGAGTGGATGTAGATGCACGGAACGCCCTGCGTGTGGAACATGTGGACGTTGCGCGGGTCGTCCTCGAATGCCAGTCGCAGGTCGTACTCCCGGCTCCGCAACTCCGTCACCGTCCGCTGCTTGAAGCTCCGGGCCGCCATGTAGTCGCCGTACTCCCGCATGATGAGCAGGTCCCAGCGCAACTGGTAGCGGTCGAGCCAGCCCAGGGTCTGCGGGCGCACCCTGATCGGGCGGGCGGTGAGCAGCACCACCTGCAGGTCGGACTCGAGCACGTCGAGCAGTCGGGCGACCTCGGCGATCAGATCGTCGTCACCACAGGCATGGAAGAACGCCTCCCAGTCGCGGAACGGGTACTCGAGGTAGTGCTGCCGGGTGCTCGCATCCGACAGCACGCCGTCCATGTCGAACACGACCGCAGCGGCCCCGGGCATGGGCTCGGTACGCCACAACCAGTTCTCGAACCGATGATCCTCGACGGGCACGGCGTGCAGGCTACCGGGCTCGGGCCGGATGCCTCCACGACCGAGGCTGCGGCGCTCAGCTCCGGGCCGGACCAGCCGCAGGATTCTCCGAGACGATGGAGACCGCCGCATCGACGCCCATCGAGCGGAGCTCGTCACGCACCACGAGCAATGCGCCCAGGTCGGCGACCTCGAAGCGGGCGACGTGCAGCCCCAAGCGGTCAGCGGAGAACACGATCTCTCCGCCGGAAGCGGTGACCGCCGCCAGGTCCGGGCCGGTGATCGCGCCGGTGGACTTGATCACCAGCTCGTCCGGGCTGACGGTGGCGGGATCGATCTCTGCCGGACCCGGGTCGAGGGGCTCGCCCTGGCGGCGTTCGGGAGTGGTCGGTTGCGCCCCGACGTCGACCGGCTCGGAATCTCCCGGGGGCGTCGTCGTCTCGTCCCCACAGGCTGCGAGTGCGAGGAACGGGAGGGCGAGGAGCATCGCTGCGATGCGCCCGACGGGGCGACCCCCCGACGCGTTGGTTCGGTCGCGTGCGTTCATCTTGGACTCACCTCCGGATCAACGAGAGCAGCTCGACGACCACGTCGGTGAGTGTACGGTCGCCGCTGAGGCGGGTGTAGGCCCCTCCGGTCATCGATGTCCAGTATCGCCAGTACGGCTCGGTGCTGGTAACCGTGGCCGAATCGACGTGCAACAGGCGCGTGTCGGTCGCCATCAGTGCGGCGAGGGCATCGTCCTGGAAATCGATGTCGTCGCCTCCGCCACCTCCTCGACGAAGTCGACGAGTCCGTCGACGTCGTCGAACGCCGAGTGCCGCGCCGGACTCCGGCAGTCCTCCCCGACGGGGATCCCGCAGGCCCGAGCGATCTCGGGGGTGACCTTCACACCAAGCAGCAGTCCGCCGAGTCACGGTCTTGCGCCCTGGGAGAGCTTCACCTCGATGGCCCGCACGGGTGCACCGGCGACCTCGTCGACGAGCCGGGGCAACGAGAACGGCCCGTCGGCCTCCCGGCAACCGACGTACCCGGTGCCCACCTGCACCACGAGATCGCCGCCGTGGCGGTGGTGCAGCGAGATCCCGCCCTCGCCGGTGTTCTGGTGGCAGTCGATGAGCGCAGCGGCCCGGTTGAG
This sequence comes from Actinomycetota bacterium, assembly GCA_016870275.1. GTDB lineage: Bacteria > Actinomycetota > Acidimicrobiia > Acidimicrobiales > Microtrichaceae > SXMI01. Next base: position 23,998 of record VGBZ01000023.1, read on the forward strand.
CGACTCGACCGCAGCGCCGGAGAGCGACCCAAACTCATGCCGGAGATGTTCACCAGCGACGACGGCCGGAACGCACCCGCCCGGCGGACCCCGCCGACGACCTTGGCGCACGGGACCGGGAAGCTCCACTCCGGTCCTGCCGGCTCCGCCGGATTCGGCAGCTCGGGGAACGCCGCCCGGACCACGATCAGGTAGTCCGGGGTGGTGTCGAGGTGGTTGTCGGTACCGAACCCGAAGGTGTTGTCACGTCGGTAGGCAGAGGTGTAGATCCACCGACGCTGGTCCCGACTGAACGGCTTCTCCTCGTCGTTGCTGGTCAGGATGTACTGGCGCAACTCGGGACCGAACGACTCGAGTGCGTGGCGGAAGTGGCCGATCACCGGGTAGCTGCGGAGGATCGCGTGGCGGCGCTGGGTGACGTCGTACACGGCGACGCCGAGGACCGCGAGCACCGCCAGTCCGATGACGCCGATTGCCCAACCCACGTCGCGCGCGCAACCGGTGCCCGCACCGGTGCCCGCACCGGGATCGGGCCGGGTTCAAGTCGGGATCAAGCCGGGGCCGGGATCGGGCCGGGATCAAGCCGGGGCCGGGATCGGGCCGGGTTCAAGTCGGGATCAAGCCGGGGCCGGGATCGGGCCGGCGGTCCGGACGACTCGGGCGTGGGTTGCCGAGCCGAGACCCGTGTCGGCGCCCGCAGACGGTCAGTCCTCGTCGCCCGCCGCGGCACCGTCCCGGATCGCCTCGACGACACCGGCGTCAGCGAGCGTCGTGGTGTCGCCGAGTTCTCGCCCCTCGACCACGTCACGGAGCAGCCGCCGCATGATCTTGCCCGACCTGGTCTTGGGCAGGTCGGGGACGACGATGACGGCCCGAGGTCGGGCGATCGCCCCGAGCTTGGCCGCCACGTGCTGACGAATCTCCTCGACCAGCTCGGGGGTCGCGTCCACGCCACCGCGGACGATGACGTACCCGACGATCGCCTGACCGGTGGTCGCATCGGAGGCGCCGACCACAGCGGCCTCGGCGACTGCGGGGTGGTCGACCAGTGCGGACTCCACCTCGGTCGTGGAGATGCGGTGGCCCGAGACGTTCATCACGTCGTCGACCCGGCCCAGCAGCCACAGGTAGCCGTCCTCGTCGACCTTGGCGCCGTCGCCGGCGAAGTACCGGCCCTCGTAGGTCGACCAGTAGGTCTCGCGGTACCGGTCCGGGTCACCCCAGATCCCGCGCAGCATGGCGGGCCACGGCTCGGTGAGCGTCAGGTAGCCGCCGCCCTGGGCGACCGGGTCGCCGTGGTCGTCGACGACCTCGGCGCCGATCCCCGGCAGCGCCCGGCAGGCCGAGCCGGGCTTGGTCGTCGTCAGTCCCGGCAGGGGCGTGATCATGTGACCACCCGTCTCGGTCTGCCACCAGGTGTCGACGATCGGACACCGGCCACCGCCGATGTTGTCGTGGTACCACATCCACGCCTCGGGGTTGATCGGCTCCCCGACCGACCCGAGGACCCGCAGGGACGAGAGGTCGTGACGCTCGGGCCACTGCGCACCCCACTTCATGAACGTCCTGATGGCGGTGGGCGCCGTGTACAGCTGCGTCACCCCGTAGCGCTCGATGATGTCCCACAGCCGGTCCTTGTCCCACTGAGCGGGATCGTCCCCGGAACGCATCTCGGCGCGGGGCGTGTCGGGTGTGCCTTCGTACATCACGGTGGTGGCGGCGTTGCACAGCGGTCCGTACACGATGTAGCTGTGGCCGGTCACCCAGCCGACGTCGGCAGCGCACCAGTACACGTCGGTGTCTGCTCGGAGGTCGAAGGTCGCCCGGTGCGTCCACGCCACCTGCGTGAGGTACCCGCCCGTGGTGTGCATGATGCCCTTGGGCTTGGCGGTGGTACCCGACGTGTACAGCAGGAACAGCAGGTGCTCGCTGTCGACGCTGACCGGTTCTGCGCCGACCGGTGTGGCGGCCATCAGATCGCCGTACCAGTGATCGCGGCCGTCGGTCATGTCGACGTCTCCGCCGCATCGGTCGACGACGACCACGCTTCGGACGGTCGGACACGAAGCCAAGGCAGCATCGACGTTGGGCTTCAACAAGCTCGCAGCACCCTTGCGATAGCCGCCGTCTGCGGTGACAACCACGACGGCGCCCGCATCGACGATCCGGTCGACGAGCGAGTCGGGACTGAAGCCACCGAAAACCACCGAGTGCGCCGCTCCGATCCGGGCGCAGGCGAGCATGGCCACGACCGCTTCGGGGATCATGGGCAGGTAGATGCACACCCGATCACCGCTCTCGACCCCGAGGTTGCGGAGCACGGCGGCGAAGCGGGCCACCTCGTCGAGCAGGTTGGCGTAGTTGATCGTCCGGGTGTCGCCGGGTTCACCCTCCCAGTGGATGGCGACCCGGTCACCGAGGCCGGCCGCCACGTGACGGTCGAGGCAGTTGAACGAGATGTTGAGTTGCCCGCCGACGAACCAGCGGGCAAACGGCAGGTCCCACTCCAGCGCCGTATGGAACGGCTCGTCCCAGTCGATGAGCTCCCGGGCCTGATCAGCCCAGAACGCAACCGGGTCGGCAGCGGCCCGATCGTAGATCGACGGATCCGACACCACAGCGGCAGCGGCGAACTCCGCACTCGGCGGAAACGTTCGGTCCTCGTGGTAGTAGTCCTCGATCGTGACGTGCTCGTCGCTCACTGCTGACCCCCTGCTGTCCGGCGCTCGATGGTAGATCGGCGACGGTGCGCAAACCCGGCCCCATTCCGCCCCGCCCCCCGCCCCCCGCCCCCCGCCCCCGCCGCTTTGTGGTGCGAGCGACATGCATATGCATGTCGCTCGCACCACAAAGCTGGCTGGGGGGGGCAGGGGTGGAGGGGCGTCAGGGTTGGTGCCACTCGAGCACGCGGAACGCACCGAGTCCTGTCGGATCGGTGAGCGCCTCGGCCTCGGCGACACGGCTCCGGGCCCGCAGTGCGGCCAGGTCACCCACTCCAGCACGGCCCTCCCACTCCCGACGACCCTCGTCGAGGAGTTCGGCCATGCCGTTGGCGTCGAGCCACTCCGCCTGGGCCAGATCGACCTGAGGGGCCCCGACTGCGACGAGTTGATCGACAGCGACCTCGACGGTGACGTCCTGTCGCCCGGGCCACTCCAACGGCGTGCCCCCTCGACCGTGCGCAACGTAGGTGCGGACCCACTCGCCCCACGGGCGCCGTCCGAGCGATGCGGTCGTGCTGCTCGCATAGTCGAACACCACCACCGCGCCCCGGTCGACGATCTCCCGGGCGCTGCGCAGCCAGTCGACCGCTGAGTCCTGAAGGGGGATCCGCTCACCGACGGTGGCGTCGGGCGCGAGGGCTGCGGCCCGCTCAGCGGTGGTCGCATCGGTCGGGACGAGCAACTCGACGAGGGAGTCGCTCCGGCCGGTGACGCGCACCTCGGACCAGTCGGAGTCGGTGCGTTCGAGGAGGCGGAACGCCAGGTTGTCGAGCAGTTCGTTGGCGATCACCACGCCCGTCACCGGCTCTGCAGGCAGGTCGGGCAACGACACGACGAACGGACCAGCGGCGGCGGGCAGGGGCTCGTCGGCCACGTCGTCGTGCTCCCGGCTCGCCCCGAGCACGACGAACGGCTCGGCGAGCGACAGGTGCTCACCCTGTCGGGCCCGGAGCGCCGGTGAGCGTTCGACGAGGACGTAACGCAACGCTCCGGAACACGCCGGTTCAGCGGCGAGCACCGCCAACGCCAACGCTCCACGACCAGCACCGGCCTCCACCACCACGAACTCCTCGGGGCGACCCAGTCGGGCCCACGTGGCGTCGAGGTACCGGGCGACGACGGTGCCGAAGAGCGGCCCGACCTCCGGACTGGTCAGGAAGTCCGCACCGGACCGTCCGGCTCCCCCGCCGCTGGCGTAGAACCCCCCGGAGCCGTAGAGCGCCAGGTCGACGAACTCGTCGAAGCGAACCGATCCCTGTCGATCGATGCGCTCGTCGAGCGCCTCCACGTGCCGGCGTCGATCAGGGGCCGCCGACGGCGAGCGGCCCGTACTCGGTGACGTTGGTGATCAGGCCCGGGAGCACCCCGAGCACGAGTGTCACGACCAGCGACAACACCACAGCGGCGCTCAGCGAGGCCGGCACCGGCACCGGGGCGACGTCGCCGTCAGGAGCGTCGTCGAACCACATCGCCTTGGCGACCTTCAGGTAGTAGTACGCAGCAATCGCAGTGTTGACGGCCATGAAGATCGCCGTGACGAAGCCGAGGACCGTCTCGGCCTCCACCAGCACGGAGAACACACCGAACTTGGCGTACCAGCCGCCGAGCGGCGGGATGCCGATCAGCGACGCCAGGAACAACGTGAGTGCCACGGCCATCCCCGGCATGTAGGAGAAGAGGCCGCCGAAGGAGTCGATCTCCGCCGAGCGGGTCTTGCGGGCGACGGCGATCACGACGGCGAAGGCACCGAGGTTCATGGCGGCGTAGATGACCAGGTAGATCACGATCGCCTGACGGGACTGGACGGGCAGTTCGTCGGCGACGACGAACGGAGCGAGCATGAATCCGGCCTGTGCGATGCCCGAGTAGGCGAGCATGCGGACGACGTTGGTCTGCCGCAGAGCGATCAGATTCCCGACGGTCATGGACAGGATCGACAGGACGAAGAACACCGGCTGGATCACATCCGGGCGGACGATGAAGCAGAAGTAGACGATCTGGATGAGGGCCACGAACCCGGCCGCCTTGGACGCCACGGCCAAGAACGCAGTCACGGGTGTGGGAGCACCCTCGTAGGTGTCGGGCGCCCACACGTGGAACGGCACCGCCGAGACCTTGAAGGCGAAGCCGACGATCGTGAGCAGGATGGCCAGTGTGATGACCGGGATGCCCTCGCTGCCGACCTCGACCAGACGGGCGGCGATGTTGTCGAGCCGGGTGGACCCACCCACGCCGTAGACGAGTGACAGCCCGTAGAGCAGTACCGCCGAGGCGAACACCCCCATCAGGTAGTACTTGAGTCCGGCCTCGTTGGACCGGACGTCGCCCTTGCGCCATCCGGCGAGCATGTACGCCGGAATCGACAGCAGCTCGAGCGCCACGAAGATGCCGACGAGGTCGCGGCTCGACGCCATGACCACCATGCCCAGCACGCTGCAGGCGAGCAGCGAGTAGTACTCGCTCTCCCAGTAGTCGCCCTCGGCCATGTAGTTGGTCGACAGCAGCACCACGACGTAGGCCGAGAGCACGAAGAGCGCCTTGAGGATGAGCGACATCGAGTCGACGACGTAGGACCCGCCGAAGAGGACCCGGTCGCCGCCCTCGGCGGCCACGGCGATGATCGGGATGAGCGCCAGGATGAATCCGAGGTTCGCCACGGCCGGGATGGCTGCCCGGGCCCGATCGAGCTTGATCGAGTCGAGCAGTACGAGCACGACGAACAGTGCCACGAGGACCACTTCCGGTCCGAGCGCGAGCCAGTCGATCGTCGGGGCCGTGAACGGACCCGGGAGCAACTGGGCGAACAACGACAGCACCGTTGATCAGCCCCCGACCGACGCAGCGATCGACTCGACCGCAGGGTTGACGACGTTGAAGATGAGACCCGGCACGAAGCCCAGCACGACGATGAGGATGAGCATCGGGGTCCAGGCGATCCACTCGGGCCGTTCGACGTCGTGGATGTGGTCGTCGCCGGCGAACTCCTCGGTCGGCGTGCCGAACGCAGTCCGCTGGTACAGCCACAGCAGGTAGCCGGCGGCGAGCACGGTCCCGATCGCTGCGATGATCATCAGCGTGCGGAACAGCGGCACGCTGAGCCCGACCGCCGGGTTGTACGCCGCCAGGATCGCCGGGAACTCACCCCAGAAACCCGCCAGGCCGGGCAGCCCGAGTGACGCCATGACCGACAGGCCCAGAATCCAACCCATCTTGGGCGCCTGGACCAGCAGTCCACCGAGTCGCTTGATCTCCAGAGTGTGGTACCGCTCCTTGATCGACCCGGCCAGGAAGAACAACATCCCGGTGATCAGGCCGTGGGCCACCATGCCGAACACCGCGGCGTTGAACCCGAGGTTGCTGAGCGTGGCAATCGCGAGCATGACATAGCCCATGTGAGCCACCGATGAGAACGCAATGAGGCGCTTCATGTCGGTCTGGGCCAGACAGGCCAGTGCGCCGTAGATGATGCCGATCGTGGCGAGCACGCCGATGACCGGCGCCCACTGGCGGGCACCGATCGGCAGCAGCGGGATGGCGATGCGCAGGAACCCGTAGGTGCCCAGCTTCAACAGCACCGCTGCGAGGATCACCGAACCCTGCGTCGGCGCCTGGGTGTGGGCGTCCGGAAGCCATGTGTGGAACGGGAACATGGGGACCTTGATCCCGAACCCGAGGAACATGCCGCCGAAGATGAGGATCTGAGCGGTCCTCGTCAGACCGGCGCCCCCGAACTCACGGAGTTCCGGGATGGAGAACGTCTGCTCGACCGACAGGTAGCTGATCGCAATGAACGCCACGATCATCAGCGCCGAGCCGAACAGCGTGTAGAGGAAAAATTTGATCGATGCGTACTTTCGCTCGGGTCCACCCCAGACACCGATCATGAAAAACATCGGCAGGAGCACGACCTCGAAGAACACGAAGAACAAAATGAGGTCCTGAGCGAGGAACGAGCCGATCATCCCCGTCTCGAGGACGAGCATGAGGATGAAGAACGCCTTCGGGTTGCCCGGCGCTGGAACGTGGTTCCAGGAGTAGATGAATACCAACGGCATGATCCCGACAGTGAGGATCAGCAGCGGCAGCGACATCCCGTCGAGCCCCATGATGAACCCCGAGTTGATGACCGAGATCCACTCGTAGTCGACGAAGAACTGCAACGACCCGGAGGCGTCGTAGTCGAAGTTGGCCATCAAGAGGATGCCGAACACGAGTGTCACGACCGACGTCACCAGCGCCAGCAGCTTGTGGGTGTCCTCGGATTCCTTGGGCACCAACAACATCACGAGGGCGCCGACGAGCGGCACGAACGTGATGAGGATCAGGCCCCAGTCGTTCAGGAACTCTTTCATGGGAACGTCGATCTCCTACTCGATCAGCCGACGATGAGGATGAACACGCCGGCCAGGACGGCTGCGGCGGCGAAGAACAGGGCGGTGTACTGCTGGATGCGGCCAGTCTGGAGGTGTCGGAGCACGCCGCCGGAACCGGACGCTGCGGCACCGACACCGTTCACGGCACCGTCGACGACCCGCTGGTCGATGTCGTCGTAGACGAAGTCACCCACCTTCACAGCGCCGCGGCCCACACCGTTGACGATTCCGTCGAGCACATTCTGATTGAACCAGTCGGAGGCTCGCGCCAGCGGCCCCTTGACGAAGCCGACGATCACGGTCGTGTAGAGCCAGTCGAAGTAGTACTTGTTGACGAGCACGTTCTTGCCCCAACCGGCGAGGGCGTTGCGCTCCGAGAGGCCGTGCAGCCCCTTGAAGGCGCCCTTCCAGTAGTAGAGGTACGCCACGACGATCCCGCTCAACCCGATGGCGACAGACAGCACCGCCAGCACCGGGTTGAACGAGGCGTGGGTGATGGACGGGAAGTAGAGCCCGATCGGCTCGACGTACTTCTCGAACCGGGTGAGCGTCCCGGCAGGAAGGAAGTCGAACGCCGCCGGCAGGTTGAGGAAGCCGACGATCGCCCCGAGAGTGGCGAGCAGGATGAGCGGCACCGTGATGCGCGGACCGGACTCGTGCGGGTGGCCGTGGCCCCGGTACTCGCCGAAGAACGCGTACCAGATGGTCCGGGTCATGTACGCCGCTGTGCAGAACGCTGCGAGCAACAACATGACGAGCATGACGTGGTACTCGCCGTTGGCGCCGCTCGTGCCGGGGAACGAACCGGTGCCCGCCAGGATCTCGTCCTTGGACCAGAAACCCGACAACGGGAAGATCCCCGCCAACGCTGCGGTGGCAATCAAGTAGGTCCAGAAGGTCTTCGGCATGATCTTCCGCAGGCCACCCATGTCGTCGACCATGTTGAAGCTGTGGTGGCAGGCGTGGCTGAGCGAGCCCGCACCGAGGAAGAGGCAGGCCTTGAAGAAGGCGTGGGTGAAGAGGTGGAACATGGCGGCGGTCCACGCGCCCACGCCGAGCGAGGTGACCATGAAGCCGAGCTGCGAGACCGTCGAGTAGGCCAGCACCTTCTTGATGTCCTTCTGGACGAAGGCGAGCATCGCTCCGAAAAGGGCCGTCACCGCGCCGACGACGGCCAGCAGGTTCACCGACGACCCGGCGATGGACAGCCCTTCGAAGAACACGGGGTAGAGCCGGGCGACCATGAAGATGCCGGCGACGACCATGGTGGCGGCGTGGATCAGCGCCGACACCGGCGTCGGTCCGGCCATGGCGTCGGGGAGCCAGGTGTGCAGGATGAACTGCCCCGACTTGGACATGACGGCGGTGATCAGGCAGATCGAGGCGGCGAGCAGGACCACGTGTCGGATCTCACCCTGCTGGGCGAGGATGTTGACGTCCATGATCGAGAACGACTGTCCGGCGGCGAAGAACAGGATGATCATGCCGACGAGCAGGCCGACGTCACCGACGCGGTTGGTCAGGAACGCCTTGAGCGCCGCATCGGAGTTGGGTTTCTCCTCCCACCAGTGGCCGATCAGGGCGAACGAACACACTCCCACCAGCTCCCAGCCGACGATCATCTGCAAGGTGCTCTGGGAGAGCACGAAGAACAGCATCGATCCCGTGAACAGCGACAGGAATGCGAAGTAGTGCGTGTAGCGGCGGTCGCCGTTGACGTAGTCGGTGGAGAAGACGTGGACGAGCAGCGAGATGATCGTCACGATCACGATCATCATCACCGAGAGTCCGTCGATCTGGGTGCCCCAGGTGATCAGCGCCGTGCTCGATTCGATCCAGGTGGTGCAACGGACCACCGGCCGGGTCACCGTCTCCTCGCCACCGCCGCCGGCAGCGACCGCAGCGGGGACGGCCCCAGTAGCCGTCTCTCCGGTCCCGGGTCCTGCGCCTTGCGTACCCGCAGTGTCCGGTGCGGCGCCCTCGCCGGTGGACGCCCCGCCGCCCGCAGGCGGTGAGGCCTCGGCCTGCGAGCCGCCCTCGCCTCCACGGAGACCGGCCACGACGTTTGAGCACTCGCTCGGGACCTCGGCGAGCGCCGCAACCTCCACGGACTCGATCTCCTCCGCTGGTGCTGACTCCGAGACCTTCGGCGAGTCCGCACCCCAGGTCGCCCAGTTGAACGCCGTGGCCAGAGCGAAGAGCAGACAGATCGACACCGCCGTGATCCCGACCTCTGCCCCCTTGAACGGGAGCCGCTTGCCGAACAACAGGATCAGCAGGAACGAACCGGCCATGACCGCAGGCAGGATCCAGACGTGAGTGAAGAACCACATGCTGTGTGCCTCAGCCCTTCAGCTCATCGAGCTGGTCGATGTCGACCGAGCGCCGGTTGCGGTAGATGAGCAGGACGATCGCCAGACCCACGCCGACCTCTGCGGCGGCCACAGCGATCACGAACAGGGCGAACACCTGGCCACCGAGGCCCCAGTAGGTACTGAACGCAATCAGGTTGATGTTCACGGCGTTGAGGATGAGTTCGACCGACATGAGCACCAACACGCCGTTCTTGCGCACGATCACGCCGTACACGCCGACGGAGAACAGGATCGCGGCGAGCAGGAGGAACTGGTTCAACAACATGGCGTCAGTCCCTCCTGGCCAGGACGATCGCGCCGATGAGGGCTCCGGTGAGCAGGACCGACACCACTTCGAACGGAATCAGGTAGTCGGCGAAGATCTCGTTCGCGAGCGCCTGGGTCCGGCCGTTGCCCGAGCCGCCGATCTGAACCGAGGTGCCGGTGACACCGCTGACCTGCGGCAGGTCGTAGGCGGCGAAGTCGAGGCGGTCGGTGCCCCAGGACCGGGTCAACGAGAAGCCGATGACCACCAGCAGGAGGACACCGACGACCGCACCGATCCAGCGCTGGTTGTTGTCGAGGTCGTCGGACTTCCCGAGGGGGGCTCTGGTCAACATGATGCCGAACAGGAACAACACGATGATGGCGCCGATGTAGACGAGCAGTTGGGTGAGCGCCAGGAACTCAGCCTGGAGAATCAGGTAGACGACGGCGTTGCCGCCGAGCACGACCACGAGCCACAGGGCGGCGTGCACGATGTTGCGGGTTGTCACCACTCGGATGGCCGCCACGACCATGAGCACGGCGAGCACCGCAAAGGCCACGTTCCCGGGAACGTCGAACGTGGTCTCCGTTGCGAGCACCAGTCCGCTCACCGCGGCACCTTCTTGACCTTGACCTCCGAGCCGGCCTCGAGCGCCTCGAAGTCGGGGACGGTCTCGAACCACTCGCCGAGGCGTTCCTTGTCGTGGAGCAGATCGGCGATCCGGGGTTCGGAGTATTCGTACTCGGGGCTCCAGAACAGCGCCTCGAACGGGCACACCTCCACGCAGATGCCGCAGTACATGCACAGCGAGTAGTCGATGTCGAACCGGTCGAGGGCGTTCACCTGACGGGGCTTGCCACCCTCGCGGCGTGGCGGTGCGAGCGTCTTGTGCGCCTCGATGTAGATGCACCAGTCCGGGCACTCACGGGCGCACAGCATGCACGCCGTGCAGTTGTCCTCGACGAGCGTGATGACGCCACGGGCCCGGGGGGCGGGCTCCTCCTTCTCGTGGGGGTACTGCACGGTGGCTGCACCACGAGAGGGAGCCGGTGGCCGGAGCAGGCCGTCGGGGAACATGGTCTCCTTGGCCGTGCGGAGCGTCACCCCGAGACCCTTGAGGACACCGGGGAGTTGCGGCTTGGGGAGCTTCGGCCGGGGAGACGACGGGGTGTCAGACATCAGAACGCCACCTTGAACACGGCGGTCACGAGGATGTTCGCCAGTGCGATCGGAATGAGGACCTTCCAAGCGAGCTTCTGCAGTTGGTCCTCACGGAAACGGGGGAACGAGAAGCGGACCCAGAACACGACGCCGACGAGCAGCACGGCCTTGGTGGCGACCACCAGCGGGCCGACGACATTCATGACACCGGCGGACAGGCCCCAACTGGTGGGCAGCGCCCAGCCGCCCAGGAAGAGCGTCGACGCCACGGCGGCGAAGGCCACGGCGGTGGCGAACTCGGAGATGAAGTAGACGAGGAACCGGATACCGGAGTACTCCACCTGGTAGCCCGCCACCAGCTCGGACTCGGCGATCGGCATGTCGAACGGGGTCTGGGTGAGCTCGGCCTGCACGGCGATCATGAACACGGCGAAGGCGACGAACTGCGTGAGGACGTAGGGGTTGCCGATCCCGGAGAACCCGAAGATCTCACCGCCCGCCTGCGCAGCGACGATGTCCTGCAGGTTGAGCGAGCCGGCCATGATCACGACGCCGAGCACGGCGAGGACCATGGGGAGCTCGTAGGCGATCAACTGGCCGCCGGCGCGCAACGCCCCCATGAGCGCGTACTTGTTGGCCGACGCCCATCCGGCCATGAGGATGCCGAGCACCGACAGCGCCGAGACGGCGAGCACGTAGTAGACGCCGGTGCCCAGGTTGGCGATCACCAGGTCGGGGCCGGCGGGGATGACGACGAACATGAGGAACGTCGAACTGAGCACGACCGCCGGGGCGAGTCCGAACACCAGCCGATCGCTGTCCTCGGTGTGGATGTCCTCCTTCTGCAACCACTTGCCGACCTCGGCGAGCAACTGCAGGGAACCGTAGGGGCCGGCCTCCATCGGGCCGAGGCGACTCTGCATGAACGACACGAACTTGAACAGGTACAGGTAGACGACCCCGCCGGTCAGCAGGAGGACCGCCACCAGTCCGGCGACGACCCGGATCAGGGTCGACTGCCAGTAGGCGAGCTCGATTCCGAGGACCGCCGCACTCACCGGTCGATGTCCCCGAGGATGAAGTAGAGCGAGGCGAGGATCGTCACGATGTCGGGAACGTAGACACCGCGGAGCAGCCACGGGGTGATGGAGATGTTGTTGAAGCTCGCCGAGCGGATCTTCAGCCGGAACGGCGTGAGGTCGCCCTGGCTGACCACGTAGTAGCCCATCTCGCCGAGCGGGTTCTCCGTGGAGATCCACGCCTCGCCGGCGGGAACCTTGATGATGCGGGGAACCTTGGCCATGATCGGGCCGCTGGGCACGCCGTCGGCGAGCTGGTCGATGATCCGGGAGGCCTCCCGGACCTCCTGCAGTCGCACCCAGAACCGGGCGAAGGAATCACCGTCCGGGTGGGTCCAGACCTTCCAGTCGACCTCTGGGTAGGCCAGCCCGATGCAGTTGTCCCGGCGGAGGTCCCAATCGATACCGGACGCACGGGCGTTGGCACCGGAGAGCCCGTACTGCAGCGCCACGTCGGGCGGGATGATGCCGATGCCCCGGGTCCGCTGCTGGAAGACCTCGGATCCCATGAGCAGGTCCTCGATCTCGTCGCAGAACGAACGGACCTTCTCCATCACGGCCTTGGTGTCCTCGAGCCAACCCTTGGGCAGGTCGTCCTTGACGCCGCCGATCCGGTCGAAGTTGGGATGGAACCGGCCTCCGGTCACCCGTTCGATCTGGTCGAGCACATACTCACGGTCACGGAACGCAAAGAACACCGGCGTGATGGCCCCGAGCTGCACACCCATGTCGCCGAGGAACAGGATCAGGTTCGCAATCCGGGACATCTCGAAGAGGATCGTCCGGATCCACATGGCCCGAGGCGGGGCCTCGACCTCCATGAGTCGCTCGGCAGCGAGGATGAACGGCACCTCGTTGGCGAAACTCCCCAACCAGTCGATGCGGTTCACGAGCGTGGTGACCTGCGCGTAGGTGCGGACCTCGGCGATCTTCTCGTAGCCGCGGTGCATGTAGCCGGCGACCGGCTCGGCGGCGATGACCTGCTCGCCGTCGAGGCGGGCGACGATACGCAGCGTCCCGTGTGTGGCGGGGTGCTGCGGCCCGATGTTGAGGGTCATGCCCTCGGTCTCGAGCTCCACGTTGACCCGAGCGTCCGCAGCACGCGCCGTGATGTACTGCAGCTTCTGGCGATCGGTCACTGCGGTCACGACTCAGCCTCCTCGCTGGTGGTGCCACTGCCGTCGGCATCTCCGGCAGCGTCGCCGGCGTCGTCCTCGCCGGGCATCGGTTCGACGTCGACGATCCCCGGCCACGGCTTCACCATGCGGGCCAGTAGCGGGAACCGCTTGCGCATCGGGTGGCCCTCGAAGTCCGACGGCAGGTACATGTGCCGCAGGCCGGGGTGACCGGCGAAGGTGACTCCGAACATCTCCCACGCCTCACGCTCGTGCCAGTCGGCCCCGGCGTAGACCGGGACCCACGAGTCGATCGTCAGGCTGTCGTCGACGTCGGCCTTGAGCGTGACACCCCAGAACCCGCCGGGGGTCCCGACGTCGGCCACACGGGCGAGCAGCTGGAACTGCGTCTCCCCACCGGCGACGCCGTGGGCCAACTCCGTGCTGGGCGGCGCAGGCTCCTCACCGGCGAGTCGAGCGAGCTCGAGATCGACCGAAGCGTCCATGGACCGGCCGTAGGGCGACGGGAGCCAGTCGATCACCGACAGGAAGCAGAAGTAGCGCGCTCCGAGTGCGTTGCGCGCGACCTCGGCGGCGTTGCGCCAGGCATCGCTGCGGACCCGGACCCACACGTCCTGTCCGGGCTGCACCTCGGCGTCGACCACGGCGTCACCGAGATGCTCCCGGAAGGACTCGACGATGACGTTGCGGTTCTCGTCGACGGGCGCGGCCGCAGGCTCCTCGGCGTCGCCTGCGGGATCGGCGGTGTCGGTCTGCTCGTCGGCCACCCGTCACTCCACCACGATCGGCTCGCCGGTCCAGCGAGCCGCCATGTCCTCGTTCTGGATGCGCTCCTGGAGGAGCACCACGCCCTCGAGCAACGCCTCAGGACGGGGCGGACAGCCGGGCACGTAGACGTCGACGGGGATGATCTGGTCGATGCCCTTGGTCACCGAGTAGCTGTCCCAGTACGGGCCCCCACAGTTGGCACACGATCCCATGGAGATCACGTACTTCGGGTCCGGCATCTGCTCCCAGAGGCGTCGGATGGCGGGAGCCATCTTGTCGGTCACGGTTCCCGAGATCACGACGAGGTCGGCCTGGCGGGGGCTGGCGGGCAGCGGGATGACCCCGAGCCGCATGACGTCGTAGCGGGGAGAGCCGAACGCAGCGCCCATCTCGATGGCGCAGCACGCCAGGCCCCACTGGTACACCCACAGCGAGTACTTGCGCGAGAGGTTGAGGAGCTTCGTGAGCGGAGCGGGCATCTTGCCGCTCTCGACGAGTCCTAGGCCCACTTGAGCACCCCCTTGCGCCAGGCGTAGACGAGGCCGAGGAGCAGGATGAAGATGAACAGGGTCATCTCGATCAGCCCGAACCAGCCGAACACCTCGAGCTGGGTCGCCCACGGGAAGATGAACACGGCTTCGACGTCGAACATCACGAACAACAGGGCGAAGATGTAGTAGCGGACCTGGGTCTGGGACCACATGTCGCCGATCGGGTCCACCCCGGACTCGTACGCGATGTACTTCTGCGCCTGCCGACGGTCCGGCCGGATCAGCCACGCGATGAACAACAGCAGGCCCACGAGGACGAACCCCAGCGAGCCGAAGATGCCGACCGTGAGGTAGTCGCGGAGGAAAGCGCTCAGCGGATTGGACATCGGTTCCGAGACTACTCAGGGCGGACAGGGGGGCCAAAGTTCCTCGCTCGCCTACGGCCGGTGGTGTTCTGGATCAGAGAGGTACCCTTTTCCTGATTGTGGATTCTCAACCGGACGACACAGGGGCAGGTTCGTGGCAGACGACGTGATCAGATTCTCCGAGCCCGACGTTGGTGAAGATGAGGTGGCGGCCGCAGG
>VGBZ01000024.1 GCA_016870275.1 Actinomycetota bacterium
TCGCCGGCGAGGCGAGTTGCAGCGGAACCAGGAGGTAGAGCACTCCCATGAGGGCTCCGGCGAGTCCCAACGGCCCGATCACACGGGCACTGTTGGACACGACGGCGAGCCAATCACCGAGCACCCCGTTGTCGGCGACCATGTCGGCCCCGACGACCCCTCGGGCGATGATCGCCACCGTGAACCATCCCAATCCGGTCAGGACGAACGCCCGACCGAGAGTGGTGTGGTCTGCTCCTCCGAGGATCCGTTCGAGACCGGTCTGTGACCGATTGGGTGCAGATGCGACAGCGTCGCTCGCCGGTGCTGTCTCGGTGACTGTCATGGCTCGGCTGTCCTCAGGCTTCCGTTCCGACCCGGCGACGAGATTCTGCCGCCGCAACTGTTCCGCTCAGACCCGGAGACACCGGAACCTGGCGCGTTGGCCGACTGGGGGGAGACACTGATAAGGGCTGATTGGAACAACACGCGGACATTACTTCAGTCGCCAACTCGGTTGGCAAACCGCCACAGGTCAGTCTTGGGGCCAGTTCGGGGCTCGGTGGCTCAGAGGCCGAACCGGACGAGGACGTCGACCGCCATGGCGGCGAACAACGCCGAGAGGTGCCAGATCGAGTACTTGAACACCCGCATGGCCCGCTCGGGCGAAGCATCCCGGAACAGGCCGGCACAACTCCAAGTGAACGCAACCCCGCCGACGATCGCCACGGCGAAGTACAGCGCACCGAGGGAACCGGTCACGCCGGCCGCCACGCTGAGCACCACGACCACGACGGCGTAGGTGATCATCTGGCGAACGGTCGAACGATCGTCGGCGACGACGGGCATCATCGGAACATCCACCCCGGCATAGTCGTCGCGGTACCGGATGGCGAGAGCCCAGAAGTGCGGAGGTGTCCAGAAGAAGATGACACCGAACAGCAACCACGCCGTGATCGACACGGTGCCGGTCACCGACGACCAGCCGATCAGGACCGGGACTGCACCAGCGGCGCCGCCGATCACGATGTTCTGGCTCGAGGACCGCTTCAGCCACAGCGTGTAGACGAACACGTAGAACAGACACGCCGCGAGGGCCAACACCGCCGAGATCAGGTTGACCGTGAGCGTCAACCAGAGGAACGCAAGCGCCTCGATCCCGACCGCGAAGACCAGCGCCGACCGGGCGCTGACCACACCGGTGACGAGCGGACGCCCCTTGGTGCGCTCCATCCGGGCGTCGATGTCGCGGTCGACGTACATGTTGACCGCATTGGCGCCTCCGGCGGCGAGCGTGCCGCCGACCACCGTGGCCACCATCAACCACAGCGACGGCAGACCGCCCTCGGCGACGATCATCGTCGGCACGGTGGTCACCAGCAGCAGCTCGATGATCCGAGGCTTGGTGAGCGCCACGAAACCAGCTAGTCGAGTCGACAGCGGGAGAGGAACCGGAACGACGGGAGCGACCATGCCAACTGTGAGAATACGGCCCGGGCTGACCGGGTCGCCAGCACGGTGCCTCCTGCGCTGTCGGTCCCGGGGCCTAGCCTGACATCGTGAATCCGATAGCCGAGCGCCTCACCGTGTCGCCCCGGACCTACCGGATACTGGCAGTTGCCGCACTGGCACTGTTGGCGACCATCGTGGTGACCGGTGCTGCGGTTCGTCTCACCGGATCCGGGCTCGGGTGTTCCGACTGGCCCAACTGCGAGGAGGGCGAATTCCTCGCCGCCTCCACGCCCAACCAGGCCATCGAGCAGGTGAATCGGTTGTTCACCGGCCTCGTGTCGCTGTCGGTGATCGCTGCAGTGCTCGGATCCCTCCGACGGCGTCCGTACCGACGGGACCTGGTGTGGCTGTCACTCGGTCTGGTCGTCGGCGTGATCGGCCAGATCGTGCTCGGGGGCATCACAGTGCTCGTCGATCTCCACCCCCTCGCCGTCGCCGGACACTTCGTCCTGTCGATGGTCCTCGTCTCCAACGCCGTCGTACTCGTGTGGCGTGCCGGACGACCCGCCGGTCCTCGCCGCGTCGTCGTCGACCGGACGGATCTGCGTCTGTCGCGCTCGGCGGTCCTGCTCGCCTGCGCCCTGATGTTGAGCGGGCCACTCGTCACCGGGTCCGGGCCGCACGCCGGAGACGCGGCCTCGCCGCGGTTCGGCTGGGCCATTCCCGACGTGGTGCGGATCCACTCGATCAACATGTGGATCTTCCTGGTGGTGCTGATCGTGTTGATGGTCCGACTCGCTCGCAACCCGCACACCGCTCGCGCCGGGGACGAGCGGATCCTTCGACGCGGCACCACCGTGCTCTCGGTAGTCGTCGCTCAGGGAGGCATTGGCTACCTGCAGTACGAACTCGGCATCCCGGCGTGGCTCGTGCTGCTGCACATCGTCGGCGCGACGTTGGTCCTCTCGAGCACCGTCTGGTTCCATCTGGGTCTGTCCGCACCAGTTGTTGCGGACGAGGAACAGGGCGTGCCGCCCGCAGTTGACGACGCTCTGCGCAGGACCGGAGTCTCCGCCGAGGCCTTCCGGTGAGTACCGCCCCGGTCGAGATCGTCGAACCGGAGACCACCGAGAAGACCGCCGTCGAGGGACCATGGGTGGTGATCGTGTGGGACGACCCGATCAACCTCATGAGCTACGTGGCATTCGTCTTCCGGAAGCTCTTCGGCTACTCCAAGGACGAAGCGGAGCGCCTCATGCTGCAGGTCCACAACGAAGGCAAGGCAGTCGTGTCGAGTGGCGCGCGGGACGATGCCGAACGTGATGTCTTTCGCCTTCACGAACACGGCCTCTGGGCCACCATGCAGCAGGACTGAGGACTCGACGTGTTCCGCTCACCCATCCGACGTCGGTCCGACGGCACCTACCGTTTCCAGATCTCCACCAACGAGCGCGCACTCGTGGTCGAGGTGATGAGTGACCTCCGCGACCGCATCACCACACCCGACCCGACGTTGGAACGGTTGTTTCCGCCGCCCTACGGCGACGACACCGAGCGCAACGCCGGGTTCGCTGCGATCGCCGGTCGCGAACTGCTCGATCGACGGCTCGCTGCCATCGACCTGGTGCTCGCCACCGCCGATGCCGACCGGCTCACTGCGGAGGAGCTCGAAGCATGGATGCGCAGCATCAACGATGCACGTCTCGTCCTCGGAACCCGCCTCGGCGTGGACCAAGCCGGTTCGACACCCGAAACCAGCGACCAGCGGACCCTGGGGGCGTACGAGTACCTCGGTTTCCTGCTCGAACTGACGGTCCGAGCGCTCGCCGACTGAAGGTCGAACGACCGTCCGGCCGGGCCCGGAGGCAGTCCGTTGGTCGGTCATCGAGGCAGCGGCTATGGTTCTCCG
Organism: Actinomycetota bacterium; assembly: GCA_016870275.1. Classification (GTDB taxonomy): domain Bacteria; phylum Actinomycetota; class Acidimicrobiia; order Acidimicrobiales; family Microtrichaceae; genus SXMI01. The sequence continues at coordinate 3,341 of VGBZ01000024.1, forward strand.
GCTCCCCTGATGGGCGACGAGCCCCCATCGTCCAGCGGCCTAGGACGCCTCCCTTTCAAGGAGGTAACACGGGTTCGAATCCCGTTGGGGGTGCAGGCCACAGCCGTGGTCCCGTGGTGCAGCTTGGAGTGCACGCCGGCCTGTCAAGCCGGAGGTCGCGGGTTCAAATCCCGTCGGGACCGCCACTGTGGGCCGGTGCGATGCACCGACCCACATACCCGGTCGGGTAGCTCAGTTGGCAGAGCGTCCGCCTGAAAAGCGGAAGGTCACCGGATCGACGCCGGTCCCGACCACCACGAGAACCCCGGGGTACGAGGCCCGTTGGCCGGTACCCTCACAAGCGCTGCAGTCGAACATCAGGTCGCCTCGGGGGTGAGGTCGAGTGAGCGACGAGGGGACGAACACCGGCCCAGAGACCGGTTCGGATGCCGGCCCAGAGACCGGTTCAGAGACCGGCTCGGATGCCGGCCCACCGACCCGCTCACAACGGGCCCCGGCGCCATTCATCTCCAACGCCGACAAACTCGGTTACCTCCCGCCGTTCGATGGCATGCGGGGCATCAGCGTGTGCCTCGTCATCCTCGTCCACGCCACGTTCGAACCGTTCGGTGGATTCGCCGGGACCGTCGACGTGTTCTTCGTGTTGTCGGGATTCCTCATCACGACGCTGCTGCTCGAAGAGGACCGGCGCGCCGGTCGGGTCGATCTCCGTCGCTTCTTCTCCCGCCGGGCGCTGCGACTGCTCCCGCTCATGTACCTGGTGATCCTCGGGACACTGCTCGCCGCACTGGCGGTGCACCTGCTCACCGACAACCGCGACCTCCTCGACAAGGCCATCAGTGATGCGCTGGCCGGCGGCGCCTACATGTACCACGTGGTCCACCCCGTCCACGTGGAACTGGTGGGCGGCGGTCCCCCGGAGATCCGTCCGTTGCTGCACCTGTGGTCGCTGACCGTCGAAGAGCACTTCTACGTCTTCGGTGCACTCCTCGTGATCGTCGCCGTCCGTCGCAACTGGCTCCAATGGGTCGCTGCGGTGTTCGTCGTGTGCTGGGTGGGCATCGGACTGGCCCGGCTGACGGGCCACGTCGGCCCCGTTTTCGCCTGGTATCAGCGACCGGACTCCCTCATGCTCGGTGTGGTGGTGGCGTTCTTGAACGCACGGATACCCGGCCGACTGAGCGAGACCGTGGGTCGACGTCTGCGTGGGGCGGCCTGGGTCGCCACTGGTGTCCTCGTCGGAACGTTCTTCATCGGGACGTGGTTCGCCAAACCGTTCGGGCTGTTCGTACCGTTCCTGGTCCCCGAGGGTGGATCGCTCGACGACGGGCTCTACTGGGGCGAGTTCGGGTTCAGTGTCATCGCAGCGAGCGTTGCGATCATGTCGATCACGTTCGCCCGGTACCGGGATCATCCGGTCGCACGATTCCTCTCGTGGAAACCCTTCACCGAGCTCGGACGACGCAGCTACGCCATCTACTTGCTTCACGTTCCGATCGGCGTGCTGTTGTTCGAAACGGTCTCGAAGGTCTCCGAGGGCCTCACCCTCCTGATCTACTTCCCGCTCCTCGCAGTGTGCGTGGAGGTGGCCCATCGGCTCGTCGAGCGTCCGGCCATGAAGATGCGTCTCAAGCTCGCAGGAGCGGACGCCTCGGGATCGTCCGCTGCCAACTCCGGATCGGAGACATCCGGTTCGTCGTGAGCCGGAGCCGGCTCAACCCGCTGCTGTCGGGCAGCCCTCGGCAGTGGCGCCACCCACCGCCGCCCGAGCGAACCATGTGGGCTGGTCAGCCGGGTCGCACACTCGGTCGATGGGGAGGGTTCTCCAACCGTTCCGTTCGACTGCGTCCTTCACTCGTTGGTTCGGCTGGAGCCACACCACCAACCAGACCTGATCGTCGGTCACGGGAATCTCGATGATCTGGGCGTCATCGGGGAGTTGCTTCAGGTCTGCAGCAGGCCAGAGGTTTGCGACCTCCGACAGCCGGTACGACGTTCGATCCGACTCGACGGGAACGACCCGAGGCTGGCCGATCACCAGATCCACTCCACGTTCCTCGAGGTACGGCACGGTGGCCATGCGCACGTGACCCGGATAGTAGAGATCGAACGTCGCACCTTCCCGAGCGACCGTGGCGTCGGCCAGCCCGAGCATGTCGATTGTGGGGAGGTCGGCGAAGTAGCCGATCACACCGAGCGGTGCCACAGCGATCGTCGGTTGGTTATCGACGTCAGGGCCTCCCGGGAACTCCTCGGCGAGCCGCTCACCCATCCCCTGCCATGCAGTCGGTGACGAACTCGGCCAGTGGGAGATCTCCCGGAACGTGAGCACCGGATACGGGAGGATCGTCGGAGCCACGGCGTGGGCGGCAGAGAAGGCGAGCAGCGCTCCCACGAGCAGGACCTGTCGTCGGCCCGAAACGATCGGGTCGATCAGGTACGCCGCTACCACGGCGAGAAACGGAAGCACCGGTACGACGAACCGGAACTCCATGAAGTCGGCCCCCACGACGCACACGTACAGGAACCACACCGGCACCAACCAGAGAACCTGCGGAACTCCGGGGAGTGCCAGCAGACTCCGACCGAGACGTCGGGCCCGTCCGATCAACAAGAAGGCGGCGTAGGAGGCGAAGAAGCAGAGGAGGTAGAAGACCCCGAAGAGGAACGGAACGATCGGGTTGGCCGCTGACTTGGCGAAGAAGGTGTTGGGCACCAACGAGCCGTAGAAGTCCCACTTCCAGACGAGCCAGGGCAGGACGACGAGCGATGCCGGGCCGGCAACTAGCGCCCCGGCGGCGATGACCGCTGACATCGGCCGCTCAGCGCCGGCACGTCGCCGCTCCCGCCCGAGGCACACGAGGTGGATGACGACGACCGCCGTCACCAGCACCGCCGAGTCGAGCCTGGTGAGCAGGGCCAGCCCGGCGAACAAACCGGCGGCGATCCGGCGTGAGGTCCACGAGTCGGCCACGGAGCGGGGCGTTCCGTACGGCAGGAGACAGACCGTCACGGCGAGCACCAGCAGGGTCTGGGTCATCGTCTCGAGACCCCCGGTGGCGTAGCCGAGGAACGTCACGTTGGCGACGAGCGTGGCCTGGACGAGCAGTGCCATGCCCAGCGAATCGAACAATCGACGGGCGAGTATGCCGGTGACCAGAACAGCGGCGACCATCGTGACCACCCCGACGACCTGACTGAACAACGGTGTGGACCAGCCGAGTCGCTCGGGAAGCGCATGGAGCGCCGTCCAGAGGAAGTTCGTGTACCCCTCCACCGGCTCGCCGGGGTTGAACACGAGTCCGTCGCCACGAGCCAGGCTGCGGGCGTACCGGTACGTGATGAAGGCGTCGTCCTGAACGAACCGGATGAACCACGCAGCAACAGCAGCAACGGTGACCAGGACCACCTCAGCCAGAACCCACCGGCCCGAGAGCCGCTCGTCGAGCCACTCGCTGATTCGTTCGGGGCGGCGGGTACCGCCGGTGTGGACCGGTGGCTCTCCGATCACGTCGACCACGACGACGATGGTACCGATTCCCGGACGGGACCGAACCGGCGGGCTAGGCGCCGCCGGTAGGTCGGCAGACCCCGTCGGCCCTGGCCGCATCGGCACAGGCCGCAGCGACACTCGGCGCCACGGACGAGTTGAACACCGACGGGATGATGTGGTCAGGGGCCAGCTCGTCGGGTCCGACACAGGAGGCAATGGCCAGGGCTGCTGCCACCTTCATGTTCTCGGTGACCTGACGGGCGTGAGCGTCGAGAGCGCCCCTGAAGACCCCCGGGAACGCCAGGACGTTGTTGATCTGATTCGGGAAGTCGGATCGACCGGTGGCGATCACTGCGGCCACATCGGCGATGAGTTCGGGACGGATCTCCGGATCCGGGTTGGCCATGGCGAACACGATCGGGTCCTTCGCCATACCCAGTACGTCGTCACGGGTGATCAGGTTGGGTCCTGACAATCCGATGAACACGTCGGCGCCGGGTATGACCTGTGAGATCGAGCCCCTGAGGTGCTCGGGATTGGTGTTGTCGGCGAACCACTGCTTGGAGCGATTCAGGTCGGAACGGTCGCGCGACACCGCCCCCTGACGGTCACAACCCACGATGTTGCGCACCCCGGCATTCATCAGGATCTTCGACACGGCCACACCGGCGGCACCGACGCCGGCGACGACCACCTTGAGCTCGGCGATGTCCTTCCCAACGATCCGGAGGGCGTTCTTGAGGGCCGCCAGCGTGACGATGGCCGTGCCGTGCTGATCGTCGTGGAAGACAGGAATGTCCATCTGCGCATCGAGTTGCTCCTCGACCTCGAACGCTCCGGGGGCGGCGATGTCCTCGAGGTTGATGCCACCGAACGTCGGCTCGAGCCGGAGCACCGTCTCGATGATCTCCTCCGGTGAGTTCGTGTTGATGCAGACCGGAAAGGCGTCAACGCCGGCGAAGTGTTTGAACAGGAGCGCCTTGCCCTCCATGACGGGCATGGCGGCGGCCGGTCCGATGTCCCCGAGGCCGAGCACAGCGGAACCGTCGCTCACGATCGCCACGGTGTTGCGCTTGATCGTGTAGTCGTGTGCCGACTCGGGTCGCTTGGCGATCTCCAGACACACGCGTGCGACACCCGGGGTGTACGCCATGGACAGGTCGTCGATGTCACGGACCGGAGCGAGGGAGAGCACCTCGATCTTGCCGCCCTCGTGCAGGTGGAACGTGCGATCCTCGAACTCGAGCACCTTGACGCCGTCGACTGCCTCAACCGCAGCGCGCACCTGCTCCTCGTGCGCCTCGCTCACGCAATTCACGACGATGTCGTTGTCGAGCGAGTCGGTCTTGGCCTCGAATCCCTGGAGGCCGGAGATGTTGGCGCCAACTTCACCGATGGCGATCGCCAGTCGCCCGAGCATCCCGGGCTGGTTGCGCATGCGCACGCGGATGCGGACGGAGTAAGCGGGCGTTGGTGTGTCTGCCATGGCGTGCGGAGGCTACCGCCTCGGCCGAAGGCAACCTGCTTCCGCCCGACTGGCGCTCACGGGCACGACCGGTGCGACCGCTGAGGCCCTCAAGCACCAGCGAAGTCGAACCCGAGGTCCGGAGCCGTCACGAGCGGTCGATAGGGAATCCCCGCCTCGGCGGCCATGGCGGCACATGTTCCGCCCCGATCGACGAGCGGCATGATGAGTACGACCTCCGCCCCGAGGGCCTGCACCGCCTCGACAGCGCTGAACAGCGAGGTTCCCCGGGTCACCGTGTCCTCCGTGACCACCACCCGGTCACCAGCTCGCAACGCCCCCGCCAGGCGCCCGGTGACACCGTGGTCCTTCGCCTCCTTGCGGATCGTGAAGCTGCGCAGTCGTCGACCCCGGGTCGCTGCAACTGCGGCCACTCCGTAGGCGACCGGATCAGCCCCGACGGTGAGGCCGCCGATGGCAGTGGCCTCGCTCGGGATGACCCCGAGGGCAACATCGGCCACCAGGAGGATCCCATCAGGGTCACACGCCGTCTGTTTGGAATCGATGAACCAGTCGCTGCGCGCCCCGGACTTCAACACGAAGTCGCCACGTCGCACCGAGTGCTCCACGAGGTGCGCCACCAGTGCGGCGCGATGATCAGCGTCCGTCGAGCCGCCCGACACGATCAGATGTCCTCGTCCCCGAACTCGATCCTCCGGAACTCCTCATCGGTGAGTCGGTCCTCGGGCGAACCCGACTCCTCGTACTGCCGCCGGCGACCCATGAGCACGGCGAACGCCGCGATCAGCACGAGCCCACCGATGGCGAAGATGGCGATTCCCTGGAACATGTTGGATTCTCCTTGATCGGCGTTCGACGGCCACGACGGCCGTCGCTTCGGTCGAGCGTCACGATGGTGGCCGCTGGTCAGCTCCGATGGTGCTCGGGACGTCGATCACGATTCGCTCAGGGTGCCGGGTCCCAGTCCCGTAGGCCGTAACGCTCGAAGTTCCCGATGAAGAAGAACTCGTGCAGCCCGTGGCCAACAGCCCCATCAGCAGGCCCGCCCGACTGGGTGCACCGAGCGACCTGGTCACAGAGTCCGAAAAGCTCAGCGGCCTGGGTGGTGTAGTCCATCCGTCGGGTCTGGACGACCAGCTCGCCCTGCCACATCCCGTGACGCCAGTCGGGGTCGATTCCGTAGCCGGTGCCGTGCATCAGCCAGCAGTCGAGCAGCGGTTCGATCAATATCGAGAACGCACCGCCCGGCGCCTCCGGGAAGTGCAGCGTCGATCGTTCGACGTAGCGGGTACCCGAACGGATGACGCACTCGTGCTCGGGGCGGCCGAGCCACTCCGGCGCACGGCTCGGATCGTGCCAGATGCGGACGGCTTCCTCGAGCGGACGCTCCGGAACCGAGGCCGGATCGGATCCAGCCGCATCGTGCTCGTTGAGGATGTAGAGCAACGAGTGATCGTCGAACTGCATCGGGGCGTAGTTCCACATCCCGGTCATCTGCCCCTCGGTGCGAACACCGGCCGGTTCCTCCTCACCGACCGGACGCACGCCCCAGCTGCGATCACGGGTCCCCCACCACGAGTCGGGTACCACATCGAACTCACCGTCAGCGGTGCGCAGGACTCCCGACCACCGCCCGGTCTGCGCCAGGCGCATCGTGTCGAACAGAACCCGTCCGTGGCGCCGGAGGTACTGGCGGGGCTCCTCGAACGCCGGCATCGATCCCGTCCACTCGAGGTCGAACGAGATGGGCGAGTCGGCAGTGGGCTCGCAGACGATCCGCAGTCGCTCGAGCGGGGCGATGACCTCCACCCGTAGCGGACCCACAGAGGTGTCCATGCGATCACCGAGTCGTCGGGAGGAGCGAACGACTTCGTGCTGGTCGCCGACGACCACACAGGCGAACGCATCCTGGACCTCGAGATTGGGGTACTGACCCAGTCCGAAGATCAGGAACGCCCGGCCGTCGTTGGAGTGACAGTTGAAGTAGTAGCGGTCGTAGAAGTTGCGGTCGCTCGTCGCCACGTGGCGCACGGTCTCAGCAGACTGGTGAACACAGAAGTCGTCCCAGGAGCTGAGCGAACCGTGCACTGCCGGGGACTGGAACTCCTTCACGATCCGAACTCCGGTGACCGAACGTCGGCGAAGGCCTGGACGAGTTCCTCCCGGGTGTTCATGACGAACGGACCGTGTCGGGCAATGGGCTCGCCGATTGGTCGCCCTGACAGCACGAGAATCTCGCTCGGCGACGCGGCGTCGGCCGGCACGCTGAGTTCTACAGCGTCACCCGGGCCGAGGACGCCGAGTTCGGCGGTGGCCAACACCTCATCGCCGACGGCGACGACGCCGAGCAACGGGAACACCAGCACCGTGTGGTTCGGGTCGAAGGCGCTCGCAACCTGCGCCCCGGGTTCGAGTGTCACGTGGGTGTAGGTGATCGGGGTGTGGGTGCTGCCCGGTCCGACCAGGTCGAACGCCTCACCGGCGACGACCCGAACAGTGGCGCCGGGTGACGGGTGGGACACCGCAACTGCGTCAGCGGTGATGTCCTGATAGGCCGGTGGAATCATCTTGGCCGAGGCCGGGAGGTTGACCCAGAGTTGCAACCCGTGCAGGCGGCCACCCCGGGCGAGGAATCCTGATGTCGGGCCCTCCTCGTGCAATACGCCCCGTCCGGCGGTCATCCACTGGGTGTCGCCCGGGCCCAGGGTCCCCTCGTTGCCCAGGCTGTCCCGGTGCTGGAGTTCACCCTCGAGCAAGTAGGTGACGGTCTCGAAACCACGGTGCGGGTGGACCGGGGTTCCGACGGCCTCACCAGGTCCGTGGTCGACGGGGCCCATCTGGTCGAGCAGCAGGAACGGGTCGACCTGCTCGGTGCCCGGTACCGGGAACGGGCGGTGGACGACGAATCCGTCACCCTCCACGGCCCGCTGGGCCGGCAACCTCGTCTCGAGCCTCCGGAGTCTCACTCAGCGAACCGTACCTCTCCGCTACCCGGCACGATCTCGCCCAGCACCCAGGCGCGCTGGCCGTGAGATCGGAGTTCATCGATGGCCTTGGCAGCTCGCCGCTCCGGCACGATGGCCACCATTCCGACCCCGAGGTTGAACACCCGACGCATCTCGTCGGTGCTCACGTCTCCAATCCGTTGCAGTTCGCTGAACACCCGGGGCCACGCCCACGAGGTGGGATCGATCAGGGCGTCGGCCCGATCGGGTAGTGCGCGGTTGAGGTTGCCGGGGAGGCCGCCTCCAGTGATGTGCGCCACAGCGTGCACCTCGGCGTTGCGCTCCATGGCGCGAACCGCTGGTGCGTAGATGACCGATGGGCGGAGCAGTTCCTCCGAGACGGTCGGAGCGTGCGGATCATCCCAGGCCCGGTCCTCGAGGGATCGACCGGCGACGTCGAACAACAGGCGCCGAGCGAGCGAGTATCCGTTGGAGCGGAGTCCTGGCGACGGAAGCGCCACCAGGAGGTCGCCGATCTCGACCCGGTCTGCGCTGAGGATGCGGTCACGGTCGACCACGCCGACGGCGAAACCGACCAGATCGAACTCGCCCGGCTCCATGACGCCCGGATGTTCGGCCATCTCACCACCGATGAGGGCACAGCCTGCTTGGCGACAGCCTTCGGCGACACCGGCGACGATGTCCTTGATCTGATCGGGGTCGAGTCGACTGAACGAGATGTAGTCGAGGAAGAACAGCGGTTCCGCACCCTGACACACCAGATCGTCGACGCACATGGCCACCAGGTCGAGGCCGATCGTGTCGTACCGCCGGGCGGCGGCAGCGACGAGTGCCTTGGTCCCGACGCCGTCGGTGGTGGACACGAGCACCGGATCGCGGTAGCCACGCGGATCGAATCGGAAGAGCCCACCGAACCCGCCGATGTCACCCACGACCTCCGGCCGGAACGTCGAACGGACGTCCTCCTTGATCCGCTCGACGGCCTCCTCACCGGCAGCGATGGAGACGCCGGCCGACTCGTAGGTCTCACCCACGGGACCCGAGTCCGTCAGGATCGCTGACGCCGTCAGCCGAGCGCACGGCGTCGGTGGGGAGTCGTCGTTCATCGGCGCTCAGCAACGACGCCGGGGCAGCCGTCACGCCTTCTGCGGCTGCGACCCGGCCCCCTTCGAGCACGCCCTTTCCGAGTTCGGCCGGGATCGGGACGGGGTACTCACCGGTCAGGCATGCGGCACAGAACCCAGCTCCCGGGGCAGCGACGGCGTCGATCAGCCGATCGATGGTCAGGTAAGTGAGCGTGTCCACGTCGAGGTAACGGCGGATCTCGTCGACATCCATGTTGGCGGCGAGCAGTTCTCCCTGAGTGCCGGTGTCCATCCCGTAGAAGCAGGGCCAGCGGTACGGCGGAGAGGACACGCGCAGGTGCACCTCTTCGGCCCCGGCCTGACGAAGCATGGAGACCATGGCCCGTGTGGTCGTTCCGCGGACGATCGAGTCGTCGACGACGACGAGGCGCTGGCCCTCGATGTTGTCCCGGAGGGGATTGAGCTTCATCCGGACGCCGAGGGCTCGCAGTTCCTGACTCGGGGCGATGAACGTCCGGCCGATGTACCGGTTCTTGACGAGCGCATGACCGAACGGGATCCCCGATGCCCGGGCGTACCCCTCAGCTGCCGGGAGCCCGGACTCCGGCACGCCAACGACCAGGTCGGCATCGACCGGCGCCTGCTCGGCGAGCTGTTCTCCCATGCGAACGCGCGCCTGGTGCACGTTGCGGCCGTAGAGCACCGAGTCCGGGCGAGCGAAGTAGACGAACTCGAACAGGCACAGCGACGGCTCGGGTGCGGTGTCGACGAACGGCCGCAACGAGTGCACGCCGGTCCCGTCGATCACGACCATCTCGCCCGGGTCGAGTTCCCGCACGAAGTGGGCACCAACGGTGTCGAGTGCCGGTGTCTCCGAGGCGAGCACCCATCCGGAGTCGAGCTTTCCCAGACACAACGGCCGGAACCCGTGCGGGTCCCGGATCCCGACGATCCGGTGCCGATCGAGCAGCACCAGTGAGAAGGCCCCCTCGAAGCGCATGAGCGTGGCTTCGAGCGCATGGACCAGGGTGTCCTCGCCGGGCCCCAACCGAGCGCACTCGTGGGCGATGCACTCCGCCATGGCGTCGGTGTCACTCGAGACGAGACCGGGGAGCATCCCTTCGGCCTCGGCCAGAGCGGCGGTGTTGACCAGGTTGCCGTTGTGGGCCAGAGCGAACTGCGTGTGCTCGACGTCGCGGAACACCGGCTGGGAGTTCTTCCACATGCTCGACCCCGTCGTGGAGTAGCGGGTGTGGCCGATCGCCAGATCGCCGTCGAGCGCTGCGAGCGTCCGGTCGTCGAACACATTGGAGACGAGTCCCATGTCCTTGACGACGGTGATGTGATCCCCGTCCGAGCTCGCTATCCCTGCGGACTCCTGGCCGCGGTGCTGCAGTGCGTAGATCCCCAGATAGGCGAGGTGTGCCACTGGAGCGCCGGGCGCATAGACCCCGAACACCCCGCACGCCTCACCCGGTTCGAGCAGATCGGGATCCACCGATCCATCCTGCCACACGCCCACCGGTGCACCGCCCAGACCGAGCCGCGCCCCCGGCCCCAGCAGCCGGAAGTCAACGAGGCCATCGGGTCGGGGTGAGGGGCAACCCCAGGGCGTCGAATCGGGCAAGGAACTCCTCGGCTCGCATCGATGTTCCGGGCTCGGCCCACCCGAGTGATGCTGCGCACCAACCGAGAACCTCTTCGGCGGTCTCGCCGACAGCGAGTCGGTCCCGAAGCGTCACTGCGCCATGCCGCTTGGCCAGACGAGCGCCGTCGGAGCCGACCACGAGCGGCACGTGGAGGTAGCTCGGCGTCGGCAGGGCGAGCAGACGCTGCAACAGGACCTGACGGGGCGTGGAGGTCCACAGGTCGTCACCTCGCACCACCTGGGTGACTCCGGTGTCGGCATCGTCGACAACCACGGCGAGGTGGTACGCCACCACGCCATCGGCGCGCGCCAGCACCAGATCGTCGACCGTCGTTTCGAACTCGCCGAGGCGCAGATCCGTCACCTGCAACCGCACGCCCTCGGCGCGGAGACGGAGCGCCGGGCGGCGCCCCTCACGCTCACGACGGCGCCGCTCAGCGGCCGGGAGCCGAAGACAGGTGCCCGGGTACGTGCCCTCGGTCGGTTCGCCGTGGGGCGCCGACGCCGCTTCACGCACCTCCCGTCGTGTGCAGGTGCACTCGTAGGTGAGTCCCCGGGCCACGAGATCCTCGAGAGCCGCCCGATGGAGCGCGCTGCGTTCCGACTGCCGTGTCACCGGCTCGTCCCAGTCGAGTCCGATGGCCGCCAGGTCAGCGAGTTGCTCGACGCAGTGGTCGGCCGCTGCTCCGCTGGTCTGGTCCTCCAGTCGGATCAGGAACGAGCCGTCCTCCGAGCGCGCCGCAGCCCACGCCAGCGCTGCGGTGCGGAGGTTCCCGAGGTGCAGCGGTCCGGTCGGGCTGGGGGCGAAGCGCCCGACCGTCACAGCGACCCGACGTCAGCCCTGCGTCGTGCCGGCACCGAGGGCGTCGGGAAGCCACGACTGCGATGCGTCGGCGAGTTCGGCCACGGTCACATCGAGCAGGCCGCCGACCGACAGTCGGTCCCCGCCGACGGACCCGATCTCCTGGTGTGCGACCTCGCTGGATTCGAGAAGGCTCCGGAGCGACGTTGCGTGCTGCTCGGCGACGCACAGGAGAACCCGTCCGCCCGACTCCGAGAACAACTCCCCATGGTCGGCGATCAACGATACGGTCGCACCGACACCGCCGTTGACGGCCATCTCCGCCAGGGTCAGCGCCAGACCTCCGGAACCAACGTCGTGAGCGCCGGCGACCAGGCAGGCGTTCACGGCGTCCCGCACGGCGCCAGCTACGCCGGCCACGGCGTGGAGGTCGAGGGACGGGAGCGTCCCACGGCCGCGATGACCACGGCGTGCGGCCCATCGAGACCCGTCGAGCACGGGATCGGTCCGGCCGACCAGGAACAATCGGGCACCCTCCGTGAGCGCCACCGGGGGCGGCACACGATCGAGGGCGTCGACGACGCCGAGCAGGCCCACGATCGGAGTGGGATCGATGTCCCGTCCGCGCGACTCGTTGTAGAGGCTGACGTTGCCCCCGATACACGGCACACCGAAGATCCGGAGCGCCTCGGAGAGCCCGTCGACGCTCTCGGAGAACTGCCACATCACCTCGGGGTGCTCGGGATTCCCGAAGTTCATGCAGTTGACCATGGCCACGGGCCGGGCTCCCACGACCGCCAGGTTCAACAGCGACTCCGCCACCGTCATGGCGCTACCGACCCGAGGGTCGACGGCACACCACAGATGGTTGCCGTCGGTCGTCAGCGCCAGACCCCGACCGGTGTCCTCGCCGGTCGTCGGGTGCTTGAGCCGGAGGACCGCAGCGTCACCTCCCGGGCCGACGACGGTGTTGAGGAAGAGCATGTGGTCGTACTGCGACCACACCCACCGGGTGTCACCGACGAGCGCCAGCAGGTCAGGACCGCAGTCCCCGGGGGCGTCCAGCGAAGCGGCTCGGTCCGAGCGACGTTCCTCGAGGTCAGCGGGGGCGGAGCGGGGTCGGTCGTAGAGCGGGGCGTCCTCCTCGAGCGACTTCGCCGGGACGTCAGCGAGGACGTCGCCGGAGGCGTCGACGACCCGAAGTCGGCCCGATCCGGTGACCGTGCCGATGACCGTGGCCCGCACCTCCCAACGGCGAGCGATGTCGAGCACCTCGTCGAGACGTTCGGGCGTCACGATCGCCAGCATCCGCTCCTGTGACTCCGAGGTCATCACCTCGAACGGCTCCATGCCGGGTTGGCGGCGGGGAACGACGTCCACAGCAACATCCATTCCGGCTCCACCCTTGGCTGCGGTCTCGGAGGTGGCACAGGTGATCCCAGCACCACCGAGGTCCTGGACGCCGATTGCGAGTTCACGGTCGAGCAGTTCGAGGCACGCTTCGATGAGGCGCTTCTCCTCGAACGGGTCACCGACCTGGACGCTGGGGCGCTTCTCAGCGTCGGACTCCTCGTCGGAGAATCCAGCCGAGGCCAGTACCGACACCCCGCCGATTCCATCACGTCCGGTGGTCGATCCGAGGAGGACCGCAAGGTTGCCGACACCCTCGGCGCGGCCGAGCACGAGCCGTTCGACGGGCATGAGACCGAGACACAGGACGTTCACGAGCGGGTTGTCGGCGTAGGTCTCATCGAACACGGTCTCCCCGCCGACCGTCGGTACACCGACGGAGTTGCCGTAACCGCTGATCCCCGACACGACACCCTCAGCCACCCAGCGGGCCCTGGCGTCCTCGAGCGGACCGAACCGGAGTGGGTCCATGACCGCAATGGGCCGGGCCCCGACCGAGAAGATGTCCCGCAGGATGCCGCCGACGCCGGTCGCCGCTCCCTGATACGGCTCGATCGCCGAGGGGTGGTTGTGGCTCTCGATCCGCAGCGCAGCGGCGATACCGTCACCGACGTCGACCACTCCGGCGCCCTCGCCCGGCCCGACGAGGACCCACGGCGCCTCGGTCGGGAACCGACGCAGGTGGATGCGACTGCTCTTGTACGAGCAGTGCTCGGACCACATCACGGAGTACATCGCGAGTTCGAGGTGGTTGGGATGGCGCCCGAGCGTCTCGGCGATCCGTACGAACTCGTCGTCGGTCAGGCCAAGTGACAGGTGGGTCTCATCTGGAGGTGAGAACTCCGGCTCGCTCGACATCGACGCCGAACCTACTGCCTGTGAACGATGCCTCGGCTCATCGTCTCGCCCGGCGAGCCCGGACGCGCCAACGAGAAGATGATCTGCTCCGCCACCTGTCGAGCATCGCCGACATCAACAATGAGTCGCCGACACACATCGCGTTCAATCACGCAATTGCCAACGCCGTGATTGAGGGCAATAGTGACCCCATGCCAACCAAGAAGACCCGCACCATGACGACCGAACACAAAGCGGCAATCGCTGCCGGACGGACCGAGAGTCGTGCCGTGAAGAACTACCTCGAAGCCCTCGAGCGAAACCGGCCGAAGCGAGGCCGCAAGCGCACACCTGATTCAATCAACAAACGGCTCTCGACAATCGACTCCCAACTCGCAACCGCCGACGTCGTCAAGCGCCTCGCTCTGGTGCAGGAGCGACTCGACCTCCTCGCCGAACTCGACCGCCTCGGCGACCAGGAGGACATCTCCGTCGCTGAGGCCGAGTTCGTCGAGGTCGCCGCCGCCTACAGCGAGCGCAAGGGCATCTCCTACAGCGCTTGGCGCGAGATCGGCGTATCGGCAGCGGTCCTCAAGGCCGCAGGGGTGTCGAGGAGTTCCTGAGCTGCCGGCCGGCCGGTCCGGACCGCGCCTGCAACTCCGAGGTTCAGACGGTCCCGCTGTCGAGAATCGAGGTGATCAGCGGACGGCCGTCGGTCGATCCGAGGAGTTCGTGGCAGGCCCGCTCAGGGTGCGGCATGAGCCCGACCACGTTCCGGCCTGCGTTGCAGACACCGGCGATGCCATCGACGGATCCGTTGGGATTGTCGATGTATCGGAGCACCACACGATCCTCTGATCGAAGCTCGGCGAGCGTCTCGTTCGAGCAGGTGTAGTTCCCCTCGAAGTGATTGATCGGGATGCGGACGATCTGCCCGTCGTCGGCAGCAGAAGTGAGTGCGGAGTCCGTGGTCTCGACACGCAATGAGACCATCTCGCAGCGGAACTTCAAACCGGCATTCTTCTGGAGTGCTCCGGGCAGCAGGCCGGCTTCGGTCAGCACCTGAAAGCCGTTGCAGATCCCGATCACCGGACCGCCCTCAGCGGCGAATTCAGCCACGGCGGCCATGACCGGGGAGAACCTGGCGATGGCTCCGGGACGGAGGTAGTCGCCGTGGGCGAAACCGCCGGCAACGACCACTGCATCGGCGCCGACGAGCGTGTCGGCGTCATGGAACACGACCGCTGCGGTCCCGCCGAGCGACTCGACCGCCTCCACCACGTCGAACTCGCAGTTGGTGCCCGGGAACCGGACCACCGCCACGTGGGGAGGCATCAGCTCGCCGGCGACACGACGCTCAGGATCACCTCGGCGTCCTCGATCACGGGGTTGGTCAGGAATCGGTGGCAGAGGTCGTCGACCTCGGCCCGAGCCGTCGACTCATCGATGGCGGTGACGGTGAACCGGATGCTCTTGCCGACCCGGACACCGCTGACACCGTCGAACCCGAGCGCTGGAAGCGCCCGTTCGATGGTCGATCCCTGGGGGTCGGCGATCCCGGGACGGAGGCGAACTTCCACGACGACATCGAAGGTCACTCAGCGATGCTCCCACACCGGGGGACACCCGACGGACACCCGCCGGACTCCCGGATTGCGGTGGTGCACCTCGGGCCTCAAGCGCCGGGCCACTCCGCCAGCTTCAGCCCGCAGATCCGCTCGTACGCCTGCACGTAGCGTCCTCTGGTGGCGTCCACCACTGCGGCTGGCAGCGGTGGAGGTGGCGGGGCCTTGTCCCAGTCGAGAGTCTCGAGGAAATCCCTGACGGGTTGCTTGTCGAAGCCGGATGGAGTCGCTCCGGGCTGCCAGTCCTCTGCCAGCCAGTAACGAGACGAGTCCGGGGTCAGCACCTCATCGGCCAGGACGAGTTCGACCGGACCGTACGGCGACTCGTCCTGCTCGTCACGCACCAGGCCGAGTTCGAACTTGGTGTCGGCCAGCAGGAATCCGGCGGCCTCGGCCCGGGTCGCAGCTTGCTCGAACATCGCCAGACTCGTCGCCCGCGCCCGCTCGGCGAGTTCGCCGCCGACCAGGTCAACGGCCCGGTCGAAGTTGATGTTCTCATCGTGATCACCGACGGCGGCCTTGGTCGACGGGGTGAAGATCGGTTCGGGCAGGCGGTCGGCCTCGACCAGCCCGGCGAGAACCGTCGTGCCGTGGATCGTCCCGCTCTGGCGATACTCCTTCCATGCCGACCCGGTGACGTAGGCCCGGACGATGCACTCGATCGGCAACATCTCGGCTCGATGACACAGCATCACCCGCCCGGCGAGCTCCGGACGGCGGGCCACCTCGGGAAGATCGGCGAGGTCGGTGGAGATCAAGTGGTTGCCCACGGTGTCGCTCAACTCGGCGAACCAGAACGCCGACATGGCCGTCAGTACCCGACCCTTGTCGGGCACGGGCTCGGCCATGACGACGTCGAAGGCGGAGAGCCGATCCGAGGCCACCATGAGGATGCGGTCCTCCCCGGCGTCGTAGAGGTCACGGACCTTCCCCCGGTGGATGTGCGGCAGGCCGACCCCGGGAGCATCCGAGGTCACAGGATCTCCTCGCCGGTGTAGCCCGCTGCGGCCGGATACCGATCGGCGAGGTCGCCCACGGCTGCGACGAACTCGGCCACCTGACGGTCAGCGGTTCCGACGAACGACAACGGCTCCCCCACAGCTGCCCGCACTGCCGCAACGTCGAGGCCGAGTCTCGGGTCAGCGGCGAGACGCTCGATCAGGTCGTTGGAGTCCGATCCGTCGGATCGGAGTGCCAGGGCGACGTCGACAGCGTGGGACTTGATGACCTCGTGTGCGACCTCCCGCCCGACTCCGGCCTGCACCGCTGCGGTCAGCACCTTCGTGGTGGCGAGGAACGGTAGGTACCGGCGGAGCTCGCGCTCGATGACCGCTGGAAAGGCGCCGAACCCGCCCAGGACATCGAGCAGCGTCTGGAACGCTCCGTCGGCGGCAAAGAACGCATCAGGCAACATCACACGGCGAACGACCGAACAGCTCACGTCTCCTTCGTTCCACTGTTCACCGGCGAGTCCCGCCGCCATTGCCAGATGCCCGTTCAGGATGACCCGGAACCCTCCGATGCGCTCACAGCTGCGGGCATTCATCTTGTGGGGCATGGCCGATGAACCCACCTGCCCCTCGCGGAATCCCTCCGTGACGAGTTCGTTTCCCGCCATCAGCCGAATGGTGAGCGCCAGCGATGCGGGGCCGTCCACGAGCTGCACGAGCGTTGAGACCACGTCGAGGTCGAGTGAGCGCGGGTAGACCTGACCGACGCTGTTGAGGATGCGTTCGAACCCGAGGTGTTCGGCAACGACACGTTCGAGATCGGCGACCTGTTCGGCTCCACCGAGGAGGTCGAGTTGATCCTGCTGCGTGCCGACGGGGCCCTTCAGTCCCCGCATGGGGTACCGCTCGATGAGCTGCTCGAGACGCTCCACTGCGACGAGGAGTTCCTCACCTGCACTCCCGAACCGCTTGCCGACGGTCGTCGCCTGGGCCGCCACGTTGTGGCTGCGGCCGACCATCACCGTGGAGGCGTGCTCAGCCGAGACAGCGGCGAGCGCCACTAGCGCAGCCACCGCACGGTCACGGATCAGCTCGAGGCTGCGACGAACCTGAAGCTGCTCGACGTTCTCGGTGAGGTCCCTGCTGGTCATGGCCTTGTGGGCGTGCTGGTGGCCGGCGAGTTCGGAGAACTCATCGAGTCGAGCCTTGACGTCATGCCGGGTGACACGCTCACGAGCGTCGATCGAGTCGAGGTCGACACGGTCGACGACGCTCTCGTAGTCGACGATGACATCCGGTGGGATGTCCACGCCGAGCTGGGCCTGCGCCCGCATGACAGCGATCCACAACTGACGCTCGAGGACCACCTTCTGCTCCGGTGACCACAGCTCGACGAGTTCAGCGCTGGCGTAGCGGCCGGCGAGCACGTTGGGAATGATGGACGGGGCCGCCTCACGGGGTGGTCTCATCGGCTCATTCTCCCCGAGGTCGTGGGTCGTACGCACCACAGCAGTGCAGTTGCGGCGGGGAGGTGCCGATGATCATTCACCGGAGACCGGGAGGTCGCGACGATGGGGTACGTCTGCCAGCACCATCCGAACGAGTCCGCCGTTGAGGTGTGTGACCGTTGTGGGCACACGCTCTGTGACCGCTGTGTGGTCACCGTCCGCGGCTCCGAAGCACTGTGCAGATCATGTGCGCTCTCCGACGCCGGAGTGCGCCGACGGAACTCGCTGCGACCGGCACCGCGACACCACGTGGTCCGCTTGCGCCGGGAGTTGCGCTCCGAGCTTCCGGTGGCCCCATCGGAGGGGGGCGACAACACTGCCAACGGCAGCGACAACACTGCCAACGGCAGCGACAACACTGCCAACGGCAGCGGGGACACGCTCTGGTGGTCCGAGGAGGAACCAACCAAGAGCGCCTGGAGTCGGCGATTCTGATCGGCGGGAAGCGGGGCGGCCCTCACCGATCGAGGTGTTCGTCCTGATCGAGAGCGTGGCGCTCGAGGCGTGAGCGATACTCCTTGAGCCGGGCCGATAGATGCTCGTCGGACACGGCGAGGATACGGATCGCCATCAGGCCGGCATTGAGTGCCCCACCGATCGCCATGGTGGCGACGGGAACCCCACCGGGCATCTGAACGATCGAGTGCAACGAGTCGACGCCACCGAGGTTCGTCGTGGGGACGGGCACCCCGACCACCGGCAGCGTCGTCAATGCCGCCACCATGCCGGGAAGGTGGGCGGCTCCACCCGCTCCGGCGACGACGACCCGGAGCCCGCTCGACCGGGCCGAACGGGCGTAATCGACCATTCGCTCGGGGCTTCGATGGGCCGACACGACCCGAATCTCGAACGGGACCCCGAACTCGGCGAGCACGTCAGCAGCGGGTTGCATGGTCGGGAGGTCCGAGGCGCTGCCCATGATGATGCCGACGAGCGGGCCGCCAGCGGCGTTGGAATCACTCACGTCGCCATCCTTCCACGCCCCATCCTCCCACGCCCGGGAGCGTCCACCCGTGGCTGTTTCCGATGGGAGAGATCGGATCAGTCGACGCCGGACAGCACGGCAGCTGCGGTCCGGGCACGTTGCCGGGTGAGCGCGCGGTCCGCACCCACCACCGTCACGTGGCCGATCTTTCGACCGGGGCGAGCGGTCTTGCCGTAGAGATGCACGTGAGCCTCGGGCACCGTCGACAGCGCCAGGGCCTGCCGCTGACGTGGGTCGGCTCCGGCGGCACCGACCACATTGACCATGGTTGCGGCCGGGGCGAGCGGACTGGTGGGGCCGAGCGGCCAGTCGAGGACGGCTCGAAGGTGCTGGGCGAACTGCGAGGTGCCGCACGCCTCGATGGTCAGGTGACCGCTGTTGTGGACCCGAGGTGCGACCTCGTTGACGATCACGGTCGGATCAGCCCGATCACCGACCAGGAACAACTCGACGGCGAGCACTCCGATGGCCTCGGCCGCTTCGGCGACACCCACGGCGACGTCGAGCGCTCGGGCTTCGACCTCGGGCGGCCAGCCGGATGGCAGGACCACCTCGTTGCACATGCCGTCGACCTGCACCGTCTCGAGGACCGGCCACGTCGCCACTTCGCCGCTCGGCCGTCGGGCGAGCAGCACGGCGACCTCGCCGACGAGGGAGAGTTCAGGTTCGAGCACGAGCGGGGCGCCGCTCCAGTCCCGGACGAACGCTGCGAGCTCGGCGGGAGGCAGCATCCAGACCCCTCGCCCGTCGTAACCACCCCGACTGGCCTTGACGACCACATGCCCATCCGGAGCCGCCCAACGCTCGGCGAAGGCCAGAGCGGAGTCGACCGTCGCCGCCACCGTCTCGGCGGACCCACCCGGAGTCGGAGCGTCGAGGACCAGGAACGGTGGCACCGGAAGGCCTGCCTCGGCGAAGCGCTGCCGCTGATACGCCTTGTCCGAGCAACGCAGGGTGGCCACCGACGGTCGCACCACCACCCCGGCCGCCTCGAGCTGCTCGAGCGCATCATGATCGACGTTCTCGTGGTCGAAGGTCAGCACGTCGGCCCCCTCGGCCACTCGGGCGAGGGCCTCCGGATCGTCAGGCGAACCGATGACCACGTCGGTGACGACCTCCGACGCCCCTTCGTCGTTGGGCGCTGCGAGCACCCGGAGTCGGATTCCGAGCGGCGAGGCCGCCTCGGCGAGCATCCGAGCCAACTGGCCGCCACCGACGACGGCGACGACCGGCGGGTTCACGCTTCTGCGGCGATGTCACGCCGCATCACCACACCCGGCCAGGACACCTCCGACGCCCCCCGATAGGCGACCGTCCGGGCAGCGGAGACGTCCGGGCCCCGCCCGCAGACGTTCAGGACCCGACCACCGGCCGTCACCAGCGAGCCGTCGGTTCCCTCCCCCACACCGGCGAAGTAGATGCTCACCCCGTCCACACCCGATGCGGCCTCGAGGCCTCCGATCACGTCTCCGGTCCTCGGAGCCGACGGGTAGCCCTCAGCGGCGAGCACGACTGTCACGACAGCGTCTCTGGAGAACTCCGGTTCACGTTCGATCCGGCCTGCGGCCGCTTGCGCCAGCAACTCACCGAGGTCAGAGGTCAGTCGTGGGAGCACCACCTGGGTCTCGGGGTCACCGAAGCGCACGTTGAACTCGATCAACCGCGGGCCGGACTCGGTGAACATCAATCCGGCGTACAACACACCCCGGTAGTCGATCCCGCGACGCACGAGCTCATCAAGAGTCGGCTGCACGAATCGAGAGACGACGTCGTCGACCACGCTGTGATCGGCGAGCGCCACGGGCGAGTAGGCCCCCATCCCGCCGGTGTTCACTCCGGTGTCCCCCTCACCGATCCGCTTGAAGTCCTGAGCTGGAGCGAGCGCCACCGCTCGAGACCCGTCACAGACTGCGAGCACCGAGAGCTCCGGGCCGACGAGACCCTCTTCGATCACGACTGTCCGACCGGCGTCACCGAACGCCGCTCCGGAGAGGTACTCGGCCACACCGCTTCGGGCGTCGTCGAGGGACTCTGTGACGAGCACTCCTTTTCCGGCGGCCAGACCATCGGTCTTGATCACGTACGGCGGGGAGAGAGTCTCGAGAAACGCCACGGCCGGGGTGACGGCGGTGAACGACGAGTACGCCGCAGTGGGGACACCGGCGGCGGAGACGACCTCCTTCATCCACGCCTTCGACCCCTCGAGGCGGGCGCCGTCGGCGCCCGGACCGAACACCAAGTGGCCAGCGGCCCGCAAGCGGTCAGCGAGCCCGTCGACGAGTGGCGCCTCCGGGCCCACGACGAACAGGTCGGCATCGATCGACTCGGGAGGTTCCGGAGTCGATCCGGGGATCCCCGGGTTTCCGGGAGCCACGACCACGTCGTGATGACGTCGGAGCACATCGGCGAGTGCGTGCTCCCGGCCTCCCGAGCCGACCACGCAGACCTTCATGGGCCTTCCCCGGCGGGCGACGATGCAATCCCAGAGGCGCTCATCGGGCAGCGTCGTTGAAGTGGACGTACTGGTCCCGACCGGGGCCGGTGCCGACGAACGTGACCGGGACCCCGACCTGCGCCTCGAGGAACTCGAGGTAGGCCACGGCCTCGGCGGGCAACTGGTGGCGTTCGGTCACAGCGCTCAGGTCGGTGCCCCATCCGGGGAGCGTCTCGTAGACAGGCACCGCAGCGTGCAGGTCCGACTGGTGGTACGGCAAGTGGTCGTGGCGGACGCCGTCGACCTCGTAGGCGACACACACCCGGAGCGTGTCGAGTCCATCGAGGATGTCGAGCTTGGTGATCGCGAGCTCGGAGAGGGAGTTCACCCGAACGGCGTGGCGGAGCATCACTGCGTCGAACCAGCCGGGTCGTCGACGGCGACCCGTGTTGGTTCCGAACTCCCGGCCGATCGTGACCAGATGCTCGCCGACGTCATCGAACAGCTCCGTCGGGAACGGCCCGGCACCGACGCGGGTCACGTAGGCCTTGGCGATCCCGATGACCCGTCCGATCGCCCGTGGCCCGACGCCGGCACCGGTGCACGCGCCGCCGGCCACCGGATTGGACGACGTGACGTAGGGGTACGTCCCCTGATCGAGGTCGAGGAATGTGGCCTGCGCTCCCTCGAACAACACGTGGGCGCCGGACTCGAGTGCCTCGTGAACGAGCGTCACGGCATCGGTGATGTACGGCGCCACCCGGGGTGCCACCTCCGACAGGACGCGGTCGGCGAGTGCGTCCGGGTCCTCGGGGAGACGGTTGTAGACACGAGTGAACACCTTGTTCTTGTCACCGAGTACGGCGGAGAGCTTCTGACGAAAGATGTCGGGGTCGAGGAGATCCTGCACCCTGATCCCGACACGCATCGCCTTGTCGGCGTAGGCCGGACCGATCCCCCGCTTCGTCGTACCGAGCTTGTTCTTGCCGAGGTAGCGCTCGGTGAGGCGATCGAGTTCCTGGTGGTACGGAAGAATCAGGTGGGCGTTTCCCGAGACCTTGAGTCGACTGCAGTCGACGCCTTTGGCCTCCAGGGTGGCCACCTCGGCGAGCAACACGAACGGATCCACCACCACGCCGTTGCCGATGACCGGGGTGATGTGGTCGTAGAGCACACCGGAGGGGACCAACTGCAGAGCGAAGGACTCACCGTCGACCACGAGGGTGTGCCCTGCGTTGTGGCCGCCCTGGTAGCGGACGACCATCTGCATCTCCTTGGAGATGAGATCGGTGAGCTTTCCCTTGCCCTCGTCACCCCACTGGGTGCCCACCACGACAGTCGCCGGCACGAACCGTTCCTCCTCATCAGTCCCCGACCGGGAACGGCGGAGCTTACCGCTGGACCCCAGTGGACTCGCACTGGTTCACTCGGGCGCCGTCCCCGGTCACCTGGAGCGAACAGCGGGGCGGCATCAGGAGTAGACGAATCGGTTCTTCAGGCGCAGCCAACGGCTCTCCCACACCGTCCAACTGATCCGGGCGAGGCCGTAGCTCAGGAACCCGGTGAGAAGGATCTGGAAGACGGCATCGAACAATGGAATGTTGGTCGGGTCGAGGCGCTCGATGTTCTGGGCGATCGGAACCGAGAACACGTAGATCGCATAGGAGTACTTTCCGAGTTGGAAGAGGAATCGACTCCGCAACCAGCGGGTCGGGCGCTCGGCGAGAACCCCGTTGCGGGCAGCGAGGATGAAGCCGAGGTAGCCAACGGCGAGCACCGTGATCCCGATGTAGAGCGCTGCTGTCTCCGGCATCAGGATCAACAGGAACACCGCCCACCATCGACGACCGACCCAGGCGATCGCCGGACGAAATCGCTCCTGGAGATCGTCCGAGGCCAGAACCACCGCACCAGCGGCACCGATCGCCAACGCATCGATTCGACACAGCGTGAAGTAGTACGCAAAGTCTCGACCGATCAGCGGGAAGCCGATGCAACGGAGCACGGCGCTGAACAGCGCCACCCCGAGACAGATCCGGAACAGGTGACGGCGTGGCGCCGCAAGGACGAGGAGTGGCCAGAGCAGGTAGAACTGTTCCTCGATCGACAACGACCACAGGTGCGCCAACCCGGCGAAGGCGCTCTCCCCGCGGAAGGCCTCCAGATTGTTCACCTGGTACAGCCACCCCCACCACTGGTTGTCGACGAGATTCTGAGCTTCGGGGAAACCCAGTTCGTTCTGGACTCCGAAGTGGACCATCACCGCTGCAGTCGCGACGAACACGGCGAGGACGAGGTAGTAGAGCGGGAAGATCCGAACGGCTCGGCGGCTGTAGAACAGTCGGAGGTAGTCGGAGCGCTCGCGCGTCGCCAACAGAATCGTGGTGATGAGGAACCCCGACAGCACGAAGAAGAGATCCACGCCACTCTGGAACAGGAGTCCAGCGAGTGCCGGTTGGCCGGCGTGGTAGAGCAGGACCATCAGCACTGCCAGACCCCGGACACCGTCGAGCGCCTCGTGGCGCTCGATCACACCGCCGTCACTCTCTCGTGGCGTCACTCCGTCGACCGAGTCTCGGCCTCAGGCACCGCCACGGCACCAGCGAGCGTGCGAACGAGGGCACGGCGCTCGAGAAACGCTGCCGGTCGGCCGTGTGAGAACCACACCGCCGTCAGCGATGCAGCAAATGGGAACGCTATCCAGAAGATCCGCGGCGTGAGGTCGACGGTGATGAACGACCAGGCGCACAGCCCGATGCCGAGCAGGACCCCGATCGTCGCCGGATCGATCGTTGCCCCCACGAGTCCGCTGGTGCGTCGGCGTTGTGACCACACCAGGATCGAGGGAACCAGCAGCGGGCCGACACCGATGGCGAACGACATCAGGCTGATGACATCTCCGGCGTTCGCCAGCACATCGGCGAGATCAGGTGTCACCTCCCATGCCGCACCAGGCTCAGGGAGGCTGGCCCGCCAGAAGAACACCCCGACGACGAACGCCACGGCTCCCGCCAGCGCCGGGGCCGCTGCGGCCGCCGGGGACCGCCGACCGGAGCGCCACTCGTTCCACGACCACACGGCCAGCACCGGCACGACGATGCCAAGGCTCTCCTTCAGCGGGTACCCGAGCAGGAGGACCGGCCAGACCAGCCACGGTCGATTGGCGCAGATCAGGTACCAGCACAAGGCCACGGCAGCCACGACACCGCTGTCGATCAGCAACCCCGTCCCGAAGTAGAAGGTGTTCCAACTCAACGCCACCAGCAGACCAGTTGCGAGAATCGCCGGCGGCCCGATGCCCTGACGGCGAAGTGCCAACAGGATGAACCAGAGTCCCAGAACCGTCATGGCGGTGTTGACCAGACCGAGCGCCAGACCTTCCTCCACGGGGAGCCAGTGAGCGATCCAACTCGTTCCAGAGCGGTTGGTGAACGGGTCGTAGAGGCACGCGACCTGGAGGTCCTCCAGCGGCGTGCCCCGGTAGTAGGCCACGAGCGCCAGGTACTGCTGCTCGTCGACGACGATCTTGTCGACGATCCGCCCCGACTCGGTTCGATACGTCCCGATTCGTTCGAGACAGTCGCCGACCTGCCGTTCGGTCCCGGGAGAGCCGCGATTGATCGGCAGGCCGGTCCAGTCGTAACGGGCGAAACGAACCGAACCGACCAGCAGGACCAGCAGGGTGAGGATCAACCCGATCCGCACCAGCGTCGAGAGACTGGTCGACTGCTCGGGAGCACCGGGTTTCACTGAGGCGCTCATGGCCGAACCCGATCCACGTGAGGACTATTGCCCGACGAGTCCGATCCGTCAATCGGTCGAGGGAACCCGCCGATCCACCGCCGTCACGGTTGACGGTCGATCACTTCGTTCACGACGCCCACGTCGATCGGGAGTCGGTGCGATGCGCTCAGAGGAGGACGAAGCTGTCCCCGTCGACGTCGAGCGTCACCACGTCGCCGTCGACGACCTTGTTCTCGAGTAGCGCCAGGGCCAACCGATCACCGACCTGCTTCTGGATGAGCCGCTTGAGCGGGCGGGCGCCGAACGCAGGGTCGTAGCCGTCAGCAGCCAGACGGGCGAGCGCCGCATCGGTGACCTCCAGAGCGATCCGCCGCTCAGCGAGCCGGGAACGGAGATGCGCGAGTTGGATCTCGACGATCGACTCGAGGTCCGACTCGGCGAGCGGCCGGAACCGAACGATGTCATCGACCCGGTTGATGAACTCTGGTCGGAAGAAGTCCTGTGGCTCTCCGGGCAGATTGGAGGTCATGATCAACACGACGTTGGAGAAGTCGACCGTGCGACCCTGCCCATCGGTGAGGCGTCCATCGTCGAGCAGTTGCAGCAGGACATTGAAGACGTCCGGATGCGCCTTCTCGACCTCGTCGAGCAGCACGACGGCGTACGGGCGACGGCGGATGGCCTCGGTGAGCTGACCACCCTGGTCGTAGCCGACGTACCCGGGGGGCGCCCCGATGAGGCGACTCACGGCGTGTTTCTCCATGTACTCGGACATGTCGATGCGGACCATCGCCCGCTCGTCGTCGAAGAGGTAGTCGGCCAGGCTCCGTGCGAGTTCGGTCTTGCCCACTCCGGTCGGCCCGAGGAACAGGAAGCTCCCGATGGGCCGATCCGGGTCGGACAGACCCGCACGGCTGCGGCGGATGGCGTTGGCCACGGCGGTCACGGCGTCGTCCTGGCCGACGACACGCTGGTGCAGCACGTCCTCGAGCCGGACGAGCTTGGCCATCTCGCCCTCCATGAGCCGGACGACGGGCACGCCGGTCCATCGGGAGACGACCTTGGCGATGTCCTCCTCGTCGACCTCCTCCTTGAGCATCTGGCGTTCGGCCTGCAGTGCTGTGAGCGACTCCGTCGCAGCGTCCACCTCTCGCTCCAGCACGGGCAGGTGGCCGTAGGTGATCTCCGAGGCGCGTTGGTAGTCGCCCTCTCGTTCGCATCGTTCGGCTTCGGAGCGCAGGTGCTCCGTCCGCTCCTTGAGCGTCTGGATCTCTCCGATGGCGTCCTTCTCCGCCTGCCAGTGGGCCCGCATGGAGTCGGCCTGCTCACCGAGGTTGGCGAGTTCCTCGTCGAGAGCGTCGAGTCGCTCACGGGCCGCACCGTCGGTCTCCTTCTCCAAGGCGACGCGCTCGATCTCGAGACCGCGGATACGGCGTTCGACCACGTCGATCTCAGTCGGGACGGAATCGATCTCGATCCGCAGGCTGGATGCCGCCTCATCGACGAGGTCGATGGCCTTGTCGGGCATGAACCGACCGGTGAGGTAGCGATCGGAGAGCGCAGCGGCTGCGACCAGCGCCGAGTCCTGGATCCGAACTCCGTGATGGACCTCGTAGCGTTCCTTGAGGCCACGCAGAATGGCGATGGTGCTCTCGACCGACGGCTCCCCGACGTACACCTGCTGGAACCGACGCTCGAGGGCCGGATCCTTCTCGATGTGCTTGCGGAACTCGTCGAGCGTGGTGGCTCCAACCATGCGGAGTTCACCCCGAGCGAGCATCGGCTTGAGCATGTTGCCGGCGTCCATGGCACCCTCGCCGGTGGCACCGGCGCCGACGACGGTGTGCATCTCATCGATGAAGGTGATGATCTCGCCGGCTGACGCCTTGATCTCGTCGAGGACAGCCTTCAGGCGCTCCTCGAACTCCCCCCGGTACTTGGCTCCGGCGAGCATCGACCCCAGATCGAGTGCGATCAACTGCTTGTTGCGCAGCGAGTCGGGGACGTCGCCCTCGACGATGCGCTGGGCGAGTCCTTCGACCACGGCGGTCTTGCCCACACCGGGCTCACCGATCAGGACCGGGTTGTTCTTGGTCCGTCGGGAAAGGACCTGTACGACGCGGCGGATCTCCTCGTCGCGGCCGATCACCGGGTCGAGGCGGCCCGATCGGGCGTCCTCGGTGAGGTCACGGCCGTACTTCTCGAGTGCCTGGAAGGTGTCCTCCGGGTTCTGCGACGTCACCCGGAGGTGTCCCCGGACCTCGGCGAGCGCAGCGAGGACCTGCTCACGATTCACGCCTTCGAATCGTCGCTCGCCGAGAGGGCGGGCCGAATCTCCAGAGACCAGGGCCAACAGCAGGTGCTCGGTCGAGAGGTAGTCGTCGCCGAGTTCGACCCGGGCGGAGTCGGCGTCGTCGAAGAGCGCCAGGAACGCCCGGCTCGCTCGGGTGTCGGTCCCGTAGGCGGTGGGCAGTTCGGCGACGGCCTCATCGACGGCGTCACGGAGATCGAGCGGCGAGAGTCCGAGCTTGCGGACCACGGGAAGCACCACTCCATCCTCCTGACGGAGGAGGGCCGCAGCGAGGTGGTCCGGGGTGAACTCGGGATTGTGGTTGCGGCGAGCCGCCTGCTGCGCGGCCGAGACCGCCTCGTGGGTCTTCTGGGTCCAGGTGTTCGGGTCGAGCGACATGGGGTGATCCTATCAGAGACTCAATAAACCTGCTAGTACAACACTCAAGTTTACTGTGATCTCGCTCACGGGCGTGACACTCCCGGGTTCGTGGGGGGTGGAGCCGGATTCACACCCGGCGCACGGGCTGGAACGGAACGATGTCCCGGCGGTACTGCCGGTGAAGTTGGTCGATCTCGGCCCGGAGCCGCTGCACCTCTGCTTCGAGCTCGAGCACGCGCTTGACCCCCGACAGGCTCAGGCCCTCATTCGTGAGCTCCCCGATTCGCTGGAGCAGATCGATGTCGGCCTGGCTGTAGCGACGGCTTCCGCCCTGGGTCCGGCCGGGACGAAGGAGTCCCTTCCGTTCGTAGATTCGCAGGGTCTGGGGGTGCACACCGGCGAGCTCAGCGGCGATCGAGATGATGTAGACGGCCTGGTCGTACTCAGGCATCCTCAGCCTCCCCACCGGAGGCCGCTGCCGGAGCCGGCTGCGTGGCATCGGCGAGCGCCTCGATGGCCGAGCGCTCAGCGTCGGTCAGATCGGTCGGCACGGAGAGTTCGACGGTCGCCATCAGGTCGCCGGTTCCCTTGGACGTCGTCATGCCACGGCCACGAATCCGGAACGTCCGCCCGCTCTGGGTCCCAGCGGGGATCCGGATCGTCACCGATCCACCGTCGAGCGTGGGGACCGGCACCTCAGCGCCGAGGGCCGCCTGAGCGAACGAGACCGGAACGGTCACCGTGAGGTTGTCCCCGTCCCGACCGAATCGGGAATGGGCGTCCACGTGCACGCGAACGTACAGGTCGCCGTCGGGTCCTCCGTTGGCTCCCGCTCCACCTCGGCCCTTGACGCGGATGCGTTGGCCGTCCTTGACGCCCTCGGGAATGCGGACCTTGACCTGCCGCGGCCGGCGCACCGCACCGATGCCCCCACAGGTCGTGCACGGCGTGTCGATGATCCGACCGCGCCCTCCACAGGAGGTGCATGGACGACTGAACGAGAACGGTCCCTGATCCTCCACGACGGACCCCGTACCCCGACAGTCAGGACACGTGCGCGGCGAGGTACCGACTGCCGCACCGCTGCCGAAGCAGTCCGGGCAGCGGACCTCGGAGGTGACGTTCACCGTCGTGGTGGCGCCATGGGCGGCATCGACGAAGGACATGGTGAGGTCCGCCTCGACATCGGAGCCCCGCCGTGGACCGGTGCTGCTGCGCTGTGGACCGCCTGGACGACCCCGGGTGAAGAGCCCGCCGAACAGGTCGGAGAGATCACTGGCGTCGAAACTGACACCGCCCGGGAATCCGCCACCGGGTCCGAACCCTCCGCCTCCACCGAACGCACCGGCCATGGGTCCGAGGCGCCGAACCTCGTCGTAACGCGCCCGCTTGTCGGCGTCACCGACGACGTCGTAGGCCGAGGAGACCTCCTTGAAGCGGTCCTCTGCGGCGACGTCGCCGGGATTGGCGTCCGGATGGAGTTCACGAGCCAGGGCCCGGTAGGCCTTGGTGATCTCCTTCTGGGATGCAGACTCACTCACGCCGAGGACGCGGTAGTAGTCGGTGTCGAACCACTCGCGTGGCGGAGCGTCCACGGCTCAGCCCACCACGCGCACCATCGCCGGACGAATCACCCGGGTGTTCCAGAGGTAACCCGAACGGAGTACCTCGGCAACCTCCGGTTCGCCGTCGTGCTGGTCGGACTGATCGTGCATGACCGCCTCGTGGACCGAAGGATCGAACACGACGCCGGCCTGGGCCACGCGCTCGAGGCCGAGCTTCTCGAGCGTGCCGAGCAACTGGCTGTGCAGGGGTTCGACGGCGTCGAGCCCCTGTGTGATCGCCGCCTCACCGGCGTCGAGCACGGGCAACAACTCCCGAACGAGGTCGGCCGCTGCTGCACCACGCTGCTCCTCACGCTGGGAGTCGACACGGCGCTTGTAGTTGGCGAAATCGGCCTGGACCCTCTGCAACAGGTCACGGAGCTCGTCCCGTTCGGCCTCGACCTTCTGGGCGATCTCGACCGCCTCGGCCACGGCCTCCTCTGCGCTCAGATCGATCGCGTCGGCCACACCGGTGGCGGCGTCGAGGTCGGCGACCAGCCGGCGCGCCTCCTCCTCGATGTCGAAGTCGGCATCGGAGGTCAGGTCGAACGGCTCGCGCCGTTGATCGGAGGGTCCACCGGAGGAGGACCCGTCGGACTGGTCGTTCACCGGTCGGTCCCGTCCTCGTCGACGATCTCCGCCTCGACCACGTCGTCGTCGTTCGGGGCGTCGTTCACGCCGGAGTCCGACGGCGCAGCCGGCTCCGCCGCAGAGGCCTGCTCGTAGGCCACCTGCGACAGCTGCTGGCTCACCGTGACCACAGCGTCGGTGGCGGCGACGATCCGCTCGGTGTCGGTGCCGCCGAGTGCTGCCTTGAGCTCATCGAGCGCCGTCTCGACCTGCGCTCGCAGATCGGCCGGTGCCTTGTCGCCGAGGTCCACGAGCTGCTTGTCGACCTGATAGACGAGGCTGTCGGCCTTGTTGCGAGCGTCCGCCTCCTCCCGGCGACGGCGATCCTCCTCGGCGTGCGACTCGGCGTCGCGCACCATCTGGTTGATCTGGTCCTTGGACAGCGACGACTGACCGGTGATCGTGATCGACTGCTCCCTGCCGGTGGCTCGGTCCTTCGCCGAGACGTTCACGATTCCGTTGGCATCGATGTCGAAGGTCACCTCGATCTGCGGGACGCCGCGGGGCGCTGGTGGCAGATCGACGAGCTGGAACTTCCCGAGGGTCTTGTTGAAGTCGGACATCTCACGTTCGCCCTGCAGGACGTGGATCTCCACCGACGGCTGGTTGTCGTCGGCAGTGGTGAACGTCTCGGACTTGCGGGTCGGGATGGTCGTGTTCCGCTCGATGAGGCGGGTCATGACGCCGCCCTTGGTCTCGATACCGAGAGAGAGCGGGGTCACGTCGAGCAGGAGGACGTCCTTGACGTCACCCTTGAGCACCCCGGCCTGGATTGCTGCACCCATGGCGACCACCTCATCGGGGTTGACGCCCTTGTGCGGTTCCCGTCCGGTGAGTCCCTCCACCAGTTCCTGCACCGCAGGCATGCGGGTCGAACCGCCGACCAGGATCACCTGGTCGACCTCGTCCTTGGTGAGCCCGGCGTCCTTGATCGCCTGCTCGAAGGGAATCTTGCACCGCTCGATGAGGTCCTCGGTCAGTTCCTGGAACTTGGCCCGGCTCAGCGTGTAGTCGAGGTGCAGCGGACCAGCGTCGGTCGCAGTGATGAACGGCAGGTTGATCTGCGTCGTCGGGACCTGCGAGAGCTCGATCTTGGCCTTCTCGGCGGCCTCCTTCAGCCGTTGCAGAGCCATCTTGTCGTTGCCGAGGTCCACACCGTGGTCCCCCTTGAACGAATCGACGAGCCAGCCGATGATGCGCTCGTCCCAGTCGTCGCCGCCGAGGCTCGTGTCACCGGAGGTCGACTTGACCTCGAACACGCCGTCGCCGATCTCGAGCACCGACACGTCGAAGGTGCCGCCGCCGAGGTCGAACACGAGGATCGTCTGATCCTGAGCGTCCTTGTCGAGGCCGTACGCCAGCGCTGCAGCCGTCGGTTCGTTGATGATCCGGAGCACCTCCAGACCTGCGATTCGGCCGGCCTCCTGGGTGGCGGTCCGCTGTGCGTCGTCGAAGTACGCCGGAACGGTGATGACCGCCTCGGTGACGGTGTCACCGAGATACGACTCGGCGTCCCGCTTGAGCTTCATCAAGATGCGCGCCGAGATCTCCTGAGCGGTGTAGTCCTTGCCATCGATGTCGATGGACCAGTTGGTTCCCATGTGGCGCTTGACCGACCTGATGGTCCGATCGGCGTTGGTGACCGCCTGACGCTTGGCCACCTCACCGACGAGCACCTCGCCGTCCTTTGCGAAGGCGACCACCGACGGGGTGGTGCGGGACCCTTCTGAGTTGGGGATCACCGCCGGTTCGCCGGCCTCCAGGGTGGAGACCACCGAGTTGGTCGTGCCGAGGTCGATTCCGACTGCCTTGGCCATGTGTGTTCACTCCTGCCTGTTCGTGGATCTTGCGTTCTGATGGGACCGGAGTTGGTCTCCGGCGATCCGGTGTCCGGGGTTTTACCCCGCTCGAGGCTGGATACCAACCCAGCTCAGGGTGGCGATAGTAGCAAAACTGAGTTGTTCACACTAAGGTTTTCTATCAACGCTTGAGGTCGATCTCAGCATGCTGGAGCATCAAGCCGCCGTTGAGCCGGCCTGCGCAGCACCTCAGGCGTTGGTGCCGGACGCACCGATCGGCACCACCCGCCGGATCCGGGACGACGTCGAGCGAACTGCGGCGTAGCCCGAACGCCCGAGGACGCTCAGCACAGCCACGGCCGCACCGAGCCGCCAGTACTCAGGCCGACGCCTCAGACCCGGGCTGTGACGCCGGGCCGAGCGCCGGTAGGCGCGTGCGGCCTCGGCATTCCCGTCGTCGTTCAGGCTGTGCCAGGCCAGGATCATCTCGATCCGGCCGAGAGCGACCCCTTGGAGTTCCTGCAGGCGGTCTGCGGGATAGCCGGGTTCACCCCTGCGCCGTTCGAACATCGACGTCAGCAGATGTCGGTACGCGGCATCGAGACTCGCCACGTCGCTCGAGGAGTTGGTGTCGTGCCGACGGTGGTGGCAGAGGACCTCCCGCACGACAGCTACCTGGTGGTGCTCGGCGATGCGGATCCAGAGAGCCCAGTCCTCGACGTCGATCGGAAAGCTCTCTCGGTTCACCTCGAACCCGCCGACCGCCTCGAACACCGCTCGAGGCACCAGGGCGATCGACGTCGCCACCGGGTTGGTGACCAGCAGGCGTTCCCACACCTCGCCCTCGATCTCGCTCGTGTGGATCCGTCCAGTCGGCTGACCGAGGGCGTCGATCACGTCGTACCAGCCGTAGACGAGACCAACCTGCGGGTCGGCGTCGTAGGTCTCGATCAGGCGCTCGAGGGCATCCGGAGTCCAGAGGTCGTCGGAATCGCAGAACGCCACCAACGCTCCACTCGATTCGCGCACCCCCCGGTTTCGGGCGGCCGACACCCCGGCATTCTCCTGGCGCACGACCCGCAGTCGGTCGTCGCCCCGCTGCTTCACCCAGCCCGCAAGATCGTCGTCGCCGCCGTCATCGACGAGCACGACCTCGTAGTCGTCGAACGTCTGGGAGAGCAACGAGTCCACCGTCGCTGGGAGCCATCGCAAGGAGTTGAAGCACGGGACGACGACACTCGCTCGCATGGGCGGCGAGTGTAGGGCCGACCGGGCTGGCGGTTCGCTGCTGCAACAGGGCAGCATCGGGAGTCCACGCACCCATCGGGAGACCCCATGCCTCAGCTCGTGTTGCTCCGTCACGGCCAGAGCGAGTGGAACGAACTCAACCTCTTCACCGGCTGGTACGACTGCGACCTCACCGATCTCGGCCTCGCAGAGGCCCGCTCCGCGGGTGAGCTGCTCCTCGAGCACGACGTGACACCCGATGTGGTGCACACCTCACTGCAGGTCCGGGCCATCCGCACCGCCAACGAGGCGCTGCACGCCGCCGGCAGGACCTGGTTGCCGGTTCGGCGGAGCTGGCGACTCAACGAGCGCCAATACGGCGACCTGACAGGAAAGGACAAGCGCCAGACCACAGAGGAGTTCGGCGCCGAACAGGTCCTCATCTGGCGACGGTCCTACGACATCCCGCCGCCACCGATCAGCGCCGAGAACGAGTTCAACCCCAACGACGACCCCCGATATGCGGACCTGCCGATCGAGCTCGTGCCCAATTCGGAATGCCTCGCCGATGTGGTCGAGCGGATGCTGCCGTACTGGTACGACGCCATCATTCCCGACCTCGCCATCGGCCGGGACGTCCTCATCGTCGCCCACGGCAACTCACTCCGCGCCCTCGTCAAGCACCTCGAGGGGATCTCCGAGGAGGAGATTCCGCAGCTCAACATTCCAACCGGAGTGCCGCTCGTCTACGAGCTCGACAGCCACGGCCGACCGACCGACGACCGATCGGTGGAGGAGCGATACCTCGGAGACGCAGAGGAGATCCGGGCCCGGGCCGAAGCCGTGGCCCGTCAGGCCTCCGGCGGCTGAGCGTCCGACGACACCGCGTCAGGCCTCGGGGCGTCGACGAACCACCCGGCGAACGGGTCCGCAGCGACGTCGGCCGGATCGGACCCGGACGCGGCGGCGTCACCGCCAGGGAGCGCGTCCGACACGACGAGGGGAGGCGGCGAAGCGACCGGTTCCTCCTGCACGGGTCCCGTTGCGCTGGCGAGCGACGTCGGCGTGAGCTCCGTGGACCCGGACTCGCCAGCCGCAGACCCGGGGGCGAGCGAGACCGGCGGCGCCGCCGGGAACTCGGCGTCGATCCCGAGACGTTCGACGATCTCCGCCCACAGATTGCGGTAGGCGGTGGCTGCCAGGTTGCGGGGTGAGACCAGCACCGCAGGCACCTGTTCGAGCCCCATCCGCTCCACCGCCGAGGACACGGGGACGGCGCTCAACGCAAAGCGCCGGTCGGAACGAACCAGATCGAGCATCTGGCGGTGCAGCACCTTGCGTTCGTCGACCATGGAGAGGAATGCGAGCACGGGGAGACCGGAGCGTTGCTCCCCGACGAACCCGGCGAGTTGGTCGAGGCTTCGGACGGCGAGGGGCGCCGGCACGATCGGCGCCAGCACGAGGTCCGAGGCAGCCACGACCGCCTCGGTGACCACCCCGAGTCCGGGAGCGCAGTCGAGGATGACGACGTCGTAGGTGCGGTCGAGCGGGCGGATGAGCTTCCGGATCACCCGCTCGGGCCAACGTCGGGTGCCGAGCACGGTGTCGACCACCCGGAAACTCCCGTCCGCCGGGAGGATGTCGAGGCGATCGAAGTCGGTCGATCGGGTGAAGCTCTGCAGATCGCGCTTGCCGCCGAGCAGGCGGCTCGCGCCGCCCTTCACCCGGGACTTCATCCGGTAGCAGTGCGTGGCCGCCCCCTGCGGATCGAGGTCCCACAGCAGGGTGCGCAACCCGGTGGCAGCCGACAGGAACGCCAGGTTGACCGCAGCAGCGGACTTACCCACGCCTCCCTTGGCGCCTGCGACGGCCACGACGCGCATGTCGACTCCCGACTCGGTCGGCGACCCGGACGACCCGTGCGCTCCGACAACCCCGAGCGAGCGCCCGGCGATCGACCCAATCCTGCCTCACGGCGAAGCTGGACCGCCGCCAACTCCAGTTGCACGGCCATCGGGAGGTAGATTTGGAATTGCCATGACTGTCACCGATTCACCAGAGGTCGACGAAGCAACCACGGTCCCCGGACCAAAGCGTCTGCGACCACAACAGATCGCCATCCTGCTCGGCGTCGGCATCGCGCTCGTCACCATCGTGTCC
>VGBZ01000025.1 GCA_016870275.1 Actinomycetota bacterium
GACACGAGCACGATCGGCCCGGTGCGGGCCCCGGATCCGATCCAGGACCACGCATCTGCGAGGGTGCGCAGTAGGGAGCCCTCCGGAGCCAGACCCCGGATCCACTCGTTCAGCCCCAGGTCCCGAGCCGCCGCTGCGGGCAGATCCCGGGCGACGATCAACGTCAGGAACGCCCCGCCGAGCAGCAAGCACACGCCGACCAGCAGGAGCGTCGGCGCTCGCTCCCGACAGGGCAGCTCCCACCACCGCCGACCCTCCAATCCGGCTCGGTCGACATACGGCTGGAGATGGGACGGCCGGGGCGCAGTGGACACCGGCCCAGTGTGACGGATCGGCCCGACCGTCGGATGGTCTTCCGAGCTCGGGACCGTCGTCTTGTGGGGACCTACTGGTCGTGACGACACTGGAGAGGTGAGCGACCGGACTGACGACCGCCCGACGATCGTGTGCCTCGACCTCGAGGGCGTACTCGTTCCCGAGATCTGGATCGCCGTCGCCGAGGCGACCGGGATCGATGCACTCCGGCGGACCACACGTGACGAGCCCGACTACGACGTGCTCATGCGATATCGGCTCGACATCCTCGCCGAGCGCGATCTCGGACTGGGCGACATCCAGGACGTGATCGCCGGACTCTCGCCCCTCAACGGCGCCGCAGCGTTCCTCGACGAACTCCGTGACCGGACCCAGGTGGTGATCCTGTCCGACACCTTCGAGCAGTTCGCCGCCCCGCTCATGGCGCAACTGGGGCGGCCGACGATCCTGTG
Source organism: Actinomycetota bacterium (assembly GCA_016870275.1). Taxonomy (GTDB): domain Bacteria; phylum Actinomycetota; class Acidimicrobiia; order Acidimicrobiales; family Microtrichaceae; genus SXMI01. Next base: position 768 of record VGBZ01000025.1, read on the forward strand.
CCATCGGCTCGTCGCCGACGACGCCGGGAACATCACCGACTACCGACTCCGACAGCCGGACCCCAAGCGCAGTGCTGTCCGGGCGTTCCACGACCTCCGCTACCGCGTGGTCGCCGCCGGCGACTCCTACAACGACACGACGATGCTGGTCGAGGCCGACCACGGGTTCCTCTTCCGGTCACCGGCCAACGTCCAGGCCGAGTTCCCGCAGTTCCGGGCGCTCGAGACCTACGCCGACCTGCTCGACTGCCTGAGCGAAGCGATCGCTGCAGGCTGAACCGGCAACCCCGGGGTTGAACCGGCGGCTCACGCCGCTGCAGCAAGCAGTTGAAGTTCGAGGTCGAAGAACTCGCGGCGCGGGGCATCCCCCTCGAACCAGGAGTCCGGAGCCAACACCACTGTCGCAACACCATCGAGTCGGGAGGCCATGGACCCGCCCGGGCCATCGGCCCCGAACGCCGCAGCCTGCAGCCGGTCGCCCTCCACTCGACAGGGGCAGCGGGGCGTGACCCCGAGCCCGTAGAACCAGCGATCGGCATCGGTCGAGAATGCCGTGATGGCGTCGACCGACGAACTTCGCAGGCCGCCGTGGCCGACCCAGTGGAAGAACTGCGCCGCATCCACCGGAGTGGACCGAAGGCCCCCACTCGCCCACAGGCCACCTCGGTACCCGCGGCGGTCCGGGTCAGTTGGCTCCCTCAGCTGGGATCCCTCGTCGTCGAATCGCACCACCGCCCCGGACTGGGCAGCGAGGTCGGACATGGCGTCGGTCCAGGCCCGACCCTCAGCCCGTTCGAGCGCGAGCGCCAGGAGGTGGTACCCGGTACGCGAGTAGTTGAAGCCGGTCCCCGGTTCGAACAGCAGCTGTCCGTCGTCGAACCACGATCCGACATCGTCGGCTGGCGTGGACACGATGAACGGGAGACCTGCGTCCCGTGGGAGTCCAGCGGTGTGCCGGGCGAGTTGTTCGAGGGTCATGTCGGCCGACCGGGGCGATTCGGGGACCCATCGGGACAAGGGATCATCGAGGCGCACCAGGCCCGCCTCGACCGAACGCATCAGCCAGGTTGCGGTGGCCGCCTTCGTGAGCGACCACCACGGGAACACCCGACCTGTTCCGGGGGCGCTGCCGCCAGCAGCGGCCGGCGACACGAGGACACCAGCACCAGACCGGTTCCACTCGATCGACCATGCACCAGCGCCCTCGACGACCACGGCTGCTGACAGCGACGAGAAGCCGATCTCAGCCAGATCCTCGGCGTGGGTGTCGAGCCAGCGTTCGGTGACCACTGCGAGCCGCTCGGGAACCGACAGGTCTCCGACCTCGTCCGACTTCCCGGGCTCACCCTTACCGGACGCGCCCACCTTCGCAGGATCGCTCGCCACCTGAGCCGACTCGGGTATCGCCACCTCGTCGTCGGCGCCGGTGACGAGGGACTCCTCCACCAGTTCCGCCCGATCGAGCGCCGCACGGCCCGACAGCGGCAGGCCGGACTCCGACCGACTCGTCGCCACGTCGCTGTTGGCACCGGTCGGCGCCGTGAACGCCACCGATGCTCCGACCAGGGCCAGGACGATCACTGCGCCGAGTGCCACTGTCGCTCTCGGCGGAACAGGAAGCGAACTGCGCCGACCACCGGCTCGGTCCTCGAGCGGGCCGAACACGAACACCGCAACACCGACGGTGACGCCCACCACGACGAGTGCCACGACGTCGGCGAAGGCCGACGGCAGATCGGAACTCCGAACCAGGTGGGCGGCTGCGAGCAGTCCGAATCCCTGCCACAGGTAGATCGTCAGCGCCCGCTCTCCGATCAGGTCCACGATCCGACCCCAGCCGCCTCCGACGCTGGCGAGTCGGCTGCGGTACGCCAGGGCCAGCCCCAACCCGACTACGCCGACGGCAGCGGTGAGGGTCCAGGACCTGTTGACCACGCCGTCCCAACCCGGGGGCAGCCGGATGAACACGACCGCGCCTGCCGCCGCAGCGCCCGCAGCCGCCAGACACCAACGGCGCTGTGGCACCCCCCGCTGTTGGTAGAGCATCCCGGCCACGACGAACGGGCTGTAGGTGAGCAGGTCACCGACAGCCATCGGGATCTCGATCCCTGCCGCCTGCCACCGGCCCAACGAGACCACAGCGAGCACGACCGTCGCTGCACTCGCAACGGGCCAACGGCGGACAGCGATCCGCATCGGAGCGGCGAGGACCACGAACCACAGGTACGCCCGCACGTACCACAGAGGGATCCACAGCTGTGATCCCCAGACCGAGCCGACCGGGTCGACGACCGGGAACACCCACGGCAGGAGGTCACCGAGGCCGGGACGCCAACCCGCTGCGACCATCACCATCACGCTCGCAGCGGCGTAGGCCCAGTACGGCAGCAGAAGTCGGCGGAACCGACTGCGGACGGTCTGCCACCAACCGGCCTTGCCGACTGAGCGGTCCAGCAGCGCTCCGTTGGCGAAGAACATCGCCGGCATCGCCGGGATCCAGCTCAGCCACGGCCAGGAGAGGGTGTGCCAGAGCACCACCCGCACGACGGCGACGGCCTTGACGACATCGAGGAAGCGGTCGCGCCGTGCCGCAGAGTGCTCGACGATCTCGGCTGGCGCTGCGGACAGTTGGAGCATGCTCGTGACCTCGGAGCAGTGATCCTAGGAGATGGCGTTCAGCGCTCCCAGAGCGAGTGATTGCCCGACCACTCCCCTAGGGTGAAGTGCGGTGAGTCGAACACACGAGGTCCGCGAACGGGCAGTCCCGGTGCGACCGGAGAAGGACCCCACATCGTCGGGAGCTGGCATCGGGCGTCAGCAGATCGAGGACCGCTCCGTGACCTGCAGCGCGCCGGTGAGATCCGTCGATGAATCGACGGCGACGTGATGCCACCGCCGAACCAACTCGCAGCACTCGTCGTCGAGGATGCCCCTGAGGCTGCGACCCTCACCGCCGAGTTGCTCCGGTCGGTCGGGTTCCGCGCCACAATCGCCGCCGATGGCGGCGAGGCGATCGAGGCCGTACCCCGGGGGCGCTTCGACCTGATCCTGCTCGACATCGGCCTGCCCGACACCGACGGCGTCGAGCTCTGTCGCCTGGTGCGGGAGATGACCGACGCCTACATCGTGATGCTCACCGCCAGCGACGACGAGATCGACAAGGTCGTGACCCTCAAGCTCGGCGCCGATGACTACATCACCAAGCCGTACTCACCCAGGGAGTTCCTGGCCCGTATCGAGGCGCTGATGCGGCGCAGCCGCCGGGAAGCCCCCCCGTCGCAAGCCGTCCGCCGGATCGGCGGCCTGGCGATCTACCCCGATGCCCACCGTGTCGTGGTCGACGAAACCGATGTGACGCTCACCCGGATCGAGTTCGCCATCCTCGACGTCCTCACCGAACACCCGGAGCGGGTTCTCTCCCGCGACACCCTCCGCGAACGCGTGTGGGGAGCGGACTGGTTCACCGGCGACCACGTCGTCGACGTCCACATGGCCAACCTGCGACGGAAGATCGACACACCGGAGGGACCGACACGGATCACCACCGTCCGCGGTGTCGGGTACCGCATGTCCCCAGCACCACCGGAATGACGGCGCTGGCTGCAACAGGGCAACGAACCTGCCGATCCTCGACCAACGAATCGAACACCGAAGCGAGCAGAACACCGAAGCGAGCAGAGCACCGGAGCGATCCAGCGAGCAGGTGAACCAGCGATCGTGAGCGACTTCCCCACCGAACAGCCGAGCACCGAACAGCCGAGCACCGAGCAGCCGAGCACCGAGCAGCCGAGCACCGAGCAGCCGACCGGCGGAGACGTCGCCATGGCTGCGTTCGCCGCAGACGGACGAGTGCTGTGGGCCAACTCGACGTTCGTCCAGCAGTTCGATTCTCCCGTCGAGCAGCGACGTCACCAGCAGATCTCGCTGGAGGATCTCCGAGACCTCGACCGAAGGCGCATGCAAGCCCTCCTCGCCAACATCGGCGACACCGTGACGCTCGTCGACACCGAGGGCACGATCCTCTACACGACCGGATTCCACGCCGACGTCCTCGGCTACAACCGCAACGAATGGTCTGCCCGCTCGATCCTCGAGCTGGCGCACCCCGACGACCTCGACCAGATCCTCCGCTCCCGACAACAGGTGCTCGCCGCACCCGGCGAGGAGTTCCGGACCGAGGTCCGGGTCCGAGCCGCCGATTCGCAGTACGCATGGGTCGAGCTCGCCGCAGTGAACCTTCTCGACGACCCGGCTGTCGGTGGAATCGTCATCACCACCCGGAACGTCTCGGCCCGCAAGGAACTCGAGCAGGAGCTGGCCTCCCGCCGGGATCAGGCCATGGAGGATGCCCGAATCCAGTCGGAGTTCGTCGCTCGTGTCACTCACGAACTCCGCAACCAGATCCACGCCCTCCGGGGACTCACCGAGCTGCTCAGCGATGCCGACGTTGCCAGCTCGATCCGTGAGCTCGCGGCATCGGCCCGACGCGAAGCGGAGCAGTTCGAGTTCCTCGTCAGCGAGCTACTCGACTACTCGCGCATCGACGCCGGCGGCGGCATGGCCCGCTTGAATCCATGTGACCTCGAGCTGCTCATCGGAGATCTCGCCGCCACCGCTCGACGTTTCGCCCGGGCCGGCGTCGAGGTCAACGCCACTCTCCAACCGGACGCAGCAACGGTGGTCACCACCGATGAACGACGTCTGCGTCAGGTGTTGTTGAACCTGCTGTCGAACGCGGCGAAGTTCACCACCACCGGCCACATCGACCTACGGATGGCAGTGCGCGATCACGAGTTGGTCGCCACCGTGAGCGATACGGGTATCGGAATCGATGCAGACGACCTCGAACGGATCTTCCTGCCGTTCGAACGCGCCCGCCCGAGCGAATCCACCTTGGTCGATGCGTCCGCCCGCCGCCCCGACACGGGCGCCGGACTTGGCCTGTCGATCAGCCGACAGGCGGTGGAACTGCTCGGCGGGACGCTCGGGGTCTCCTCCACTCCGGGTTCCGGATCGACCTTCAGCGTCCGCGTTCCGTGCTCGCCGGTCGAGCAGACCGCCGTCGTGTCCGAACGGACCGGCCAGGCCAGTCAACCCGTTCCGGCCGACCGGAGACCCTCGGCGAACGACCAGGAGACCGGAACCAGCGGCGGAGTCGCCGCCGGACGGTTGGTCCTGGTGGTGGAGGACACTCCGGCAGCGCAGTTGCTCATCACCGAACAACTCCACCGGCTCGGCGCCCGGCCGATCGTCGTCGGCAGCGGGGAAGCAGCGCTCGACGAACTCGCTCGACGCTCGGCCAGCGGCGACGTTCCCGCCCTGATCCTCGTCGATCGCCAGCTACCCGGGATCGACGGCTTCGAGACCGTCCGTCGCATCCGCACGCACACGGACTGGGAGGTCATCCCGGTGGTCGGGCTCAGTGCCGACGCCGACGAGGTCCACCACGCCGAGGCCCGGGCCGCCGGCATGGCCGAACTGATCCCCAAGCCACTCGGCCTCGACGAGCTCGCCGTCGTGCTGACCCACCACCTGCCCAACGGCATCGATACCGATGCGCTCGACGCTCTCGCTGTCGATCTCGGTGACACCGAGCCCGTGCGTCACATCGTCGAGGCGTACCTCGCTGAACTCGACGACCGTCAGCGGCAGGTGGTCGACGGATTCGAACTCGGCGACGAGGAGCAGGTCCGTCGAGCAGCCCACACCCTCCGAGCCACGAGCCGGACCCTCGGTGCGATCGAACTCGACAACGTCTGCACCACCATCGAATACGGAACATTTCCACCGGACCCCGACACGATCGAGCACTTCTCCCGCACCATCGATGCGACACGGGTCGGCCTCACTGCGTGGGCCAACCGGTCATCGGGTTGAGGACACCTCCGTCTCAGCCGGCACGAATCGGACCTCGAACAACGCCGGCCACAGCTTCCCGGTCACCAGGAACCGATCAGTCCCGGGGAGGTGGGCGACGCCGTTCAGAACATCGGGTGGCTTCAACCCATCGGGTACGGGCCGGGACCGGATCGACTCGCTCAGCGATGTCGTGTCGACAACAGCGTCAACACGGCCACAACGCAGATCGATTCGAACGATCTCATCGACCCGCCAACGATTGGCCCACAGGCTGGTGCCGTCCCAATCGAGTTCGTTGAGCTGATCGACCGGACCGTCGGTGCGAGTGATGGTCCTGCGGTCTGTGGGTTCGAACGTCGCTCCGTCCCGCCAGGTCAGGGTGCTGGTCCCATCGCTCTGGACGAACGTCCCGTCGTCCAGCGTGGTCAACCCCCACCCCTCACCGTCGTAGGACCAGGTGTCGAGCACCTCGAGGGTGAGCGGGTCCCTCACGAAGGCCACCCCCTCGGTCCAGGTGAGCTGCACCAGTCGACCGTCGGCCGTCTCGGCAATTCCCTCCCCGAACTCCGGACCGGGAATCGTCACGCTGAGGAGCGGTTCACCGGTGGTCAGGTCGACCCGACGGACGGTGGACCGTCCGACCAGTCCGGTCCCCTCGTAGAGCTGGTCGTCGACGACGAGCAGGCCCTGAGTGAACGCCTCCGGATCGTGGGGGTACTCAGCGACGATCTGCGGCACGAGCGACTCCGGGGGGCCGGTCGGACAGTCCCCGGGCGGTGCACTCGACGGCGCCGCCCCCTGATCCCGGGTGGCGACCGAACCCGATGCAGTGGTCTCGGACCCCGAGGTCTCCTCCGATGCGCAGCCAGCAACCACGGTGAGGGCGACCACTGCGAACGCCACCGCCCGGGTGATCCGGGAGAATCGCACGACGCCGCAGAGCACAGCGACCCGGGTGGCGCCGAGTGCGACGATCACACCGCAGCCGCCCGACGGATCGGTTCGAGCAGCTCGAACGTCGTGACCGCCTCGATGTGATGGGTCTGGGGGAACAGGTCGACGAGTTCGACACCGACCGGGCGGTAGCCGACACCGACGAGCGCAGCGGTGTCCCGGGCGAGCGATGCCGGATCGCAACTCACCAACGCCACCCGGGACGCCGCAGTGCCGGTGACCGCCGACACCCCGTCCGATCCGAGCCCGGCACGCGCCGGATCGGCGACGACCAAATCTGCAGGAGTCGGACGCCACCGGCGCACCGCCATCTTGAACAGACGGGCACTGCGGCCAACGAGGTTGACCCGAGCGTCCGCCACCGCCGAGGCGGAGCGTTCCACCAGCACGGGCGCGGCCGTCCCGAGCGCCACACTGAACAGGCCGACGCCGCCGTACAGATCGATCAGTTCGGCGTCCTCTGCGGGGCCGCCGAGGGCACGGCGGACAGCGTCGACGAGCGCCTCTGCACCGTCGGGGCAGGCCTGGAAGAACGACTCCGCCGACACCCGGAACCGATGACCGTCCACCTCCTCGTGGATCCACGCACGCCGGCCCCGCCTGAGCTCGTCGGTGCCCACGACCCGGACGTCATCCGGGACCGACACACCAGCAGCGGAGGGGTGTGCCACGACCATCCGTTCGCCGGTTCGGGCCCCGACCCGGATCACGACCTCCTCCACACCGTCGTAGACACCGTCGACGAGCAGTTCGGCGGCCGACGGGTGAGCGACCTCGCACCCGCCGACGACCACCACCTCGTGGCTGCGCCGCGAGCGGAACCCGGCATGCGCGGCCCGTACTGCTGCCCGCACCGTCGTCCGGTAGCCGGTCGCTGCGAGCGACACACCCGGGTCGACGGGGAGATCGTCGAGCCGGGCGATCCGGCGGAGCGCATCCCGGACGACCTCGGCCTTCAGTTCCGGTTGCGCAGCAGCAGCGGCCAGGGCGAAGTCACAGCCCCCACAGCCGCGTTCCACCTCTGGACACGTCGGGTCCACCCGCTCCGGCGCCGGGGTGATGACCTCGACGAGTTGGGCCCGGATCAGGCGGGCCCGCACTTCGGTGACCGTGGCCAGGATCCGCTCGTTGGGCAGGGCACCCTCGACGAGGACCACCTGCCCGTCCTCGGTCCGGGCCAGGGCGTCACCACCTGCCACCAGACGGACGGTGGAGAGCTCGAGCGAACCACCGGGCGACGGTGGGTCGGCCGGGCGATCAGCGGACGAACCGGTGGACACGGGCCCACCGTAGGTGCTGCGCCACCACGCTCCGATACCGCCCCGGTCGACCGACAGGCACCCGGTAGCCTCAGAGGCGTCGTCAATCCGGAGGGTTCCGTGGCTCACGCAGGCATCGAGATCGCACCGTCGGTGCTGAACGCCGACTTCTCCCGACTCGGAGACACCGTCGTCGAGCTCGAGCAGGCCGGCGTCGGGCGCATCCACTGGGACGTCATGGACGGACAGTTCGTGCCCAACATCTCCATGGGACCGGCGATCATCGCCTCCTGCCGACCGCTCGTGAACCTTCCCTTTGAGGCGCACCTGATGGTGCGGGAGCCCGACGGCCTGATCCCCGCCTTCGTGGAGGCTGGATGCGAGCAGGTCCTCGTACACCCCGAGGCGTGCACGCACCTCCACCGGACGCTCGGAGTGATCGCCGCTCTCGGCGCCCGACCGGCGGTGGCCGTCAACCCCGCCACGCCGCTGTCGGACATCGAGTGGGTCCTCGAGGACATCGCTCAGGTCCTCATCATGACGGTGAATCCCGGCTTCGGCGGACAGGCCTACCTCCCGTCCATGGAGCCCAAGGTGACGGCGCTGCGTGAACTGCTCGACCGTCGTGGCCTCGACGTCGAGATCGAGGTCGACGGTGGGATCACCGCCGACACCATCCCAGACGCTGCGTCCGCAGGCGCCTCGGTGTTCGTCGTCGGCAGCGCCCTGTTCCGCGACCCGGCCGGCGTCGACCACGCTGTCAGCGAGATTCGCGAGCGCGGACTGAGCGCCATCACCCCCGCAGCGTGACCCGACGACGCTGGGCCGTGACGGCCTGTCTGGTGGTGACGCTCGCAGTCGGCGCCACGGCGTGTGGCGATGGAACGCCGGACTACTGCGACGACCTGCGAGAGGTTCGGTCCCTCGATGCGCTTCGCGGGGCGCTCGATGCCGACGATCTCCCCCGGGCCGCAGCGGAGGCCAACCGGCTCTCCGAGATCGCCAACGGTGCCCCCGAGGAGATCGCCCCGAGCTTGCAGGCCCTCGCTGGCGGAGTCAGTGCCGTGGTCGGGTTGCTCGAAGTCCAGGAATCCAACCCTGCGGAGTACGAACTCCAGCGTGAACAGGTCCAACAACAACTCGGAACACTCGCCGACGACGCCGCCGCCGTGTCGCAGTGGACCGAGGAACAGTGCGGATTCCGCCTGCTCGACGGGACCTGAGCGTCAGCCGATCTCGCCGCGCCGGACGATCACCTCATCGATGATCCCGTACTCCTTGGCCTGCTCGGCGGTGAACCAGCGGTCACGGTCGGAGTCGATGTTGACCTGCTCCTTGGTCTGACCGGTATGCGAGGCGATCCGGTCGGCGAGCAGGTCCTTGATGTACTTGAGCTGCTCGGCCTGGATGGCGATGTCGGACGCCTGACCCGCCATGCCCGCCGACGGCTGGTGCATCATGATCCGGGCGTGCGGCAGGGCGAATCGCTTTCCCGGAGCACCGGCGCACAACAGGAACTGACCCATGGACGCACCCAGGCCCATGCAGATGGTGCCGACGTCGGGCGAGACGAACTGCATGGTGTCGTAGATCGCCATACCTGCCGTCACCGACCCTCCCGGCGAGTTGATGTACAGCCAGATGTCCTTGTCTGGGTCCTCGCCCTCGAGGAACAACAACTGAGCCGTGAGGAAGTTGGCCACCTGATCGTTGACCTCCGAGCCGAGGTACACGATGCGGTTCTTGAGCAGGCGGTTGTAGATGTCTGCGCTCGGGTCCATGCCGCTGGACTGCATGAGCGGGGCGAGTGGATCGTTGTGCTGCATAGGGGGTCAAACCTAACGCAGGTGCACCCGAACGCTGCGACGGGTCCCGACCGGTAACCTGACGCCCGCTGCGGACGTGGCGGAACTGGTAGACGCGCCGGGTTTAGGTCCCGGTACCCGTGAGGGTGTGGGGGTTCGAGTCCCTCCGTCCGCACCACTGCGACGTCGCACGGGGAGGCGGCCCGTCACGACGGTTCGCCGTCTGGTTCCCGGTACCCTGCTCCCGTGACCGACACCGCCGTGCTGCTGCTCAGTTGCCCGGATCAGACCGGAGTGGTGGCCACGGTTGCGGACTTCGTCTGGCGCAACGGCGGCAACATCATCGACGCCGAACAGCACACCGACCACACCGACGGCGTGTTCTTCCAGCGGATCGAGTTCACCCTGGCGGAGTTCGTCTTCGCTCGGGATCGGCTCGCCGCAGCGTTCGCACCCATCGCCGAACGCTTCGACATGCACGTCGACGTGCGCTACTCCGCCGACCGCCCGCGGCTCGCCATCCTGGCCTCCAGAGCTCCGCACTGCCTCGTCGATCTGCTCGCCCGCTGGTCTGCAGGCGAGCTGCCTGCCGACCTCGCCGTCATCGTCTCCAACCATCCGGACCACGCCGATCTGGCTGGCTTCTATGGGATCCCCTTCGCGCATCTGCCCGTCGAGTCGAACGACGGCGCACAGGAACTCCGCGTCCGTGCGGTCCTCGAGAGCGAGCGCGTCGAACGCCTCGTGCTGGCCCGCTACATGCGGATCCTCTCCCCGGAGTTCGTCGACGCATACCCGGGGCGGATCATCAACATCCACCATTCGTTCCTGCCGGCGTTCGTGGGCGCCGAGCCCTACCGGCAGGCATCCGAGCGCGGTGTCAAGGTGATCGGGGCGACCGCCCACTACGTCACCGCAGATCTCGACGAGGGGCCGATCATCGAACAGGACGTGACTCGGGTCTCGCACCGTCACAGCGTCGAGGACCTGGCGCGAGCAGGCCGCGACCTGGAGGTCGCGGTGCTCGCCCGGGCGGTCCGAGCCGATCTCGAACACCGGGTGCTCGTCTGGGGGAACCGGACGATCGTGTTCCACTGACCGACTGCGTACCGGTCCACCCCGGCCGATCGGTCGGGCCACTCCCCGGCCACCCGCTCGGGCCGATCGCTCGGGCCGGCGACTCACGCAGCGGACCGGCCCGGACCCGACGATCGAACCGCCGAGGGGGCAGACTGCGCCGTGCCCGAAGGTCACACGATCCATCGCCTCGCCCGTCGGCTCAACGAGACGCTCGGGGGTGAAACCGTCCGAGCCTCCTCACCGCAGGGCCGATTCGAGGGTGGCGCCGCAGCGATCGACGGGAACGGACTGATCAGCGCCGAGGCCTGGGGCAAGTACCTCTTCTGCGACTTCGGGACCGGCGAGGTGCTCCACGTGCACCTCGGACTGATCGGCAAGTTCCGCACCCGGGCATTCCCGCCCGAGGAACCCACCGGAGCCGTTCGTCTGCGCCTCGTGGGCTCGGAGCACACCTGGGACCTCTCCGGTCCGACCCGCTGCGAACTCCTCACGCCCGACGAGCAGGACCGCATCGTCGAGCGTCTCGGTCCGGACCCGCTACGGCGTGACGCCGACCCGTCGGCGGCGAGAGCGCGCCTGGCGCGCACCGAACGGCCCATCGGGGCCACGCTGCTCGACCAGTCGATCATCGCCGGGATCGGCAACGTGTACCGGGCGGAGCTGCTGTTCGTGTGCGGAATCCACCCGGCCCGTCCGTCGACGACGATCACCGACACCGAGTTCGAGGCGATCTGGGACGAGACGGTTCGCCTCCTGCGTATCGGCGAGCGCAGCGGGCGAATCGTCACGACCGACCCCGAGGAGATCGGCCGGCCCCGAAGCCGGATGCGTCGGGAGGACCGTCTGTACGTGTACCACCGTGAGCACTGCCGACGGTGTGGCGCAGCGCTGCGCACCGATCGCATCGGTGGGCGGCCGATCACGCACTGCCCGACGTGTCAGCCGGCCAAGCGGCGCCCCCGGGCCCGCGCCCGCTCCCCACGACGCTGAAGCGGTCCGACCCGTTCTCGGTGCTCTGACCCCCACCGGCGGGGCTGCTTGCACCGAGGACAGCGGCTGGCCCCCACCCCGGCACCGCTCCCGCCGCTCGCCTACGGTCAACCCGTGGACGTGCGCGACCTCCCGACACCCTTGCTCGCCGTCGACGCCGCAGCGCTCGAGCACAACGTCCTAACCATGGCGACGCTCCGGCCGGGCCGGAGCCTTCGACCCCACGTCAAGGCGTTCAAGTCGACCGAACTCGCCCGCTACGTGGAGACCACCGGCGGACACCACTCGTTCTGCGCCGCCACGTTGCGTGAGCTCGAGGGACTGTCCGCCGCCGGCATCGGTGACGACCTGCTCCTCGCCAACGAGACCCTCGATGCCGCTCGACTCGCACGCCTCGTCTCCTCGAGTGATGCGCTCATCACCGTGGCCGTCGACTCCCCGGAAACCGTCCGGGCAGCGTCCGATGCGGGTGCCTCGGTGCTGATCGACGTCGACGTCGGACTCCCCCGCTGCGGCTGCCCGCCCGGATCGGCCGGCAAGCTGGCCGATCTGGCCCGGTCGCTCGGGACCGAGGTCCGCGGCGTGATGGGCTACGAGGGTCACGTGGTCGGACGAGCCGACCGTGCGACCCGCTCCGAAGGCGTCGAGCGATCCATGGAACTGCTCCGGGCGGCGCACGCTGACGTCGGCGGCGACGTCGTCTCCGCCGGCGGTACCGGCACGTTCGACCTGCACGACTGGGCGAGCGAGGTGCAGGCCGGTTCGTACCTGCTGATGGACACGCACTACGCCGCTCTCGGCCTGCCGTTCCGCTTGGCACTCGAGGTCGAGGCGACGGTGATTTCGTCCTCCGACGATCGGGGCTGGGCGGTGCTCGACGCCGGACTCAAGAGCTTCGGGATGGACCACGGCGACCCGAGCGTTCCCGGATGGCAGGTCTTCTTCTGCTCCGACGAGCACACAACGCTCGTCCCGGCCGATGGGGGCCCGGCACTCCCGAGGGTCGGCGACCGGGTGCGCATGCAACCGGCGCACGTGGACCCGACCGTGGCCTACCACGAGCAGATCGTGGTCGTCGACGGCGACGACATCGTCGAGACGTGGCCAGTCGACCTCCGGAACTGGTGAGACCGCCGGCCCGCGGCCCTGGCCAACAGGGCTGGACGCATCGCGAACGTCGGGACGGAGCGGCCAGCGCAGCGAGTGCAGGGTAGGAGGGCCGGGCCGGGGCGTCAGGTGAGGCGGGCAGCGAGCGCCCGGAGCGCCCGGCCACGGTGCGACACGGCGTGCTTCTCCCCTGCCGACATCTGAGCGAACGTGCGGCCGTCGCCCTCGTTCGGAACGAACACCGGGTCGTAGCCGAACCCGCCGTCACCAGTCGGGCGGTCGATGATGCGGCCCTCGACCACCCCCTCGGCGATCAACTCCTCACCAGCGGGCCCGGCGAGCACGATCACACACCGGAAGCGGGCTCTGCGCTGCGACGGGGACTCCGCACCGGCCGCTTCGAGCCGCTCCAGCAACAGCGCCACGTTGGCGGCGTCGTCACCGGGCTCGCCGGCGTAACGAGCAGAGATCACGCCGGGCGCACCGTCGAGCGCGTCCACCTCCAGGCCGGAGTCGTCGGCGAGGGCCCACTCCCCCGTGGCGTCCCGCAGCGCATACGCCTTCAGTCGAGCATTGCCCACGAAGTCGGGGGCGTCCTCGACGACCTCTGGCACCTCGTCGACCCCCGGCCTGGGCACCAGTTCCGCACCGAGCCCGACATCCACGAGGATCTCGGCGAGCTCAGTGGCCTTCGCCGGGTTGGCCGAGGCCAGGACGATCCGTTGGGGTCGACCCTGATCGACCGACGATCCGCCGCCGCTCACCGACCGAACGAGCGGGGCGACGGTGGCACCGAGATGTACTGGCGTTGCAGCTCACAGATCGTGGCGATCCCCTGCTCGGCGAGACCCAGGAGCGCATCGAGCTCGCCACGGGAGAACGGCGCTCCCTCGGCGGTGCCCTGCACCTCCACGAAGGCTGCGGCGCCGGTCATCACCACGTTCATGTCGGTCTCGGCCCGGGAGTCCTCCACGTAGGGCAGATCGAGCACGGGCTGTCCATCCACCACTCCGACTGACACCGCCGCCAGTAGGTCGGTGAGCGGATTGGCGCCGATGATGCGGGCACCGACCATCCGGGTGAGGCAGTCGTGCAGCGCCAGATAGGACCCGCAGATCGACGCCGTACGCGTCCCGCCATCGGCTTGGAGCACGTCACAGTCGACCAGGATCTGCTGCTCACCGAGCACTTCCATGTCGCACACGGAGCGCAGCGACCGGCCGATCAGTCGTTGGATCTCCTGGGTGCGTCCCTTGGGCCCCTTGGTCTCGCGCCGGATCCGTTCCGGCGACGACCCGGGCAGCATCGAGTACTCGGCCGTGACCCATCCCGTGCCCGAGCCACGCATCCACCGGGGCACACCGTCGTCGAGCATGGCGGTGCACAGCACGTGAGTGTCACCGAAGCGGACCATCACCGACCCACCGGCGAACGCCGTGGCATCACGCTCGAAACTGACCGGCCGCAACTCCGCCGGTTCCCGTCCATCTGGCCGCATGGTGTCCTCCGTGGTCCGTTCCCCCGGCGCATCCCGGAGGGCAACGCTGGACCCTACGCCCGTTCGACGCCCACCCGGTGTTCCGGGAGCGAGATGTGGCGCAGCGCACACCGGGGCGACTGGTTGATCACGGCCAGTGGATCCGCTCGGCCCGGTCGAGTTCCGGGCCGAGCAGCTTGCGGCCGAGTTCCTCGAACCAGTTCACGTCACCGGTCGTGACGAACGTCGCCCGACCACCGCTGCGGCGCTCACGGGCGAGCCCGGTGTCGAGCATCAGCCGTCGGACATCGAAGGCGGTCTCGTCCGCCGAGGAGACGAGCACGACGTCGCGACCCATGACATCGCCGATCGTCCGGGCGAGGTACGGGTAGTGCGTGCAGCCGAGCAGCATCGTGTCGACCTTGGCGTCCACCGCCGGCTGCAGGAGGCGCTGGGCGAGGAGGCGGACCTGCTCGGAGGCGAACTCGCCACGCTCGACGAACTCCACGAGCCCGGGGCACGCCAGCGCCACGAGGTCGAGGTCCTCGGAGACAGCTGCCGCTGCTCGCTGGTAGGCACCCGAATCGATGGTCCCGATCGTGCCGATCACGGCCACCCGACCCGTCTCGGTGGCCTCGACGAGCGCCCGAGCGCCAGGTTCGATCACCCCGACGACGGGCACATCGAAATGGTCCCGGAGCGACTCGAGCGCAGCGGCGGTTGCGGTGTTGCAGGCGACGACGAGGAGCTTGACGTTCCACCGATGCACCAGCAGCTCGGCGATCTGCTCGGCGAAACCGGCCACCTCCTCGAGTGGCCGGGGGCCGTACGGGTACCGCGCGGTGTCCCCGAGGTAGACGAGATCCTCGCCGGGGAGCAGGTCGATCAGCGCCCTGGCGACCGTCAGGCCTCCGAACCCGCTGTCGAACATCCCGATCGGCCGCTCAGCCACAGAGGAACGCTAACCGGGCCGACCCACGGGGATCGGGGACTCAGAAGTAGATGACCTGCTCGGCGTTGGCGGTGGCCTCGTCGAGATCGAGTGTCCACGCTCCGGTCGAGAGGTACTTCCATCCGTAGTCGCAGACGATGTAGACGATCACGCCACGGTCGATCCGCTTGGCGACCTTGATGGCCCCGGCGAGCGCCGCTCCAGCTGAGATCCCCGAGAAGATCCCCACGTCGGCCATGCGTCGGGTCCACTCGAGCGACTCCCGGGGCCGGACGATCGACTTGCCGTCGAGGATCTCGAACCCGCCCCACTTGTCGAACACGGGCGGGATGTAGCCGTCGTCGAGGTTGCGGAGTCCCTCGACGGTCTCGCCCGATGGCGGCTCGACGGCGTAGATCTGCACGTCCGGGTTCTGTTCCTTGAGATACGTGCCCACGCCGAGCAGCGTCCCGGAGGTACCGAGGCCGGCGACGAAGTGTGTGATGTCGGGCACGTCACGCCAGATCTCCGGCCCGGTGGTCCGGTAGTGCGCCCGTGGGTTGGCTTCGTTGCCGTATTGGTAGAGGAACACCCACTCGGGGTGCTCCGCTGCGATCTCCTGCGCCCGGCGCACTGCACCGTTGGAACCCTCGGCTCCCGGCGACGGGATGATCTCGGCGCCGTAGACCTCGAGGAGTTGGCGTCGTTCGATCGAGACGTTCTCGGGCAGCACGATCTTCAGGTGGTAGCCGCGGATCCGGCAGATCATGGCGAGGGCGATTCCGGTGTTGCCGGACGAGGGTTCGATGATCGTCCGGCCGGGGACGAGGGTCCCGTCGGCCTCGGCTTCGAGGACCATCGATAGAGCGATCCGGTCCTTGACGGATCCGCCGGGATTCTGACCTTCCATCTTCCCGAGGATCTTCACCTCGGGATTGGGGCTGAGCACGGACACGTCGACGACCGGCGTGTTGCCGATCAGGTCGAGGACAGAGTCGTGCACAGTCATCGTGGTCTCCAACCGGTCAGGCCGGCGGTTGATTCCCGACCCGCATGGTAGGGAATGGTGACCCCTAACGCCCACTCATCTGCGCAGCTGTGACGCGTGACCGCTCACTCACGATCCGGGACGACCACAGGTTCCTCGGAGATCACACCGTCGACGATCCGGTACGAGCGCACCGACGGATCCTCGTCCCGCAACGAGACGATCACGTAGTGCCACGCCGGGTCCGGCGCCTCGGCCACGTCCGTCGACGACGGATAGGCGTCGGTGTGCGTGTGGGAGTGGACGACACCGATGATCTGCCAGCCGTTGGACTCGGCGTCCCGGTCAGCACGGAGGTGGTCTCTGGGTGCGACCGTGTAGAGCTTCCCTGACGCCGCAGCGTTCTCGCAGGGGTAGAACCAGTGGACGGTGCCGGTCCCGTTCTCGGTCACCTCGTCGCCGGCGATGAGGCCGCAGGCTTCGAGCGGGAACCCGCGCAGGGCGTGGGCAACGAGTGCATCGTGGTGCACCGGATCGAGGACGAGCACGCCCAGAGGGTATCCAGCCCCCGAGGGGGAACCGTCGGACCTGCGGCGATGCTGAACCTGAACTGGCTGGTGACGGCGGAGCATCGGGAGACCGGCACAATCGAGTGACCCGGCCCCGGTAGCGTGCCTCGTGATGGCGTCACCGGAGATCCAGGTCGTGGCGACCAACCGGCAGGCACGACGCAACTACGAACTCGGTGACACCTTCGAGTGCGGAATCGTGCTCCGCGGCAGCGAGGTGAAGTCCCTCCGGGAGTCCAAGGTGCAACTCACCGAGGCCTACGCCGCAATCGAGGACGGCGAGGTGTGGCTGCATGGACTGCACATCGCCCCTTACTCCCACGCCCAGTCGCACACCGGCCACGAAGCGGTCCGGCCCCGTAAACTCCTGCTGCACCGTCAACAGATCGAACGGATCCGCCACCGACTGCAGACCGAACGACTGACGCTCGTGCCGCTGCGGCTCTACTTCTCCAGCGGCCGAGCCAAGGTCGAGATCGCCCTCGGAAAGGGGAAACGCTCCGTGGACAGGCGTCAGGACATCGCCCGGAGGGACGCCGACCGCGAGGCAGCCAAGGCCATCGCCCGGAGCCGACGGGGCGAGCGGTGAGGCGCGCCGCTGCGCTCCTGGCGCTCCTCTGCATCGCCCCGCTGGGGGCCGCTGCCGGTCAGGGCGCTCCGGGATCGTCCCACGCCCAGCTCCGGTCCACATCCGCAACTCCACCCCAAGCCCCACCCACAACCGTGAAGCTGCCGAACAAGCCGGCTCCGCCCGGAACCACTGCTGGACAACGAACCCCGACAGTCGGGCCAGCCGCAGCGGACCCCAAGGTGGTGAGCACCACCCCGCTCTCGCTGCTGTCGGGCCTCCTGTCCGGCAGTCCGATCCTCCCGGTGCCGCTCGCAGACCCGTTCCTGCTCACCGAGCCCGACGCCAACTACGTCTACGCCACCAACACCACCACGGCGAACATCCCCGTGTACCGATCCGACGCCAGCGACACCGGCAGCGTCGACTACCTCGGCGACGCGCTCCCCGAAGTCCCGGCATGGACGGTGAAGGGATTCCAATGGGCCCCGTCGGTCTACGCAGTTGGTGACGGCACGTTCGTCATGTACTACTCCACCCCCCAGCCCCCCGCCACGGACGGCTCGCCGCGCCGCCAGTGCATCTCCCGCGCCACCTCGAGTGCTGCAGGCGGACCCTTCGTCGACGACTCCCCCGGGCCGATGATCTGCCCGGTCGACAAGGGTGGTGCCATCGACCCGAGCGTCTTCATCGATGGCGACAC
The DNA here is from genome assembly GCA_016870275.1 of Actinomycetota bacterium. Taxonomy (GTDB): domain Bacteria; phylum Actinomycetota; class Acidimicrobiia; order Acidimicrobiales; family Microtrichaceae; genus SXMI01. The sequence goes on from VGBZ01000025.1 coordinate 19,058, forward strand.
CCTGTACCTGCTGTGGAAGGGCGACGGTGACTGCTGCAACCTGCCGACGATCATCTACAGCCAGCCGCTGAGCATCGACGGGCTCAGCACCGCCGGACCGCCAACCGAGCTGATCCGGGACACCCAGCCGTGGGAGGCCAACCTGGTCGAGGCACCGTCGATGATCACTGCGAACGGCAAGAACGTGCTCTTCTACTCCGCCAACAACTGGTCCACCCCGAACTACGCAATCGGTGTCGCCGTGTGCGATTCGGTCAACGGCCCGTGCGTCAAGCCACTCCAGAAGCCGTGGTTGGCGAGCATCGACTACTACTCCGGTCCGGGCGGCCAGGAGTTCTTCAACACCGACGGGCGGGTCTGGATGATCCACCACGGGTTCCTACCCGGTGAGGCCAGTTCCATCGGGACCCGGCGCCTCTACCTCGACGCGCTCGAGTTCAGTTCCGACGATCCCATCCCGACCCGAGTCGGTCAGGGGATTGGGCTGGTCACCCTCCTCTTGATTGCTGGAGGGATCCTCCTCGGGGTGGTGGGGATCGTTCTCCTTCTCCGGTGGTTCGAGCGGCGGCGCAGGACGCCGAGTGCCGGGACAAGTGTCCCAGCGGACCGGTAGGGTGCTTCTCCACACGGGGCTGACTGGTTTCGACGTCGGGATCTGGAAGTCGAGCGTGCGACCCGAGTTGTCTCAGACTCGCTAAACGGGGACACCAACAGAACCGCCAACGAGCAGTTCGCTCTCGCCGCCTGATCCTTCAGGAGGTACGAGAGTCACCGTGACCAGCAATGGCGCACGGGGCCGGACCCCCACAGCCCGGCAACAGAAGTGGGGGTGGACCGCAGGGAGAGACCGCTGACGGCGTGAAAGACCGCTGACGCCGGGGAAAGACCCGGCAGCTGACCTCGGTCAGCCGACCCGCCGGTGCCACGGCTGTGAGTGGCAGAGCGGGAATGGTCGTATCGGGTTCGGTGACCACCAGGCGGACGGGGGTTCGATTCCCCCCAGCTCCACCGCGGGGTGTTCCCCTGAACTCGGGGGATGACTTCCCCTGAATTCGCCGATCTGTTCCCCTGAATTCAGGGGCTCGGCCCGGGGCTGAGGTCGACCATCACCGGGCAGTGGTCACTCCGCCCCGCCTGGACCCAGTCCTCGAAGGAGCCCACCTCCACGGTCCGGAGCCGGGGGGTCCAGGCCTCGGGGATGAAGACGAGGTCGCAGTGGAACGGCGAGGTGGCCTTCCAGCGCCAGTAGAGGGTCCCCACCGCCTCCTCACCCGGGGCGCAGGCGTGGTGCTGGTGGTAGGCGGAGCGCAGGCCGAGTTCGGCGAGCCGGTCGACGTTGCGGAGGTGCGGGCGCAGGTCGGCGGTGTTCGCCGAGCAGTTGAAGTCGCCTGCGAGCACCGCGCTCCCCGAGGCGAGCTCTGCTTCGTAGGCGTTGATGACGAGGGAGATCTGCTTGGCGTAGGTCGGCTCTCCGGGGCGCCGGACCGTCCAGACAGCAACCAGCAGGAACGGGTCGTCGCTTCTCACGAGGACGAGAAGCACCCACAGGGCCCGGGGTGCGAGCGCCTCGAGGGTTGTGCCACCGTAGCTGAGCACCGAGAGGCACTTGGAGGGTTTCGGCCCTTGGGCCACATGGGTGGCGGGGTCCGCACCGGGTGCCGGCGCGCTCGACTCGGGCACGACCGCGACGTCCGGGCCCAGAGTCTCGAGCAGGGGCAGGTTGTCCCGGACTCGCTGGCAGCAGTTCCAGACGACGAGCCTCACGGTGCCGACCGTATCGGGGGGCCGCTGCGCCGGGGCCGGCTTCAGGCCGCCTTGGGGTCCCCTCGCTCTCGTCGGAGCTGGTGGAGGAGTTGCTCTTCCTCCTCGCAGACGAACATGAAGCCGTGGCTGGGATGGTCGGCTTCGAGGAGTGGGTCGCCGGCGCCGGGGGCGAGGAGCTCGATGTTGCCTACGATCAGCCTCGGCTCCGGCGGCCGCAGCGGGTCGGAAGTGCAATCGTCGGCCCAGGTCCCCCGCCGGAGCAGGACTGGTCTACGGGATGACCCCGGCGCTCCGGAGGTGCTGGACGACTGTGGCGGCCAGCTCCTCGGGCGGCACCGTCCCGCTCGAGTCCAGATGCAGCTCGGGCGCCTCTGGTGGCTCGTAGGGCGAGTCGATGCCGGTGAAGTTCACCAGCTCGCCCCGACGGGCCTTGGCGTACAGACCCTTGCGGTCCCGGGCCTCGGCGGCCTCGAGCCCGGAGTCCACGAAGATCTCCACGAACTCGCCTTCACCGAGCAACTCACGGGCCATCTGCCGCTCGGCCCGGAATGGCGAGATGAACGAGGCCAGGACGATGAGGCTGGCGTCCACCATGAGCCGGGCGACCTCGGCGACGCGGCGGATGTTCTCCACCCGGTCGGCCTCGGTGAAGCCCAGGTCCCGGTTGAGCCCGTGACGGACGTTGTCGCCGTCGAGCAGGTAGGTCCGATGGCCGAGCGCGTGCAGCTCCCGCTCCACCAGGTTCGCGACGGTCGACTTGCCCGACCCGGACAGGCCGGTGAACCACAGCAGCGCCGGCCGGTGACCCGACAGCCGGGCCCGGGCGTCGCGGTCCACGTCGACGGCCTGCCAGTGGACGTTGTCGGCCCGCCGCAGGGCGAAGTGCAGCATGCCTGCGCCCACCGTGGCGTTGGTGAGCTTGTCGATCAGGATGAACCCACCGGTGTCCCGGTTGACCTCGTACGGGTCGAACGGCACCGGGCGGTCGAGCGAGATGTTGCACACGCCGATCTCGTTGAGCCCCAGCGTCCGGGCAGCGGTGTGCTCGAGCGTGTTGACGTTGACGGCGTACTTCGGGCGGGCGACCGTTGCCGTGGCGGTACGGGTACCGATCTTCAGCAGGTACGGCCGTCCCGGTAGCAGCTCCTCGGTGGCCATCCAGACCAGGTGGCACTCGAACTGATCGGCCACAGCGGGTGGGTCATCGGCCGCAGCGATCACGTCGCCTCGGGAGATGTCGATCTCATCGGCGAGCACGAGCGTCACGGACTGCCCGGCCACCGCCTCGTCCAGGTCGCCGTCGGCCGTGACGATGCGCGCCACGTCGGTGTCGTGCCCGGATGGCACCACCCGCACGCGGTCCCCCGGGCGGACCCGACCGCCCACGACCGGCCCGGCGAAGCCCCGGAAGTCCAGGTCGGGCCGGTTGACCCACTGCACCGGGAGCCGGAACGGCCCCTCGGACCGCTCGTCGTCGACGACGACCGTCTCGAGGTGCTCGACGAGCGACGGACCCGTGTACCACGGGGTCTCGGGCGAGCGTGCCGTGATGTTGTCGCCGAGCAGCGCCGAGAGCGGGATGGGCACCACGCCGTCCAGCCCGATCTGCTCGGCGAAGCTCGTGTAGTCGGCGACGATCGCATCGAACACCGACTGATCGAACCCGACCAGGTCGAGCTTGTTGACCGCGAGCACGACGTGGCGGATCCCGAGCAGCGAGACGAGGTAGCTGTGGCGGCGGGTCTGGGTGAGCACCCCCTTTCGGGCGTCGATCAGGATCACTGCCAGGTCGGCGGTCGACGCGCCCGTGACCATGTTGCGCGTGTACTGCTCGTGGCCTGGGGTGTCGGCGACGATGAACTTCCGACGCTCCGTCGAGAAGAACCGGTACGCCACGTCGATCGTGATGCCCTGCTCACGCTCGGCCGCCAGGCCGTCGACGAGAAGGGCGAAGTCGAGCTCACCACCCTGCGTGCCGACCCGGCGGGAGTCGGCCTCCAGCGCCGCCAGATGGTCCTCGAAGACGAGTTTGGAGTCGTAGAGGAGCCGCCCGATCAGCGTGGACTTGCCGTCGTCGACGCTGCCGCACGTGATGAACCGCAGCAGGCCCTTGCGTTCGTGCTGGGCCAGGTACGCCTCGATGTCAGTCGCCGCCAGGTCGCCGGTCGCGTGCGCCATCAGAAGTAGCCCTCCTGCTTCTTGCGCTCCATCGACCCGCTTGCGTCGTGGTCGATGACTCTCCCCTGCCGTTCGGAACTCGTGGCGAGCAGCATCTCCTGGATGATCCCGGTGAGGGTGGTGGCAGTCGACTCCACCGCCCCCGTGAGCGGATAGCAGCCGAGCGTCCGGAACCGCACCTGACGCTCTTCGACCTCAGCCGGGTCGACAGGCATGCGGTCGTCGTCGACCATGATCCACACGCCATCCCGCTCCACCACAGGCCGGGGGGCGGCGAGGTACAGCGGAACGATGGGGATGTCCTCGGCGTGGATGTACTGCCACACGTCGAGTTCGGTCCAGTTGGACAGCGGGAACACCCGCACGCTCTCACCCAGGTGGGTCCGGGCGTTGTAGAGCTTCCAGAGCTCCGGGCGCTGCGCCTTCGGGTCCCAGCGGTGCTGGGACGAGCGGATCGAGAAGACCCGCTCCTTGGCCCGCGACTGCTCCTCGTCTCGACGCCCCCCACCGAAAGCCAGATCGAACCCGTGTGCGTCGAGCGCCTGCTTCAGACCCTCGGTCTTCCACATGTCGGTGTGGACCGCTGAACCGTGGTCGAAGGGGTTGATTCCTCTTTCGATGCACTCCGGATTCCGGTGGACGATGAGCTCCATCCCTGTGAGCCCGGGGATGGCGTCGCGGAACTCGTACATCGCCTGGAACTTCCAGGTGGTGTCGACGTGCAGGAGCGGGAACGGCGGCAGCGACGGATGGAACGCCTTGAGCGCCAGGCGCAACATGACCGAACTGTCCTTGCCCACCGAGTAGAGCATCACCGGCCGCTCCGACTCGGAGACCGCCTCCCTCATGATGTGGATGCTCTCGGCCTCGAGGCGTTGGAGGTGGGTCAGGGTGCCCACGCTGGCGTCCTCCGTTCGTCGGTCCCCCCGGGACATCCTGCCAGACCGTTCGATCAGGGCAACAGGTAGCCGCCGTCGACTGCGAGCGTGGTACCGGTCACGTACGACGCCGCCCGGCTCGACAGGAACAACACCGCGCCGGCGACCTCATCAGGGGTTCCGAGCCGGCCCATCGGGATGTGAGCGACCTCGGCGTCGAGCAACTCCGGGAACGCCGCCATGGGAGCGGTCATGGGCGTGTCGATCACACCCGGCGCCACGGCGTTCACCCGCACCCCCCGATCGACCCACCGGGCTGCCAGGTTGCGGGTCGCTGCCACCAGCCCCGCCTTGGCCGCTGAGTAGCCGGGCACGATCGCATTGGCCCGGAACGCCGCCATGGAGACGATGTTGACCACGCTCGACCCTCCCGGCCGGTCGACTGCAGCTGCGGCGAGCGCCGATCGACAGGCGGTGGCGAGTCGGACGGGTCCGCCCAGGTTCAGTGCGACGGCGGCATCGAAGGTGTCGGGCACCCACTCGTCTCCCCCGCCCGGGAACGTGACTCCTGCGTTGTTGACGAGTACGTCCAGACGGTCGAGCCCGAGGCGCTCGGGAGCAGCGTCCACTGCGGCCGATTCGGCGAGGTCGAGTTGCCCGTAGTCCATTTCGTCGAGGTCGACGTCGTAGTCGGCAGGCCCTGAACGGGTTCCGGTCACCGTGACGTCGGCACCGGCGGCACGGAACGCCACCGCCACGGCGTGGCCGATCCCGCTGGTACCGCCGGTCACCAGGACCCGGTCACCGGAGAAGTCGAACTCGACCGAACCCGCCACGACGGCGGACCGTAGCCGACCTCACACGCCGGTTCTCCAGTCGGCCATCACACCGGCCGGCGGGCCGAGACGGGATCAGGCAGAAGCGTGAGGCGTCACGCCGTACTGCTGGCCCAGATAGGCGGCGTCAGCGTCGACCAGGTCGGCCGGACCCTCCACCGAGACCACGAACTCCTCACCTGACGCCGAACTCGAACGCATCTCCAGCCGGTGTTGGCCGTCGGCCAGTTCGTACACCGTCAGGTCGATCACCTCGGTCGTGCCCATCTGGTCCCCCTTGGTTGCATGTGAACCGCCCTCTGCGGCCCTTGCGATCATCCAAGCGGTCTCTCCCAGCACATGCACTAGGCAGAAGCACCCGCCGGGGAGGTCACCCGAACCACGACGGCTCCCGGCCGGGCCGCCACTTGATGTTGCAGCCGATCGACGGGATCTGTTCCGCCGACGGAACGGTCCCCGCCAGGACCGCCCGAACCGCAGCGTCGAGTTCGTCGCCGGTGACCGCCACGTCGTTGCCGGGTGTGGAACCGTCGAAGCGACCCCGGTACGCCAGCTGCCGGTCGCTGTCGAACAGGTAGAAGTCGGGAGTACACGCTGCGACGAACGCATGCGCCGCGGTCTGCTCGGCGTCCACGAGGTACGGGAAGTTCCAGCCCCACTCGATCGCAGTGGCGACCATGGCCTCCGGGGCATCGTCGGGGTAGGCATCGGCGTCGTTGGAGTTGATGGCGACCACCACCACACCGAGGTCGGACCAGCGCGACGCTGCAGCCCCGATCGCCGGACCGAGGTGGCGCACGTAGGGGCAGTGATTGCACACGAACGCCACGAGCAGTGCTGGAGAGTAGGGGGCCTGCTCGTCGAGGAGCCAGCGCTCGCCGACGGCGTCGGGCAGGTCGATCAGCGGGACCGGGGTCCCGAGTGGAAGCATGGTGGAATTGACTGCGGCCATGGCCAGATTGTGGCCGCTGCAGAACCCCGGGTCACGCCCGCAGGAACCGACTCACCGCCACGCCGGACCCGATGGCTCCGGTCAACGCACCCACGGCGAAGATGATCCCGATGGCCGACCAGAGCTGATTGGGATCCCAACGGATCTGATTGAGCAGCTCGAACGCCACCTGGTTGACGAAGTTCCGCTTCCACAGGGCATCGAAGCCCCACGCCGCGAACGCTGCGAGGAGCGCCCCGAGAAGTCCGTGGAAGAGACCCTCGGCGACGAACGGCAGTCGGATGAACCCGTTGCTGGCGCCGACGAGCCGCATCACCTCGATCTCGCGACGCCGAGCGAACACTGCGGTCCGGATGGTGTTGAAGATCAACAGCACCGACGCCCCGATCAACACTCCGCCGACGATCAGGACCCAGGTGTTCAGCGTCCGGACGGACCGCTGAACCTGTCGGGCGAACTCGGCGGCATACTCGACTCGCAGCACCCCCTCCTTGGACTCCAGTGTGTCGCCGAGCGCCGTGACCACCTCGGCGTCGGAGGAGGACGGCTTGATCCGGAAGCTCTGCGGGAGGTCCTCGGGCGTGATCGTGGAGACCAGGTCGGGCTGCTCCTCGAACAGCCGCTGGAACTCCTCGTAGGAGCGTTCCTTGTCGAAGAAGTCGACGTTCTCCACGCCGGGGCTGTCGTCGAGGGCCCGGGAAACGGCGTCGATCTGCTCCTGGGTGGCCGCCGGGTTCATGTAGACGAAGAGCTGCACATCGGATCGCAACCCGAGGAAGCTGTTGTTGATCCCCTGGCCGATCAGATAGCTGGCCGCCACGAGGGCGAGCGAGACCGCCACGGTCAGGATCGAGGCAAACGTGAGCGTGAAGTTCCGGGCGAGGTTGGACCCGGTCTCCTTGGCGATGTAGTCGAGGCGTATGGCCATGTCAGCTCACTCGTAGACGCCGCGCGCCTGGTCGCGGACGATGCGGCCACGATCGAGTTCGATGACTCTCCGCCGCATGCTGTCGACGATGCCCCGGTCGTGGGTGGCCATGACCACGGTGGTGCCGGTTCGATTGATCCGGTCGAGCAGCTTCATGATCCCAACCGACGTGGCCGGATCGAGGTTGCCGGTGGGCTCGTCGGCGAGCAGGATCAGCGGTCGGTTCACGAAGGCCCGGGCAATGGACACGCGCTGTTGCTCGCCGCCGGACAACTCGTCGGGCATGTTGTCTGCCTTCTGCGCCAGGCCGACCAGTTCCAGGATCTGGGGAACGGCCTCCTTGATGTGGGCCCGGGGCCGGCCGATCGCCTCGAGGGCGAACGCCACGTTCTCCGACACCGTCTTGGTGGGGAGCAGCTTGAAGTCCTGGAAGACGCTCCCGATGTTGCGACGGAGGTACGGGACCTTGTAGCCGGGCAGCTCGGCGATGTCCTTGCCGGCCACGAAGATGTGGCCCCGCTCGGGCTTCTCCTCACGGTTGAGCAACCGCAGGAATGTGGACTTCCCTGAACCGGAGGCCCCCACCAGGAACACGAACTCGCCCTTGTCGATCTCCACGGTGGCGTCACGCAGGGCGACCATCTCGCCCTTGTAGATCTTGGTGACGTTGTCGAGCTTGATCACTCGTCGTTCTCCGTGGTGGCACCGCCTGATCGAGGTGGCGCAGCGGGGGATGGAAGAAGCCTGCGGTCAGTCTGGGCAGCTTCGACCATAGCCCCGGCAGCCACGCCGACCGTGGCACCTGCGTGGGTCAGGCTCCCCGGGCCGATCCGGAGCGCATCCAGCGCAGATATGCCTCCATCAGGCCGTCGAGGTCGCCGTCGAGCACGGCGTCCGGGTTGGAAAGCTCCTCTCCACTGCGGAGGTCCTTGACCTGCTGATATGGCTGCAGGACGTAGTTCCGGTCCTGACTCCCGAAGTCGACCGCTGCGCCCTCACCGGTGATGGCGGCGAGCTCGTCCCGGCGCTTCTGGTGCTCGAGCTCGAGCAGCTTGGACTTAAGCATGGTCATCGCCCGGTCCTTGTTCTGGTGCTGCGAGCGCTCGTTCTGACAACTCGTCACCAGGCCGGTCGGCAGGTGAGTGATCCGCACGGCGGAGTCGGTCACGTTGACGTGCTGGCCACCGGCGCCGGAGGAACGGTAGACGTCGATTCTCAGGTCCTTGTCGTCGATGACGATCTCGTCATCGACGTCGTCGAGGAACGGGCTCACCTTCACCGAGGCGAAGCTCGTCTGGCGTCGGGAGTTGTTGTCGAACGGCGAGATGCGAACGAGTCGATGGACCCCGTGTTCGGAGCGCATCCACCCGTAGGCGTCGCGGCCCGAGACGATGAACTCCGCCGAGGAGATGCCGGCTTCGGTGCCCTCGTGGACGCTGTCGAGCTCGACGGCGAACCCACGGCGCTCCGCCCAGCGCAGATACATCCGCAGGAGCATCTCGGCCCAGTCCTGTGCGTCGACACCGCCGGCGCCCGAGTTGATCTCGACGAGCGCATCGCGGGCGTCGTACTCGCCGATCAGCAGAGCGCGCAGTTCCAGCGTGCCGAGTTCGCTCTCGAGGTCCTCTAGTTCACCGGAGATCTCGTCCTCGAGCGACTCGTCTCCCTCTTCCCGAGCGAGTTCAGCGAGCGTTGCGGCATCGTCGAGTCGAGACTCGAGCCGACCGTGGATCTCGAGGTCGTCACTCAGTTCGGCGAACTCACGTTGTAGGCGCTGGGCGGCCTCGGCGTCATCCCACAGGTCGGGGCGGGCGAGTTCGGTCTCGAGCTGCGGACGACGGGCCCGAAGTTCGTCGATGTTCAGGTAACCGGCTGCTTCCGCCACCCGGGCGGCGACCGCGGCGATTCGATTCGTGAAGTCCTGCACGTGCGCTACCGCTCAGGCCCCGTGGCAGAGCTTGAACTTCTTGCCGCTCCCACACGGACAAGGGGCGTTGCGCGGGGTCTTCTCCCAGTCGGTCTTGACCAGCGGCTGTTGGATGGTCTCAGGCTCGGCGACGGCCGTGGCGCTTCGCGCCTGCTCCACCGAGGCCTCAGCGGCAGCCACCGGCGGCACCGCACCCGAACCCGGGGCATCGGAGTCGGGAGCGGTGTAGGTGAGCTTCGTCCCGGGGGCGATCGGTGCAGCCTGAGGAGTCGGCTGCACCATCTGGACGTTCATCACGTACTGGACGTACTCCCGGTCGATGGTGTCCATGAGTTGGCCGAACATGTCGTAGCCCTCTCGCTGCCACTCCGACAACGGATCCTTCTGGCCGAGAGCCCGCAGGTTGATGCCCTCCTGGAGGTAGTCCATCTCCTTGAGGTGATCACGCCAACGGGCGTCGATGATGCTCAGCATCACCCGCCGCTCGACGTCGCGCATCACCTCCTCTCCGATCTCCGCCTCCCGCTCCTCGTAGCGGAGCACGGCGTCGGTGGTGAGGGCTTCGTAGAGGCCATCGGTCGTGGTGGCCGTGGCGACCTCGGCTGGTTCCACGGTGCAGGGCCAGTAGGACGCAGCATCGGCGAGCAGTGCCTCGAGGTCCCACTCCTCGGAGTAGTCCGATGAGCAGTGGGTCTGTACGAGCCCCTCGACGGCCTCAGCAATCGCCTCGAGGGTCTCGGCGCGGAGGTCGGCGCCCTCGAGCACCTCGTCCCGGCGCGCGTAGATGACCTTGCGCTGGGAGTTCATCACCTCGTCGTACTTGAGGACGTTCTTGCGGATCTCTGCGTTGCGGGCCTCCACGGTGGTCTGGGCCTTCTCGATGGCCCGAGTGACCATCTTCGCCTCGATGGGCACCTCGTCGTCCCAGCCCTTGCCCATGACCCACTCGATCGCACCGGTGGCGAAGAACCGCATCAGGTCGTCCTCGAGCGAGAGGTAGAACCGACTGGTTCCCGGATCGCCCTGACGGCCGGACCGACCCCGCAACTGGTTGTCGATCCGGCGGCTCTCGTGCCGTTCGGTGCCGAGGACGTAGAGCCCACCGAGGGCCCGGACCTGCTCGCCTTCGGCGGCACACTCCTCGCCGTACTTGGCGAGGAGTTCCTCGTGGCGTGCTGCGCCCTCAGGGCTCAACGGATCAAGCCCCTCGGCCACCACCCCTCGCTCGGCCATGCCCTCCGGGTTGCCACCGAGGAGGATGTCGACGCCGCGACCCGCCATGTTCGTGGCCACGGTGACCGCTCCGATCCGGCCGGCCTGAGCCACGATCTCGGCCTCACGAGTGTGCTGCTTGGCGTTGAGGACCTCGTGGGCAATGCCCCGTTTCTCGAGGAAGCGGGAGAGTTTCTCGGACTTCTCCACCGACACCGTGCCGACGAGCACCGGCTGGCCCTGCTCATTGCACTCGAGGATGTCCTCGACGACCGCAGTGAACTTGGCGTCCTCGGAGCGGTAGATGAGATCGGCGTAGTCGAGCCTGGCGAGCTCCCGGTGCGTCGGGATGGGGACGACCTGCAACTCGTAGGTGGACATGAGCTCCGCCGCCTCGGTGACGGCGGTCCCGGTCATGCCGGCGAGCTTGTCGTACATGCGGAAGTAGTTCTGGAGGGTGACGGTGGCGAGCGTCTGGTTCTCCTCCTTGATGCGCACGCCCTCCTTGGCCTCCACCGCCTGGTGCAGCCCCTCGGACCAGCGCCGACCGTCGAGCACACGACCCGTGAACTCGTCGACGATCTTCACCTCGCCGTCCTGGATGAGGTAGTCGCGGTCGCGCCGGTAGAGCTCTTTGGCCTTGATCGCCACCTGCAACTGGTGGACGAGCGAGTTGGACACGTCGTCGTAGAGGTTCTCCACGCCGAGGGACCTCTCGACCTTGGAGATGCCCTCGGGCAGCGGGAACACGACCCGCTTCTCCTCGTCGACCTCGTAGTCGACGTCGCGGGAGAGACCCTTCACCACAGAGGCGAACTTGTAGTAGAGCTTCGCGGCGTCGTTGACCTGACCCGAGATGATGAGCGGTGTGCGGGCCTCGTCGATCAGGATCGAGTCGACCTCATCGACGATCGCGTACACGTGGCCGCGCTGAACCTTGTCCTCGAGCGTCATCGCCATGTTGTCGCGGAGGTAGTCGAACCCGAACTCGTTGTTGGTGCCGTAGGTGACGTCGCAGGCGTACTCGGCCCGCTTCACGGCCTGGTCGTACTCGCCCGGCAGGATCATGCCGACGGTGAGGCCGAGCCACCGGTGGACCTGACCCATCCACTCGGCGTCACGTCGGGCGAGGTAGTCGTTGACGGTGATCACGTGCACGCCGTTGGCGGTCAGGCCGTTCAGGTACACGGGAAGGGTGGACACGAGGGTCTTGCCCTCGCCGGTCTTCATCTCGGCGACCCAACCGAAGTGCAGCGCAGCGCCGCCCATGAGCTGGACGTCGTAGTGGCGCTGGCCGATCACCCGGCGGGCGGCCTCCCGAGTCACGGCGAACGCTTCGATCAGCAGGTCGTCGACGGCTTCGCCCCGGTCGAGACGCTCCCGGAACGCAACGGTCTTGGAGCGCAGCGAGTCGTCGTCGAGCGCCTCGAGCTCCGGCTCGAGGACCCCGATCTCCGGCACCAGCCCGGCGAGGGCCCGAACCTTCTTGCCCTCACCGCTGCGCAACAGTCGATCGAACACGCCCATAGAGCGCCCACCTTACCGGGGTCTGCCGGGAGCCTCCGCTCGGGGATTCGCCGTCACAGGGTCCTCCTACCCTCCACCGGGTGCCACCCACTGACCGGCCGACCCGGCCTGAACACCTTGGACCTGAACACCTTGGACCTGAACACCTCGAGCGCCAAGGACTGACACCTTGCCGACACGGGGCACGGACGAATCTCCTCGACCGACTGCTCGACGGCATCGTCCCGCCGAAGTGCGCCGGTTGTAGCCGGACGGGCAGCGTGCTGTGCAGCAGGTGTGCTGCTGCACTGAGGCCGGCACCGGATCGGCGGCCACCGCCGAATCTCGACGCCCTCGCCGGCGTGTTCCTCTACCGGGGTGCTGCTGAGCGGATCGTGGCCCGGGCCAAGTACCGACACGACGTTCGACTGCTCAACCTGCTCGGTGAGACGCTCGGACCGCTGCTCGACACCGTCCTCGAGTGTGCTCCCACCGCCCCGGCGGCCGTGCTCACCTGGATCCCAGGCACGCCTCGCCACCGGCGCCAGCGTGGAGGCGACCCCGCCGCCACGCTGGCCCGCTCCGCAGTCACGGCGTCGATCCACCCGCCGATAGGCCGCCCATCCGTGGAGCAACTCCTCCGACGTCACGACGACCGACCCCAGGCCGACCGTGACCGTGCCGGCCGTCTCGTCGGACCCCAACTCGTTTCCGTCGTCCCCGCTCCACCATTCGTGATCGTGCTCGACGACGTCTGCACCACCGGCGCATCCCTCGACGCCGCCGGGCGAACGCTCAGGCAGGCGGGCGCACAGCGAGTCGTGGGACTGGCGCTCGCCGTGCGCAACTGATCAGCGCCACACGAGCCGAGGTCAGTCGGTGAGCGTCCCGGGCAACCGGAACTCGGGAAGCTCGCCGACGAGCAGGCGGTCGATACGGGCGCTCACTGCATCGGACCAGTCTGGGTGCGTGAGGATTGCGAACTTCCTCGTCTGGATGGCATCGACGACGAGCGCCGCCACATCGTCGGGGTCCATCCCTGTCTCGATCAGGTGGTCGAGCATCCGACTGAGCGAACCCGACTCCCCTCCGAGTCCAACCTCACCTGCACTCACACCGGGACGGTTGCGGTCGCTCCGGTTGATCTGCGTCCGGACCCAGCCTGGGCACAGAACCGTCACGCCCACCTCCGGGTGAACCATCGCCAGTTCGAGGGCGAGGGACTCCGAGATCGTCACGACCGCATGCTTGCTGGCGTTGTAGGGGCCCATCCCCGGGTTGGAGGTGAGACCCGCCATGGAGGCCGTGTTGATGACGTGCCCACCACCGCTGGCGATGATCCGTGGCACGAAGCTGTGGATGCCGTGGATCACACCGAACAGGTTGACGCCCAGGACCCACCGCCACGTTTCCAGGTCGATCTCCCAACTGAGTCCGCCGCCACCGACACCGGCGTTGTTGCACGCCAGGTGGAGCGCCCCGAACACGTCATCAGCGGCGATGCCGATGCGTTCGACGTCGCCCGCATCGCTCACGTCGGCAGTCACGGCGAACACGTCGGCTCCCGTGGCGCGCAACTCCGAGGCGACTGCTTCGAGCGGGTCCGACTCGATGTCGGCGAGCACGAGCCGGACTCCCTCGGCGGCGAACGCCAGAGCCAGCGAGCGGCCGATCCCGCTCGCCGCTCCCGTGACGACACCGACCTTTCCATCGAGATCATCCACTGCATCCCCCAATTCGTCTCCGGTCTCGCGCCACGTCGTGGGACGACACCCGAACACATCGACTTCCGCCGACGCAGACCGCTCGTTTCCTACAACCACTTCACGGTAGGTCAGCTCGTTTCCCACCCGCGAATCCCGACGCCCGCACCCTCGGACGGACTGGCCGCAGACGGCCAGCGGTACCGCTCGACCGGGATGTGCGGCGTCAGTCGCCCCCATACCAGCCCGGGCTCACCGGCCTGCGCGGCGTCGCCGTGGTCGCAGTCGTGGCGTATCACCTCGGCGCCCTCCCGGGCGGATTCGTATGCGTGGAACTGTTCGTCGTCCTGTCCGAATACCTGATCACCGGACCCCTCCTCGCCGACCCTCCGACCTCCCGGGGGCAGATGCTCCGGTGGTTGGGGCACAGGGTCCGCCGACTCGCTCCAGCGGTGGCGGTCGTGGTCGCTGTGGTGCTCCTCGCGCTCGCCACCCGTTCGGGCATCGCACTCGATGCGCTGGCCACGCTCACGTGGTGGCAGAACTGGAACCTGATCGCCCAGGGGACCGACTACTGGGCTAGCGCCCCCTCACCGTTGCCTCACGCATGGTCGTTGTCGATCGAGGAGCAGTTCCACATGCTCTGGCCGCTCGTCACCGTCGGGTTGGTGTCCGCTGCACAGCAACGGTCCCGAGCCCTCCGACTCCTCGGCGGCGTCGCACTCGCCGGCTCGGCGGTGTCGTTCGTGTGGGCCGCTCACCTCGCCATCGGAGACCAGCCGGACCTATCCCGCATCTACTTCGGAACCGATACGCGTGCCGGCGCCCTGCTGCTCGGCTGCGCCGCCGCCCGGGTCGCACACCGGGGCGACGCAGTCACAGCCGTCACCGCCGGCGCAGGCCGGCTCCTGCGAAGTCCGGTCATGGCCGCCGGCACCGTGATGGTGCTGCTCGCCGCAACCGTGACCGGCTCACCGGAACGCCAGACGACCTACACGGTGCTGCTCCCGGTCGTGGCGCTCGCATCGCTGGCCACCGTGTTCGCAGCGACCGACACCGGCCCGTTCGAGCGACCGCTCTCCTGGTCGCCACTGCAGTGGCTCGGGAAACGCTCCCACACCATCTACCTGTGGTCGTGGCCGATCCAGATCCTCTACGAGGAACTCCACCCCGACACCTCACCGTTCCTCCACGCCGTGGTGACCGTTGCGATCACCCTGCCTCTGGCCACGCTCTCCCTGCGCTGGGTCGAGACGCCGCTGCGTCACCAGAGGAGTTGGGCGTCGACGGTCAACTGGCGTCGCTCGGCCTGGGGTGTCGGTGCGATCGTGCTCCTCGCCGCCGGGGTGCACGCAGCGAACTCCGCCGTCCTGAGCACACGCGAGCAACTCACCGTGGAGTACTCGCCGTTACCTGATCCGTCGCCGGTCCCCGGTCCCGACGAGTCACCCTCCACCACGTGCGTTCCCCTTCTCAACCCTCCGCCACCTGAGTCCGCCGGCGACGGTTCGACCTACGATCCGTCCACGGTCGCTCCTGCGGCCGATCCGTCCGCAGCGGACGGCTGTGGCGGGATCGTCCGGGTGCTCGTCGTCGGGGACGGCACCGGCCGTTGAGCAGCCAACGGCTTGA
Organism: Actinomycetota bacterium; assembly: GCA_016870275.1. Taxonomy (GTDB): domain Bacteria; phylum Actinomycetota; class Acidimicrobiia; order Acidimicrobiales; family Microtrichaceae; genus SXMI01. The sequence continues at coordinate 34,574 of VGBZ01000025.1, forward strand.
AGCGGCTCGACCCGGGCCGGTTGGCGGTGTGGGACCGGACGAAACTCGGATGCGGTTTCGTGAGCGACGACCCTGAGTGCAGCGACTGGCGTTCGCACTTCGCAACAGCGGTTCGTGAAGTCGGCCCCGACGTGGTGCTGGTCCACCTCGGCGTGTCCGGCGATGTGGTCTCTGGAGACGATCCCCTGTTCCTGAGCGATACCGCCTGCCGGGCCCGGCGCTCCGCCGTGGCCGAGGCCGCCGGGTTGTCGGCCTCGCAGGGGCCCGGGTGGTGTGGACACTGCCACCGGTCCCATGGAAACAGCCGCCTTCTTCTGCAACGGTCGCCTCAGGGATTCACCGTGTGATCCAGAGTGGGTTGCCGCCTGGCACCGTGACGTGACCGAAGCCGCAGGGCCCGTGGGACGCCACACGCTCGACCTCGGCGACTGGGCCACTGGTCGCACGGATCCTGCGTCCGACCAACCTGACGGCCTGCACTTATCCGGCGCGGCCTTCGACGAACAGGCCCGCTGGATCGCCGCTCAGCTCCCGTGAGCTTCAGTACTTGTAGTGGTCAGGCTTGTAGGGCCCCTCGGCGGGAATACCAAGGTAGTCGGCCTGGTCGACGGTCAGCGTGGTGAGCCGCACACCGAGGGAGTCGAGGTGGAAGCGGGCGACCATTTCGTCGAGCTGCTTCGGGAGCCGCCAGACACCCAGCGTGTAGTCGTCGTTCTTGGTGAACAACTCGATCTGCGCCAGCACCTGGTTGGAGAACGAGCAACTCATCACGAAACTCGGATGGCCGGTGGCGCAGCCGAGATTCAACAGGCGACCCTCGGCGAGCACGATCACCGAGTGTCCATCGGGGAAGACGAACTCGTCGACCTGCGGCTTGATCGTCACCCGCTGCACGTCGCTCATCCGAGCGAGCCCAGCCATGTCGATCTCGTTGTCGAAGTGCCCGATGTTTCCGACAATGGCGTTGTGCTTCATCCACCCCATGTGCTCGGCGGTGATGATGTCCTTGTTGCCGGTGGAGGTGATGAAGATGTCAGCGCTGTCGATCACGTCCTCGAGCCGGACCACCTGGTAGCCCTCCATGGCCGCCTGCAGGGCGCAGATCGGATCGATCTCGGTGACGACCACACGGGCACCCTGTCCCCGCATCGACTGGGCGCATCCCTTGCCGACATCACCGAAACCGCAGATCACGACGGTCTTACCGCCGATCATCACATCGGTTGCCCGGTTGATGCCGTCCACGAGCGAGTGGCGGCACCCGTAGAGGTTGTCGAACTTCGACTTGGTCACCGAGTCGTTGACGTTGATGGCGGGGAACAACAGCGTTCCGGCCTCGAACATCTGGTAGAGACGGTGCACCCCGGTGGTCGTTTCCTCGGTGACGCCTTTGATGCCGGCGCCGATCGCCGTCCATCGGTTCGGGTCCTCGGTGAGCGACCGGCGGAGCAGGTCGAGCACGACCGCCCACTCCTCGGAGTCGTCATCGCCCGTGGCGGGAACTGCTTCGGCCGCCTCGAACTCGGTGCCCTTGTGCACGAGCAGGGTGGCGTCACCGCCGTCGTCGAGGATCATGTTGGGCCCGGTGGTCCCGCCGTCCCAGCGGAGTGCCTGTTCGGTGCACCACCAGTACTCATCGAGTGTCTCGCCCTTCCAGGCGAACACCGGGACGCCTCGGGGATCATCGACGGTCCCAGTGGGGCCGACGGCGATGGCGGCGGCGGCCTCGTCCTGCGTGGAGAAGATATTGCAGCTCGCCCAGCGCACCTCGGCACCGAGCGCCGTCAGCGTCTCGATCAGCACCGCTGTCTGGACGGTCATGTGCAGCGACCCGGTGATCCGTACGCCTGCGAGCGGTTGCTCGTCGGCGTACGTGGCGCGGATCGCCATGAGCCCGGGCATCTCGTGTTCGGCGAGCTCGATCTGCTTCCGGCCCATCGGGGCGAGGGCGAGGTCGGCGACCTTGAAGTCGATGAACGTCATCGGGGGTCCTCCTGCCGCACGGCGCGGCGTATCGACGTGGCTGACTCTGGTGACGGGCTCGGACCCTCTGGCCCCTGCTCGACTGATCGACGGACCGATGGTCCTCAGTCGACTGCCCCAGCGGAACAGCCCGTGGAACCACACGTTAGCCGAGCTGCCCCGGCTCCGAGTGCCCCGGTGCGGGCGGGACATCCATCTCGAGGCCGGTACCGGGGCGTACGCTCTTGTCGGGCCGATCTCCGGCCCGATCCGAACTAAGGGGTATCGATGCTGGCCAAGATTCAACTCTCCCGCTCAATGGTTCTCCTGGCCTCCCTCGCCGCTGCGGCCGTGCTGGTCGCCGGGTGCGGCGGCTCGAGCGGCGACTCCTCAACAACATCGGCGCCGGCGACGACCGCACCGACGACCGCATCGCCGGCGAGCACAACGACGCCCGGATCGGATGCGGAGGCCACAAAGGTCTTCGACGAGCAGATCCAGAGCGAGCTCCAGAAAGTGGGCTGCTACCAGGGCGCCGTCGATGGCATCCTGGGCCCGGCATCGGACCAGGCGATCGTCGAGTTCCAGCGGGCCGAGGGTCTCGCCACTGACGGCGAGTTGGGAGCGGAGACGGAATCGGCGCTGAAGCGAGCCGTCGAAGCCGGCCGGCGTGTCTGCACTGCGAGCACCTCGACGACCAAGCCTGCTCAGACCACCACCACTGCGGCGAGCGGCGCACCGGCCTGTACGGCAGCACTCATTCGCGATGGCCTCGAGGGAGACGCGGGCACCCGGGTCATCAGTTTCGTCTGCTCGGGGCGCTACGCCGCTGTGACGTTCACAGACGGAGACTCACCGCCTGCCAAGACCGTGCTGGAAGCGAACACCGACGGAGGCTGGGCCCAGAGGTCTCAGGATCCCTGTGGCACGGCGAGCGCCGGCCTCCCGCCGATCATCCTCGAGAACGGCTGCTGAGGCTGGACTTCAACTGGTCGAGGATGTCGATCGGACCCGGATCGACGCCCTCGTTGAACGACATCCTCAACGACACCAGGTCACCCTGCAGCACGAGGTCGAAGAGTTGGGCCATCGCGGAGTCGCCCTCGGCGGTGACCGTCTCGATGCCGGCCACGACCTCGTCGCAGGACTCCGCGACGAACTCGAAGCGGCGATCGACGTTCCCGGGTTCGTGGTCGTGACGAAGAAACAGCAGCGTGAACACCTGCCGAGTCACATCACCGTGCTGCGCCCAGCCGCAGAGTTCGTTGTGGGTCAACTCGGGGATCCGGTTGCACCACGAGGGAACCTTGCAGTTCTCGTTGAACTGCCCCTTCCAGCGCCAGGCGGCCACCTCCCCGAGCGGACCGCCGCCGTAGACGAGTGGGATCGTCCGGCCGATCCGGCGGGCCAGTCGGCTGGCGGAGTCGTCGACGCCGGGTGCGAGCTCATCACGACGGCGCCGGAGTTGGCGTACTGCGGCTTCGACGGTGTCCTCGACGCCCGAGGCCAGTCCGAGACGCTCCAGGACGACGAGCAACGGGACCGTGACAGCCCCGATGCCGGCCCGGGGCATGGGGATGGCCGGGTCGACCGGCACGACCGGAGCGCCGACTCGCTCAGCGAGATCGACCAGCCGGCCTCCGGAGGCAACGACGACGATGCGCGCGTTGCGTTCGGCCGCTCGGCTGACCGTGCTGAGCGTCTCCTCGGTGTTGCCGGAGAAAGAGTTGGCGAAGACCAGCGTGTCGGGGCCGACGAACCCGGGGCACTCGTAGTGCTTCGACACGACGATCGGGAC
>VGBZ01000026.1 GCA_016870275.1 Actinomycetota bacterium
AGGTTCACCGTTGGCTGCGGGGGAACTTCCGGGGAGGTCACTCGCTGCGACCGATTGTCGACTCCGGACCAGCGTGCAGGATGAAGCCATCACCGGGTCCACCACCAGCTGTTGCGCCGTGGCTGCCGAGGGCGACGTTCACGTAGCAGTCGGGCTTGAGGAGCTCGATGAGACCTGATGGAGACCCGAGCGCCTCCACTTGGCTCCGGCGGTCCGGTGACCGGCACCGCTGCGTGTGCCCACTGATGCGGCCGGTGACCGGTCGTCGGTGCTCCGAGCAGCAGTGTCGATCTCGGGGGCAGTGTCGGCGCCGACGTCGGCGTTCGGGGCGTCGTCGCCGCTGGCAGGTTCGGCGACGCCCTTGATCCGCTCGGCCCGTTCCTTCTCGAGCCGGCGCAGCTCGACCTCGACGTTGGCGAGCTGGTCCTCGGTGTACGGGAACCGGTAACCCTCGGCGACGAACCGGGCGGTGTCGGCCCGGTAGTCGTGACCGGTCGAGCGGAACTGGCCGGGTTCGTTGCGCATGGCGTTGGCGGCGTCGATGAGGGTCTGGAACGCCGTCACGACCGGGTACCAGCGCTGGCCCTGCGGCACGTTTCGGCCGCGTGGCTCACCGAGCCAGTCCGGCTTGGAGTACAGGAGTGCCGGGTCGACGTGCGTGATGGGGTCGTTGTCGTGACTGAGCTGCACGACCCGGAGGCTGTCTCGCTGAGCCGGGGTGAGTTGCTCGAGTTCCTCCCAGCGGTCGAACACGCCGACGGTGCCCTCGGGCACGAGGGCGCCCGGGCGGTCGAGCCCGGCCTTGGACCACTTGGCGAGGTGCGGCATGCCGAACCACAGCGCCCGATCGATGGAGTAGCGATCGAATCCCTCGATGCCTTCCTTCATCACGACGTCGGAGGAGGACCAGGCCCCGAGGCTCTCGCCGAACACCAGCACGGTCGGGCGCTGTTCCCGGGGGATCCCCAGCAGGCGTTGGTGCACACCCCACACCAACCCACGGAACTGGCGGCGGCCCTGACGGACCTTCTGGAGCGAGAGGAACGACGGGTAGCGGCCGTACTGGATGCACACCGACGCCACGTCGCCGCCGGTGAAGAACTCGGTGGCCTCGATCATGGTGTGGTCGACCCACCCCGTCCCCGTGGGCGAGATCAAGAGGAGGTACTTCCGGTCATACGCTCCGGTGCGCTCCATCTCCTCGAGGGCGATCTCGGTTCGGCTCGTTGAATGGATCGGGTGGCTGTTGAAGCCGACGAAGATGCGAATCGGCGCCTGCGCAGGTTCGCCGGTGGTCTCGGTGATGAGGTCCGGATCGAGTGCGTCGAGCACGAACCGACGGCCCTGTTGGCCGAGTTCGTCGAAGGGGCAGAGGCTCTCGGGGGATCCCGACACGAGCGGTGAGGTCGGCGGTTCGTTGTAGCCGGGGTCGACCTTCTCGTTGGCCCGACCGATGTAGGACACGCCGGCCCAGTAGAGCCCGGCGGTTCCCGCCGCCCAGAGAGATGTGTTGACGCCCCGAGCGAGCAGGTCCTTGGTGATCCCCGGCCCGAGGTAGCGCTGGATGCCGCGGCGTGACAGTCGGTATCCGGCGGCGAGTCCCGTGCCCACCGCTGTGACCGCAGCGGTGTCGACGATGGCCCGGGGCAGCGTGAGGGGGAGTTTGTCGAAGTCGTCGGTGAAGAACGAACGTCGCTCGGCGAGGTAGTGACGCGAGGCCCACACCGCCGCCCCGAGTGAGGTCCCCGTGGTGACGAGCAGTCGGAGGGCGCTGCGTTCATCGGGAGTGGCAGTGGGGCGGGCGGCGCTCAGCACGTCGTAGAGCGCACCACCGGCGGCACCGAGTTCGAGGAGTTCCCCACTGAGATGGGCCACCTCGCTCGGCCACGCCGGCCCTTCGCTGTCGGGGATCATCCGTAGGCCTCGCCCGGCTCCGATGAGGCCCGCCCGCACGACGAGACGAACAGGCAGCTTGGATGATCCACCGCAGAGCGTGTCGGTCAGACGCTCGACACGCCGACTCACTCCCCGGGCGGCGAGTACCGACAAGCCACTCACCACGCCCTGGTGGAGCGAAGTCCGTGGCATCAGCGACGGCTGCATCGAGCGGATGAAATTGGTCGTCTGCAGCGGCGCACCGGGCGAGGAGGTGAGCGGCGAAACGACGGCGAGGACCGACTCGAGTCGTTCCAACCAACTCTGGCCCGCCCCGATGTGTTCGAGGTCGGCATCGGCCGTTCCGACCGGTTCGAGTTCCCCGGTCTCGATCAGGCCGGTCTCGATCAGGCCGGTCTCAGCGGGCTCGCTCGTGACCGCATCGTCTGCGAGCGGATGGTCAACTCGATGGGAACGACGTGATCCGAGAAAAGGCATCCCAACAGCGTAGACCCGGTCCGGGACGGTCCCACCCGATTCCGATGGAGGGTCCGAGGTGGAACCACCGCACGGATCGTCAACGGCGCCCGGGTCCCGTTCGCTCGCACTGCACCAGGAATCGCTGGGTACGATCACTTGGTGCCGAGTGGATCTCCACCGAAGTCGGAGGCCGGCGACTCAGCGGCGGCCGGCGACTGGAGTGCCCGATCGAGTGCACCTGAAGCGGACGCCACCACGGAATCCCCCCAGGCTGCTGCACCGCCGACGTCCCGATCGATGCGGGCTCGGATCGACGCAGTGGGCGAATCACTCGGCGCCCGCCATCTGGAGTGGGTCGACCGGTTCGGCTCGGTTGCGGTTGTCTCCCAGATCGTCGGCCGGTCGCTGTCCGATGGTGGCACCATGATCGCTGGGCTCTTGGCGTACCGGCTGTTCGTTCTGATCCTCCCCATCGGTGCCGTCGTCGTGGCTCTCGCCGGCTTCGACCAGCTCGCAGCGTCCGACACCGCCAACAGTCTCGGCCTCGGAAAGTGGATCGCATCGACGATCGCCCGTGCCGGCGAGGACTCCGAACGCAGCCGGTTCCCTCTCCTCGTCACGGGGCTGGTCGGTTTCGCGATTGCGTCGTGGGGGTTGCTCGGGTCCCTCCAGTTCGCAGCGGCGACCGCTTGGCGCATCCCGACGAAGCGGTTCCCCCACAAGGGTCGAGCCGTGATCCGCCTCGCCGGCAGCGTGGCGGTGTTCCTCGGCGTCCTCTACCTCTCGCTCCTCGTTCGTCGCGCCGGACTGTTCGCCGGGCTGGCCGCCACGGGCGCCAACTTCCTTGCGGCGTTGGTGGCGTTCTTCGGGCTGTCGTGGATCCTGCCGCACCGGTGCCGGGAATGGTTCTGGCTCGTCCCGGGAGCGTTCGTCGGAGCGCTCGGGGTCCTCGGCATGCAACTGGTGGCGACGTACTACCTGCCGCTCAAGCTGTCGAGTTCGTCCCAGACCTACGGCACGCTCGGAACGGTGCTCGCCGTGTTGACCTACCTCTACCTGTTCGGGTTCCTGATGTGGTTGGTCGTCCTGGTCGACGTGGTGCTCTGGGATCACTATCGCCACGAACCCCCCGGGAGCCTGCGACGGATCGCCGGCATCGTGCCGATCCCGACGACCCGGTTCGCGTCGGGTCACGTGAGCGACAGCGGCACTGCAGCGACGGTCGGCGGCCCGCAGCGGCCCGGGACGGGGTGAGGTTCGACGAATCCGACACGGTGGTGTCGGCCGTTGGAGCTACCTCGTTCGGTGGTCTGTCAGACTCCGGTTGTGCCGCCGGCTCTCCCCCCGTCGCAGACCGTCGAGGCGCTCGTCGACCTGGTCACACCCGGAACCGATGTCATCGTCCCGCTCGGCAACGGTGAACCAGTGGCGTTCCTCGATGCCCTCGAGGAGCGGGCTGATTCGCTCGAGGGCGTTCGTATCCACCAGATGCACCCGTTGCGTCACCGAGCGCACCACACCGGTCGCTACGGCGACCGTCTTCGTCATGTCTCGTACTTCCTGAGTCCTGAGATCCGCGAGGACTTCCGCTCCGGACACCTCGACCTGATCCCCAATGACTTCCACCGTGTCCCGGCGTTGCTGCAGCGTCGGTGCCGCAAGCCGCTCGTGGTGGTGGCGTCGTCCCCACCGGATCACCTCGGGATCGTGTCCATGGGCGTGACCGCCGATTACGCCGCCGCGCTCCTCGACCGGTTCCCGGTCGCCGTCGAGGTCAACCCCGCCATGCCGCGAACTGGTGGTCGACATCAGGTCTCGCTGAGCGATGCCGTCGGTTGGACGACAGCTGCGACCGATCTGGTCGAGGTGCAGTTGCGTGAGCCCGATGACGTCGACCGGAGCATCGCCGGCTTCGTGGCGGAACGCATCCCGAACGGCGCAACCGTCCAGATCGGTCTGGGATCGGTTCCGAGCGCCGTGGTGGATCTGCTCGGTGACCATCGTGACCTACGGATCCACACCGAGTTGTTCGGTGACGCCCTCATGGGGCTGGTGGAGTCAGGCGCCGTGCGACTGACCGATGCGTCGAATGAGCCAGCAGTCGTGACCACCACGGCGTTCGGCACCCGAGCGCTCTACCAGTGGCTGGGCGAGGAGGATCTGGTGTCGTTCCGGTCGGTCGAGGTGACCAACAGCCCCCGGGTCATCGGTGATCTGCCGCAGGTGTGCGCAATCAATGCGACGATGCAGGTCGACCTGCTCGGGCAGTGCGCCTCGGAGTCGCTCGGCCACCACTACGTGTCGTCCTCTGGGGGGCAGGCGGACTTCCTCCGGGGTGCCCAACTCGCGGATGACGGCCAGAGCTTCATCGTTACCCGTTCGACGGCGCTCGACGGAACCGTCTCGCGAATCGTTGCGGACCTGGCCCCCGGGTCGGTCGTCACCGGACACAAGAACCTCGTCGACAAGGTCGTGACCGAATACGGCGTGGCCGAACTCGAGGGGCGCACGGTCGCCGAGCGTGCCGAGGCCCTCATCGCCATTGCCGATCCGAGGTTCAGCGACGACCTCGAGCGAGCGTCGCGTCAACTCGCCGGGCATTGAGTCAACTCCGGGCTCTCTGATCCGGTTGACCTGCCAGAGGCCGGGCCGGGCGATCGGGTCGGCCCGATGGTGGTCGGCCCGATGGTGGTCGGCCCGATGGTGGTCGGCCCGATGGTGGTCGGGACGGCGAGATTTGAACTCGCGACCCCCGGCTCCCAAAGCCGGTGCGCTTCCAGACTGCGCCACGTCCCGTGCAGACGATCCTAACTGGATCCTCGCTGTTGCACCTTCGCCGATGCCTGAGGTCCGTAGGCCGGTCAGTATGCTCTGCGCCCTGTGCAAGCGACCGTGAACCCAGGAACCGTTGACCGACCGGGCGACTTCGTCGTGATCACGGTCGAGGTGGATGAGAGCGAACTCGCTCCGGCGATCGAGCAGGCGTGGAAGGACCTCGCTCGTGAGGTTCGACTTCCCGGGTTCCGGCCCGGCAAGGCCCCTCGCCGACTGCTCGAGGCGCAGTTCGGGTCGGGTCACGCCCGCGCCGAAGCGCTCCGCACCGCCTTGCCCGAGTTCTACGCCGACGCCGTGATCCAACACGACGTCGACGTCGTCGCCCCTCCCGAGTTCGAGATCACCGAGGGACAGGAGGACGGTGCGGTCACCTTCGCCGCCACCGTCGAGATCCGGCCGGAGGTGCAGATCTCCGGCTACGACGAACTGCGCATCGAGGTGCCATCGCCCGACGTCAGTGATGCCGAGATCGACGAACAGATCGATCGCATCCGGTCGCAGTACGGAGAGTTGAGCCCGGTCAGCCGGCCGGCGATCGACGGCGACTACGTGCAGGTCGACATCCACGGGACCCGAGACGGGGAACCGGTCGACGGCCTCACGGCGGACGACTTCAAGTACCTCGTCGGTTCCGGCATGGTCGTGCCCGAATTCGACACCCAACTCGCCGGCTCGAGCGCAGGCAACGTCCTCGTGTTCGAGGCGCAGGCACCCGGCGCTGATGAGACGGATCCGATCGAGTTCCGGCTGCTGGTCAAGGGCGTCGAGGAGCGGATCCTCCCCGACCTGACCGACGACTGGGTTGCCGAAGCCACTGAGTTCGAGACCGTGGCCGAGCTGCGTGCGGACCTCCGTGAGACCGGCGTACAGGGCCGTACCGAGCACACGCGTTCGTCGGTTCGTCCACGGATCGCATCGGCACTCGCCTCCCTCGTCGAGGGCGAGGTGCCGCAGTCGATGGTCTCAGCCGAGATGCAGTCACGACTCCAGTCGCTCGCCTTCCAGCTCGAGGGTCGGGGGATCGGCCTCGAGGACTACCTCCGGTTCACCGGTAACGATCCGGAGTCCTTCTCCGCCGAGCTGCGAGCAGCGGCCGAGGAGGCGGTACGCACAGATCTGGCGCTCCGAGCCATTGCGCTCAACGAGGGCCTCGAGGCGAGTGAGGAACTGATCGACCAGGAGATCGAGGTGCTGATCAGCGGTTCGGACCGTTCCGTCGAGGACGCGCGCGATCAGCTGCGTTCCGAGGGCCAGCTCTCAGCGGTACGCTCAGCGCTGCTCAAGCGAACGGCCATGGAGTGGCTCGTGGAGAGGTCGGTCATCGTCGATCCCGACGGCGTGCCGATCGATCCTGAGCTCCTGGTCCTGCCCGAGCACGATCATGACGAAGACCACGACCATGACGACGACGATCTCAACGAGAACGACTGAACCCCACCGGCTGATCCCCAGCCGAATGTGCCTGCCAGGAGCCACCAAGTGATCGACCCGACCAGTTACTACATGCCGAGTGTCGAGTGGGAGACCCCCAAGGGTACCCGACAGTCCGATCTCTACTCCCGACTGCTCCGGGAGCACATCGTGTTCCTCGGAACTCCGATCGACGACACCGTCGCCAATCTGGTCTGCGCCCAGTTGCTCTTCCTCGAGTCCGAGAACCCCGATCGTGACATCAGCATCTACATCAACTCGCCCGGCGGTGACATCAACGCCCTCATGGCCATCTACGACACCATGCAGTACGTCCGGCCCGAGATCACCACGTTGTGCTTCGGGCAGGCCGCCTCAGCGGCTGCGGTGCTGCTCGCCGCCGGTACGCAGGGCAAACGGCTCGCTCTCCCCAATGCACGGGTGCTGATCCACCAACCGTACGCCCAGTCCGGATACGCCCAGGTCTCCGACCTCGAGATCGCCGCCAATGAGATCCTCCGCCTCAAGGCCACTCTCGAGCAGGTGCTGTCCCGGCACACCGGTCAGGACGTCGAGCGCATCTCTCGTGACACCGACCGGGACTACGTGATGACCGCCGCGGAGGCCAAGGAGTACGGGATCATCGACGAGGTGATCGAGTCCCGATCAGGGGCCGTCGGCGGCCCCGTCACGGCGATCCGCTGACCCAGATCGCCGGCGGCGGTCGTGAGTCCGTCGCGACGTCACCGGGATGCGCCACAATGGCCCCGGCGGCATCTTCGCCCCGGTCCCCAGTGGCCGGTGATCATGAGTTGGTGAACAGGCGTTCCGCCTCGGCTGCTCCCGCAGCCCCGAGCGGACCAACCCACGGCGAGGAGTCCGGTGGCCAAGTTCGGTGACGGCGGCGAGTTGCTCAAGTGCTCGTTCTGCGGCAAGACGCAGAAGCAGGTCAAGAAGTTGATCGCAGGCCCCGGGGTCTACATCTGCGACGAGTGCATCGACCTGTGCAACGAGATCATCGAGGAGGAACTCACCGAGACCGGTGAGTTCGCACCCGACGATCTGCCGAAGCCCAGAGAGATCTTCGCGTTCCTCGACGACTACATCGTCGGGCAGGAACGAGCCAAGAAGATCCTGTCGGTCGCGGTCTACAACCACTACAAGCGCGTTCAGCACGGCAGTCGGTCCGGCGTCGATGAGATCGAACTGCAGAAGTCCAACATCATGCTGATCGGCCCCACGGGGTGCGGCAAGACGTTGCTCGCCCAGACGCTCGCCCGCATGCTGAACGTCCCGTTCGCCATCGCCGACGCCACGGCGCTCACCGAGGCGGGGTACGTCGGCGAGGACGTCGAGAACATCCTGCTGAAGCTGATCCAAGCCGCCGACTTCGACGTCAAGAAGGCCGAGACCGGGATCATCTACATCGATGAGATCGACAAGGTGGCTCGCAAGTCCGAGAACCCGTCGATCACCAGGGACGTCTCCGGCGAGGGGGTCCAGCAGGCGTTGCTGAAGATCCTCGAGGGAACCACGGCATCGGTCCCTCCGCAGGGTGGACGCAAGCATCCCCATCAGGAGTTCATCCAGATCGACACCACCAACATCCTGTTCATCTGCGGTGGTGCATTTGCCAGCCTCGATGGCATCATCGAACAGCGCATCGGACGTCGGGGTGTCGGCTTCGGCGCAGAGATCCGTTCGGCCGATGAGCGTTCTGAGAGCGAACTCCTCTCCGGGGTCCTGCCCGAGGATCTCCTCAAGTTCGGGCTCATCCCCGAGTTCGTCGGTCGGCTCCCCGTCATTGGAGTGGTGGACAGCCTCGATCGGGCGGCACTCATCGAGATCCTCGTCGAACCCAAGAACGCTCTCGTGAAGCAATACCGCAAGTTCTTCGAACTCGAGGAGGTCGACCTCGAGTTCACAGACGATGCGCTCGTCGCCGTGGCTGATCAGGCACTCGCCCGGGGCACCGGTGCTCGCGGGTTGCGCGCCATCCTCGAGGAGGTGCTGCTCGGGGTCATGTACGACCTCCCCTCTCGCGACGACGTCGCTGTGGTGAAGGTCGACGAGGCAGTGGTCACCTCCGGTGAGCCACCAACGCTCGTACTCCGTGACCAGGCCAAGGCGTCGCGTTCGCGCCGCGCTGCGTCCTGACCGCTCGACACCGCACCCTCCGCCGCAGGAACCTCGCGTGACTCCGCTTCCCGTCCTGTTGGACTGGCTGGCATCCCACACCGACCACGAGACCGGGAGCCTCGGTGTGTCTGCGGGTCGGATCGACGGCCTCGATCTGGACTCGATGCGCTCGTTGATGCACATCCTCGGGGACCCACAGCAGGCCCAGCCGGTCATCCACATCACCGGGACCAACGGCAAGGGTTCCGTGGCGTCCATGGTCACTGCCCTGCTGCTCGCTCACGGACTCACTGTCGGGACGGCGAGCAGTCCGCACCTGCGGTCGCTCAACGAACGGGTCCAGCGCAATGCCGAGCCCATCACCGACAGCGAACTCGCCGAGGCGCTCGACGGTGTGCGCTCCATCGAGCCGCTGCTCGATCACACCCCGACGTGGTTCGAGATCATGGTGGCGGCATCACTGCGGTACTTCGCCGAGGCGCCCGTCGACGTTGCTGTGGTCGAGGTCGGACTGCTCGGGCGCTTCGATGCCACCAACGTCGTCGACGGGGCGGTCTCGGTGGTCACGTCGATCGGCGGCGACCACACGGACTTCGCAGAGGGCTGGGAGGCGGCGGTCGCCTCGGAGAAGGCCGGCATCCTTCGCCCCGACGGCACCGCAGTGCTCGGCGAGATGAACCCGGACCTGTGGCCGTTGTTCTCCGCTGAGGGACCGGCCCGTCTGTGGTGTGCTGGACGTGACTTCGACGTGGCCGACGACCGAGTGGCCGTCGGCGCCCACGTCGTCGACATCGACGGCGTGTACTCGCTTTATCCGGATGTCACGGTGCCGCTCGCTGGGGCTCATCAGACCGCCAACGCGGCGGTGGCGGTGGCGGCAACCGAGGCGTTCTTCGACCGTCCGCTCGACCCCGAGGCCGTCACGGAGGCCTTTGCCTCGGTGCGGATCGAGGGTCGCTGCGAGGTTGTGGCCCGCCATCCGCTGGTGGTGCTCGACGGGGCCCACAACCCCGATGCCGCTGCGGCGCTGGCCCGCACCGTCAACGACGAGTTCGCCGTGATCGGGAGTCGACACCTCCTGCTCGGACTGCTCGCCGGTCGTGACCCGGATCGGTTCGTCGATTCAGCAGCGGCGATTCGACCTGACCTGGTGGTGTGCGTTCCGGTGGGGGAGGGGGCCCGTCGAGGTGACCCGGCTCCGCTCGCTGCGGCGTGGCGTCGCCGGGGCGTGGCGGCGGAGTCGGTGGGTTCGATCGCCGCCGGCTTGGATCGTGTCCGTGCCGCAGCTCTCGAGGAGGACCTCATCGTCGTCGCCGGCTCGTTCCGATTGCTCGACGAGGCCCGCTCGTTCCTCGCCGAGGGCGACTGACTGGTCTGCAGTCGTTGCTGTCAGGACGCAGGCAGGCCGGGGAACCAGAGCCCGAGTTCCCGTCGGGCGGACTCATCTGAGTCCGATCCGTGCACCAGGTTCTCGTTGGTGGTGGTGGCGAAGTCGCCGCGGATCGTTCCGGGCTGAGCGTCCTGCACCTTGGTCGCACCGATGAGCAGGCGGGCGATCAGCCAGGTGTCGTCGCCGGGGCCGTCGACGGCCATCGCCACGACCGGGCTGCGGGTCAGGAACGACACGAGCTCGCCGAAGAACGGCTTGTCGGCGTGTTCGGCGTAGTGCTCCTCTGCGAGGGCGGTGTCCACGTGCCGCAACTCGACCGCAGCGAGCCGGAGGCCCTTGCGTTCCACACGAGCGATGATCTCCCCGACGAGTCCCCTTTCGACCGCATCGGGCTTGCACATGACGAATGTTCGGCTCACCAGGCGGATGGTAGCCGCCCCGGCCCGACATCCTTTCTTTACGGTTGTGTTGCGAATCTGTCATGATGACGGCCGCGTGTCCTGGGTACTCGCCCGATGGGGCGGTCCAACCGACCGAATCCCGCCCTCGGGTACCGGGTAGCGTGAGGAACGTTCTATGCCCCGCCTGTCCACATCGATACTGAGCAGTGGCCTCGCCGGCCGTGACATGGCGGTGGACCTGGGTACGGCAAACACCTTGGTGTACGTCCGTGGCGAGGGCATCGTCCTGTGTGAACCATCGGTGGTCGCCATCCGGGAACACGACGGGCGAGCGGTGGCGGTCGGCACCGAGGCCAAGCGGATGATCGGCAAGACCCCTGCTCACATCAGGGCCGTCCGCCCGTTGCGTGACGGCGTCATCTCCGATTTCGAGGTCTGCGAGACGATGCTGCGCTACTTCATCCAGCGCGTGCACAACAGTCGGTTCTCCAAGCCACGCATGATCATCTGCGTTCCCTCCGGCGTTACCGGGGTGGAACAGCGCGCCGTGCAGGATGCCGCTGAGTTCGCCGGAGCGCGCAAGCCGGCGCACATCATCGAGGAGCCGATGGCTGCAGCCATCGGTGCCGGTCTGCCCGTGCAGGAGCCAACCGGCAACATGATCGTCGACATCGGCGGCGGCACGACTGAAGTGGCGATGATCTCGCTCGGCGGCGTGGTCACCAGTCAGTCGGTTCGCGTCGCTGGTGACGAACTCGACGAGGCGATCGTCCAGTACATCAAGAAGGAGTACTCCTTGGCGCTCGGTGAACGTACCGCCGAGGTCGTGAAGATGGAACTGGGTTCGGCGTGGCCGCTCGATCAGGAGCTGCAGGCGGAGATTCGCGGTCGCGATCTGGTCACCGGACTGCCCAAGACGATCGTCACCTCCACCTACGAGATCCGCGAAGCCATCGAGGAGCCGCTGTCGGCGATCGTCGACGCAGTGAAGGTCACGCTCGACAAGACCCCACCCGAACTCGCCGCCGACGTCATGGAGCGAGGAATCGTGCTGACCGGTGGAGGTGCCCTCCTCAAGGGATTCGCCACACGGCTGGCCAACGAGACGGGCATGCCCATCCGCATCGCTCCCCGGCCGCTGGAGGCGGTGGTCCTCGGCTCGGGTCAGGCGCTCGAGGAGTTCGACTCCCTCCGTGGGATCCTGTTCTCCTCCGACCGCAACTGACCGCCGTGCGGCCGGTCGCCACCCGACGGCGCTCCCGCTACCTCCTGGTGGTCCTGTCGTTGATCGCCGTTTCGCTCATCGCCCTCGACGCCGGTGGGTTCCCGGTGTTCACCGGCGCCCGGTCCGTCGCCGACGACTCCGCCGCCCCGTTCGCCGGCGTCGTCGACACGGTCACGGCGCCGTTCCGGAATGCCTGGAACGGGGTCACCGGCTACGACGATCTGGTGGCCGAGAACCAACAGCTTCGTGATCGCATCGGAGAACTCGAGTCTGCTGCGGTGCTCGAGGACAGTGCCCGTGAACAGCTTCGTCGGCTCAACGAGCAACTCGAAATCGGCTACATCGAGGGGATCCCGACCCAGGTGGCCCGGGTGTCCTCCGGGGCGTACTCCAACTTCGCCGACTACCGGATCGAGATCGACCGGGGCTCTTCCAACGGTCTGGCCGAGGGTATGCCGGTGGTCACTCGATCAGGGCTCGTCGGTCGACTCGAACGCGTCGGGTCCAATACCTCGGTCGTTCAACTCGCCACTGATCCCGAGTTCGTGATCGGCGTGCGCCTCGCTTCCACGCAGGACCTGGGCGTCGGACGAGGGACGGGGGAGCGGGGCACCTTCGTGGTGGACCGTGGCATCGATCTGGGTGACTCGATTCGCGTCGGCGAGGCCGTGCTGACTTCGGGGCTGAGCACGTCGATCATGCCGCCCGACATCCCCGTGGGCCTCGTGAGCAGCGTCGATCCCAGCCTCACGACGCAGGACCAGCAACTCGATGTGGCGCTGTCAGCAGAACTCACCAAGCTCGACGTGGTGCAGGTGCTCGAGTGGGAGCCGCCCCGATGAGTCTGGACTCGAGGGTGGTCCGTTGGGCGCTCGTGTTCACTGTCGTCACGGTCGCTCAGGTGTCGATCGCCTCCCGATTGCAGGTGCTCGACGTCCACCCCGATCTGCTCCTGCTCCTCGCTGTCGCCGCCGGACTCACCGGCGGGCCGGCACGTGGTGCGGTGGTCGGCTTCGCCGCCGGTCTTGTCGCAGACCTCTACCTGAGCACCCGTTTCGGCGTGGCATCGCTCGCCACGACGCTGACCGGGTATGCCTCCGGCATGGTTGGCGACACCATTGTTCGGCCTTCGTCGACCATCTGGGTGGTGGCCACGGCGGGGCTCAGCGCCGGGGGCACACTCCTGTACGCCACGCTGGGGCATCTGCTCGGTTCCGAGACGCTGGCTGACCCGAACTTGGCCCTGATCGTGGGTATCGTCTCGGTTCTCAACGCTGCTCTCAGCCTCCCGGCTCTGGCTGTCTGTCGGTGGGCCGGGGACGACCACACCGCTGTTCGGATCCGCTGATGGTGCACCGGGCAGCGCCCACTGACCACGTCGAGCGAGCATGAACACCAGTTCCACCCAGGTGAGACTCTCGGCGATCGGCATCGTGGCCGTGTGCCTGTTCGCTGCGTTGATCGTCCGTCTGTGGTTTCTGCAAGGCGTTGATCCCCAGCGGTTCGAGGCCGCCACGGAGTCCAACCGTCTGCGGGTGATCCACGAGGAAGGCCCTCGAGGTCGGATCCTCGACCGCAACGGCCGGATCATCGTCGACAATCGAACGACCATCGTGGTGGCGCTCGACCGCGAGCCACTACGAAAGCTCGACGACGCCGAGCGCTCAGCGGTCTTCGCTGATCTCGCCGACACGCTGACCGACCTCGGCGTACCGACCAAGCTGAGTACCGTCGAGGGCCGCTTCGCCGACGTTCGCTACTCGCCGCAGGAGAACGTTCCCGTTGCCGACGAGGTCCCCGAGGACGTCGAGCTCTACCTTGCCGAACGGGCGGCCCGTTTCCCGGGTGTGGTGGTGGAACGTCGTACGGTCCGTACCTACCCTTACGGTTCGCTGGCCGCCCAGGTCATCGGTTACGTCGGCGAGAGCAATGCCGATGAGCTCGCCAAGGTCGCGGGCGACGCAGCACCGAAGGCCGCTGATGGAACACCCAAGGAGTACCGACCCGGCGACAGCTTCGGCAAGGGTGGGATCGAGTCCGCTCAGGAGGCCGTCCTCCGCGGGGTTCCCGGTCGGCGGACCATCGAGGTGAACGCCCGGGGTGAGTTCCTCGCCGAGACCGAGCGAGTTGTGCCGCAAGCCGGGGACGACGTCTGGCTGTCGCTCGACCTGGACCTGCAGGCGCAGGCCGAGCGTCTGCTCGCCGCAAAGATCAAATCGCTCCGGGGACAGAGGAGCCGTGAGGGGACCCTCAACGCCCCGCAGGGTTCGGTCGTGATCATCCAACCGGGCACCGGGCAGGTGCTCGCCATGGCGTCGTACCCCTCGTACAACCCGTCCATCCTCGTCAACGGCATCTCCACCGATCTCTGGGAGCAGCTCAACGACCCCAACAGCGGCCAGCCGCTGGTCAACTGGGCCATTCAGGGCGCCTACGCCCCGGGATCGACGTTCAAACCGATCACTGCGCTCGCCGGTTGGCGTGCGGGAATCATCGGCCCTGACAACGAGTACTACGTCGACGGTGGAACCTATCGACTCCAGAGCTGCGAGGGTGAAGGCTGCACGTTCCAGAACGCCGGCCAAAAGACGCTCGGCGAGGTCGACCTCGCCCGCTCGCTCGCTGTCTCCTCCGACACCTACTACTACCGACTCGCTGAGTTGATGTGGCTCAACCGCCGGCAGTTCGGTGACGATCCCATTCAGGATGTGGCGGTCGAGTTCGGGATGGGCAAGCCCACCGGGATCGACCTGCCCGGCGAGGCCGGTGGACGGGTGCCCACCCCGACCCAGCGCCGGGCTGAATTCGAGGCCAACCCCGACGTGTTCATGACCGGCGACTGGTTCACCGGCGACACCGTGATCACGTCGATCGGTCAGGGCGACGTGCTCGTCACACCCCTGCAGCTCGCCGAGTTGTACGCCACGATTGCCAGCGGCGGGGTTCGTCACCGGCCACAGGCGGTGTTCCAGGTGACCCGTCCACTCGATCCAGCGGCTCCACCCGGTCAGCCGGGCAACTTCGAGATCGTCAGGACGGTCGAGCCGGAGGAGGTTGGCCGGGTCGAGATGGGCGGGGAGTTCTACCTCCGGGTGCTCGCCGGCCTCATCGGGGTCACTCAGGACGACGACGGCACGGCGAGCCGGTCGTGGGCCTCCTCGCCGACTGCATGGGTCATGGGGGGAAAGACCGGTACCGCCCAGGTGGCCGGCAAGGCGGATTCGGCACTGTTCGCCGGCTGGGGCCCCGTGGCCAGCGGGATCCCGCCGGAGTTCGCCGTGTCGGTCATCATCCCCGAATCCGGCTTCGGAGGTGACGTGGCGGCCCCGCTGGCGTTCAGGATCCTGGCGCCCGCCAGCGACGGCACGCTCTCTGTGGCGTGCACCGTGGCAGCGGCCGCCCAGTGCCGGGAGGAAGAGGGGCGAGCCGCTCAGGCCAGCGTCGCCGATGTCGGATCAGGAGGTCCCGGGTGAGCGGCGACAGAGTTGTCGCCCCGGTCGGGTTCAGGTCCCGGAACCTCGGCGATCCGCGTCGACACGTCGATGTGGTCCTTGCCGCTGCGGTCGGAGCGGTGTTGTTGTTCGGCCTGATCCTCGTCTACAGCGCCACCCGACGCCTCGATGGCGGAAACGGATACGTCGTCCGGCAGATGATGTTCGCTGTCGTGGGTATCGGTGCGGCATCCGCAGCAGCGCTGGTGGACTATCGGAAGGTCGCCGACTGGTGGCAGGCGCTCTACGCCGTGTCGATCGTCATGCTGATCGGCGTCCTCACCCCCCTCGGCACCGTCGTCAACGGAACGAGCGGGTGGTACCGGGCCGGGTCGATCGCCCTTCAGCCAGCTGAGTTCGCCAAGCTCACGACGATCCTCGCCATTGCGGCCTATCTGGGTTCGGTTGACGAGGTCGACCTGCGGCGCCTGGCCGGCGCCCTCGGGTTGCTCGGCGTGCCGGTCCTCCTCACCCTGCTGCAGCCCGACCTCGGTTCGGCACTGGTGTTCATCGTTCTGGGTCTGGGCATGCTCGTCGTCGCTGGCGTCCGGATGAAGCACCTCGGTGTGCTCGTCACGTTGGGAATCGTCGCGATCCTTATGATCCTCAACTCTGGTGCGCTCGATGATTACCAGACCGAACGGCTCACGTCCTTCATCTCGCCCGACGAACAGTCCTACAACGTCGATCAGTCGCAGAAGGCAATCGGTTCGGGTGGTCTCACCGGCTACGGCCTGGCCAACGGTCCACAGACCCGGGGCGGCTACGTCCCGGAACAGCAGACGGACTTCATCTTCACTGTCGTCGGCGAGGAGTTCGGGTTTCTGGGGTCGAGCCTGCTCGTGGCCTTGCTCGGGATCATCATCTGGAGGTGCTGGCGAGCAGCGCAGCTCGCCGCCGACCAGATCGGCACGCTCCTGTGCATCGGCGTGACGTGCATGTTCCTGTTCCACATCTTCGAGAACATCGGGATGACGCTCGGGATCATGCCGGTGACCGGGATCCCGTTGCCCTTCGTCTCCTACGGTGGGTCATCGCTGCTCGTCTCGTTCGTGGCGGTCGGCTTGGTCCAGTCCGTCCACATGCATCGGTTCAGCTGACGTACGCCCGCTGTCCGCCGATGGGTACTCCGCCTGTCACCTCCGATAGGCTTACGGGACCATGACCGTTCCTACGGCCGCTGCACAGCGCTTCGAGCCCGTCAGGACGGAACCGTCCGGGTCGATGTGGGACCAACTCGAACCACTTCTGGCGAGGGTCGAGAAACCCGCTCGCTACATCGGTGGAGAAGACGGTGCGGTCCGCCCTGACTGGAGCCGGCGCGCCCCGGGTGGGCCGGTGTCATGGCTCTTCACCTATCCCGACACCTACGAGATCGGCCTGCCGAACCAAGGGTTGCAGATCCTCGCCGAGATCGTCACCGAGCATCCTGATGCGGTCGCTGAACGAGCGTACGCACCGTGGATCGACCTCGAGGCCGAACTCCGCGCCCACGGCCTCCCGCTTTTCAGCGTCGAGGGACACCGCCCAGCTGCGATGTTCGACCTGATCGGTTTCAACCTGAGCGCCGAGCTCACCTACACGAACCTGGTCAACCTCATCGACCTCGCCGGGATCCCAGTCCGAGCAGCTGAACGTTCCGAACAACATCCGCTCGTCTGCATCGGTGGCCACTGCACCTACAACCCGGAGCCCGTGGCGGACTTCGTCGACCTGGTCGTCCTCGGTGACGGCGAGGAAGTCGTCAGCGAGATCACCGACGTCGTACTCGAGTGGAAGGCGTCCGGACGGGGTGACCGTCGAGAGGTGCTCCTCGCCCTGGCCCGCGTGCCGGGCGTCTATGTCCCTGCGGCCTACGAGGTCAGCTACGACGGACCGAGGCTGCGGTCGATCGAACCCATCTGGCCGGGGGTCCCGGCGGTGGTGGAGAAGCGGACCATCGCTGACCTCGGAGCGTGGCCCTACCCGAAGAACCAACTCGTTCCGTTGACCGAGGTCGTGCACGACCGTCTCAACGTCGAGGTCTTCAGGGGCTGTACGCGAGGATGCCGGTTCTGTCAGGCCGGTATGATCACCCGCCCTGTCCGGGAGCGTCCCGCCGAACAGGTCCGGACGATGGTCGCCGAGGGGCTCCGCAGAACCGGCTACGACGAAGTCGCACTCACGTCGCTGTCCACGGCGGACTTCTCCAACATCACCGACATCGTCGGCGAACTCGCCGGGAACCGCCCTCCTGCCGACGGATCCGGTGACCTGTGCGGACCCGTGTCTGTGTCGCTCCCGTCACTCCGGGTCGATGCGTTCGGCGTGGGAATCGCCGCCGAACTCCAGAAAGGCCGCCGCAGTGGGTTGACGTTTGCTCCAGAGGCGGGCACCTGGCGGATGCGTCAGGTCATCAACAAGCTGATCCGCGACGAGGACCTCTACGGCGCAGTTGACTCGGCGTACTCACAGGGCTGGCGGAGAGTGAAGCTCTACTTCCTCACCGGTCTACCGACCGAGACCGACGTTGACACGCTCGGGATCGCCGAACTCGCCGCCAACTGCATAGAGGTCGGCCGGCAACACCAGCGTTCGCCCGGTGTGACGGTCTCTGTCGGTGGGTTCGTCCCCAAACCATTCACGCCGTTCCAGTGGTTCGGACAGAACACGGCTGTTGAGCTCCAGCGCAAGATCAGCCTGCTGCGCGATGCGTTCCGTGACGTCAAGGGTGCCCAGATGAAGTGGCACGACCCCTCAGCGACCCAGATCGAGGGCCTGCTCAGTCGTGGCGACCGTCGACTCGGACCGGTCATCGAGTCGGTCTGGCGTCGTGGCGGCACCTTTCAGGAGTGGTCCGAGCACTTCCGACTCGACCTGTGGGCCGACGCAAT
Source organism: Actinomycetota bacterium (assembly GCA_016870275.1). Taxonomy (GTDB): domain Bacteria; phylum Actinomycetota; class Acidimicrobiia; order Acidimicrobiales; family Microtrichaceae; genus SXMI01. The sequence goes on from VGBZ01000026.1 coordinate 18,120, forward strand.
GGCCGAACACGGTCTGTCCATGGACGACTACGTCCACCGTCACCGCACCGAGGACGAGGTGCTCCCGTGGTCCCACCTCTCTGCGGGACTGCACCACGACTTCCTCTGGCAGGACTGGCGCGATGCGCTCGCCGAGGTGGGGCTGCCCGACTGCCGCTGGACCCCGTGTTACGACTGCGGTGCCTGCACGGGCTACGGCATCGAGCACGTCGTGGCCTCTGCCACACCGCCGGCCGGAGGTTCGCAGGGGACTGGCCAGGGCCTCTCATGGACTCCCGACAGCCGACCCGTGCCGGTCGAGCTCGGCGTGGGTGCTCGCGGACGGAGGTCATCGTGACCAGACTCCGGGTGCGATACAACAAGCGGGGGCGGGTTCGCTTCCTGTCGCACCGGGATGTGGCCCGGTGCCTCGAGCGGGCGGTTCGGCGAGCAGGCCTTCCCGTTGCCTACAGCCAGGGGTTCAGCCCGAGGGCGCGCCTGCACTTCGGGCTGGCGCTCTCCAACGGCTTCGAGTCCGACGCCGAGTTCTTCGACGTCGATCTCGTCGATCCCGGTCCCGCAGATCCGGGATCCGCGGATCCCGTAGATCTCCGCAGCACGATGGAGCGAGCCGTCGCCGGCCACCTCGTCGGCGCCGGCGGGCTCGCCGAGCGACTCAGTAGCGTGCTGCCCGACGGCATCGATGTGGCTGCTGTGGTGCCGATCGCCGCTGGAACTGCGTCGCTGCAGGACTCGGTGGAGGTGTGCACCTGGCAGTTCCGCCTTGTTGAGGTACCCGCCGATGCGCTCGACGCCGCGGCCACACGGCTTCTCGACCGTGACCGGGTCGAGGTGACCCTCATCCGCAAGGGCAAGCAGGTGAGCGAGGACCTGCGACCCCTCCTCGGCGAACACAGCACCCGGATGTCCTCCGAGGGTGCGGTGTTGACCATCGATCTGGGGACCAAACCTCGTAGCGTCCGGCCGGTGGAATTCCTCGCTGCATTGGATGCTCCGGAACTCATCGGCAACGTCGCCGATGTACGTGTGCTCCGCACTCACCAATGGATCAACCTCGACGGGCAACGCTGTGAACCGATTTCGCTGCCACGCCCGTCGACGCACGCTGAGGAGCGTGCATCGTGACCGCTTGCCAAGACGCAAGCCGACCAATCGCTTGCGTGGACGCGAGCGATGTGAAGGGAACTTTCGATGTCGGATTCGACAGCCAACCGTCCTCCTATCGGGGGAGGCGACCAGTCCGGGGGCGCGCCGCCGGATCGAGCGGCGCCTGACCCGCCGGCACCGGCGGATCCGCCGAGCAGCCCTCCGGCGTCGTCTGGACCACCGAAACCCAAGATCGGGGACTCCCGTCCGGCCCCGGTGAGAACCCAACCAACTCCCACCCAGACCGGTGGTGAGCCGGGGCGTGACTCGAACGCACCGGGTGAAGGTTCGACTCGCCGTCGTCGACGCCGGCGCGGCGGCCGTGGCGGTGGAGAGGGCCAGTCCAAGCAGCAATCCGGTGCCGACCAGCAGCGTGGTGGCGGGCAGTCCACACAGCAGTCCGGCGGCGGCCAGTCCGGTCGTTCCGGCCGCAGCGGTCGTGACCAACAGAATCGATCGCCTGGACAGGGTGGCCGCTCGACCCGAGCCGAGGGCCCCACACCGGTCGACGGTTCCGATATCGCACGGAGTGCGGTGGATCTCGACAGCGAGACGCTCGGACGGCGGCGGGGTCGTCAACGCAAGGGCCGGGCCGTCGGACGGTTCCAAATGTACGTCCACGTCGACGGCGAGATCACCCATACGTCGATCTTCGAGGGGCGCTCGATGATCGAGCACTACGTCACCCGTCCCTCCGATGACGTCTTTGAGATCCACGGCAACATCTACGTCGGCAAGGTCGAGAACGTCCTACCCGGCATGGAGGCGGCGTTCGTCGACATCGCCACTCCCAAGAGTGCTGTGCTGTACCGCAGCGACGTGCAGTTCGATCCGGAGGACGTCGAGACGCAGGGAGAAGCTCCACGGATCGAGGAGCTCCTCCGGGCTCGGCAACTGATCCTCTGTCAGGTCACGAAGAACCCGATTGCTCACAAGGGAGCCCGACTGACACAGGAGGTGTCGGTTGCGGGCCGCTTCGTGGTGCTGGTGCCCAACTCGACGACGTACGGCATCTCCAAGCGGCTGCCCGACAACGAACGCAAGCGACTCCGCAAGATCCTCGACCGTGTCCGACCCGAGGGGCACGGCATCATCGTGCGGACTGCAGCCGAGGGGGCGTCTGCAGAGGAGATCGAGCTCGACGTCCAGCGGTTGGCAGACCAGTGGGAGCGAATCGCCGAGCTCGCTGCCGCTCAGAAGCGCCCGGGATTGATCTATCGCGAGCCGGCGTTCGCGATGCGCATGCTTCGAGAAGAGTTCAACGCCGAGTACCGATCGGTCGTGATCGACGACCGGGCGGTCTACGAGGAACTCCGCGACTACGTCGCTGCTGTGGCCCCGGAGCTCGTCGAGCGGGTGGAGTACTACGACCCCGACGCCGAATCGCTGTCGCTCTTCGACCGCTTCCACGTGACCGAGCAACTCGCCAAGGCACTCGATCGGATGGTCTGGCTTCCGTCCGGGGGGTCGCTCGTGATCGAACGGACCGAGGCGCTCACCGTGATCGACGTCAACACGGGACGAAACGTGGGATCGTCGAGTCTCGAGGAGACCGTCCTCCACAACAACCTCGAAGCCGCCGAGGAGATCGCCCGGCAGCTACGCCTACGCGACATCGGCGGGATCATCGTGATCGACTTCGTCGACATGGACATCAAGGAGAACCGGGACAGAGTGGTCAAGGCGTTCCGTGAAGCGCTCTCCCGGGACAAGACGAGGACCCAGGTGTTCAACATCTCCGACCTCGGTCTCGTCGAGATGACCCGAAAGCGGATCGGCGAGGGACTGATCGAATCCGTGGCTGTGAAGTGCGACACGTGTTCTGGTCGCGGGCTGATCGTTCCCGAGGAGCTGCTGGGCTGATGTGCGTTGCGACAGCGCTGCCCGATAGGATCTGAGGCTTATGTACGCAGTAGTCAAGTCCGGCGGGAAGCAGTATCGGGTGCACCCGGGCCAGCGCGTCCGGGTTGAGCGGCTCGCCGAGAGTGGAGCGACGGTCGACCTGACACCGGTGCTGCTCGTCGACGGTGACACCGTGCTCGCCACCCCGGACCAGTTGGCGGGCGCCACCGTCTCAGCCACCGTGGTGGATGAGGGCCGGGGCCGCAAGATCAACGGATTCGACTACAAGGCCAAGGCCCGGGTCCGACGCCGGTGGGGCCACCGGCAGGCGTACTCGACGATCGAGATCACCGACATCTCGCGGGGCTGATCCCAACCGAACGCACAGGAGCGTCCCATGTCCAAGACCAAGGGCGGCGGTTCCACCAGGAACGGTCGTGATTCCCAGAGCAAGCGCCTCGGCGTGAAGGTGTTCGACGGCACAGCGGTGACCGCAGGTTCGATCATCGTGCGCCAGCGGGGGACCAGAATCCACCCCGGGGTCAACGTGGGTCGCGGTGGTGACGACACGCTGTTCGCTCTGACCGACGGCAAGGTCAAGTTCGGTTCCAGCCGTAACCGGAAGATCGTCAGCATCCTGCCCGCCGAGGACTGAACATCAGTTCCGCGTGGCATTCGGTGCTGCGTGACGGTCCTCGTTGGCCGGAGCCTCGGGCCTGCGACGTGGATGGCTGGCACCCCTCAACTCAGCCGATACCGGGTGGGAGCGCTGCGGGGTCCCACCCGAGCAGCTCGACTGCCTGAGTGAAGGCGTAGCGGTCGGTCATGCCACCCACGTGGCCGACTGCGGCTTCGAGCGCCGCCTTGCTCCCTCGGTCTGCGGGATGATCACCGGATTGGCGCACCAGCAGGTCCGGGTTGTCGGCGAGGTGTTCGACGAGTGCCCGGAGCACTGTGATCACCATCTCCGACTGCGCCAGCGAGGCCGGACGCATGTAGATGTGGTCGTAGTTGAACTGCCGGAACTCAGCGAGAGCCCGGGCCGTGACCGGGTCCATCCCGATCCGCCCCGTCGAACGGACGGTGTCGGCCACGGCATCGATGAAGGTGTGCAGCTGACGGCTCCGCCGTTCGCCACAGTGTCTGCGGACGAGTTCCGGAAGCTGATCAGGTCGGACGATGCCGACGTGAATTGCGTCTTCGAAGTCGTGGCAGACGTAGGCGATCCGGTCGGCCCAGGAGACGATTTCTCCTTCTGGGGTGGACGGAGCCGGACGTGACCACGAGTGGTTGCGCACCCCGTCGAGTGTCTCTCGGCACAGGTTCAACCCTGCGAGTACGACATCGGCACCCCAGGTGGCGTGGTCGTATCCGCCCTCGACGTACGGACTGAAGGCGTCCTCCGACGCGTGCCCGCCCGGGCCGTGGCCGCAGTCGTGACCGAGGGCGATCGCCTCGGTGAGCGCAACGTTGGCCCCCACCGCACGGGCGATCGCCACCGCAACCTGGGCGACCTCGAGTGCGTGGGTGAGGCGGGTGCGCTGGTGGTCCTCGGGGAGCACGAACACCTGGGTCTTTCCGGCGAGGCGACGAAACGCCGTGCTGTGCAGGATGCGGTCCCGGTCACGCTCGAAACACGTCCGGCGCAGATCGGGGGCCTCCTCCACGAGCCGGTTGCCGGCGCCGGAGGCCCTGGTGGCACCGTCGGCCAACTGGCGGTCCTCTGCCTCCTCCCGAGCGACTCGTTCGCCGCCGGTCCCGCACGACCAAGTCGGATTGGATCCGAGCGATGCAGTGCTGTCGGCATGGGAGAATGAGATGGGCGCATCCTCCGATCCCGCTGTGTGACCCGACATTGTGGCGGCCCACTGGATCGAGCGTTCGCTGGGCTGTTCGGTGGTGTGGGTTCCGGGTTGAGCCACAGGTTCAGCTTCATTCACGGTGTCATCGTAGGGGTTGGGTCCGACAGGCTCGCTGCTGGATGTGGTGGTGGTTGCTTCCCCGGAAGCACTCCTGATCCCACCGTCTCTGGAGTGAATGGGGCATCTAGGGTGCGTGGGTGTCGAACTTCGTCGACGAGTGTGCGCTCAACGTGCGCGGTGGTGACGGGGGAGCGGGGTGCGTGTCGTTCCGGCGGGAGTCGCACACCCCGATGGGTGGACCGGACGGTGGCGACGGCGGTTCCGGCGGCGACGTCTGGCTCGTGGCCGATCGCAACGTCGCCTCGCTGCTGGCTTTCCGGGACCACCCGCACCGACGAGCCGCATCCGGGTCACATGGTTCAGGTCGTAAGCGTCACGGTGCGAGTGGCCCCGATCTCGAGGTGGCCGTGCCTGTCGGAACCGTGGTGCGTGATCGAGACGGTGAGGTGCTCGCCGACCTCCCGGGCCACGGCGATCGGTGGCTTGCAGCTGCCGGAGGAGTCGGGGGCAAGGGGAACGCAAAGTTCCTCTCCAATCGTCGTCGGGCACCGGCGTTCGCCGAGCAGGGTGAGGCCGGCGAGGAACGGTGGGTCTGGCTCGACCTGAAACTGCTCGCCGACGTGGCGATCATCGGGTTCCCGAATGTCGGGAAGTCCACGCTGATCGCTCGCATCTCGGCCGCGCGCCCGAAGATCGGCGACTATCCGTTCACCACGCTCGAGCCGCAGCTCGGGGTGGTCCGTCTCGGCGAGGGCACCGATGCCTTCGAGATGGTCGTCGCCGATGTCCCCGGACTCATCGAAGGTGCAGCCGAGGGCCGTGGCCTTGGTCACCGGTTCCTGCGGCACGTCGAGCGAGCTCGTGTCCTTCTGGTGTTGTGTGATCTCTCGCCGACCGCCGTCACCGGTCCCGCAGAGCAGTACAGCGTGTTGATCGACGAACTCGAGCGCTACCAGGTACGACTCGGCTCCGATGCTGCACCGTTGGTCGAGCGACCGCGAGTGGTGGCGGGCTCGCGCTCTGATCTTGCGACTGCAGAGGCGCTCGAGTCCTGGTGTGAGGGAAACGAACTCCCTCCGGAACCTGATGCCGATGAGGGCCGAGGCGACCTCCCGCTCGCCATCTCCGCTGTCACCGGAAAAGGGGTCGATCGGCTGCTCGGCCAGCTCCGAAGGCAGGTCGAGCAGGCCCGGACCCTGGAATCGAAGCCCGAGGGATTCGTGACGCTCCGGCCAGTGCCCGAAGGCGTTCGTGTGATCCGACGCGACGACGCCAGCTTCGAGGTGCTCGGGCGAGCGGCACTGCGGGCAGTGGGCTTCTCGGATCTGACCCAGAGCGAGGCGCTCGACGAGGCCCGACGTCGACTGGACCGACTCGGCGTTGACCGCGCACTGGCCCGAGCCGGAGCTCGCAACGGCGACGTGGTCCACATCGGAGCCTTGACGTTCACCTACGACACCGTCGATGAACTCGATGTCCAGCCGTTCGACGAGGCGCCGGTTGAGCAACGTGACGGTCCGTCCCGGGGCGGTGCGCCGTGAGGGTTGTCGCCAAGTACGGGACCTCGAGCCTGACCGATGAGGCTGGGCGGATCGACCGGGCTGCTGTGGCGAAGGCGTCGGCCGAGGTCGCCGCTGCGCGTGAGGCCGGACACGAGGTTCTCGTCGTGACGTCCGGCGCAGTGGCAGCCGGGCTCCCGGTGCTCGGATTCGATCGGCGCCCCTCCGACGCCCGCACACTCCAGGCAGTCTCAGCAGTCGGGCAGGCTCAGCTCGTCCAGACCTGGTCGGCACACCTCGCTGTTCACGATCTGGTGGCCGGGCAGGTCCTGCTCGCTCCGTTGGACTTCATGGTGCGCACCCAGTACCTGCACGCCAAGGCAACGATCGACCGCCTGCTCGAACTCGGTGTCGTGCCGATTGTCAACGAAAACGACGTGATCGCCGACGACGAGATCCGCTTCGGTGACAACGATCGGATCGCAGCGCTCCTGGCTCAACTCGCCGGATGCGAACTCGTGGTGCTGTTGACCGACACTCCCGGCCTGATGGACGCTGATCCCCGGGTCACCACGCGAGCGTCGCTCATCGAGGAGATCGCAGTGGTCGACGCGACTCTCGAGGAGTACGCCGGAGGCGCGGGCACGGACCGGGGCTCGGGCGGCATGGCCTCCAAGCTCGCCGCAGCCAAGATGGCGGCTTGGGCGGGCGTGCGCGCCGTGATCGCCCACGCCGAGCGACCCGGCGTGCTCAACGACGCCATCGCATCGGTTCCGGGGGTTGGCACGACCGTGCGACCGCAGGCCACGGGGTTGAACGCACGCAAGCTCTGGATCGCCTTTGCGGTGGCTCCTGCGGGCGTGATCATCATCGACGCCGGTGCGTCTGCGGCGCTGTCGGCTGGCGGTCGGTCCCTGCTGGCCGCCGGCGTGACCGGCGTGGAGGGCGCCTTCGTTGCCGGCGACGCAGTCGAGGTCGTCGGCCCCGACGGTGCCGTCGTCGCCAAGGGCCTGACCTCGATCGATGCAGAAGCACTCAGGAAGATCGCTGGAAAGCGCTCAGTGGAGCTCGTCGACGGCGACGGTCAGGTCATCCACGTCGACGACCTCGTGGTGCTCCCCGACTGAGCTGACCCTCTGGGGTCCGAGCTGCCGTGCTCAGTTGCCCGAGGCAAGTGCGTCGCCGTCGCCGGGGGACGTCGTCTCCGACGCTGGGGCGGGGGTTCCGCTCGGGGCGGCGGTCCCAGCGGCAGCCGCCGTCGCTGCAGGTGCGGTCGCCGCATCGCCGATCCCGAGTTTGGAGCGAATCTCCGACAAGCGGGCCTGCGCCTCCACGTTGACCGCAGCCTGCTCGATCTCGACGATCCTCGACTCGACCGACATGTCCTGAATCTCGGCCATGCCCTTGGCCTTGGCGTGACGGGCCTCGATCTTCTCCTTGACCTCAGCGAGCGTCGGCACGTCGTCGCCGACCTGTTCGCTCAGCGTCGCCATGGCGGAGTTCATCTGCTCCTGCATCTTCGCCTGATCGAGTTGGGAGAGGAGACGCTGCTTCTCGGCGAGTTTCTGCTGGAGCACCCGAGAGTTCTGCTGGACAGCGGCCTTGGCCTGTTCGGCTGCTTGGGTCGCTTGCAGTGCAAGGGCCTTCAGGCCTTCGACGTCCTGTTCCTTGGCGATGAGTTGGTTGGCGATCGCCTCGGCCGCAGAGGTGTACTCCGCTGCCTTTGCCGCGTCTCCGCTCCGTGTGGCCTCATCGGCCATGAGCACCGCCTGTTGGGCGTTGCGATTGAGCTGCTCGAGCTGGCCGAGAGTCTCGTCGAGGCGTGACTGGGTCTGCTTCTGGTTCGCAATGACGTTGGCGGCCTGCTCCTTGAGCTTCCGGTGCTGCTCCTGAGCCTCGGTGAGTGCCTGCTCGAGCTGGATCTTCGGGTCGGCGACCTCGTTGAAGATGCTGTTCAACTTGGCACCGAGGTACTTCCAGAATTTCTTGATCGACTTCCACATGGTTCGCTCTCCTGATCAGCGCGATCGAGTCACGTCATGAGCCTAGCCACCGATGCTCCGGCCCCGGCTGCGCCAGCCGGTTCCGAGTACCCGGAGTATCGGCTCGAGGCCGTCGGGGCGGAGCACGGCGGCGGCTGCGGCGAAGGCGCCGAGGCCGAGCACCAGTCCGACCAGGATCTCGACCAGCGCCTGTCCGTCGGTGCCCGGTCGCAGCACGGCGAAGGCGCTGAACAGGACGAGCGCTACGACTGCTCCCACCCCGGCGGCGCGGAGCAGGGTGGCGGCGCCCGGCCGACCGAAGAGCGCCATGGGCTGGTCCTCGCCGGCAGCATCGTCGGGCCGGTCGGCCACGTCGCGACGGAGTGAACGGGACAGGGCCGCAAGCGCCACGACGACGAACACCCAGTAGCTGAGCGAGTACGCAAGCGCTAGGCCGATCCCGCCCAGCGCCGCAGTGAGCGGGAACATGATCACGACGTTCAGCACGTTCTGCCCCAAATTCAGCCAGAACGGCGTCCGGGTGTCCTGACGGGCGTAGAAGGAGCGGATCGCGAAGAGGTAAACCGCGAACGCCGGGAGTCCGACGGCGAACCCCTGGAGCATCTCGGCGGTGAGCGCGGTGTCGACGGCGTCGAAGTTGCCGCGCTGCAGCACGACCTGGACGAGCGGCCGGGCGAGCAGGAAGAGGCCGATTCCCGCCGGGACCATGAACGTGACCAACAGGCTCGTGCCCTCGGTGAAGCGCCGGGCGAACTCGCGAGTCCGGCCGCTGCCGGCCGCCTCAGCCAGCTCGGGGAGCGCGGCGGTGGTGATCGACACGGCGATCAGGCCGTAGGGGAGTTGGAAGAAGGCGAACGAGTAGATGAACGCGGACAGCGATCCGGTCTGGAGCGTCACGGCCAGGCCGAGGATGACGAGGAAGGCGACCTGGTTGGACGCGGCGTACCCGATGACCCAGCCGGAGAACCCGACGAGCTTGCGCACCGCCGGATGGCGCGGACGGAAGTCCCAGCTCAGCCGCAGGTCCGATCGGCGGATGGACGGGATGAGGGCGACCGCCATGGCGGCCACGCCGGCGGTCGTGCCCAGTCCCAGCACCCAGAGCTGCGTGGTGCCGCCCTGCGACGTCGCCCACGCGACGCTGAGCATCGCGGCGCCGGCGGTGATCAGGTTGGTGAGGACCGGAGCGAAGGCGGCGGCGGCGAACCGGCGCCGGGCGTGGAGCAACGCCGTGAACAGCGTCACCATCCCGTAGAAGAGGACCTGGGGGAGGAGCAGCCCCATCAGGTCGCCGCCGAACGCGAGCTGCTGGCGACGTTGCTCACCCTCCAGCGGAATGGCGAACAGCAGGTTGATCAGCGGGGCAGAGAGCGTGAGCGCGAGGGTGAGCCCGACGACCGCAACGAACGACACGGTGGTCAGCACCGAGGCCGCGTCGTCGTCGGGGTCGTCGAAGGCCCGGACGAACAGCGGGACGAGCGTCGAGGAGAGGACACCGCCGAGCACGAGCTCGTAGAAGATGTTGGGCGTGGTGTTGGCCAGGTTGTAAACGTCGGCGAGTTCGGTGAGGCCGAGCGCGGCGGTCAGCGCGGCGATGCGGACGAGCCCGGTGACCCGGGACAATGCCGTGCCGACGGCCGGGGCGGTACTCGCCCGCAGCAGGCTCCGCGACCGCCGCTCGTCGAAGCCGGTGTCGCCGGTGCCGGCCCGTTCAGCACCGCCGCCCCCTGTGGCCCGTTCCGAGTGCAGGTGTGCCTCGGTGCGGTCGACGACCGCGGCATCGTCACCGAGGGCCTCGGCCAGGGCGAACTCCTCGACCTCGTCCCGTCGGACTCGGTCGGGGCTCGTCGGTGAGGTTCCGGCCCCGCTGCGCCGGCCGGTGTCCTTGGCGCTCACCCGTCAGTCCCGGGGAGTCCGGTCCCCGAGAGACCGGTGCCGGGGACGCCGGTTCCGGACTGGGTGCTCGTCTCCTCGATGGCCTGGCGGAGCGACTCCATCTCACCGACGATCGAGTCGACCTCGGTGTCGAGACCACCGAGCCCGCCCACCTCAGCGGACTCGGCCTGGGTGACCGACAGCTCGACGGTCCGGGTGACGGCCTCGTCGATCCGCGCGTCGAGCAGGCGCAACCGGTCCCATGAGGAGTGGATGGTCGAGTCGAGCCTTGCGGCCGAGGCGAGCTGCGCCTCGAGCGCGGCGACCACCTGCGCGTTGCCCCCGGCGTCGCCGTAGTGGCGGGCGGTGTCGAGCTCTGCCTGGATGGCTCGGGTGTCGATGCGGCCACGTCCCTGCTGGAGCGTGTTGCCGGCGGTGGCGATCCGGGCCGCCTCGGCGACGGCCACGTCGAGCCGGCGGCCAAGCTCACCGAGACGGTCCTGCAGCGGTCCGGGTCGTACGCCGCGGAGAGCATCGTCGAAACGCTTCCGGGCGTCGATCACCCCTTGCAGGAGGCCACGCCACGGCTCGCTGAGCTGCCGCGGGTTTACCCGCAGAGCGTTGGGGTCCTTCGGGACGGCGGCGATGACCCGCACCGCCCAGGCGCCGACGGCCCCGAGCACGGCACCGATCGGTCCCAGTCCGACCAGGATCCCCACGGCGGCGCCGGCACCGGCGGCCACGATCGCCGACGGCGAGGTGGTGGCATTCGCCACCTTCGGGGTCAGGAATCGGTCGCGGAATGACGCCACGAGTCAAGGCTTGCAGATGCACCGGTGCGGCGGTGGGTCCGCCGTCAGAAGTTGCTGATCACCGAGGTGAAGACCCGGTTGATCGTCGTGGCGTCGCTCGCCTGATACGCGGTGGCGTTCGAGGCTTCTGCGATCTGGCGGAGCTGCGCCGGGTCGGCGCCTTCCCCGTAGGCCACGGTGAAGATCCTGACCGGACGGGAGTTCTCGCCGTCGCTCGAGTCCTTGATCGACGTCAGGAGCCGCTTGAACTGCTCGGAGTCGTCACCACTGACTCCGTCGTCGTTGACACCGTCGCTGAGCAGCACGACGGCGTTGATGAGCGCGGGGTCGTAGGCACTGAGCATCTCGTCGTAGGACACCTGCGTGACGTCGTACAACGGTGTGCCGTTGAGCGGGACCAGCGACTCGATGGCCCGTCGGAGTCGTTCGCGGTTGGCGCCGATTGGTTCGATCGGGCTGAGGTCCCGGAACTTCGCCGCTCCACCGTCGGCTTCGGTGGTGAACACCCTCAGCCCGACGAGGTCGGAGTCCTTGAACTCGTCCAGTCCATCCATGACCGCTTGTTTGGCGAGGTCGAGTTTGGTCGGGCCGGACGGGTCTGCAAGATCGGCGGGGTCACCCATCGAGCCGGACACGTCGAGCACGAGCAGAACACGGGCGCCCTTGCGCTGCTGGGCCCAGTTGGTGAGCAATTGATCCATCACCGAACCGGTCGGTGTCTCGAGGAGGGTCTGGGGTTGGGCAGGGTCGACGCCATTGACCACGGTGATCGGGTCCGCCAGGGCGACGTCCGGGTTTCCGGGGCGGAACCCAGCAGCGAGCACGCGCTGTTGGTTCTCCGGTCTCAGGACGAACTGTTCGAACTGCTCGGCTGCGGCCCGCTGCTCGGGGCTCACCCACTCGGCGTCGACGGTGTAGAGCGGGTTGTCGGAGTAGATGGTTCCCTCGGTCGGGTAGATCGACACGAGCGGCGTGCGGGGCGGCCGGAGCTCCTCGCCCTGGGCGAGTTCGCCGTCGGGGTCGCCGCGGTTGTAATCGATCACCGACTTCTCCTCGACCGCGACCGCCGAGGCGTAGTTGAGGGCCGTTCCACGCCGATCCGCCCGGAACCAGTTGTTGAGGAAGGTCATGGTGATGTCGCCGTAGTGCACCACCGCAGACTCGATGTCGGAGCCGAACTGCTGCACCGCAGGGTTTGCGAGGTCCTCGCTCGACAGACCCGACGTCTTGCCGGTTGCTGCGTAGTTCTGGGCGATCAACGCCGAGAGGCCTGAGGTCGAGAAGTTCGGGTTCGTCTTTCCGAGCTTGAATGAGCCCCACTCCGGGTGGCCGAAGTCGGCCCAGCCGCCCGGCGACTTGGCGAGGCGCAGGATGTCTGCCCAACCGACGGGCGTGTCGGGCCATCCGAGCGCCTCGGCCATGGGTTGGGGCATGGCGATCACGAGCGGCGTGAGCATGAACGACGTGGGGGAGTCCGACACGAGCGGTGGACGTCCCGCAGCTGCTTGTCGGGCGTTGACGATCTGTCCCCACGAACTCGCCGCCGGAGACCAGATCGTGGGCTTCGGGCCGTACTCCGCTTCGTTCCAGCCATCGACGAGCGCCGTGGCGGCCGCACCCGAGGACACCTTGGTGACCTGGACGTCGATGCACTTGCCGTCGACCGCTGCATCCGAGGAGTTGAACGACCGGGCCAGGTCACCGAGGAGTTGGATCTTCTCCGAGGAGACCACAGCATCGACCGGAATGCACTCGGTGCGCCGGGCCGGGCCGGTGGCTGTATCGGATTCGCCGCTGCTGCACGCCGACGCCAGGATCGCAGTCGCCGCAATGGCGAGGAGGCCGATGAACGATCGGTTCTTCATCCGGCTGCTTCCCAGCGCTGCTGGAGGTACGAGAGGGCTCCGGGTGCCGGCAGGCCCGAAGACTCCGGGAGCGGTGGACCGCCACCGACGCCCGGGGCTGTCGGTTGAGACGGCACCCTCCAGCCCTCGGCGGCGAGCAGTTCGTCGATGCGGTCGCCGCCGAGTCGGTCGATGACATCGGCCGGGTCCGAGCCGTTCGGGACGGTCAGGGTCACATCAGCGGTCACGAGAGGTTCAGGATAGATGAGGGACAGTGCGCTGCGGCCCGCGGCCCGCTGCAGCGCCGGGCCGGCGGCGGCCTCGAGCGCACCAACGACCCCGAACGTCGCCGGAGCGACCAGGAACCGGGAGAACGGGTCACTGGCTGCGGGCCCGGCCCTTCTCGACTGCGCCGCCAGGTTGTCGAACCAGGCGCTGACGCTCGGATCGTCGAGGTCGTTGCGAGCCCACAGGGCGGGAAGATCCACCGCAACGGTCTCACTCGAGACAGCCTGGGACCATACGGTCAGGCCTCCGCCCGTCGCCGGCGATGCCAGCCCGGGCCGGACCTGACCCCAGGTCGCCTGCCCGCCGACGTCGGTCCACGGTCGCCCGGCGTACGGACCGATGCAGGACCAGGTGATTCCGCTGGGACAGGCACCCGAGAGCGCCTCGGCGCGATCGCTCGCAGCGACCAGCACCGCCGGAGATCGAGCGAGCACCGGTGAGGTGCCACCCAACTCCAGCGGGGGCAGTCCGGCGGAGGAGCGATCGTCGGCGAGCACCGCAGCGGCCGGGCCGACGGTGAACCAGGCGTCGGCGTCCAGCCCGCCGGCCTCGGCTGTTGCGAGGCGGTCGGTGGTGGTCGCCTCTTCCTCGATCATGACCCGGACGGAGGAGTCCTCTTCGGCGAGGGCCTCACAGAACCGTCGGAGGTCCGGTCCGCAGATGATCGTCGTCGTGTCGCTCGAACCGTCTCCGGCGTTGTTCGCTCCGCTCGGTCCACCGCCGTCGATGAGCGTTCGCACCAACAGCGCGGCTGCCACCATGCCGACGGCGGCCACGACGGCGAGGAAGCGCTTCACGGAATCTCCGCAAGGTCTTCTGGAAAGTCCGCTGGGACCAGCGTGGTGAGGTCCTCGGTCGTCGGTTCGGGCCCGGTTCGGATCACTCGGCTGGCGTGGTTGGCCACGGCGGCCTCGAACAGGTTGCGACCCAGCCGGGCGTTGCCGAAGCCCTGGCTCCGGGGGGCGGAGTCGAGCAGTTCTCGCAGACGCTCGACGGCAACGTCGTCGAGGTCGTAACGCTGCCGCTCGCCGAGTCGCACGACGATCTCGACGAGCTCGTCGGTGGAGTAGTCGGGGAAGTCGATCACGGTGGGGAAGCGGGACCGTAGTCCCGGGTTGGCGTCGAGGAACGTCGCCATCTCGCCCGAGTAGCCGGCCACGACCAGAACGACCCGGTCGCGTCGGTCCTCCATCAGCTTGACGATCTGGTCGATCGCCTCGCGGCCGAAGTCGTTCTCATTGCCACGGGCGAGCGTGTACGCCTCGTCGATGAACAACATCCCCTGATCGGCCTCGTCGAATCGGGCGGTGACGAGCGGTGCAGTCTGTCCGACGAAACCGGCCACGAGCCCGGACCGGTCGATCTCGACGAGGTGGCCGCGCTCGAGCACTCCCAGCGTTCGGTAGATCCGGGCGAGCAGGCGGGCGACGGTCGTCTTGCCGGTGCCGGGGTTTCCGGTGAACACGAGGTGATACGACGTCTCGAGTCGCGGGAGGTCACGCTCGGCGCGGAGTTGCTGCACCCGGAGGAAGTCCGCGACCAGGTGGACCCGGTGCTTGACGGCCTCGAGGCCGACGAGCGAGTCGAGCTCGGCGAGGAGGTCCTCGAGTGGCTCCGGGCCGGGATCGTTCTCTGCGTCCTGTGCGCCTGCGGCGACGGCATCGGCAGCCTGAGCGGCACCGGGGGTACCTCCGCTGGAGTTGCGCAGCGTCGAGAGCATCCGGTTGCGGAGCGTCGAGATGGCCTCGAGTTCGGCCTGCGCCGGGACGGCGTCGAGCGACGCAACGACGTGCGCCACATCGAGCGCCCGGTCGTAGTAGGTCCGGGCCAGCGCCGTGTTCGAGCGAGCGTCGTGGCCCACCAGAATCGCAAAGAGGTCGGAGTCCCGTTCGATCCACGCAGCCCGACCGTCCAGCACCGAGCGTCCTCGCAGTTCGGCCGCCGTCGTCAGGGCGAGATTGCCGCCGACCGGTCGGTCGACGAATGCGTCGAGCAGCGCATCGAGTTCGGCCTCGGTGTGCCGGGCGTCGGCGTCGATCATGGCGGTGGTCAGGTCGTAGGCCTCGATCGACACCAGTCGGCGCGCATCGGTGTCGGTGAGACGATCCACCCCGGATGCGGCCTGGACGAGCGCTTCGGTCACGTCGTCGACGAACGCACTCACCACGGCGTCGAGCGGACCGGTTCCCACAGGGCTGGAGGCTATCGGTACCCTTGCCCGGTGACCGTGAGGACCGTTCCGGAGCAGGCTGCTCGCGCTCGAGCGGCGGCAAGATCCGTCGCCGGCGCCAGCACCCAGCAGAAGGACGAGGCGCTCGCCGCTGCTGCCGATCAACTCGAAGCCGACATCGATGCAGTACTGAGCGCCAATGCGCTCGACGTGGCCGCCGCCGAGACCGCAGGCATGGAACCGGGGCTCGTCGATCGGCTTCGACTCGACGAGCGTCGGGTTGAAGCCATGGCCGGAGGCCTTCGTCAGGTCGTCGATCTCGCTGACCCGGTCGGAGTCGTGGTCGACACGTGGGAGCGTCCCAACGGGCTGGTCATCTCACGGGTCCGGGTGCCGCTCGGGGTGGTGGCGATCATCTACGAGTCCCGGCCGAACGTGACCTCCGACGCCGCCGGGCTGTGCCTCAAGTCGGGCAACGTGGCGTTCCTGCGGGGTTCGTCCACCGCGATCCACTCCAACACGGCCATCGCGACCTCGCTCCGACAGGCGGTGGCGTCGGTCGGAGTGTCCGCCGATGCCGTGGTCCTCGTGGAGGACACGAGCCGTGACGCCGCAGTGGAGTTCATGCAACAGCGGGACTTCGTGGACTGCCTCATCCCTCGGGGCGGACCCTCGCTCATCGAGTCGATCCGCACCCACGCCACCGTTCCCTACGTGATCGACGGTGCCGGCAACTGTCACGTCTACGTCGACTCCGCCGCGGATCTCGACGTCGCTGAGCGGATCCTGTTCAACGCCAAGACGCAGCGGCCCTCGGTCTGCAACGCCGCGGAGTCGCTCGTGGTGCACTCGGCGGTGGCGGCGGAACTGCTCCAACGCATCGACGTGGCACTTGCGGATGTGGAACTCCTCGGGGATGCCCGTGCGAGGTCGCTGGTGCCGCGCATGGGAGTGGCGACCGAGGAGGACTTCGCCACGGAGTACCTCGACCTCAAGCTCTCCGTCCGGGTCGTCGACACACTGGAGGAGGCAATCGATCACATTGCGGCCACCTCGACCGGACACTCCGAGGCGATCGTGACCACCGACGAGGCCGCCGCTGAACGATTCCTCGCCGAGGTCGACGCCGCCGCTGTGCTGTGGAACGCTTCGACCCGCTTCGTCGACGGCGAGGAGTTCGGGTTCGGTGCGGAGATCGGCATCTCCACCCAGAAGCTGCACGCCCGCGGCCCCATGGGTCTCGAGCAGCTCACGACGCTCAAGTTCGTCGTGCGTGGCGACGGCCAGATCCGCACCTGAGGCACCGACACCTCCGGTGTCGGTCGACAGCACATCACCTCCGGTGTCGGTCGACAGCACATCACCTCCGGTGTCGGTCGACAGCACATCACCTCCGGTGTCGGTCGACAACACACCAGCTGTTCGGCGGGATTCCGTGGGTTTCCAGCCACGTCGGTAGGCTCACCGAATGCCTGACAGCGCCACCCCAGCCGCCGAGCCTCGGTTCGACACCGTCGACGCCGTCCGGGAACGACTGCGGTCGGTCGACTACCTCTCCGACGAGGGCATCGCCGGGATCGTCTACCTCGCCGACCGCCTCGGCAAGCCGATCCTCGTCGAGGGGCCTGCTGGGACCGGAAAGACGCAGCTCGCGAAGTCAGTGGCGGAGATCACCGACG
>VGBZ01000027.1 GCA_016870275.1 Actinomycetota bacterium
GACGCATGAGCGGTACAAGTTCGATCTTGTACGGAGGTGCGGGTCGGTGGTCTGGCGGTACAAGTTCGATCTTGTACGTGTGGTTCGTTTCAGACGCATGAGCGGTACAAGTTCGATCTTGTACGTTTGGTTCGTTTCAGACGCATGAGCGGTACAAGTTCGCAGGGGTGGGTAGTCGGGGGTAGTCGGGGGTAGTCGGGTGGGTTTCGACGGTGTGGAGGGAGTCGCGTTACCGTCAGGCGATGGTGAGCGACGGTCCGCGCCGGGCAGTTCCTGATGCTGCTGTAGCTCGTCTGCCCGTCTATCACCGGTGCCTCCTCGACCTCGACGCCAGGGGCCGGGAGACGGTGTCCTCCGAACAGCTCGCCGAGCTCGCCGGAGTGAACGCCGCCATGGTTCGCAAGGACCTGTCGTTGTTCGGGACCTACGGAACCCGGGGAGTGGGCTACCACGTCGCCGATCTGATCGTGGATCTCCGACGGGAACTCGGCCTCACGTCGAGCTGGCCGTGTGTGATCGTCGGAGCGGGCAACCTGGGTTCTGCACTCGCAGCGTTCGGCGGCTTCGCCGAGCGTGGCTTCGAGGTGGTCGGAGTGGTCGACATCGACCCGCAGCGCATCGGTCAACGGATCGCCTCGCTCGTGGTGGCCCACCAGAACGACCTCGACCGGATCGTGGCCGACCACGTGGTGCTGATCGGGGTGATCGCAGTTCCTCCGGGAGCTGCCCAGGATGCCGCCGATCGGCTGGTGGCCAGCGGGGTGCGTTCGCTCCTCAACTTCGCTCCGACGGTCATCGACGTTCCCGACGACGTCGGTGTCCGCAACGTCGACCTGGCGGTGGAGCTGCAGATCCTGGCGTTCCACGAGGGCCGTCGCGACGCCACACCGGCTGATGCGGTGTCGCCGACCGACGATGAGGTCGAATCGCTGGCTGGCGCAGCGGTCGGTGTGGCCACAGATGCGCTGGAGGAATCGGCGACCGCCTGAGCGTCGCCGGGCCCGTGCTGTTGGACCTCGACGTCCGTGGCTGGCCGTGTCTGGTCGTCGGTGCCGGTCCCATCGGCACCCGTCGGGCGTTGCGCCTCGCTGCCGCTGGAGCCCGGGTCGTGGTCGTCGCCCCGGAGGCCACCGACGACGTCGAGACTGCTCACGCCGAGGGTCGACTCGTGTGGTTCGCTCGCCCGTTCGAAGACGCTGATGCCGCCGAGGTTCGCCTGCTCGTCACTGCGAGCGGATCCCCGACGGTCGACGATGCTGCTGCGGCGGCGGTTCCCTCGGGTGCGCTCGTGTCCCGGTCCGGCGATGCGGCCCGCACCGACGTGGCGTTCCCGGCGGTGGCGGTCGAGGACGGGATCGTGGTGACCGTCGCCACACCGGATCGGGTCCCGGGGTTGTCCCGCTGGTACGCGGAGCGTCTCGCCGGGGCGGTCGACGACCTCGCTGGGCTCGACTCCGCCGGGCGGGTCCTCCTCGCCGGACTCCTCGCCGAGGTACGTGCCGGTCTGCCCGAGCGTTCCGCGCCGGGCGGCGTAGATTGGATCTTGGGTCTAGATCGAAGCATGCTGGACCCGATCCTTTTGGATCTCGTCCGTCGTGGCCTTCGGGCCGAAGCGAAGGAGCGCCTGCTGGCGTGTCTGTCGTCGTCGTAGGAGCGAACCACCGCTCAGCCCCGCTCGACCTGCTCGAGCTGATGACCGTCGATCGTTCGAACCTGCCCAAGGCGCTCTCGGCCCTCGCTGGAGCCGAGCACATCTCCGAGTCGGTGATCCTCTCCACCTGCAACCGGACCGAGGTCTACCTCGTCGCCGAGAAGTTCCACGGAGCGTTCGACGAGGCCCGCAACTTCTTCTCCGACCTGACGTTCCTGCCCCCTGAGCGCTTCTCGGATGCGCTCTACGTCCACCACGACGCCGACGCCGTGCGGCATCTCTTCGAGGTGGCTGCCGGCCTCGACTCAGCCGTGCCGGGCGAACACGAGGTGCTCGGGCAACTGCGGTTGGCCTGGGATGTCGCCCGTGAAGAGGGCATCTGCGGACGACAGCTGAACTCGCTGTTCCGCCACGCAGTGGAGGTCGGCAAGCGGGCCCGGACCGAGACGGCGATTGCCCAGGGTGTGACGTCGGTGCCACAGGCCGCCGTGGTGCTCGCTGCCGAAGCGCTCGGCACGCTGCAGGGTCGTGACGTCCTGCTGGTCGGGGCCGGGTCCATGGGTCGGTCGGTCGGCGGGTTCCTGCTCGACGCGGACGTGCGATCCCTCACCGTGGTCAACCGGAGCGTCGACGCCGCCGCTGCTCTCGTGGCCAGCCTCGAAACCGAGGAGCCGACCCGTGGCACGAGCCCCGCAGCGTGCCGGGCGGACAACCTCAGTGCGCTCGAGGATCTGCTCGCAGAGGTCGAGGTGGTGGTGACGGCCACCAGCTCCCCCCGGGCAGTCGTGACCGTCGAGATGATCGAGCGCAGCCGGGCCGCCGCCAGCGCGGACCTCGTGGTGGTGGACATCGGGCTCCCTCGTGATGTGGAGCCGGCCTCCGGCGACCTTCCCGGGGTGACCCTCCTCGATCTGCATTCCGTGACGGCGCTCACCGACTTGAGCCTCGCCGAACGCCACCGTGAGGTGTCTGCGGTGCGCCGGATCGTCGCCGAGGAGGTCGAGCGCTTCGCCGCAGTGGCCCGGGCCCGAGAGTTCGATCCGGTCGTGCGGGCCCTCCGTGATCACTTCGAGTCGATCCGTTCCGAGGAGGTCGGTCGCACCGCCAACCGTCTGACACCGGAGCAGTTCGAGTTCGTCGACGGCGTCACCCGGGCGATCCTCGCCAAGCTGCTCCACGAACCGACCGTCAGCCTCAAGCGCACTGCTGGCACGTCGCTCGGCGATCGCCTCGCCGAGTCGGTCAGGGACCTCTTCGGCCTCGGAGCGGACGCTTCGGTGACCCCTGCCGCTGCGGCCGCCCCCGACGCTGACGGCGATTCCGGCCCGGACGATTCACACAGCGGCCCCGCGCAGCCGAGCTGAGGGGTCGTGGGGGGACACGCCCTGCGGATCGCCACCCGGTCCTCGCCGCTGGCGCTCATCCAGGCCGAACTGGTCGCTGGTCTGCTCCGCAACGCTCACCCCGACCTCGACGTCACCACCGTCCCCCTCGTGACGGAGGGTGATCGCCGCACCGATGTTCCACTGAGTGAGCTCGGTGGAAAGGGTGTCTTTGCCACCGAGGTCCAGGCTGCGGTCATCAGCGGCTGGGCCGACGTTGCGGTCCACTCCGCCAAGGACCTCCCGGCGCTGACACCCCCGGAGCTCGTGATCGGCGCAGTCCCCGAACGCACCGAGGCCCGCGACGCCCTCATCGGTGGTGCCCTCTCGACCCTGCCGACTGGTGCGGTCGTGGCGACGGGTTCCCGTCGTCGGCAGGTGCAACTCGCCCATCTGCGCGGCGACCTGCGCTTCGTGGACCTGCGCGGCAACATGGCGACCCGCCTCGATCAGGTCGGACGTGACGGCGTGGCAGCGGTCGTCGTGGCGGTCGCCGCTCTCGACCGGCTCGGATGGCAGGAGCGCCTCGGGGCGAACGAGTCCGAGGTGCTGAGCGTCACCGACATGGTTCCCCAGGTCGGTCAGGGTGCGCTCGCTGTGGAGTGCCGGGCCGACGACGCCACCACCCGCGGCCTGCTCGCCGATGTCGAGCACGGCCCCACCCGCCGGTGCGTCGATGCCGAACGGGCGTTCCTGTGCGAACTCGGTGGGGACTGCGATCTACCGGCCGGGGCGCACGCCGGTATCGACGGCGCCGGGCTCAGGATCCGGGCGGTCCTGGCACCGGGGGAGTGGCCCACGCATCCCGTCCCGATCGCCCGTGTGGAGTTGAGCGGCACGGACCCGGTGGCGCTGGGGCGTTCGGCGGCGATCGACCTGCGCTCGGCACTCGGGGAGCTCGCGTGACGGTGTACCTCGTGGGTGCCGGTCCGGGGGACCCCGGTCTCATCACCGTTCGTGGCGCTGAGGTGCTCGCGACCGCCGACGTGGTCGTCCACGACCGGCTGGCTCCCGTTGAACTTCTCGACCTTGTTCCCGCACGGGCGGAGCGGGTCGACGTGGGCAAGTCTCCGCGTCACCCCACCATGACCCAGGATGAGATCAACGACCTGCTCGTCGACCGTGGCCGGGCCGGACTCGAGGTCGTGCGACTCAAGGGAGGCGATCCGTACGTGTTCGCCCGGGGCGCCGAGGAGGCCGGTGCGCTCGCTGCGGCCGGCGTCGCGTACGAGGTCATCCCCGGCGTGTCGGCGGCGT
The DNA here is from genome assembly GCA_016870275.1 of Actinomycetota bacterium. Classification (GTDB taxonomy): domain Bacteria; phylum Actinomycetota; class Acidimicrobiia; order Acidimicrobiales; family Microtrichaceae; genus SXMI01. The sequence goes on from VGBZ01000027.1 coordinate 4,291, forward strand.
TCGCCGTGCCTGCATCTGCGGGCATCCCGGTCACCATGCGGAACCTGTCGACGAGCGTCACCGTGGTCACCGGTCACGAGGACCCGTCCAAGCCCGAACCGCAGGTCGACTGGGAGGCGCTCGGGCGAGTCGGTGGCACGATCGTGATCCTCATGGGGGTCACGCACCTCCGGACCATCACCGATCGTCTGATCGCCGGTGGTCTCGCCCCGGACACGCCGGCTGCTGCGGTGACGTGGGGGACCCGGCCCGATCAGCGGACGATCCGAGCCACGCTCGCCACGCTCGCCGACGAGCGGCCCGATGCGCCGGCGACCGTCGTGGTGGGAGCGGTGGCGGCACAGTCACTCGACTGGTTCGAACAACGGCCGCTGTTCGGCCGCACCGTCGTGGTCACACGATCGCGCTCGCAGGCGTCGGAGCTGGCACAGGAACTCCGTCGAGTCGGCGCCGCTGTGGTCGAGGCTCCCGTCATCTCGATCACCGATCCGCTCGACGACGGCGCTGCGCTCGATGCGGCCCTCGCCGACGTCGGCCGCTACGACTGGCTCGTGCTCACCTCGCCCAACGGTGCGCAGCGGGTGTGGGACCGTCTCAGCGACGCTCGTCAACTCGTCGGGGTCGCTGTGGCGGCGATCGGACCGGGCACCGCCCGCGTGCTGGCCGACCGGGGGATCGTCGCCGATCTCGTCCCCGAACGATTCGTGGCGGAGTCGCTGCTCGAGGCCTTCCCCGCTCCGCCGGCCGGTGGCGGACGGATCCTCCTCGCCCGTGCGGCCGAGGCCCGTGACGTCCTTCCCGACGGACTGCGGGCGGCGGGTTGGGACGTCGATGTGGTGCCCGCCTACCGGACGGTCGCCGCCGAGCACGACCCGGCGGTGCTCGATGCCGTCCGCTCTGCCGACGTGGTGACCTTCACGAGTTCCTCCACCGTCGACCGGTTCGTTGCGGCGTTCGGAATCGAGTCGGTCCCGCCCGTGGTGGCGTGCATCGGTCCGATCACTGCGGCCACCGCTGTCGGCCACGGGGTGTCGGTCGATGTCGAGGCGGAGCGCCACACGATCGAGGGTCTCGTGGACGCCTTGTGTGACTGGGCGGCGAAGAGGTGAGCGAACTGCGTGCGGTCGTGTTCGACTTCGACGGGCTCGTTCTCGACACGGAGCTCTGCGAGTACTCCACGACGGCGGCGATCTTCGCCGACCGTGGCGTCGAGCTCCCGCTCGAGTTGTGGAGGACGTTCATCGGCACGACCGATCATCCGCACTGGGCCGACATCCTGGAGGCGAAGCTCGGCCACACCATCGATCGCGCCGAACTCGTTCCTCGGCGTCGGCTCGCGAACTGGCAGTGCGCCCGTGGCCTCGAGCCGCTCCCAGGTGTGATCGAACTGATGGACGGACTCGCCGCAGCGGGCATCCCCATTGCCGTGGCGTCGTCGTCGCCTGCTGACTGGGTGGTGGCACACCTGAGCGAGCGCAACCTCATCGACCGTTTCGTGACGGTGTGCAGCGGCGATGAGGTGCGCCGCACCAAACCCGATCCGGCGCTGTACCGGTTGGCCGTCGAGCGACTCGGCGTCCCAGCTGCTGGCGCAGTGGCCATCGAGGACTCGGTTCACGGGGTGGCGGCGGCCAGGGCTGCTGGTCTGACGGCGGTGGCGGTTCCGAGTGAGCTCACCTCGGGCATGGACTTCTCCGCTGCGGACCTGGTGGTCACATCGTGTGAGGCGCTCGACGTCGCCGTGCTCGTCGAGTTGCTCGCTGGGCTCGCCGATGGCAACGGGCCGTAGGCTCAACCCCGTGGATCTCCCGGTTCGTCGTCCCCGTCGCCTGCGGCGCACGCCGGCGTTACGTCGCCTGGTCGCCGAGACCCGTCTCGGAGTGGACGACCTCGTCGCACCATTGTTTGTCCGGGAGGGGATCGGTGAGCCGGTTCCGGTTCCGTCGCTGCCCGGCGTCGTCCAGCACTCACGGTCATCGTTGCTCGCCGAGGTCGGTGAACTCGTCGATCTGGGGATCCCCGCCGTGATCCTCTTCGGGGTGCCCGAGCGCAAGGACGCCGTCGGCTCGGGTGCGTCCGATCCCGACGGTGTGGTCCAGGTGGCGTTGCGTGATCTGCGTGACCGGTTCGCCGACGATGTCGTGCTCATCGCTGATCTCTGTGTCGACGAGTACACCGATCACGGTCACTGCGGCGTCCTCGACGACCGTGGCTGCGTCGACAACGACGCCACGCTCGAGCGCTACGCCGAGGTCGCCGTGGCCCAGGCCGGTGCCGGTGCCGACGTGTGCGCACCCTCCGGGATGATGGACGGGCAGGTCTGCGCCATCCGTCGGGCGCTCGACGGGACCGGTGCCACCGACGTGGCGATCCTCGCCTACGCCGCCAAGTACGCCTCGGCGCTCTACGGTCCGTTCCGGGATGCTGTCGACGTGGAGATCGCAGATGGTGGCGATCGCCGCGCCTATCAGCAGGACTACGCCAACGTGCGGGAGTCGCTCGAGGAACTCCGACTCGACCTGGCCGAGGGCGCCGACGCCCTCATGGTGAAGCCGGCGCTCACCTATCTCGACGTGTTGAGCCGGGCCCGGCAGATGGTGGACGTTCCCCTTGCCGCCTACCACGTCTCCGGTGAGTATGCGATGGTCCACGCAGCGGCGGAGCGAGGGTGGATCGACGGCGACGCCGTGGCGCTCGAGCAGATCACCGCTGTGGTGCGCGCCGGCGCCGACTTCGTGCTCACCTACTTCGCCCGCTCGCTCGCGGAACGACTGCAGTGAGCACCAACGAGGAACTCTACGAGCGGGGACTGCGTGTCATCCCGGGTGGGGTGAACTCGCCGGTACGGGCGTTCCGGTCCGTCGGCGGAACGCCGTACTTCGTCGCCCGGGCCGAGGGCCCGTACGTCTGGGACTGCGAGGGCCGGCAGCTCGTCGACATGGTCCAGAGCTACGGGGCGTCGATCCTCGGCCACGCTGACCCGCAGGTCGTCTCGGCGGTGCGCGAGGCGGCGGGGCGGGGCTCGACCTACGGCGCACCGACCGAGGGCGAGGTGCTCCTCGCCGAGGAACTCACTGCCCGGTACCCCGGGCTCGAGCAGGTGCGGCTCGTCAGTTCCGGGACCGAGGCCGCCATGTCGGCGTTGCGGCTCGCCCGGGGCGTCACCGGTCGATCCCGGGCCCTCAAGTTCTCGGGCAACTACCACGGTCACTCCGACGCGCTGCTCGCTGCCGCCGGGTCCGGCGTGGCCGAGGGGGTGATCGGAACCGACGTCGTGCCCGACTCAGCCGGGGTGACGGCGGGTGCTGTCGTCGACACGATCGTCGCTCCGTACAACGTTGTGCCGACACTCGACGAGTCCGTGGCGGTCGTGTGCGTCGAGCCGGTCGCCGCCAACATGGGTCTGGTCCCGCCGGTACCGGGCTTCCTCGAGGGCCTTCGGGCCGAGTGCGATCGAGTCGGTGCGCTGTTGTTGTACGACGAGGTGATCACCGGGTGCCGGCTCGCTCCGGGTGGGGCGACAGAGCGTTTCGGCGTTCAACCGGACGTGTGGTGCTTCGGGAAGGTCATCGGCGGCGGGCTGCCCGTCGGGGCGTTCGGTGCGTCCGCCGACGTGATGGCTGCGCTCGCCCCGACCGGGCCCGTGTACCAGGCGGGGACGCTCTCGGGGAACCCGCTCGCCACAGCTGCGGGACTCACCGTGATGCAGGCACTCGACGCCGACGCCTACGAGCAACTCGAGACGACCGCCAAGGCGCTCGCCACCGGGCTGCGCCTGGCGTTCGACGCTGCCGGCGTCCCGGCGGTCGTCCCCCGTTGCGGCCCGCTGGTTGGGATCTTCTTCGGGAGCGAGGCCCCGATCGACTTCGACTCGGCGTCTGAGTCGGTGGCCATCGGTCGGTATCCGGCGTTCTTCCACGGGATGCTCGATCGGGGAGTGGCCTTGGCCCCGGGTCCGTACGAGATCATGTTCCCGTCGCTCGCTCACACCGATGCACACCTCGAGCAGGTCGTCGGGGTCGCCCACGAGGTGGCGACGGAGCTGGCACGGTCCGCTTGAGTCGGTTGCGGCCGAGCCCACGCCGGGGACCTGATTCTCTAGGCTGATCCTATGGGTGCTGGTGGATCGTCTGCGGTTGATCCGCCGCCGTCGCAGTGCAGAGCCGGGTCCGCCGGTGGGAACACCGCAGCGGCTCAGCCGCCGGGTCAGCCCGGCACGGGGTCACGATCCACGTCCGGGGCGGCGTCCGGAACGGCGCACGGGGCCCGTCCTGGAGGCTCGGCCGGCCGATCGGAGCGGCCCGACCTGGATCGCGATGCCGCAGAGCGGGTGCTGCGCCGGGCAATTGCGTTGAGCGAACGGACCGCAGGACGCCACGACGGGATCGACCTCGGGTCGCTCCTCGCTGCCGCCGAGGAACTCGATCTCCCGACCGAAGGGGTCCACCGGGCGTTCGCCGAGGAGCAACTCGGTCTGCTCGATTGTGATGAACGACCCGCAGACCGCATCCTCGGACCTGATCAGGTCGCTGTCGCCCGGGTGGTCCGAGGGTCGCCTGAGGAGGTGCTCGACCGGATCGACGGGTGGATGCGTCACGGCCGGATTCTCCGTCGTCGACGACGCGACACCGGTCGTGCGGTCTACTCGAGACGGTCCGATCCCGTGGCGGTGGCGCAGCGGACGATCCGAGCGGCCCGCGGAAGCGAGCGGCTCGCCCGTGTCCGCCGTCTCGAGGTCGCTGTTGCTGCGGTCGCCGCCGACCGGACGCTCGTGGTGCTCCGGGTCGACACCTCGGCGAGTCGGGTCACAGCGGCAGTCGGTGCGGCGACCGTGGCCACCTCAGGAGTGCTGACCTCGGCGGTCGCTGCGGTGGAGTTCGTGCCGTGGGCGTGGCTCGGGGTGCCCGTGGCGGTCGCCGGTGGCGCCGGGGTGGCGGTGGCTCGCCGCGCCTGGCTCGCCGACGTCGACGAGGATCTCGAGTCGGTCCTCGACGGCGTGGCCTCGGGCGCTGCGCCGGTGTCGGTGATCAACACGATGGCGTCGCATCTGGCTGCGTCGGCGAGTCGGGTCGGAGTTCGTCGCCGGCCGGGTCCGACCGCCGACTCTCCCTGAGCGGTTCGCCTGCTGGAGCGTCAGTTCTTCGGCTCGGGCCCGGCGTCGGGCACAGCGTGATCGTCTGGAGCAGCATCGCCGGCGTGGGTGATCACTGCGACGACGAGGCACCCGATGAACAACCCGATGAACACGCCGACCATGCCGTAGAGACTCGCCCCGAGCGCGATCGACACCACCGTGACGAGGACTCCGACCCGCACCGACCGCTGGTTGATCCTCGGTTGGACGATCATCGAATCAGCAGCCTGCAGTCCGACTGCGGCGATCGTCGCGGCGGCAACTGCTGCCCCACCCTCCAGGGCCGCAACGGTGATCAGCGGGATGAACCCCAGCACGATCCCGACGCGTGGCACGAACGATGTCATCCCAGCGACCACTGCCAGCACTGCAGCGAGGTCGAGTTGCAGCACTTCGGCGAGGACGAACGCCGCAGCGCCGACGGCGAGCGCTCGCAGCGTCGTGAGACCGAGGTAGATGAGCGTCGAGCGGTGGGCGGCTGCGAGCACCTCGCTGGCCCGCTCCTGTCCGTTGGCCGGCATGAGTCCAACGGTGCCGGCCACCATGGCCGGACCGACGAAGACCATCATCACGGCGAGCACCCACACGATGAACGCCGAGGACAGCCGACCACCCACCGCGGAGGCCAGACCGGGAAGGTCGGCGCCGCCCAGATCGAACGTCCGGGCGATCGCCGCAGTGGTCTGGCGGACCTGTTCGGAGAATCGAAGGTCGGCGAGGATCGGTCCGAGTGGTTCGGAGTTCTCGAGGTCCTCCGCAGCACGCGGCGCCTGTTCGACCAGACGGACGCTCTCTGAGTGGACCTCGGAGAAGCCGACCGCAGCGAGTCCGACGACGGCCCCCACTGCGAGTGCGGTGATGACGAGGACTGCAAACCATTCGGGGATCCGGCGACCGAGCCGGAGGACCGCAGGTCGGGCGAGCGCAGCGACCACCGCGGCTTCGAGGAACGAGACCAGTGGATGGACCGCCCGCAGGGCCACCGCCCCGATGGCGAGGGCGACGGCGACGATCAGGACCGCACGGACGATGGAGCTGACGCTGAGGCGCAGGACCGGATGGTCGGTGGCAGGCTCGCTGTCGGTCCCGGCTGCGGTGAGGGTGCCGATGGCGGTCCCGAGTCCCGTGGAGGTTCCGGGCCCGGTCGTGAGCGGGCCTTCGGATCCGTCCTCGCTCCGTCGTTCCGGCGTGTCGTTCCGCTGATCGGCGATGAGGTGAGCCTAGAGTCGCCGTGTGCCCCCTGAGTGGGATCGATCCCCTGTGATCGTCGTCGACCTCGACTGGCGCAGCGTGGTCTGGATGCTCGTGGCACTCGTTGCCCTCGGGTTCGTCGTGACGGTGCTGGGCATCGCCACGCCTGTGGTGCTGCTCGTGGTCGTCGCCACGTTCGTTGCGCTGGCGCTCGACCCGATCGTGACCACACTGGAACGTCGTGGTGAACGGACTGGCTGGCCGAGCCGGGGGTGGGCGGTAGGAATCGTCGCTGCTGTTGCGTTTCTCGCCGTTGGGCTCTTCGCCGCCTTCGCCGGCCCGGAACTCGTCCGGCAGACCCGGGCCTTGAGCGTCGATCTTCCACGGACAGCCGAGTCGATGACGGATCTACCGCTCGTGGGCGGGTGGTTGCGCAACGCCGATGCCCCGTCGCAGGTGAGCGAGTTCATCGACTCGATCCCCAAGAAGATCCAGGCGACGGACGCCAACCTCTCTGCGGTCGCCGAGGGATTCGGTCTCGGTCTGGGCGTGGTCGTGTTGTTGCTGGTGCTCATCGGTGGGGTGCTCTTCGACGGCCCCCGGCTGATTGGAATCGTCCGACAGGCCGTCCCGGCGAACCACCGCCAGCGACTCGACTCCTTCGGCCGCATCGTCTACGAGGTCATCGCCCGGTACTTCGCCGGGAGCCTGTTGATCGCACTCATCAACGGCGTGTGGGTGACGATCAGCGCACTCGTCGCCCGGGTGCCGCTCGCTCCGGTGCTCGGGCTGTGGGCCGCCGTCACGTCGCTCATCCCCCAGATCGGTGGCCTGTTGGGGTTCGCCCTGGTGGCGCTGGTGAGCCTGACCGCCGGGTTGGTCCCAGCGATCATCATGTGTCTGTCGTTCCTCGTGATCATGCTGGTCACCAACCATGCCCTGCAGCCGCTGATCGTCGGCCGGGCGGTCAGCCTCTCGGCACCGACGACCATGCTGGCGACGATCGTCGGTCTGACCGTGGCGAGCATTCCCGGCGCTCTCTTCGCCGTGCCCATCGCGGGTGCGGTCAAAGCCGTTGTGCAGCATCTCCGTGGGATCGACCCGGCGCCACGGCCCGAGGGCACCGGGCTCCTCGATCGACTTCGTCGCCACCGCCATTCGGGCGAGGAGCCTGATCCCGACGGCGACCCCGACGGGGATTCCGACAGGTCTGCTGCGAAGCTGCGCTGAGGTCTGGACTGCCGAGCGGAGTCCGGCTCGATTCAGACTGCCTGGAGAGTCAGGCGGACTCGCAGCCGCTCACCCTCGGGTGTCACCTCGAGCGCCCGGTTGATCCCGTTGCGCACATCTGCGGAGCCGCTGATCGGAGTTCCGGGGTTCAGCTTCCACAGGGGAGAGGAGTGGAGGATGGGTCGGGCACCCTCGGCGAGCGGCGGCAGACCCGACCCCGACACCAGCGCACCGGCCTGGTCTGTGTCGATCGTAAAGGTCACGTCGAGTTGGCGGTCACCGTCGAGCCGGGCGGTGAGGAAGTCCTGTGCCCCGTCGGGCACGTCGACGCCGCTGAACGACTCGACACCGGCGAGCGAGAGGTCGCTCAGTGCGAGTGTCGGAGTCGGACGACTCGGCACCGTGTTCGGACCGGGCTCGTCGGATCCTCCGCCCGTGATCACGAGACACCCGCCGATGAGCAGACCGATCAGCAGCAGACCGAGAACTGCGAGTCGACCGGGTGATGGAACCGCAACCCGGCTCTGTGGTTGCGGGTGGGTGTCCTCCGGTTGGTCGGTCGATTCGCTCAGACCGGGGGCTCCGCTGTCCACTCCTCGAGCACCTTCTCGTACTCCGCTGCCTGATCGGGCAGGAACTCCTCCATGGTGGCGGCGAAGTCCTTGGACCACTTCTCCGCCTCGAACGCCTCGCCGTTGAACAGTCGTTCGTGGAGCGTCACCGCCATGATCTCCTCGGGGTCGAGGGACGCTTCGAACGCCGGCATGCCTCCCTTGAACGGCGTGCCGTTCTCCCAGGTGGTCTGACCGGCTTTCCTCCAGCCATCGGAGCCGAGGGCGATCCAGGCGACCTGCTTTGCGGGCGTGGGCCAGACCTTGGTCACGGCGGTGTCGCCGATCAGCGCGGGGATGTTCCCGTTGCCGCCGCCTCCGGCGCCGTGGCAACCAGCGCAACCCTTGCCGGCGTAGACCTCATCACCGAGTGTCACGGGGGAGTCCTTGGGGGTGGGCGGATCCAGCGTGAGGGCGTACAGCACGGCCCAGAACGGCAACAGGGCCAGTACCGGGACGGCCCAGTAGGGGATCTTCTTCCGTTGCTTGGCCGCATCGACCCATGGAGGCGTGGGCTCCACCGCAGCAGGAGTCACCACGGCTGGAGCAGCGGCAGCCGTTGGTGCCGGGGCCGAACTCTCCGTCGCTGCAACCGGTGCTGCCGAGGCCGCCTCGGGGACCGGTGTGGCATCACCGCCGTCGCCGGAGAGGGCGGCGCGCCGAGCGCGACTCCGGGCCAACAGGTGTTCGGGTACTTCGCTCAACGCTGCCTCCGCGGCGGATGGGGGACGACGGGATGAACCTGCCCACTCTACGCCGTCGGCGTGGGTCGAGGACAAGCGACGAGGGTCCCGATCACGCTTCGGTCGGGTGTCACAGCGAGGGCACGAACTGGGCTGCGGATGTGCCAGTGAGCCCCGTCGGGTGGTAGACCAAAGGCACGCCGACGATCCCTCCGGACACCGTCGGAGAGGTACATTGTGAGAACTTTCACGAGCGGAGGCCGAATGTGGTTGCGTTCCTGACATCGCTGCTGCTGACAGTGATCATGGTGGCGCCGATCTTCCCGTACGCCAAGCGCCGTCCGGTCGGTACCACGCTGACGTGGGGCGAGGCCATCCTCGGTGGCACCTATATCTTCTTCGTGCTCTTCTGGATCTACGGCGTGGTTCCTCACCATTGGCTCACCTGGGCCGACTCCGAGTTGAACTGGCGCCCGGACACCATCTGGCTCGGACCCGGCGGTTCGCTGCTCGAGGTGTTCCCCGTGCAGGTCTCCGCCCAGGTGGTGCGGGACATCATCGCCACGCTCATCTACGTCGTGTTCCTCGGCGGCCAGATGTGGATGTGGGCGTGGTGGCAGAACCGTGGCGTGCGCGCCGAGAAACTCGCAGCCATCGAACCGACGTCGACCTACGGTCGCCCACTCATGAAGCGGGCCGGGTGATCGTCGTGAGCACACCATCCGAGCGCAACTGCACCACTGAGACGAGCAGGGGAGGAGCCAGGCCGTGACCACCACTGACGCCAACCCGCCGATGCCGGAGTTCGTCGACGACTACGTCCTCCAAGAGGTCGACGCCGACTATCTCGCCAAGGCGGTCAAGCCCAAGCAGTTCATCCACATCGACCAGTCCGAATGCATCATGTGTGAGGGATGCGTCGACATCTGCCCGTGGAAGTGCATCCACATGGTCACCACCGATGCGATCGACGACGCCGTGGGTGTCGACCGTCCCGGCACGGACCCGTCCGACCACGTGGTGTTCCTGATCGACGACGACGTGTGCACCCGCTGCGCTCTCTGTGTGGATCGCTGCCCGACCGGCGTGATCATCCTCGGAAAGGTCGGAGATCCCGCCGCTGCCGGCGATCTCCACCAGCGCACCTCGACCCACGGCTACGGCTACGGCATGCGCCTCGGCTGAGCCATCCTGAGACAACCACCCCGACGACACGAACAGGAGCGACACGTGGCCAAGACCATGCAGGGCTCGCCGAAGACGAAGATCCAGGACAAGATCAGCCAGGTCACCGACTCGGTGCAGGGCTCGCAGGCCTGGAACTCCATCTTCCGACCCGGCTCGATCTTCCGGAAGGGCTACTCCGACAGTCCCCGGAACCGGTCCTACGTGATCATGAACAGCGTCCTGTACCACCTGCACCCGGTGAAGGTGAAGCGACACGCCGTCAAGGTCAGCTACACGCTCTGTCTCGGTGGGCTGAGCTTCTTCGTGTTCATCGTGTTGACGGTGACCGGCATCTTCTTGATGTTCTTCTACCGACCAACCGCCGCCCAGGCCTGGGACGACATCTACACGCTCCAGACCTCGGTCACCTTCGGTCTACTCGTACGAAACATGCACCGATGGGGCGCGCACCTCATGGTGCTGACCGTGTTCCTCCACATGGCACGCGTCTTCTACCACGGTGCGTACAAGGCACCACGAGAGTTCAACTGGGTGATCGGTGTGGTGCTCCTCACCCTCACCCTGTTGTTGTCCTTCACCGGTTACCTGCTGCCATGGGACCAGTTGGCGCTCTGGGCGGTGACCGTGGGCACCAACATGATGGGCTACACGCCGGTGTTCGGGAATCAGGTGAGATTCGTGCTGCTCGGCGGCGCCGAGATCGGAACCGACACGCTGCTGCGATGGTACGTACTCCACGTCCTGTTCTTCCCGTTCATCACCGTCATCTTCATGGCCATCCACTTCTGGCGGGTCCGCAAGGACGGCGGCATCTCCGGGCCGCTCTGATTCGCCGGTCCGACCACACGAACACTTGAGACACCCGATCCATCCATCCGAACCTGGAGCGAACAGATGACCGAAGTTCCAGAACACCTCCTGAAGCGAGCCAAGGCGGCCCGGGACAAGGCCGCCACTCAACCCGAGGCGTCGGGCGAGACCCCGGCCGAGGGTGCCCCGGCAGAAGCCGCCGCCTCGGGTGGCGGAGACAGCCGCATCCCGGCGCACCTGCTCGAACGATCCAAGTCGGCCAAGGCCCGCAAGGCTGGTGGCGACGGTGACGGTGCTGCTGAGTCCGGCGGCGGCGTCGCCACCGCCGTGGCGACCACCACCACCGGAGGTGCAGTGGTGGCCGCCGGCGGCCCACCGCTCGCAGCCGGTCCGGGCGGTCACACGCAGCGGTTGCTGACCGTCGTGAAAGCCGGTTCGATCCAGGACGTCAAGGCCAAGCCGCAGGACAAGGTGCACGTCTGGCCCCACCTGATCGTGGGTGAGTTCGTGGCCGCTCTGGCGTGTTCGGTGTTCCTGTTGTTCTTCTCGTGGTTCGTCAACGCCCCACTGCTCGAGTTGGCCGACTTCAACAAGACGCCCAACCCGTCCAAGGCGCCGTGGTACTTCCTCGGACTCCAGGAGCTGTTGACCATGTTCCACCCGATGGTCGCTGGCGTGACCATCCCGGGAATGGGGATCTTCCTGCTCATCCTGGCGCCCTACATGGACAAGAACTCGTCCAACAAACCCGAGGACCGGAAGTTCGCCATCTCCCTCATGACGCTGTTCCTCATGTTCTGGGCGGTCCTCGTCATCATCGGATCGTTCTTCCGCGGTCCCGGATTCAACTTCACCCTGCCCTGGGTGGACGGTCTCTTCTTCGAGTTGTGAGGTGATTGCATCGTGAACGGTTTCTTCATCGTCCTGTCCGTCCTGGTCGTCGTGGTCCTCGCTGCGGTGGCGCTCGCCGGTGCCATCCGCAGACGTGACGTCGACAGCGCCGTCGGATCGCTGGCTCGTGAGACCAGGCAGCGAGACAAGTCCGCCCGGAAGGCCGAGATGTCCGCCGTCGTCGACGCACCGGCGACCGGAGCCGAGGTGGAGCGCAGCGCAGCCCTCGCCCGGGTCGGTGGCGACGTCGCAGTGATCGACGAGCCGTCACCGCCCGCGGTGTTCGTGCCGCCCGACCCGGAGACCTACGGCGTGACCCGACGTCAGTTCCTCAACCGAGGTGTTTTTGCGCTCTTCGGTCTGGGGCTCACCGTGTTCGGCGTGGCGATCGTCGGATTCCTGTGGCCGTCGAGCAGTGGCGGCTTCGGGTCCAAGATCAAGGTGGGTTCGGTCTCCGACCTCAAGTCCGAGATCGAACGGAGCGGGGGCTTCCTCTACAAGCCCGAGGGCCGCATGTGGCTCACCAACTACCCCTCGTCTGCCCTCGCCAAGGCCGAGCAGGTCTACTCACCGGCCGTGCTCAACTCGCTCAAGGCCGGAATCGCCGTGCTCTACCAGAAGTGCCCGCACCTCGGTTGCCGGGTGCCGGACTGCAAGAGTTCCCAGTGGTTCGAGTGCCCGTGCCACGGTTCTCAGTACAACCAGGCCGGCGAGAAGAAGGGCGGCCCGGCTCCTCGGGGCATGGACAACTTCGCCACCGAGGTCAACGGTGGCGTGCTCACCGTCAACACCGGACAGGTGATCCAGGGCCCGCCCATCGGGACCAACACCACCGGCCAGGAGGCCGAGGGCCCGAACTGCATCGGTGCCGCCTCCGGTGGGCACAGCGGCTGATCCGATTCGACCTGACTGACCCTGCGGAAGGAAACTCCCACACGTGATCGTCCTCGCCACCACCCAACGTGCGATCGGTTTCGTCATTCTCGTACTCGTCGTCATCGGGTTCCTCCTGTGGTACTTCGTCAACCTTCGGGCCAGTCGGGCAGAGATCGGCTCCGAGATCGAGTTGGCTGCCAACCGCAAGCCCGGGACGCCGGACGAGGAACTCGAGGGCAAGCGCCTGAACGTGGCGCTGTTCTCCGCCCTCGGCCTGCTGGCCCTCATCGCCGTGGGTCTCCCGCTCTACTGGTTGGGTGAGCCCGGCCGGATGGACGGAGCGGTCGAGACCTTCGACGAGACGTTCGTCCGGCGTGGTCTCGACATCTACGAGAACGGCGCCCAGTGCGTGAACTGTCACGGCGGCGCCGGTGTCGGCGGGCTCGCCAACTTCGTGATCAACGACCAGAGCGGCAGTTTCGTGGCGCAGGTCAACTGGATCGCCCCGGCGCTCAACAATGTGTTGTATCGCTTCGATGAGGATCAGGTGCGCTACATCCTCAACTACGGCCGGCCGGGGTCGCCCATGGCGGCGTGGGGTGCTCCCGGCGGTGGTCCGCTCACGACCCAGCAGATCGACGAGATCATTTCCTACCTGTGGACAGTGCAGCTGCCGGTCGAGGAGATGCGTTTCGAGGTCGACGAGTTCGTCAAGGGCATCGACCCGGGCCTCTACGAACGCATGATGCAGGTCCGCAAGTCCAATGAGGACGTCGCCCCGAAGGGCGACGTGGAGCCGGTCAACGCCAACCGTCTCTCGCGCGGCGATGAGATCAAGCTCGGCGAGATCCTGTTCAACAACCAGGAACTCGCCGCCGGGTCGTACTCCTGCGCCCGCTGTCACGTCGCCGGTACGAGTTACGGGAAGGGCTGGGAGCCGTTCGAGCGCCTGCAGTACGGATCGTTCGGCCCGAGCCTGATCGGTGTGGAGGTTGATGCCACCGAGGAGCAGCACTTCGACCTCATCTGGAAGGGTATGGATTCGGGCAAGCTCTACTTCTCCCGCAGGCAGGGCAATCCGCAGATGCCCGGATTTGGCGTCAACCGAAACTCGGGTCAGGCCGACAAGGGCATCCCGGACCTGGGCAAGGAAGGACAACTCGCCCCCGAACAGGTCTGGGCGATCGTGACCTACGAGCGCAACCTCTCCAACGACTCGACGGTGAAGTCGCCCGTCGCCGGAACCGCCGAATCCCCGTCGTTCATCGACGTCGTTCGCCCGCCTGCGAGCGAGTGACGACTGCTAGCCCATCAGGAACCCGATGACACTGTTCTTCTCCGCAATCAGCTTCGATCCCAACATCCGCGGGGCCCTCGTCGTGGCGGTGGGCGTGGTGGTGCTGTGCGGATCGGTGTACCTGCTGCTCGCCACCAACACCGGTGTCCGCAACGGATTCCTGATCGCTGCGGCCGGCCTCATGGGCTGGATGTTCTCCATGGGGATCATCTGGTGGATCTACGGCATCGGCCTCCGCGGCACGGACCCGTCGTGGTCGTCGAAGGAGATCAACTTCTCGCGCTCGGATGGCGTGGCCACCGAGGTGGTCGAACGTCTGCCCGCCTCTGCGGACCTACCGGACCCGCAGACGTTCCTGTCCGACTACCTCGCAACCAACCCCGAACTGGCCCAGAAGATCGCTGACACCGAGGGCGAGGGGTTCACCGCCCGGACGCTCACGGATGCTGTGACGGTGGCTCCGACGCTCAAGGAACCACTCGACGGGCAACTCGAGGGCTGGCGGATCCTGCCGGCGACCGACTCGCGTCGTGGCGATGCCGTTGCCTCAGCGGACGCTCTGCTCGCCGAGGCCGGGGCGTTCGGCCAGTCCACATCGACGTCGATGTACACCGTCAAGGACGTGTTCTTCTACGGCGGCAAGAGTGCGTCCGAACCGGAGACGGTGAAGGGCGAGCGGTCCGCTCTGGACAGGGCATGGCGTCGTGTGGTCACGATCTTCGAACCGCTCAACCCGCCGCTCTACGCAGCGGTCACGGTGCAGAAGAATGTTGAGCAGATCGTCGCACCCGGCGAAGCACCTCCTCCCCCCAAGGTCGACGAGTCCGCAGACACGGTCACCGTCGTGATGGTTCGCAACCTCGGCACCCGACGGTTGATCCCCTTCCTGTTCACCCTGTTCTCGGGTCTCGTCTTCTTCGCCCTGGTGTGGATGCTCCACAACCGTGACAAGCGAGCAATGGCGGCCAGGTCCGATTGGGATCCGTCGCAGGCCGAGCTCCCAGCCGGGACTCGCTGAGTCATGGGGCAGTATCTGCCGATTGTGGCGATGATCGTGCTCGCCGGGTTGTTCGCCGCACTCAGCTTCGTGGCGTCGAGCCTGCTCCAGCCCCGACGACCCAACCCGATCAAGGTCTCGCCGTACGAGTGCGGCATCGTCGATCAGACCGAACCTCCAGAGCGCTTCCCGGTGCGCTTCTTCCTCATTGCGATGATCTTCATCGTGTTCGACATCGAGATCATCTTCTTCTACCCCTTCACGATGGTCGTCGATCAGCTCGGCGGTTACGGACTCGCAGCGATCGGGATCTTCGCTGTGGCGGTGTTCGAGTCGTTCCTCTACCTAGTCCGCAACGGAGCCCTCGAGTGGGGTCCGGTGGTGCGGGCCCGGAGGACGCAGCTCCGCTCACAGGTCGATCGGACATCGGCGAGCACGATCCGCCGGGTGGGCAGCGAGGGTCGCCCAGTGTCGACGGAGGTGGCGGCCTGATGGGACTCGTCTCCAACGTCGCAGACGACGGTCTCGCCGGTCTCGAACACAACGTCCTGACCGGCCGGATCGAGGATCTCGTGCGCTGGGCCCGCAAGCGGAGTTGTTGGCCGGCGACGTTCGGTCTGGCGTGCTGTGCGATCGAGATGATGGCCACCGGTGGTGCCCACTACGACCTCGCCCGCTTCGGGATGGAGGTGTTCCGGGCGTCGCCTCGGCAGGCGGATCTGATGATCGTCGCTGGTCGGGTCTCCCAGAAGATGGCGCCGGTGCTCCGCACGATCTACGACCAGATGATGGAACCGAAGTGGGTCATCTCCATGGGCGTGTGCGCCTCCTCCGGCG
The DNA here is from genome assembly GCA_016870275.1 of Actinomycetota bacterium. Lineage (GTDB taxonomy): Bacteria > Actinomycetota > Acidimicrobiia > Acidimicrobiales > Microtrichaceae > SXMI01. The sequence goes on from VGBZ01000027.1 coordinate 20,036, forward strand.
GGATGTTCAACAACTATGCGATCGTCCAAGGCGTCGACCAAGTGGTCCCGGTGGACGTCTACGCCCCGGGTTGCCCTCCCGGCCCGGAGACCCTCCTGCAGGCGATCATCACGCTGCACGAGCAGATCGAGACCGGTGAGATCCTCCGGCGCCGTGGCGACGAAGGCGTCGGCGCCCGCATCGTGATCGATCAGGTCGACGGGCAGGCAGCACCGGTGCTCCTCGCCAACCGCACCACCGACCGGTGATCGGACGGCGGACGTGACCGAGGTGGCCGAGGAGGTTCCCGGAGAACCTGCTGCTCCGGGTGCGACTGTGCACGGTGTGTTGGTCTCGGATTCTCGGGGCCAGGAGGTGCTGCACCCTGATCGCAGCGACTACGTCGACCTCGTCGAGCGCCTGCGGGCCGAGGGCTACTGGATGGCCGTCGACCTGTGCGGAGTGGACTACCTGAACACGCCGGGGGATCGAGGCCTCCCTGTCGGTGTCGAGCCGGAGCGTTTCGAGGTCGTCGTCAACCTGATCGATCACCGCAACCGTCGTCGCACCCGAATCCGAGTGCAGGTTCCCGACGACGACCCGGTGGTCCCGTCGCTGTTCTCCGTCCACCCCGGTCTCGAGGCGTCCGAGCGTGAGGCCCACGACCTGCTCGGCATCGTGTTCAGCGGACACCCCGACCTGAGCCGCATCCTCCTGCCCGACGACTGGGTCGGCCACCCGCTCCGCAAGGACTCCTCGATCGGTCGGATCCCGGTGCAGTTCAAGGACCCGACGGCGAGTGGAGGTGCCCGCCCGTGAGCCAGGTCGTCGATCCCGAAACCATCTCCGGCCCTGATGCCGCAATCGACCTGTCCGTCCTCGACGAGGCCCGCAGCCGCCTCGCCAACGACGACGCAGTGCTGCGGTTGTCGGCGACCGAGGCCGAGGAACGCTCCGGCTACCAGCCGCCCACCGACGAGGGTCTCGGTGAGCGGATGATCATGAACATGGGTCCCCAGCACCCGTCCACCCACGGTGTGCTGCGTCTCGTCCTCGAACTCGACGGCGAGGAGATCACGCGGTCGCGGCCCGTCGTCGGCTACCTCCACACCGGCATGGAGAAGACCGCCGAACAACTCACCTACCTGCAGGGTCCGACCAACGTCACCCGCATGGACTACGCAGCCCCGCTGTTCAACGAGCTCGTCTTCTCGATGGCCACCGAGCAGCTCCTCGGCGTGGAGGTTCCCGAGCGGGCCCAGTGGATCCGGACGCTCATGTGCGAGGTCAATCGGATCTCATCGCACATGTTGTTCATGGCCACCAACGGCATGGACCTCGGTGCGGTGGGCATGATGCTGTACGGGTGGAGGGAGCGGGAGGAACTGCTCCGGTTCCTCGAGCAGGTGACCGGCCTGCGCATGAACCACAACTACATCCGCCCGGGGGGTGTGGCCGCTGACCTGCCCGACGGATGGGAGGAGCACCTCGATTCGGTCCTGTCGGTGCTGCCCGAACGCCTCGAGGAATTCGACACGCTCATGACCGGTCAACCCATCTGGCGGGACCGACTCCAGGGCGTCGGCGTGATCACCGCCGAGGAAGCCATCACGCTGGGCGCCACCGGTCCGATTCTCCGCTCCACCGGTTACGCCTGGGACCTGCGCCGCGACCTGCCGTACCTCTGCTACGACCAACTCGACTTCGACGTGATCGTCGGTACGCACGGCGACAGCTTCGATCGCTACAGCATTCGCCTCGCTGAGATCCGTGAGTCGATCGGCATCGTCCGACAGTGCATGGAGAAGATGCCTCCCGGCGACTACCGGATCCAGGACAAGAAGGTGACTCCGCCGCCCCGAGCTCGCATCGACGAGTCCATGGAGGCGCTCATCCATCACTTCAAGATCTTCACCGAGGGATTCAAGGTTCCCGAGGGGGAGGTCTACGTGGCGGTCGAGAACCCGCGGGGCGAGCTGGGCTGCTACCTCGTCTCGGACGGTTCGTCGCACCCGGTGCGCATGCACATCCGGGCGCCGAGCTTCTTCAACCTCCAGACACTGCCGCACCTCATGCAGGGTTCGCTCATCGCCGACACGGTCGCCGTCGTGTCGTCGGTGGACCCGATCATGGGCGACGTGGACCGCTGAGGAGGACGTCCGTGCCCAGGTTCACCCCCGACAACGAGACGATCGCCCGCAACATCGTCGAGCGCTACCCGCTGCCCAAGTCGGCCACCATCCCCCTGTGTCATCTGGCTCAGGAACAGGACGGCTACCTCACCACCGATGCCATGGAGCACGTCGCCGAACTCGTCGGGTGCACCCCGGCGGAGGTGCTCGGCACGGCGAGCTTCTATGAGATGTTCAAGCTCCACCCCGTCGGCCGGTACTGCCTGAACATCTGCACCAACATCTCGTGTCGGATCGTCGGCGCCCGGGAACTGCTCGAGCATGCCGAGGGACGTCTCGGTGTTCGCGCCGGTGGGACCACCGCGGACGGGACCATCACGCTCGAGGACGTGGAGTGCATCGCAGCGTGCACCGAGGCCCCGGCCCTGCAGGTCAACTACCGCTACGTCGAGAGGGTCGACGTCGAAGCGCTCGACGCGCTCATCGACGACCTGCGTTCGGGCACCGGGCGGGCCGAGGAGTTCCCGCCGCACGGAACCCTCGGTCTGATCCGTCAGGATCTTGCCCCGGGTGATCTCGCCAACGTCACCCCGCCGGAGGATCAGACCGAACCGGTGTGGTTCTCCCGGAACGCCACCACCGACAGCGAGGAGGGAGCATCGTGAGCGCCTCGGCCACCAACGGTCACGCCGACGGGACCGTCACCAGCAGCGGTGACACGCCGCTGATCGTGTCGTCCCGATTCGATGTGCCCGACGCCCACACGCTCGAGGTCTACCGGACCTCGGGGTCGTTCCCCGGATACGCCGGTCTCGCCGCTGCGCTCGAACTCACCCCGGACGAGGTGAGGGCGTCGGTGACGGCCGCCACCCTGCTCGGCCGTGGCGGAGCAGGTTTCCCGGCCGGCGTGAAGTGGGGCTTCTGTCCACCCGGGGTCTGGCCCCGCTACGTCGTGGTCAACGGCGACGAGTCCGAACCGGGCACCTTCAAGGACCGTCGTCTCATGGAGCGCGATCCGCACCAACTGATCGAGGGGGCGCTCATCGCCGCCTACGCCATCGGTGCGGCGCAGGTGTTCCTCTACGTGCGCGGCGAGATGCCGCACGCCCAGGAGCGGATCGCCGGAGCGCTCAACGAGGCGCTCGCTGCCGGTCTGGTCGGCCGGAGCATCCTCGGCTCGGACTTCAGCGTCGACGTCGTCCTCCACTGGGGCGCCGGCGCCTACATCGTCGGTGAGGAGACAGCGCTCATCGAGTCGCTCGAGGGCAACCGCGGCATGCCCCGACTGAAGCCACCCTTCTTCCCGGCGGCCAAGGGCCTCTACATGCAGCCGACGATCGTCAACAACATCGAGACCTTGTCCAACCTGCCGTGGATCCTCCACCACGGAGTCGACGCCTACACCGCCATCGGGAGCGAGACATCTCCCGGTACCCGGCTCGTGGCGCTGTCGGGTCACGTCCGACGCCCCGGCATCTACGAGATCCCCCAGGGCACCACGACGTTCCGTGATCTGATCTACGACGACCGCTACGGCGGTGGGATCCGTGACGGCCGTGAGCTCAAGATGTTCATCCCCGGTGGAGCGTCGGCACCGTGGTTCTTCCCCGAGCAACTCGACCTGCCGTTCGAGGCCAAGCCCGTCGGTGCCGCCGGTTCCATGCTCGGTTCGGGTGCGGTCGTCGTGATGGACGAGACCACCGACGCCGTCGAGGCCTGCTACTCGATCGTGCGGTTCTTCGCCCGGGAGTCCTGCGGCAAGTGCACTCCCTGTCGTGAGGGCACCACATGGGAGGAGAAGATCCTCGAGCGGATCCTCGAGGGCCACGGCCGCCCGTCCGACATCGACCTGCTCCTCGACGTGGCCGACAACATCAGCCCTGGGCCCTACCCTGTCGCCGCTGATCCCGCTCAGGAGCTCTCCGCCGTGCCGTTCCCCCCCAAGCAGACGACCATCTGCCCGCTCGGTCCGTCGTCGGTCGCACCCATCACCTCGGCCATCCGCCGATTCCGCTCGGAGTTCGAGTTGCGGATCACCCGCCGTGACCTGATCCCGGTGGCTGCCGGCGGAGTTGTGTCCTCAGACGGTGAGGCGAGCAGTGACCTCGGTGACGAACGGCGGGTCGATGTCTGAGCGTCCCCGTCCGCTGGAGATCACCGATCCCGTCACGATCACCGTCGACGGGCGATCGGTCGAGGTGCAGCGAGGCGAGCTGCTGATCGATGCGTGCGAGCGCAACGACGCCTACATTCCTCGATTCTGCTACCACCCACGCATGGAGCCGGTCGGCATGTGCCGCATGTGCCTGGTCGAGGTCGACACCGGTAGAGGTCCGGCGCTGCAGCCGAGTTGCATGATCCCGACCGCTGCCGACATGGTCGTATCGACCACCAGCGACCTGGTCGCCAAGGCCCAGGACGGGGTGCTCGAGTTTCTGCTCGCCAACCACCCGCTCGACTGCCCGGTGTGCGACAAGGGTGGCGAGTGTCCGCTGCAGGACCAGACGATGTCCTACGGCCCCGGCGAGTCCCGCTGGGTGGAGGAGAAGCGCCACTACGAGAAGCCCATTGAGATCTCCCCGTTGGTGTTGTTGGACCGGGAGCGCTGCATCCTCTGTGACCGCTGCACCCGGTTCGCCTCCGAGGTCACCGACGATCCGCTGATCCACTTCATCAACCGGGGTTCGAACACCGAGGTCAACACCTTCCCCGGCGACCCCTTCAGTTCGTACTTCTCGGGCAACACCGTGCAGATCTGTCCGGTCGGGGCGCTGACGGCCACGCCGTACCGGTTCCGGGCCCGGCCGTGGGACCTGGAGCGCACCGAGTCCACCTGCACGGTGTGTTCGGTCGGTTGTCGGGTGACGCTCGAGTCGAGTCGTGACCGGCTGCTGCGGATCAACGGCGTCGACTCAGATCCGGTCAACTGGTCGTGGCTCTGCGATGCCGGTCGGTTCTCCTTCGAGGCCACCAACAGCAAGGACCGTCTCACCGACCCACTCCATCGACGCAGCGATGGATCCTTCGATCCGATCCGCTGGTCCGAGGCGCTCGCTGCGGTGGCCGACGTGCTCGCTTCGACCGCGCCGGAGCGTCTCGCTGTCCTCGGCGGTGCGCGGCTCACCGACGAGGCCGCATTTGCGTGGGCGTCCCTCGCCAAGGGCGTCGTCGGCACCGATCACGTGGACGCCCAGCTCGGTGACGGCCTGCCGGCCGACGTGTTCGACCTGCCCGGCGCCAGCATCGACGACGTCTGCCGGCCGGGTGGCACGGTCATCTACATGGGACCCGATCCCAAGGAGGAGCTGCCGGTGCTCTTCCTCCGGCTCAAGCACGCCGCCGTCCGGGACCGGGTGCGGATCGTGGAGGTCACGCCCACTGCAACGAGCCTCTCGCTCTACGCCGCTGCGAGCGTGCACCCCCGACCCGGCGAGCTCGCCGCCGTCGCCGGGGTGCTCGCCGGGGCCTCCATCCCCGACGACGGAGTGGCCGGGGTCGACGCCGAGCACCTGCGCAGTGCCCTGAGTGTCCTCTCCGATGCCGACGGCCCGCTGACGGTCGTGCTCGGTCGGGCCAACCTCGCCGAATCCGGCGCCGTGGTACTCGCCGCCGCAGCTCAACTCGCAGGTCTGCCCGATGTCAGCTTCCTGCCGGTCGTGCGCCGTGGCAACGTCCGTGGCGCCGTCGCCGCCGGCCTGACCCCCGGCCGACTGCCGGGCGGCGGCCGACTCGACTCCGACACCCACTGGTCGTCGGTGTGGCCGACGTTCCCCGCCGCGCCGGGTGCGGATGCGCTCGGCATCCTGTCTGCGGCCGCAGCCGGTGAGATCTCGACGCTCGTACTGCTCGGAGCCGATCCGTTGAGCGACGCCCCCGACCGCGCGCTCGCCGAGCGGGCGCTGGAGCGGGTCGAGACCATCATCGCCCTCGACGCATTCGAACAGCCGTCGGTCGCTCGGGCGCACATCGTGCTGCCTGTGGCGATGCCCGGCGAGGTCGACGGGACCACCACCAACGCCGAGGGACGGGTGTCGCGGGTTCGCGCCAAGGTGACGCCTCCTGGCACCGCCCGACCCGACTGGATCGTCGCTGTCGAACTCGCCCGACGTCTGGGCGCCGAGTGGCAGGCGGGCACTGCCGAGGAACTGCGCAACGAACTCGTCGCCGGATCACCCCGGCTCAGCGGGACCGAGTGGTCCGTCGTCGATGCCGCCACCGACGGCGTGCTCGTGGATCTCTCCGCCGGCACCTTCGACCCCGGACCCCCTCCGCCGGTACCGCAGGTCGACAGCTACTCGCTCCGATTGGTCCTGACCCGTGAGCTCTACGACCATGGCGAGATGCTCGAGCGCTCCGAGTCCCTCGTCGGCCTGTCGCGTACCCCCACCGTCGGCATCTCGACCGGTGACGCGGAGCGACTCGGGGTCACCTCCGGGACGCCGCTGGTCGTGCGGGGCGAGCGGTGGTCGATCACGCTCCCGGCCCGCGTCAGCACCGGAGTGCCCCGAGGATCGGCGCACCTCGTCCACCGTCTGGCCGACTCCGACCCGATCGCCCTGCTCGACAGCGGCGAGCTCGCCTGCGACGTGCGAGTGGAGCTGGCCTGATGGACACGCTGCTCACGGGCGACCCGATGCTCTCCGGTGGCATCGGCCTGACCGAGATCCTCATCGTCGTGTTGAAGGTCGTGGTGTCCTTTGCGGCGCTCATGGTCGGCGTGATGCTGATGGTGTGGTTCGAGCGCAAGCTCATCGCCGACATGCAGAACCGGATCGGCCCCAATCGGGCTGGTCCGTTCGGGCTCTTCCAGACGTTGGCGGACGGCATCAAGTTGTTCTTCAAGGAGGATCTCCAGCCGGAGCGCTCCGATCCGTTCGTGTTCAAGCTGGCGCCGTACCTGTCCTTGGTCCCGGCGTTCCTCGTCTTCACGGTGATCCCGATCGCCGGCAACTTCTCCAATGGTGGCGACGGGGTGGTGACGCTGCTCGGACAGGAGACGTTGATGCAGGTCGCCAACCCCCAGATGGGGATCCTCTTCGTTCTGGCGATGAGTTCGATCGCCGTCTACGGCGTGATGCTCGCCGGGTGGTCGTCCGGCTCGAAGTACCCGTTGCTCGGCTCGGTCCGGGCGTCGGCGCAGATGGTGTCCTACGAGGCGGCGCTCGGCCTGTCGGTTGCGTCGGTGCTCCTCCTCGCCGGGACGCTCACCACCAACGGGATCGTTGCTGAGCAGTCCGGTTGGCGCTGGAACATCTGGATGACACTGCTGGTGCCGTTCGTCGTGTTCGTGATTGCGGCGACCGCCGAGCTGAACCGGCCGCCGTTCGATCTGGTCGAGGCCGAACAGGAACTCGTCGGCGGGTTCCACACCGAGTACTCCTCCATTCGATTCGCCCTGTTCTTCCTGGCGGAGTTCATGAACACGGTGACCATGTCGGCAGTGATCGTCACCCTGTTCCTCGGTGGCCCAGAGGGTCCCATCCCCTCCGGGGCCCCCGGATGGGTGCAGGACTACCTCCTGCCGATGACCTACTTCTTCGGGAAGCTCTTCATCTTCTTGTTCATCTTCGTGTGGTTCCGGGCGACGCTCCCGCGTTTCCGCTACGACCAGCTCATGGACCTGGGTTGGAAGTTCCTCATCCCATTGGCGCTGGGGTGGTTCTTGATCCTCACCTCGCTGAAGGTGGCCGAGGATCAGGGCTGGAACCCTGTGGTGGCAGTCCTCGGGGCCGTGGCGGTGGTCGCCGTGGGTGCGGTACTGCTGCGATCATCGATTCGTGCGGCATCTGGTGCTGAACTCGAGGACGTGACTGTGGCAGCATCCGGTGGAGGGGAGTCCTGATGGGGTACCTGAACGGGTTCGTCGTGACGTTCCGCAAGTGGTTGGGGACCCGTTCCGACACCGGTCGCCGGATCACGGTGCAGTATCCGGAGGAGACTCGCCCCAAGCCCGAACGGTTCCACGGCCGTCACGTGCTCAACCGCTACACCGACGGCATGGAGAAGTGCATCGGGTGCGAGTTGTGCGCCGGTGTGTGTCCGGCACGGTGCATCTACGTCCGTGGCGCCGACAACGATCCCGACGACCCTCGCTCTCCCGGGGAGCGCTACGGCTTCGTCTATGAGATCAACTACCTGCGGTGCATCCACTGCGACCTGTGCGTGGAGGCGTGCCCGACCGAGGCCATCACCGAGACGAAGCTCTTCGAGTTCGCCTTCACCAACCGTTCCGACGCCATCTACACCAAGTCCGAACTGCTCGTCGGGAACGACGGCCGACCTCAGCAGCTGCCGTGGGAGCACTGGGGCGACGGGTTCGACCCGGCGGCGGACACCTCGGGTTGGATGCGTGCCACCGCTCCGAGCGGGGACGCCTCGTTCGAGGGGATCGTGGCGTGGTCCGCTGAGCTCGGTTACGGCGTCCGGGCCCCCGAAGGTGGGCAGCCGCTCGAGGCTGAAGTGCGTGCGGCCGCCACCCACGACACCCACGACGATCACGACAGCGCAGCCCACTGATGCGCGTCGAAGTGTTCACGTTCCTCGTCGCCGGCGCCATCTGCGTCGGTGGAGCCCTCGGTGTGGTGCTGTTCCGCAATCCGGTCCACAACGCCCTCAGTCTGGTGGCGACGCTGTTCGGTGTGGCGGTGCTGTTCATTGCCCAGGAGGCGTACTTCCTCGCCGCCATCCAGGTGATCGTCTACGCCGGTGCGATCGTGATCCTGTTCCTGTTCGTGATCATGCTGCTCGGGGTCGACCGCGCCGAGGCTCTCGAGAGCGACCCGTTCCACCTTCGACGCACCATCACCATCCTCGGCGGTGCGGTGCTCCTCGTCGGCAGCGTGGCGATCCTCCTCGCCGCCGGTCAGCGCGCCACCGGCCGGGAGTCGGTCACCGCCCCGCTCGACGGGGGAGCGTCCGACGTCGAACGCCTCGGTCGGGCGATCTTCACCGACTACGTGTTCGCCTTCGAGATCACGGCGCTGTTGTTGACCGTGGCCGTTGTGGGAGCGGTGGTGCTGACCCGCCGCAGCGTGGGTGCGCCCATCGATCTCGAGGAGTTCCCCGACGGCACGGCCTATGACATCTGGCTCGAGGACCACCCCGGAAGCGAACTCGAGGTCCCCGACGCCGAGGATGAGCTTGATCGAGAGGACGATCCCGCAGATCCTGACGGCCTCGGGGATCCTGTCGAACCCGAGGCCGACGAGGCGGAGCCGGCAGTGGTCGAGCCGGTCGGATCCGAGTCCGAGACCACCGAGGCGGCCCGCTGATGTTCACCTTCGGCGACTCGTGGTACCTGGTGCTCGCTGCGATCATCTTCGCCATCGGGGCGGTCGGCCTGATCGTCCGACGCAACCCCTTGGTGATGTTCATGTGCGTCGAGCTCATGCTCAACGCCGTGAACCTGACCTTCGTGGCCTTCGGGAATCTGCTCAACGACGTGGGTGGTCAGACGGTCGTGTTCTTCGTGCTCGTGGTCGCCGCCGCCGAGGTCGTGGTCGGTCTGGCGATCATCGTGGCCATCATGCGGCGCCGAGCCGATGCCAACGCCGACGATCTGTCGTTGCTGAGGGGATGAGGTCGAGGTAACCGAGATGGAACTGATCTGGCTCATCCCTGCGTTGCCGGTGGCCGGTTTCGTGCTGCTCGCCGCCCTCGGCCGTCGCATCGGCGAACCCCGGGCGGGAGCGATCGCCACGTTGGCCGTGGCGGGCTCGTTCGTGGCGTCGGTCGCGATCGTGTTCACCCTGGCCCAGGAACCGGAGGGTTCCCGCCAGATCACCCAGACCCTGTGGACGTGGATCCCGGCGGACTCCTTCCAGGTGTCCTTCGGCCTGCTCGCCGACGAACTCAGCTTGATGATGTGCCTGTTCATCACCGGTGTCGGTGCGCTGATCCACGTCTATTCGATCGGATACATGAAGGGTGACCCCGAGTACGCCCGGTTCTTCACCTACCTCAACCTGTTCGTCGCCTCGATGCTCCTGCTGGTGCTCGGCGACAACCTGATCCTCACCTTCCTCGGGTGGGAGGGCGTGGGTGCGTGCTCCTACCTGCTGATCTCGTTCTGGTTCACCGAACCGGCGAATGCCACAGCGGGCAAGAAGGCCTTCGTCACCAACCGCATCGGCGACTTCGGCTACATGCTCGGGACCTTCCTGGTCTTCGTCACTTTCGGGACGATCGACTTCCTGCAGATCGACGCCGCTGCACCGGGTGTCTCGTCAGGGACGGCCACGGTGATAGCACTGCTGTTCTTCCTGGCCGCCACCGGCAAGTCGGCCCAGTTGCCGCTGTTCGTGTGGTTGCCCGACGCCATGGCCGGACCCACCCCGGTCTCTGCGCTGATCCATGCCGCCACCATGGTGACCTCGGGGGTGTTCCTGCTCACCCGACTCAGTCCCATTCTCGAGGCCGCCGGGTGGGCCAACGATCTGATCGCCTGGGTCGGTGCCGTCACGGCGCTCCTCGCTGCGGGTGCGGCCGTCGCACAGAACGACATCAAGAAGGTGCTCGCGTACTCGACCGTGTCGCAACTGGGGTTCATGTTCATTGCGATCGGTTCGCAGAACTACGTGGGTGCCCTCTTCCACATGATCACGCACGCCTTCTTCAAGGCACTGCTGTTCCTCGGTGCGGGTGCGGTCATCTACTCGATGGCCCACGAACAGGACATGCGTCGTTACGGCCAGTTGCGCAGGTACCTGCCGGTCACCTTCGCCACGATGTTCATCGGTTGGTTGGCCATCAGCGGGATCCCACCGTTCTCGGGCTTCTGGTCCAAGGACGAGATCCTCGCCGGATCGTTCCAGGTGAAGCCGGCAGGCCAGTTGCTCTGGGTCGTCGGGATCATCGCTGCGGTGCTCACGGCGTTCTACATGACCCGTCTGATGATCATGACCTTCGCCGGTGGTACCGAGAAGTGGCGCACCGCCGCTCCGGAGTCGTTGCCGGAGGCTCCAACCGGTTCCGACGATCATGCCGACGGCGCCGCTGCAGATCATCCGGCCCCGGCGCACGGCGCCCACGATGACCACCACCTGACCCCGGACCACACGCCGCGGGAGCCTTCTGCGCTCATGCTCGGCCCGCTGGTCGTGCTCGCTGCGTTCGCCGCAGTGGCCGGTCTGTTGAACCTGCCGTTCGCCGATCAACTCCACTTCCTCGACCACTGGGTCGAACCAGTGCTCGAGGGCCAGAGCGGGCTGCCCCCGGCGGCGGTCCAGTGGGTATTGGCCCTGGTGTCCATCGCCGGGGCGTCGTTCGGAGTCTTGTTCTCCTGGCGGGTCTACCAGCGCCACCGGGTCGACCCCGCGAAGATCGAGCAGCCGGTGTTCGCCCACGCCTGGTACATCGATGACTCCTACGCCGAGGTCGTCGGTGGTCCGGGTGAAGCGGCGTTCCAGGGTGTCGCCGACTTCGATCACAACGTGGTCGACGGCGCCGTCCGGGGTGTGGGTGGCGTGACTGTCAGGGCCGGTGAGATCACCCGCAGGCTGCAGACCGGCTTCGTGCGCAGCTATGCGTTCGGGATCGGTGCCGGAGCGTTGGCCGTGGTCGTCTTCGCAGTGGTGAGGATGAGCCTGTGATCGCCTCGAACTCCCTCAACTGGTTGGTCCCTGCGCTCATCGGGGTGCCTTTTGTGGGCGCACTGGTGCTGGCAGTCATGCCCGCCCGACGCATCGAGTTGTTCCGGCCGGTGGCGTTGCTCTTCTCCGCCACCACCGGCATCCTCGCCATCTACCTGCTGACCCAGTTCAACGGCGACGAGGCTGGGTTCCAGTTCGCCGTGGAACAGCCGTGGGTCGAGGAGATCGGCATCTCGCTCACGTTCGGCGTCGACGGGATCTCGCTGTTCCTGATCGTGCTCACGGGCCTGATCTTCCCGATCGCCATGCTCGGCGCCACTCCGCACCACGATCCCAAGCCGTACTACGCATGGCTGTGTGTGCTGATGGGTGCGTCCATGGGCGTGTTCATGGCGTTGGACCTGGTGTTGTTCTTCGTGTTCTTCGAACTGGTGCTGGTCCCGATGTACTTCCTGATCGGACTGTGGGGGTACGCCGAGCGGACCACGGCCGCGACCAAGTTTTTCCTCTACACGATGTTCGGCTCGGCGCTGATGCTCGTGGGGTTGGTCGCCACAGCAGTCCTGCACCAGCGTGGCGTCGGTGGCGAGCTCACGTTCAACCTGCTCGAGATCGCCAACGATCCCGGTATCTCCAACGTTGCCGCCCGGGTCATCTTCGTGGCGTTCGCCGTGGCGTTCGCCATCAAGGTGCCGCTCGTCCCGCTGCACACGTGGCTTCCCGACGCCCACACCCAGGCCCCGACCGCCGGTTCGGTCATCCTGGCGGCGGTCATGTTGAAGCTGGGCACCTATGGGTTCCTGCGTTTCGGCATCTACCTGTTCCCCGAGGCCGCCGTCTGGGCCAAACCCGTGCTGTTGACCATGGCGGTGCTCGGCATCACCTACGGCGCCATCGCTGCGACCATGCAGACCGACCTCAAGCGACTCGTCGCCTACTCGTCGATCGCCCACCTCGGATTCGTGGTGCTCGGGCTCTTCAGTCTCACCGTCGTGGGTATCGAGGGCGGAATCCTCATCATGGTGAACCACGGGATCACCACCGGTGCGTTGTTCCTGTTGGTCGGCATGGTCTACGAGCGTCGCCACACCCGTGAGATCTCGCAGCTGTCCGGCCTGCAGAAGTCCGCTCCGCTCCTCGCTGCGGTCATGACGATCGTGGTGCTCGCCTCGGTCGGCCTGCCGGGGCTGAACGGGTTCCCCGGTGAACTCCTCGCCCTGCTCGGGGCGTTCCAGACGTCTCGGGTCTGGGGCATCATTGCGGTGACCGGAGTGATCCTCGCCGCCCTCTACCTCCTGTGGGCCTACCAGCGCACCTTCCACGGACCGGCGACCGGCGAGAACGCCAAGATCCCCGACATGCGACCGTCGGAGTTCCTCGTCATGGCACCGCTGTTGGTGCTGATCGTCGTGCTGGGCTTGTTCCCCGGCTTGATGCTCGACCGCATGGAGCCGTCGGTGAAGGCACTCATCGACCACGTCGACGAGTCCGTCGACGGCTTCGAGCAGAGCGTCTACGAGTTCGTCGGACCCGCTCCCGCATCGACCTCCGGCGCAGAAGGTGGGGGACACTCCGGCTCCAGCGGGGGTGAGGGCTGATGTCGCCCCTCGGAGTCCTTGCGGCGTCGCTCCAGGACGTGCTCGTCGAGCCCGTCGAGCAGTTCGTCCTCCCGTCGGTCGACTGGGCGGCGATCGCACCGAACCTCATCCTCATGCTGGGCGGGATCCTGCTGCTCACCGTGGTGTCGGTGCTCAAGCGTCGGGTGCCGGCGTGGTTCGCCCCCGTGTGGACCATCTCCGCTGCCGTGGCCGCCGGGTGCGCCGTCGTGCCGTTGTGGCAGCGCTTCCTCGACTCCGGACCCGAGACCCTCATCGGCGGTGCCGTCGGCCTCGACGGATTCTCGCTGTTCGCCACCGTGGTGGTCTGTATCTCCG
>VGBZ01000028.1 GCA_016870275.1 Actinomycetota bacterium
AAACGGTTCGTTCCAGACGCTGACGTCCCTTGGCGTTCACGGTGAATCCCTCCAGATCCTCCGCACGCATGCTGGCGAACCAGACCTCGAGGTTCGACCGATCAGCGAAGACACCGATGGCATTGCGGTACGAGCTGACCGTGGAGCGCACCAGATCGTCCTGCTCCGTCTGCGACCATCCCGGTTGCGACCGAGCAGCGCACCGCTTACCGCCAGTCGGATGACGTCCCACTCGAAGGGACCGAGGTGGGTCTCGTCGAAGTCGTTGAGGTCGAACACGAGCTCTCGCTCCGGCGATCCGAACAGACCGAAGTTGGCGAGATGGGCGTCGCCACAGAGTTGCACGACCAGTCCGGCACTCAGCTGGACACTGAGGCCGGCAGCCATGACCGCCGCACCACCCCGGTAGAACGAGAACGGGCTCAGCAGCATTCTCCGGCGCCGCTGCGGGACCCGGGCGGCGAGGCGGCTGGAGTTCGGTTGCTCAATCACCGCCACGGGATCGGGACGGCCCGCTGCCGCGGTCCAGTCGGCAACCGAGGTTCGTGCACGGGGGCCTCGGGCGTCTCGGCCGGTGTCCCGGCGGTCCTCGACGCTGCTCCGAGCGGTGGAGCCGATCAGCGCCTCGGTCGCTGGATCGAAGGGGCGGCCGCCACCGGATCCGGGGACGAGCTGAGGAACGGTTCCGATCACGGGGTCAGACCGTACGCACCAACCGTCTAGCTTGCTCGTTCGTGACCACCGACACGACGGTCCTCCTCGACGCCGACACCGTTGCCGGGTGGCGACGGAGCACCCCCTCGCTCGAACAGTTGCACTCGGCGATCGAGGATCTCCGCCGGCAACACCCCGACGTGGAGGTCGCCGTCGTCGCCGACCCGTCGCTCAAGTGGGCCCTGCCCTCGGGGGAGCAGCAGCGATTCGAGGATGACATCGTGAGCCGCACCGTCGTCTGTGCCCCGGCTGGGACCCGGGACGGTCATGGAGCCTGGATCGCTGCAGTCGCCGCCGCTGCCGGCGCCGGTGGGAGGCGAGTCGTGGTGGTCACCGACCGGGCGGTTCTCGACCTGCCGATTGCACGGCTCGGCCGCAACGGGGACCGCTTCAGCTTCGACCTGGCTGGCGCTGCGCCGCTCAGCCCTGATGCGATTCGAGATTCGGGATCCAGTCGTCATCACCGGGGACGACGCTGAAGGCCTCGGGCGGTCCCCACGAGTCCCGGAAGTACGGCACGACCGGACGAGGATCGTCGAGCACGGCCTGAACCACGCGCCAGGACTCCTCCACCGTGTCCTGACGGGCGAAGAGGCGGGCGTCACCGTCGATCACGTCACCGATCAGCCGCTCGTACGCAGGGGAACCGGTTGGCGCTTGACGACCGTCGACTTCGAGGTCCACGGTCCTCGTTCGCATCTCCTCACCCGGCTCCTTGAACTGAAGTTCGAGTTGGACCATCGAGTCAGGTCCGAGTCGGAAGCGGAAGCGATTGGACTCGATCTTCTGGCCGTCCTGCTCGAAGAGCAGCTTGGGTGGTGAGTGCAGCACCACGCACGCCTCGGTGACCGTCTGCGGGAGCGCCTTGCCGGTACGGATGAGGAAGGGAACGCCAGCCCACCGCCAGGTGTCGATGGCGAGCTCCATGGCGATGAACGTCTCGGTATCGGACTCGGGGTCGACGCCATCCTCGTTGCGATAGCCGACGTACTGCCCGCGGATCACCTCTGCCGGGTTCTTCACCGACGTCGCGCTGATCACCTTGGTGTGCTCGTTGCGGAGCGCATCGGAGTCGAGCGACACCGGTGGCTCCATGGCCAGCAGGCTGACGATCTGCAACAGGTGGTTCTGCACGACATCCCGAAGGGCGCCCACGGAGTCGTAGAACCGACCACGGCCCTCCACCCCGAAGTGCTCCGCCATGGTGATCTCGACCCGGGCCACGTGTCGACGGTTCCAGATGGGCTCCATGAGGGCGTTGGCAAAGCGGAACACGAGCAGGTTGAGGACCGGCTCCTTCCCGATGAAGTGGTCGATCCGGAACACCCGGTCCTCGGGAACCGCCGCCAGCACGATGCGATTGAGTTCCTTCGCTGAGGCCAGGTCCCGACCGAAGGGCTTCTCGAGCACGAGCCGGGCGCGATCGGCGATCCCGACACGAGCGAGTTGTTCGGTCACGGTACCGAACAACGATGGCGGTATGGCGAGGTAGCACACCGGGAGTCGGGCGTCCTTCACTGCCTCAGCCACCCGGTCGAACGTTGCCGGGTCCTGATAGTCACCCGGGACGTAGCTCAGCGCCCCGAAGAGACTGTTCAAGACGTCGGGGGACGGAGTGATTTCATCGTCGCTGAGCGACTTGCGGATCCGATCTCGCAGGTCGTCCATGCTCATGTCGGTCGATGCGACGCCGACGATCGGACCGGTCACCCGGCCTTTCGCGACGAGGTGGTACAGCGCGGGGAACAGCTTCTTGTAGGCGAGGTCGCCTGTGATCCCGAAGAGGACCAGAGCATCTGCATGTTCTGTCATTCTCCGACGCTACCCCGATCGGGTGCCCCATCAACGCGCCTCGGGGGTATCGGGAACGAAAATGCCTCTGTCACCTGAGGGCAGCTCGACCCTCCACGACTGAATGCGGCGATACTGACGCCATGATCGCTGACATCGTCATCAGGGGAGGCACCGTGATCGACGGCACCGGTGCCCAGGGCAGGGTCGCGGATGTGGCGGTCTCGGACGGATTGATCTCCGACATCGGCACGGGCCTCAGCGGCCGTCGCGTCCTCGATGCGACCGGCCAGGTGGTGACACCCGGATTCATCGACGTCCACACGCACTACGACGCGCAGGTGTTCTGGGACCCCCGCCTGACCCCGTCGAGCCAGCACGGCGTCACGACCGTCGTGGCCGGCAACTGCGGGTTCAGCATCGCCCCCGTCCGCCCCGAGGGCGTCGGCCTGCTCGCGCGGACGCTCCAGCACGTCGAGGACATGAGCCTCGACACGCTCACCGTGGGTGTGCCGTGGGACTCCTTCGAGACGTTCCCGGAGTACCTCGACGCCGTCGAGCAGGTCGGTCCGGCACTCAACTACGCGTGCTACGTCGGGCACACGGCCCTGCGTCTGTGGGCCATGGGCGACGAGGGCTACGACCGCGACCCCACACCCGCCGAGCTCGAACGCATGGTCGCCGCGGTGGCCGAGGCGATGGACGCCGGGGCGATCGGATTCGCCACCAGCGCGTCGCCGACCCACAACGGTGACCGCGGCCGCCCCGTTCCGAGCCGACGCGCCGACCTGGACGAACTCCGTGCGCTGACCGCGCCGCTCCGCGCCGCCGACCGCGGCGTCGTGGCCATGCTCCCCGGTGGGGTGTTCACCAACGAGGAGGTGTTCACGCTCCAGCAGGAGATCGGCCGGCCGATCACCTGGACAGCGCTGCTCACGATCGCCGGGATCCCCTACCACGAGGGGGTCGTCGCCGAACACGACGAGGCCCGCCGCCGTGGGGTGGACGTCTGGCCTCAGGTGTCGTGTCGGCCACTCGTGTTCCAGATGCACCTCGAGGAGCCGTTCACCTTCAACATGCGGCGCTCATTCCAGGAGCTCATGGACGTCTCACGCGACGAGCGGATCGCGGCGTACTCCGACCCGGCGTGGCGGGAACAGGCCTGGGCGGACCTCCAGGGCCGGGGTGTCATTCCATTCAACTTCGCCGCACTCAAGGTGGCGGAGTCCACGCTGCACCCGGAGCTGATCGGCACCTCGGTCGTGGCACTCGCGGAACAGCGCAACGTGACTCCGCTCGACGTCGTGCTCGACCTGTCCCTCGAGGAGGACCTGCGCACACGATTCCAGTCGGTGCTCGCCAACGACGACGAGGAAGCGATCGCCTGGCTGCTCCCACGCGACGGAATGCTGATCGGACTCGCAGACTCCGGCGCGCACGTGAGCCAGCTCTGCGACGCCTGCTTCTCCACCGACCTGCTCGGCCGCTGGGTGCGAGAACGCGCAGTGATGCCTCTCGAGCGGGCGGTGCACAAGCTCACCGCAGAGCCCGCCGGGGTATTCGGGCTGCGTGACCGGGGCCTCGTGGTCGAGGGGATGGCCGCCGACCTGTGCGTGTTCGACCCCGACACCGTCGGCCCCGGTCCGCTGCGACGGATCGTGGACTTTCCCGCCGAGGGAGAGCGCCTCACCGCAGACGCACCGACCGGCGTGACCCACACGCTCGTCAACGGCGTCCCGACCAGACTCGACGGCGCACCCTCGGACGAGGCCCTGGTCCAGGGTGCCGGACGGATCCTGCGCAGCTGACGAACGAACGCAACGACCACGGGGAGGAACCAGTGAGGAGAGAACGAGCGAACGTCCTGACACGAGCGGCCCGACGCCTGCTGGGACTGCCACGACCCGTGCTCGATCGTCTGATCGGGGCGCCACCGGTGACGATCGACGGTCGGGTGCTGTCTCGGCCGGTACAGGCGCTGATCGCTCTGGGCGAACGAACGGGGAACAGCGTGAGCTCGTCGGACGTCACCAGTCGCCGTCGCGACATGCGCCGGGCGGCTGCGATCGGGATGCCCACCCGACTCGGGATCCACGTCGTTGACCGCTTCCTCCCCGGTCCGGCAGGTGACATCGGTGTCCGCATCTACCGCCGCCTCGGCGAGATCCAGCGATCGCCGGCGATCATCTACTTCCACGGCGGGGGGTGGGTCGTCGGCGATCTCGACACTCATGACGGAACGTGCCGACTGCTCGCCGACGTCTCCGGGTGTGCCGTCATCGCCGTGGACTACCGGCTCGCACCCGAGCACCGATTCCCCGCTGCTGTCGATGACGCCGTCGCTGCTTTCCGGTGGATCGCCGAGCACCACGACGACTTCGGCGTTCTCCCCGGACGCATCGGCGTCATGGGTGACAGCGCCGGGGGCAACCTCGCTGCGGTCGTGGCGCAGCGTTGTCGCCACGACGAGCGCCCGCCGGTTGCGCAGGTCCTCGTCTACCCCGCCACGAACGCCCACTTCGACTCCGAGTCGCACCGCCTCTTCGCCGCCGGCTTCGTCCTGTCCCGTGAGGACATGGAGTGGTTCCGCGGGCACTATCTCCCGGAGGTCGCCACATGGGACTCGCCAGCGGCATCACCACTGCTCGCCGATGACCTCCGCGGCGTCGCACCGGCTCTCGTGGTCACCGCCGGATTCGACCCGCTTCGCGACGAGGGGGCCGCTTACGCCGAACGACTCGAGGCCGCCGATGTGCCGTGTGAGTACCGCTGCTACGACGATCTGGTCCACGGCTTCTTCGGCATGGGTGTGCTGCCCGACGGCATGGCGATCATCTCCGAGATCTGCGCCGCCTCCGGCAAACTCATGTTCCGGTGCTGAGCGCCGAAGATTGAGGGGTGCAATCCGCATCAGGGCCCACACCCCGGTCGGCGACCCGTCTCTGGCTGAGCCACCATCACGACGACCAGCTCGACCGCTGTGCGGTGGTCTGCGGACACCACGTGTGCCGCCGGTGTGTCTGGTTCTGGCCGGCGACGCTCGGCGCCGTGGCGTTGGCGCTCGTCGGACTCCGCTGGCCCGAGGCGGCCGATCCGGTCACCCTCTTCCTGCTCCCGATCCCCGTCGTGATCGAGTGGTGGGCCGAGCAACTCGGGCTCGTCCGCTACGCACCCAGGCGATCGGTGGGCCTCTCACTCATCGCCGCACCGGCGGTCGGTGTGGGTCTGGCGCGCTACCTCCAGACGCCGGGCGACCCGCTGTTCTGGACGGTGGTGACGGTCTACGCCGTGGTGTGCGCCGTACCCGTTGCGCTTCGTTGGCGCCGCCCGCCCCCCTAACCCAGCCACCCACCCCCCCCACCGGCTTTGTGGTGCGAGCTACATGCGGACGCATGTAGCTCGCACCACAAAGCGGGGGGAGCGGGGGGAGCGGGGGGAGAGAGAGGGGTCAGATGGGGAGGCCGCCGGTGGCGACGCTCGTCGAACCCGTGTCCTTCCATGCGGCGATCGTCCGCTGTGCGATCCGCATCTGGTGGATCTCGTCGGCCCCGTCGGCGAATCGCGCCCAGCGGGCGTGTTGTGACATGTGGGCGAGCGGCGTGTCGGTCGAGTACCCGAGGGCGCCGTGGACCTGGATGGACCGATCGATCACCCGGTTCAACATGTTGGCCACGAAGTGCTTGGCCATCGACACCTCGGACTTGAAGTCCACCGACCCGTCGAGTCGGTTCTGGTCGACCTTGTACGCCGCGTGCAGCACCATGAGCTTCGCCTGGTACAGCTCGACGGTGGAGTCGGCGATCATCCACTGGACGCCCTGCTTCTCGGCGAGGAGCGACCCGTGCGAGAACCGGTGCAGCGACCGGTCGACCATCATGTCGAGCGCCACCTCGGCCTGGGCGATCCACCGCATGCAGTGCGCCAAGCGAGCCGGGCCGAGCCGGTACTGGCCGAGCAGGTGCCCCTGCCCCCGACCGCCCAGCATCTGCGACTCGTGGACGCGGAGGTCCTCGATGAGGATCTCGGAGTGCCCGGTCGAGCCGTGCATCGTCTCGATCTGGCGGACCTCGTTCCAGCCCTCGGACGGGATGTCGACGATGAAGGCCGTGTTGGCGGCCTGCGGGAGGTCGGGGTCGTCCTCGGTTCGGGCCACGAGGATCGCAAAGTTGGCGCGATGCGCATTGGAGATGAACCACTTGTGACCGTTGATGACCCACTCGTCGCCGTCGGCGTAGGCGTGGGTGCGGATGAGCGTCGGGTCGGAGCCGGCGACCTCGGGCTCGGTCATGGCGAAGCAGCTCCAGACGCGCCCCTCGCACAGCGGCCGCAGGTAGCGCTCGGCCTGCTCCTCGGTCGCCCAGTGCAGGAGCGTGTGCATGTTGCCCTCGTCCGGCGCCTGACAGTTGAGCACCCACGGCCCGTAGTAGCTCTTGGCCGCCTCGGCCTGGACCATCGCGAGCTCGACGTGACCGAGGCCCATGCCACCCCACTCGCCGGGCATGTGGGGCAGCCAGAGGCCTTCCTCCTGGGCGCGCATCCGCATGCCGATCAGCGTCCGGAGGTACTCGTCGCGGTCCTGTGACTCGAGGCGCTCGGAGGCGATCCGTTCCTCGCCGGGCTGGACCACGTCGCTGATGAAGGTCCGGACCCGGGCTCGGATCGCTTCGAGCTCGGGCGAGAGGGAGAAGTCGATGCTCACCCGGGCGACGGTAGCGCCCGGGCGCAACCAGCACACGAGCGGTGACGGGCGCACGCGTGGTAACCAGTAGCCATGTCACTCGAAACGCACCCACCCATCGACGGCACCGCCGTCGAGGTCACCACCTCCCACGGCGCACTCGAGGGGTCCTGGCATGACGGGGTGGCCCGGTTTGCCGGGATCCCGTTCGCCACACCGCCGGTCGGTCCGCTGCGGTTCCGGCCGCCGCAACCGATCGACGGGTGGGCGGGTGTGCGTCCGGCGCACGAGTTCGGACCGATCTGCCCGCAGAACCCCTCCATGATGGACGCGCTCTTCGGCGGCGAGACCGAGACCTGGGACGAGGACTGCCTCTACCTGAACGTCTGGACGAACGACGTGCACGCCGAGCCGGCCCGGCCGGTGATGGTGTGGATCCACGGCGGCGGGTTCGAGATGGGTTCTGGTTCCTCGCCCCTCTACCACGGTGAGGCGTTCGCCAAGAGCGACGTGGTCCTGGTCACCGTCAACTACCGGCTCGGATCGCTCGGGTTCCTGGAACTGGGCGGTCTCGACCCGAGCTACGCCGGGTCCGGCAACGTCGGCCTGCTCGACCAGGTCGCCGCGCTCGAGTGGGTGCGGGACAACGCCGCCGCGTTCGGTGGCGACCCCGGGAACGTCACCATCTTCGGCGAGTCCGCCGGCGCCATGAGCGTGTCGCTGCTCGCGACCATGCCTCGCGCTCGTGGACTGTTCCACCGGGTGGTCGCCCAGTCCGGCGCCGCGTCGGCCGCACGGCCGCTGGCCGACGCCCGGGCCGACACCGAGCAGTTCCTCGCCGAGGTGCAGCTGAACAGCATCCCCGAGCTGCTCGACGCCGACGTGGCCACGCTCCTCGCCGCCCACGGCCGGATCAACGCCGCCCGCATGGCCGACCCCGAGGCGGCGCTGCGCAAACACGACAGCCCGCTCGCCTTCCTGGCGTTTCGCCCCGTCGCGGACGGCGCCGAGGTCCCCGCCGACCCGCTCGCCGCGATCGCCGGAGGCGCAGCAGCGGGGATCCCCTTCGTCGTCGGGACGACGCTCGAGGAGTGGAAGCTGTTCGCGCTGATGAGTCCGGTCGCGGACTCCGAGGAGAAACTGGCCGAGCGCCTCGAGCTGCTCTGCACCGACCCCGAGTCGGCCATCGCCGCGTACCGGGCCGAGTTCCCCGACGCGACACCTGGCGAGGTCGAGACCGCCGTGCTGACCGACGTGGTGTTCCGGGTACCGGCGTCCGAGTTGGCGGACGCCCAGTCGCAGCACGCGCCGGTGTTCCAGTACCGCTGGGACTGGGCCAGCCCGGCCATGGGGGGGTTGATCGGCGCGTCGCACGCCATCGAGATCCCGTTCGTGTTCGACCTCGTGGACGACCAGCGGCTGCACGTGTTCGTGGGCCCGAAGGCCCCCAAGCCGCTCGCCCGGGCCTTGCACGAGGCGTGGGTGGCGTTCGCAACAGCCGGAGCCCCCGCCGCCGACGGGCTGCCGGACTGGCCTGCGGTCGGCGAGACCTCCCGCCCGGTCCTGCGCTTCGACACCACCTCCGACCTGCTCGTCGATCCGCAGCCCGAGCCGCTGCGCTTCTGGTACGAGCAGCGGTGAGCCAGCTCACCGAGCTCGGGTTCTACGGGCTCGCCGGCCACACCGAGGACCCCCACGACCTCCTCGGCGAGGCCGCTGATGCCGAGGAGCTCGGTCTGGGATCGCTGTTCATCTCGGAGCGCTTCAACGTCAAGGACGCAGCCGTGCTCACCGGTGCCGCCGGCGCCGCGAGCACCACGCTCGGCGTGGCCACCGCTGCGACCAACATCACCACCCGGCACCTCATGGTCACCGCCACGGTGGCGACGACCGCCCACCGTCTCACCGGCGGGAGGTTCGCGCTGGGCCTCGGCCGGGGGATCGGACTGTTGAACGGCCTGTACGGGCTCGGCGAGGCCACGAGCGCTCAACTCGCCGACACCGTCGAACTGCTCCGGCGGCTCTGGCGGGGCGACGTGATCGTCGGCCACGAGGGACCTGCGGGCCACCACTCGTTCCTGCATCAGTCGAGCACCTTCGACGAGGACATCCCCGTGATCCTCTGCGCCATGGGTGAGCGGTCCCTCGAGTTCGCAGGCGGCGTCTTCGACGGGGTGGTCCTGCACACCTACTTCAGCGACGAGACCCTCGAGCGTTCGGTCGCTGCGGTACGCCGGGGTGCGGACCGGGCCGGACGCGATCCGGCATCGGTGCGCGTATGGTCCGTGCTGGCCACCGTTGGCGACCACCTGAGCGAGGAGCTCCGCCTCCGAAAGACCGTCGGTCGACTCGCCACCTACCTCCAGGGGTACGGCGACTTGATGATCCGGGTGAACGACTGGGACCCGGAGCCGCTCTCCCGATTCCGCTCGGATCCGATCGTTGCGTCGACCCCGGGTGCGCTCGATGCCGTCGGCACCGTCGAGGTGCTGGACCACGTGGCTGGCCTGCTCCCCGACGAGTGGCTCGCCGCGGCGGCGACTGGGACGCCGGAGCAGTGTGCAGCGCAGGTGCTCGCGCAGTTCGACCACGGACCGGACAGCGTGATCCTGCACGGCGCCACACCGGCGGAGCTCGCCCCGGTGGTGGAGGCCTACCGGACGATTCGACCGGCGGGACGCTTCGATTCGCTCAGCGCCAACCCCGGACGCTCCACCCCGACCTGACACGACGCCGACGTCGGCACTCGAGGCTCAACTCGTCGCCACCGCAGCGAGCGGGTCGAGCCTGGCCGCCCGACGCGCCGGGAGCACAGCTGCGAGCACACCGATCACGGCGGCCGCCACTGCGACCGCAACCAGCCGGGGCCACGGCAGGCCGAACTCGACGGTCTCGGCGGGGAGGACGGACACGAGCGCCGCAGCGAACGCCACGCCGAGCGCCAGGCCGAGCGTTGCGCCGAACGCGGCGATCAGGACGCCCTCGACCCGCACCATGCGCCGGGTCCGTCGGCGGGTCATCCCGGTGACGCGGAAGAGGCCGAGCTCACGGGTTCGCTCGACGACCGACAATGCCAGGGTGTTGGCGATGCCGAGCGCAGCGACCGCAACTGCGAACAGGAGCAGAACGCTGACGATCCCGAGGATGATGTCGACCGACGACGTGCGGCGTTCGACGAACTCCGGTGTCACCCTCGCCGAGGAGTTGGGCACCGAAGCCACGACCTGGGCCAGATCCTCGGCCAGGACGGGAGCCGACACGCCCTCGGCGGCATCGACGAAGACGAGTCGGGCGACGGCGTCCACCCCCGGAAGCCCCTCGAGCGTTTCCGGAACGGTGATCGTGTCGTCCCACAGTTCCCGCCGCTGGTAGCTCCCGACGACGGTGACCGGTCGTCGCACCGTCCCAGAGCGCAGGTCGAACGTGTCGCCGATGCGCACGCCCTTGTCCTCGGCCCAGCGGGTGGCCACCGCGAGTTCGCCCGGGGCCTCTGGTAGACGACCGTCGACGACCTCCGGGTCGACGAGTTCCACCAGGGCGTCGAGGTCCCCGGTGGTCATCGTCACCCGGCCCGGTCCGCCCACGGCGTCGGTCCGGGCGATCCCGAGCGGTACGGCCTGCTCGACCCCGGGGGTCGCCGACACAGCGGCGACGGCATCGGCATCGAACGGGGCAATCGAACCGGAGTCGACCACGACCTCGGCCGAGAGCGATCGAGCCAGTCCCTCCCGCACGGCGGTCCGGACCGACTCGCCGACGACGAGCGTGGTCGTGACGAGCGCCAGGCCGATCATCAGCGCCGAGGCAGTCGATGCGGTGCGACGAGGGTTGCGCACGGCGTTCGCCGCCGCCACCCGACTGGCCACCCCACCCAGGTTCCTCGCCGGCCAGCCGATGCCCCGGATGATCGGTCCGGCGAGGAACCGGGCGACACCCACCACGCCGAGGAAGACGAGCAACCCTCCGACAGCGATCAACCGGACACGGGACTCGACCTCCTCCGCCGGCACCGCCCCTGCGCGGGAGGCAACGATCAGGCCGGCGACGAGCAGGATCGACCCGAGGATCGGCCGGCCGAGCGTTCGACGTGACGGGGTGGCGTCGACCGCTGCGACCGCCGCCACGGGCGGCACGACTGTGGCACGGCGAGCCGGACCGAGTACCGACACGAGCGTGACACCGATACCGACGGTGAGCGCGGCGGCCACCGTTCGCGGGGCGAGCACCAGCGGGGCCGCCGGGAGGTCGACCCCGAGCACGCTGATCAGGCGTCGGAGACCGGCAGCGAGGAGCACACCGGCGCCCACCCCGACGGCCGAGGCGAACACCCCGACCACTGCGCCCTCGCCCACCACGGTGGCGAGGACCTGTCGCCGACTCGCGCCGACGGCTCTGAGCAGGGCGAGTTCACGCGTTCGCTGTGCGAGTACCACCGAGAAGGTGTTCCAGACGAGGAAGCCGCTGACGAAGAGCGTCACGGCGGCGAAACCGAGCAACAGTCCCACGAAGGTCGTGAGGACCTCGTCGACCTGCTCCCGGGCCTCGGCGAGCAGCTCGGCAGACGACACCACGCTGTATCCCGGCCCCACCGCATCAGCGACGGATGCGAGAACCGCCCCGGAATCAGCCCCGGCATCGAGGCTGACGTTGACGAATCCGACCGAGCCGCTGACACCGACCAGTTCGGTCGCCTCGGCGAGTGTGACGGCGAGGACGGGTGCAGCCGCCACGAGCGATCCCGCCTGCTGTGTGGCGATGCCGACGACGGAGAACTCCCCGACGCCCCGTCCCGTGGCGATCCGGACCGTCGAACCCAGGTTCGCTCCACGATCGGTGGCCGTGTTCCGGTCGAGGATCACCTCACCGGGAGCCGCCGGTGGCCGACCGGACTCGAGGACGACGCCGAACGCATCCGGTTGGTCCGGCCAGTTGCTGATCAGGGCGAAGTCGAATGCTCCGGCGGTCCCGTCGGCCTTGAGGAGCTGGGCCGGACCGGACACCACCGGCGACGCCGCCGCCACACCCGGGACCGCAGCGATCACGTCGGCGAGGTCGAGAGGGATGCCCGACCGCGGACCGCCGAAGACACCCCGGGGACCCCGGCCCCCTCCGGCTCCGTCGGGACGGACGATCAGGTCGCTGCGGGTCGAGGACTCCTCGAGCAGGGAGGTGATTGAGGTCGAGAGACTGTCGGTGAGCACGAAGGAACCGACGACGAACGCCACACCGATCACGACTGCGCTCGCAGTGAGCACGAATCGCCGCCAGTGCACCCGGGCGGTTCGCAGGGTCAGGCGCCACACACCGGCAGTCTCCCCCAGCGGGCCCGGGCTCGGGCCGCGGGTCTCAGGAGCGGCGATGCCACCCGCCGGCGGCACGCAGCCCGCCGTCGACACTGAGCGTCGCCCCGGTCACGAACCCGGCGAGATCGCCGAGCAGGAACACGACCACGCCCGCTGCAGCCTCTGGCGGGGCGAAGGAACCCCACGGCGGAACAGGCGGAGGGAGGAACGGGGAGTGCTCCGCCACCTCGGCCGACAGCTCGGCGTCCCCAGGGGTCGGCATGCCGTCGGGGGCGATGCTGTTCACCCGGATCCCGTTCGCTGCGAGCTCCAGGGCGAGTGTCCGGGTCAGCTGCTCGACGCCGGCCTTCATGGACGAGTACACCGCAAAGCCGGGCGCAGCCTGAAACGCCTCGCTCGACGTGACGTTGACGATCGACCCACCGGAGTCCATCAACGGGACGAACGCCCGGGTCACGTCGACGACGCTCGTGAAGTTCTCGGAAACGAGCGCCGCATCGCCTCGGGCGCTGCTGTCCATGAACGCCGAGTGGAAGGTCCCACCGGCGTTGTTGACGAGGCCGTGGATCCGGCCGAACTCGTGCCGCACCCGATCTGCGAACTCCGCCACCGCCGCTGAGTCCCGGACGTCGAACGTGCCCACGACCGCACGTCGGCCCGATTCCCGGACGCCATCGGCAGCAGCCTCGACCTCAGGAGAGCGGTCGACGAGGGCTACGTCCGCCCCGAAGGCCGCTGCGGCGGCGGCCACCGCACGCCCGATGCCCCGGGCGGCGCCGGTGACCACCACCAACCGATCCGCCAACGACACGCTCTCCGGACGAGGCGTGGCGTCGACCGATTCGTTCACCGGGTGGCCAACGCCACGGCATTCCCGCCGGCACGCTTGACCGAGTAGGCCGCTGCGTCGGCGGCGTTGAGGCCCTCGGAGAGCGGGCCGCTGGAACCGGCGACCGCCACGCCGATCGACGCACTCACGATCACCGACCCCTGCGGCAGCTCGACTGGTTCCAACAGCGTCGAGCGAATCCGCTCAGCGAAATCAATGGCCACCTCGGGGTCGGGCAGCGGGTCGAGCAGGATGAGGAACTCGTCCCCTCCGATCCGGGCCACCGCATCGCTGTTTCGGACCGTTCGCCGGATCCGGCCGGCAACCACCTCCAACAGGATGTCGCCCGCAGCGTGGCCGTATCGGTCGTTGACCGTCTTGAACCCATCGAGGTCGACGAACACCAACGCCGCTGCGGCGACAACGGTACGGTCCCGTTCGACGACGTGGTCGAACACGCTCTGGAACCCGACCCGGTTCAACAGCCCCGTGAGATCATCGTGCGTCGCTCCGTAGAGCAACTGCTCCCGTAGGACGTGCTCCTCGCTCACGTCCTCACACTGCACGACGAGGTAGTCGACAGAGCCGCTCGCAGCCACGACCGGAGCGAGCGAGATCCGGATCCAGCGGAGCGTGTCCAACTCGTCGATGAACCGGACCTCGGTCCAATCGGCGTCGATCTCGTCGCCCGAACCAGCAGCGTCCAACTGGTGCATCAGGTGGCCCTCGAGACGCTCCCGGTCATCATCGACCACGAGGTCGACCAGCGTGGAGCCGGCGAGGTCGGCCTGCGACCGACCACCGAGTCGGGCGAGAGCGTCGTTCAGGCGAATGATCCGCCCGTCGGCGCCGACGAGCGCCATGCCGAACGGCGAGCGGTCGAAGACCTGCTCGAACCGCCGGCGCTCCGTCTCGGCCACAGCGAGGCCTTCGGCCCTCGCTGAGAGGTCGCGAGCCGCGACGACGAGCGCCCGTACCGCCGGTTCGTCGAGCAGGTTGGACGAGATGATCTCCACGGGGTGCCACTCCCCCGACGCCCGTCGGACCCGCAACTCGATCGGCTGCTTGATCCCCCGACCGGATGTCGACGCAGTAGCGAGCGACTCGGCCGCTGCGCCGACGTCGTCGGGGTGGATCAGATCGAACGCACTCCGACCGATCCAGTCGGTGCGACTCCATCCGAGGACCGACTCGCCGGTCTGATTCGCATATGCAATCCGACCGAGGGAATCGATGACGAGCACCATGTCGGACATGTGCTCGACGATGACGTCGGCCACCCCGTCGGGAAGGTGCGGTTCCACCCGGACAGGTTGACAGACGGAGCGAACCCCGTGCGCCGGGTCAGGCCCCGCTGCTCAACTGCCGTCCGGCCGAGCGGATCGAGAAGGCCGTCACGATCTCGGTGATCCCGCGGAAGAGGGCGAAGAAGCCCACCCACAGCAGGATCAGCGCGGCCCGGGCCGGGTAGAACTGCTGGGACGCCCAGAACCCGAGCAACAGCTCGATGATGCCGACCACCAGACCGAGCCACCAGACCTCGCTGGACTCACGCGAGAGGATGGCCGCCACGATCTGGAAGGAGCCCATGAGGATCAACAACAGTCCGAGCACGCTCGCCAGCTCCCAGAAGGCGTCCTGAGGTGAGACGAAGCAGTAGATCGACCCGGCCACGAACACCAGCGCCAGCACGAGGTGGAAGACCCGCCAGCCGCTCCGAACCAGACCGAACAGAACGAACTCGTTGATCGCAGCCCCGAGGAAGACCAGACCCAGGATGAGTCCGACGGTGTCGACCGACGTCTCGTTGAACCGAAGTACCAGCAGCGAGATCACCAGCCAGGCGATCCCGGTCACGAGGAACACCCACCACAGGCCGGCCACCTGCACCAGTCCGTCCCGGATCTGCTCCGCCTCGGCTTCCTCGGTTGCGTCGATCGACATGTGACACCTCAGTTTTTTCGGCCCGGGTAAACGGTACCGGCCGGGGACCGCCGGACCGGGGACCGCTGGGTGAATCGACCCGGGGTTCGAGAGCGGCGCGCATTCAATCGGTGCGGTACCCTCGCTGATCGTGGTTCGACCCCGGTTCCCCCTGCTCGCTGCCGGCATCCTCGTCACGGCGGTGGTCGCCACGGTCGGGTGCACCGCCCCGCCACCGTCGGTCCTCCCACAGCCTCCCGGACGGGGCATCGTCAACGGCGAGGTCGTCGCTCCCTCGGTTGGTTGCGAGAGCGGTTCCGGGCTGACCCCGGGCCGCAGCAGGATCACACTCCACTGGCAGGGCCAGACCCGCACCGCAACGCTCGACGTCCCTGCGGGCGGGACCGGACCCCGGCCCCTCCTGGTGTCCCTGCATCCGTTCGCCCTCGGCCCCGACGCCTGGGAGGCCTACTCGGGCCTCGCCGCTGCGGCTCTGGACCGTGGCTACGTCGTGGTGACCCCGCTCGGGAGCGATCCGGGTCCGCGCTGGGCCGTGCCCGGTGGCCTGCGAACCGGAATCGACGACGTGGGCCTGATCAACCGTCTCATCGACGACCTCGAGGACACCGGGTGCATCGATCGCAACCGGATCACCGCCGCCGGGTTCTCCGCCGGCGCTGCGATGGCACAGGCCCTGAGTTGCACCACGCCGTGGCGGTTCCGGGCGGTGGCCGGGTCGGGGGGAACGAACCTGACCGACCTCTGTCCAGCGTCTCCACCGACGAGCGTGATGATCCTCCACGGAACCGCTGATCCCATCGCCCCGCTGACCGGGTCCGAGGTGCCGTTCGCACCGCCGCTCGGCCTCGAAGTGACCGACGTGGTGGCGACCGATGCCGCCCGAGCCGGCTGCGGACCCACTCCCGCCGTCAGTGATGTGGCACCGACGGTTCGGGTGTCGGTGTTCTCCGTTTGTGGCACCCATCGCGTCGAGTACTGGTCACTCCTCGGCAGCGGCCACACATGGGCGGGCGAGCCGAGCCTGCTCGACCTCTTCGCCGGGCCGACCAACACCGACATCTCTGCCAACTCAGTGGTGCTCGACTTCTTCGACTCGTTCGCCAGCAGGACGCCCTGAGAGGGCGACTGACCAGGTTCCTCGGCTCCTCACTCAACCCCGGAGCGCTGACGCCACATGGCCTCGATCTCCTCCAGAGAGCGGCCCCTCGTCTCTGGTACGTAACGCCAGATCCACACGAACGCCACCAGGCAGAGAGCGGCGAACAGCCAGAACGTTGACGCCTGTCCGATGGAGTCGGTCAGGCTCAGGAAGAACTGGCTGACGAGCCAGGCACTCCCCCAGTTGAACGCCGTGGCGACCGCCACGCCCCTGCCTCGGATGTCCCGAGGAAAGATCTCGTTGATGAGGGTCCACACGACGGGACCGAGGGAGAAGGCGAACGAGGCGATGTAGATCACCAGACCGACCAGTGCAACGACTCCCGAGTTGGTCACCCCGGCGGACTGCGTGACCGGCTCAGCCGGGATGTCGCTGAGCGAGCGGAACGCAAAGCCGACAGCGGTCAGGCTGAGACCCATCCCCACCAGGCCGGCGAGCAGGAGCGGGCGGCGGCCGAGCCGGTCGACGAAGGCCACAGCGATGAGCGTGGCGACCACGTTGACGGCGCCGATCGCCCAGGTGGTCGCTGCGGTCTGATCGGCGACCGTCGAGAACCCGGCTGCGGCGAAGATCTTGTTGGCGTAGTAGATGATGGCGTTGATCCCGGTGATCTGCTGGAACACCGCCAGGCCGATCCCGAGCAGCAACGGGGTGCGCCACCGCTTGGCGAACACCTCGGCCCAGGTGGCCTGCGGGACGTCCTCGGCGATCGACGCCTCGATCTCGGCCATTCCCGCAGCAGGGTCATCGGGGCGTACCCGTTCCACCGCCCGCTCGGCGTCATCGGTGCGGCCCTTGCTCAGGTACCAACGCGGGGTGTCACTCGACGGGAGGATCAACAGGACGAGGAGCAAGGCCGGGACGGCCGACACGCCGAGCATGGCCCGCCAGGCGTCACCGCTCGAGAGCAGTTCGTCGACCAGGTAGGCGAGGAAGATTCCGAAGGTGATCCCGAACTGATAGCCCGATACGAACCGGCCCCGGACCCGGGTAGGGGCCATCTCCGAGGCGTAGAGCGGGGCGGCCACCGAGGCGACACCCACTCCGAATCCGACGATCAGACGACCGACCACCAGGACAGTGGGATTGGGAGCGAACGCCTCGACGAGCGCCCCACCGACGAACAACACTGCGGCGCCCATGATGGCGGGCCGCCGACCGATCCGATCAGCAACGGTGCCGGCGATGAGCGCCCCGACGAGCGCTCCGAGCGTCACCCAACTCGTGATGACCTCAACGAGTTGCGTCGAGACGTTGAACTCTTTCTCGATGCCGATCAACGCCCCGGCGATGACACCCTGGTCGTAACCGAACAGCACTCCAGCAACGAGGATCACCGCTCCGGTGAGCCACAACCAGCGACTGATGGGAACGCTCGACTGCTCCTCGGGTGGAGCGCCCGCCGCTTCCGATGTCGTCGATGCCATGTGTTCCCCCTGAGTAACGGACCGAGTACGAGGTTCGGTTGCCAGTTTGCCCTATTGTCGGGTCCTCAGGCCGTTCTCCGCCTGCCAGCACAGGTGAGCGGGCCGAACATCGGGCCTGTCCTCGCAACCGGTCCCTCAACCAAAGAGACCGATTGACGGCCGACCAGAGACCACCCCGTGGAGGCATCGTGGGCGAATCGACCGAGTCCGGATCGATGGCAATCGGAATCGACATCGGAGGCACGGGGATCAAGGGTGCGCCGGTGGACACCAGCACCGGGGAGTTGATCACCGAGCGAATCCGGCTGCTCACGCCACAACCGGCAACACCCGCTGCCGTGGCCGACACGGTGGCAGAACTCCTCGGTCAGATCGCACAGCCGGGACCCGTCGGCCTGACCCTCCCGGCGGTCGTCCAGCAGGGCATCGTCCGCACGGCGGCCAACATCGACGAGAGCTGGATCGACACCGACGTCAGGCAGTTGTTCGCCGGTGCCACCGGCCGGAGCGTGTCGGTCATCAACGACGCCGACGCCGCAGGAGTCGCCGAGGTCCGATTCGGTGCCGGCCAGGATGTGGCTGGTGTCGTGATCATGCTCACGTTCGGCACGGGTATCGGGAGTGCCCTGTTCGTCGACGGAGACCTGGTGCCGAACACCGAACTCGGCCATCTCCACCTCCACGGCGGTGACGCCGAGGCGTACGCCGCCGCATCGGTGCGTGAGGAGAACAACCTCAGCTGGGAGAAGTGGGCCCCCCGCGTCGAGCGCTACCTCCATCTCGTCGAGCGACTCCTCTGGCCGGACCTGATCATCGTCGGAGGGGGTGTGTCGAAGCGCGCCGAGAAGTTCCTTCCGCTCATCGAGACCCGTACTCGGGTGGTCCCTGCGCAGATGCACAACGACGCCGGCATCGCCGGCGCAGCGCTGTTCGCCCCCGAGGCGTGAGGGCGGCCGCTACTCCGAGGTGGGACCGGTGAAGCGGGGGGCACGCTTCTCCTGATGTGATGCCAGTCCTTCGGCGGCATCCGGTCCAGCGAATCCGTAGAACTCCAGACCCCACGAGGCGTCGAAGATCGACGAGTGATCCCGGAACCAGTTGTTGAGAGCGTGCTTGGTCCAACGAATTGCTGATTGCGAACCACCGGCGAGTTGCCGAGCGATCTCGAGCGCCCGATCGTGCACCACGTCGTCGTCGACACAGATGGAGACGAGTCCGATCCGCTCAGCCTCTTCGCCCGAGAGCGGTTCACACGTGAGCAGGTAGTACTTCGCCTTGGCCATCCCGCACAGCAGCGGCCAACACACTGCGGCGTGATCCCCGGCAGCGACACCGAGCCGGGTGTGGCCGTCGATGATCTTTGCGGTCCGGGCCGCCACGGAGACGTCGGCGAGCAGGGCTGCCACCAGTCCGGCCCCGACCGCCGGACCGTGGATCGCCGAGACGATCGGCTTGGAGCAGTCGATCACGTTGAAGACGAGATCGCGAGCCTCTCGCAGCACCCGGGTTCGGCCGACGTAGTCCTCGATCATCTCCTCCAGCAGGTCGAAACTCCCTCCGGCGGAGAACGCCCGGCCGGCACCCTGCAACAGAACCGCTCGGGTGTCGGGGTCACGATCCACGACGTTCCAGACCTCGGCGAGCTCACGGTGGACCGCAGCGTCGACGGCGTTGAGACCGGGACCGTCGAGGGTGATCCGGAGCACGTGGTCAGCGGGTTCGTCGAACGTGAGACTGGGGAATCGGTTGGCATAGTCCAGTGGCATCGGGCGAGTCTGACACCAGCCGCTCGCAGTCGTGACGATCACCAGTCGAGATGTAGGATCGCCTCGTTGTTCAACGCCCGGGGGTGACCGACAGCGTGCAGGTCCACAGCGATTCCGAAGCGATCGACAGCTCCGAACCGGATCCGACGCTCCCGAATGACGCCCCCTCTCGAAATGGCGTCCTCGGAGCGCTGCGGCGACATCCGTGGCGGAGCAGCGCCGCAGTGTTCCTCGTGCTCGCTGGTGCCGTGGCGTTCGCCAACCGCGATCTCATCGGCCTGATCCTCGAGCCGGAGCCCACGATCGACATCTCGCTCCCACTGGTGGCACCGCTCGAGGCCTCGCCCGGCGAGACCGTCTACCGGATCGATGCGTCCCAGTCGTCGGTGACCGTCGAGGTCGACGAGATCCTCGCCGGCGTCGAGACCACCGCTGTGTTGACCACGAGTGGGATCGCCGGGAGCTTCGGGCTCGGTTCCGACCTGGGCTCAGCACGAACCGGCGACCTCGTCGTCAACGTCGAGCAACTGAAGAGCGACAATTCTCTTCGCGACAAGGCTCTCTACCACGACTACCTCGACTCCCACGACTTCCCCGAGGTCCGCCTCACCGAAACGACCCTCGAACTCCCGAACGGCCCGATTCCCGACGACGACACCGAGGTGCCCGTCGTGCTCCGCGGCACCCTGACCGTCAAGGACGTTCCCGCGCCGGTCGAGTTCACCGGCACTGCGAGGCTCGACGGCAACACCCTCAGGGCCACCTCCACCGGGACCGTGCTGCTGTCGACCTACGGCGTCGGACCGATCTCCAAGGCCGGTCTGGTCCGAACTGGCGACGAGGCCCGGCTCACCCTTCGGATCACCGCCATCGACGGAAGCGACTACGCACCGCCGGCGGCCCGGGAGGTCGTGGTCGCCACTCCTGCCGCCACGACCGGGCCGTCGTTCTCGGCCCAGGTGGCGCCGATCCTTGCCACCCACTGCGCCTCGTGTCACCAGGAAGGCCAGATCGGGGCTGCACACTGGCTCCTCGAGACCGCCGGCGACGCTCGGGCCGACGCCGACGGGTTGGCAACCGTGACCGGGAGTCGGTACATGCCACCGTGGCACGCCTCCGACGTCGGCGTTCCCCTCAAGCACGTTCGCCGTCTATCCGAGGATCAGATCGCCACGATCCGATCGTGGGCCGAGGCCGGGGCACCACTCGACGTACCAGCAGAGACACCGGTCGAACCCGCCCCTGCGGAGTACGACGTCGAGACCCCGAGAGCTGATCTGACCATCCCGATCCCAGCGCCGTACGCCGGCGAGTCCGGCCTGCTCGACGACTACCGGTGCTTCATCCTCGATCCGAAGCTGACCGAGACCCGCTACATCACCGGCTACACCTTCGAACCGGACCGACTCGATGTCGTCCACCACGCCCTCGTGTATCGGGCACCGGCAGCGCAACGGGCCCGGGCCGACGCCGCCGAGGCGAAGGACTCGGGGTCGGGCTGGGGCTGTGCAGTCGGAATGGGTCCCGGCGGTGGCGGCGATCTGGTCGCCGGCTGGGTGCCGGGCCAGCGCCCGCAGGACTTCGGGGACGGTGCCGGCTTCAAGTTCGCACCCGGTGACTTCCTCGTGGCACAGATCCACTACCACTACGGAGACAGCCGTCCGGCCGACCAGTCCGAGATGACCTTCGAGCTGGCGCCTGCGGGGACGGAGGTGCTCGAGCTCACGACCGACGAACTGATCGGGCCGGTGGAGATCCCGTGCCCGCCCGGGAGCACCGAACCACTCTGCATCCGTGACGCAGCCCTCAACGACGTCCGAGAGCGCTTCGGAGTCGGTGGGGCGATTCTCGCCAATGGCCTCCACCGAGCGTGCCGGACCACTCCCGAGCAGGTCGCTGCGCAGTCGGACGGCACGATCGGCCGGACGACGTGCGACTTCCGCGCCGGGCGCACCGGCGACATCGTCGACGTGCTCGGACACATGCACGAGTACGGGGCGACGTACCGCATGACGCTCCACCCCGGGACCGAACGGGAGACGGTGCTGTTGGATATCCCGGTGTGGGACTTCGACTGGCAACTCAACTACCAGCCCGTCGACCCGATCCCCGTCGTCCAGGGCGACACGATCAGGGTGGAGTGCACCTGGGACCGCGGCACGCGACCCGACCAGCCGCTTCGCTACCTCGTCTTCGCCGAGGGGACCGACGACGAGATGTGCTTCTCGACCATGACGGTCGTACCGCGTCGCGAGTGAGCACCGGTCCCGACGTGAACGACAGCGACCCCGGGTTGGGTCCAGCGACTTCCGGTGCCAGCCCCGATGCGATCGACGTGTACTGGCGTCGGGGGTGCGGTTTCTGTGCGGTTCTGATCCGTCGGCTCGAGCGAACCGGACTCCCGGTTCGGATGCACGACATCTGGGCGGACCCGGACGCTTCGGCCACGGTTCGGGCCGCGGCCGGGGGCAACGAGACTGTCCCAACAGTCGGACTCGACGGCGAGTTCCTGGTCAACCCGAGCCTCGATGCCGTGATCGACCTCGTCGCCCGGCGCGCCCCGCATCTGATCGACTGACCAAAGACCGCCCAGCGCCGAGGCCGGGTGCTCCCAGTCTCAGCAGACGTGTTCGCTCCAGGCCCTTCCGTCCCACCATCGCCAGGTGGCCTGACCCCACGGATCGGCGTGCCACCCGGCCGTGCTCGCAACAGGCATCGTCTCGGTCCGGTCGAACACCACGGGCAGGGTCGCAGTGACCTCGGAAGGCGCCGGCCCGGGCGGGAGCAGCGGCGGAGTTGCCGGTGCGGGAGCGGCCCAGCCCCCGAGTGGAGGAACCGCCGCCGACGACGGGGGAACCGGCGTCCACGTCGCAGTGGGCGGCGCCGCCACCGTCCCTGCGGCTGGGGCGGAGCGACCTCGGGCCCGCACGACGACCACTGCGACGATCGCCGCGACCACGACCAGCACCAGGAGGCCGATACCCCAGAGCGGAGCACCACCGATCGATGCCCCGAGCAGGCCTGCGGGGGCCGTGGAGGACTCGACGAATGCCATACCCGACGCATCGGCTGTGACGGTCCACGAGGCGATGCGGCCGTCGATCTGCGCTCCCGGGTCCGCAGCGGTGATCGGACCCGGCATGGTGATCCGGAGGACGATCTCGGGCTCACCGACCAGCGCTCCGAGGGCGTCGCTGAGCGCAGAACCGATGTCGCTCGAAGTGAACTCGTCAGCGGCAGGCGCCAGCGTGTCAGCGGCACCGACGATCGAGGCGTAATCGATCTCGGCCCGCCATACCTCGCCGTTCCGTGTCACCACCGGGATCCCGACATCGCCGAGCGCCCGGAGCTCCTCGAGCTGTTCGAGGTCGTCGAACCTCACCCGGACATCGATCCCGGCGCCGTCGTCGACCGACTCGACCTCCACCCGGTCACGCCACTCAGCGGGAAGTCGATCGAGTTGTTCCTCGACGATTCCGACGTCGCCGCGCACGACATCACCCAGGCCGACCTGTTCGAGCGTGCGGATCAGTTCCTCCTGGAAGCGGATCTGCAGCTCGATGCGCCCGCCCCCGTTCGCGGAGATCTCGTAGCCGTACTCTGCCCGTAGGCATCCGGGCGCCACGATCAACGCTGCGAGCAGCGCCGTCACGGCGACACGTCGGCGAGCGGCGATCACAGTCGGAGAACTCCCGCTCGAACCGCCCGCTCCCGAGTTACTCGACACGCGGGGTGAGGGTAGCCGTCGGCCGGTACGAAGTGACGTCGCGATACGCCGAGGTGCTCAGCCGGTGGCGTCGAGCCAGCGCACATCCGCGCCGTTCGCCACGACCACCGCACTGACCAACTCGGGCCCGAAGAGTCCGTGCTCAACCACTCCGGGCGTGGCCGAGATCGCCGAGGCGAGGTCTCCGGGACGGTCCACCGAGCCCAGGAAGTCCACGATCACTCCACCATCGGGACTCACGGGAACGTCTCGACGCACGACTGGTCCATCGAGGTGCGCCGCAAGGCGGCGCAGGGTGGATTCGAGTCCGTAGTCGAGGAGCTCGATCGGAATCGGTGCAGTGATGGCATCGACGATCTTGGAGCCATCGACGATCACGACGAAACGATCAGCACTCGCTGCGACGATCTTCTCCCGTGTGTGCGCAGCTCCACCGCCCTTGACCAACCAGAAGTCGGGAGCCACCTGATCGGCGCCGTCGATGGCGATGTCGAAGCGGTCGACCCGGTCGAAGGACTCGGTGCGGATCCCGAGGCGACGCGCCGATTCCTCTGTGGCGGTGGAGGTCGACACACAGCGGATGTCGAGTGAACGAGCGGCGAGCGCATCGAGTAGGTGGGCCACGGTCGAACCGGTTCCGAGCCCGACCGTCATTCCACCGACGACCACCTCTGCGGCCGCTTGCGCTGCGAGGCGCTTCTCGTCGTCCTGCATGCTCATATACTACCCGCCGCAGCTGCGCTGTCCGCAAGGATGAGCGATGCATCGGCGTGCACCCGGCCCGCCGGAATGGATCGGTCACCGGCGAGGAGCGCCTCGAGTGGTTCCCGCTTCTCGGCTCCCTCCACCAGCCAGAGGAGCTGACGGGCCCGGGTCAGCGCCGGGAAGGTGAGGGTCATGCGGCGACGGCCCTGGTAGAGGCCGCCGGTCGGAGCCACGAGTCGGTCGGTCACGTCGAGTACCGGATCACCGGGCACCAGCGACGCCGTGTGGCCATCGGGGCCCAGGCCCAGGTGGACCAGATCGAACAGGGTCGGAAGCGACGCCCCGTAGCGGCTCGCAGCAGCGTCGAGGTCGTCGGCCTCCACGGGCATCGGCCGGACATCGACAGGAACGTCACCGAGCGCAGCAAGCAGGTTAGCGAGGTTGCGGTCGGGATCGTCGATGGGGGCGCAGCGTTCATCGACCTGGAAGATCACGGTCCGCTCCCACGGAAGGTCGAGTTCGACGAGGTGGTCGAACATCACCCACGGCGTGCGACCGCCGCTCACCGCCAGAACGAAACTTCCGCCGGAGTCGGTCGCCGCCCTGGCACGCTCTGCCACGAACTCTGCAGCCGCCCGGGCGAGGTCCTCCCTGCCCTCGAACACCTCGAGGTGGTGTTGCAACGCGCTCAGGCCTTCCGCTCGTCGTGCCCACCGAATTCGCTACGCATGGCCGACAGCACTCGGTTGCGGAACACACCGAGGTCACGAGACTCGAACCGCTCGTTGAGAGCGGTGCTGATCACCGACGCCGGCACACCCTCGTCGATCGCAGCGAGCACCGTCCAACGACCCTCACCCGAGTCCGAGACCCGGCCCTCGAAGTCGCCGAGATCGGAGGACCTGGCCAGAGCCGATGCGGTTAGGTCGACGAGCCAGGAGCCGATCACCGACCCCCGACGCCAGACCTCGGCGACCTCGGCCACGTCGATGTCGAACTGGTAGTACTGAGGATCTCGCAGCGGGGTGGTCTCTGCGTCGACGGCGTGATCCCGTCGTCCGACGTCGGCATTGGCGATGATGTCGAGACCCTCGGCGATTGCCGCCATCATCCCGTATTCGATTCCGTTGTGGACCATCTTCACGAAGTGGCCGGCTCCACTCGGACCGCAGTGGAGCCAACCGTCCTGTGCGGTCCCCTCCGGACGGTTGCGGCCCGGCGTCGGCTCGGCACTGCCCTCGCCGGGGGCGATCGTGCTCCAGATGGGAGCGAGGCGTTCGACCGGTCCGTCCTCGCCGCCGATCATCAGGCAGTAACCACGATCGAGGCCCCACACCCCACCGCTCGTCCCGCAGTCGACGTAGTGGATCCCCGTCGGACGCAGCGCCTCGGCCCGGTCCACATCGTCCCGGTAGTAGGAGTTCCCACCGTCGATCACCACATCGTCGGGCTGGAGCAGTCCGGTCAGTTGGTCGAGGGTCGACTGCACGTAGCCGGCAGGCACCATGATCCAGACAGCCCGGGGCGGGGTCAGCGCAGCGACGAACTCCTCGAGGCTCGCCGCTCCGGTGGCTCCCTCATCGACCAGCGCAGCCACCGCATCCGGCGAGACGTCGTAGACCACGCAGGAGTGTCCGTCGTGTTGGAGTCGCCGGACGAGGTTGGCGCCCATCCGGCCGAGTCCGATCATTCCGAGTTGCATGGGGTGCTCAGTTGTCATGTTGGTCCTTCGGTCGAGCTGGTCGGGTTGGGCGGAATACGGCGACGTCCACCAGTCGGTGGCGTCGGATCAGGACAGCGCACGGTAACGGCGGATCAGGTCGTTCGTCGACGGATCGTGGTCCAGGTCGGGGTCGGTGTCGCTCAGCAGCTGCGGAGCGATCCGGGCGGCGAGAACCTTGCCGAGCTCCACGCCCCACTGGTCGAAGGAGTCGATGCCCCACACCACACCCTGGGTGAACACCGAGTGCTCGTAGAGCGCCACCAGCGTGCCGAGCCGGAACGGAGAGATCTCGTCAGTGAGGATCGTCGTGCTCGGGCGATTCCCCTCCATCACCTTCGCGGCCACGACTGCCGCCGCAGTGCCGTCAGCTGCAACCTCCTCGGCGCTGCGACCGAATGCCAGAGCCTGCGCCTGAGCGAAGACGTTCGCCGACAACAGGTCGTGATGGTCGCCGAGTGGGTTGGGCGTCCGGGCGAAGCAGATGAAGTCGACCGGAACGATCGACGTGCCCTGGTGGATCAATTGGTAGAAGCTGTGCTGTCCGTTGGTTCCGGGCTCCCCCCAGTAGATGGCACCCGTGTCGACCTCGACATGATCCCCCGAGAGCGTGACGTGCTTGCCGTTGGACTCCATCGTCAGTTGCTGCAAGTACGCCGGAAAGCGTTCGAGGTACTGCTCGTAGGGCAGGACCGCAATGGTCTGGCAGCCCCAGAAGTTCCGGTACCACAGGGCGAGGAGCCCCATGAGGGCCGGCAGGTTCTCTCGGATGGGAGTGGTCCGGAAGTGCTCGTCGATTGCGTGGAACCCGGCGAGCAGATCGGCGAACGCCTCCGGGCCGATCGCCACCATGGTCGACAGGCCGATCGCCGAGTCCATCGAGTAGCGACCACCGACCCAGTCCCAGAACCCGAACATGTTCGCAGTGTCGATACCGAAGTCGGCCACTCCCGTTGCGTTGGTCGACACCGCCACGAAGTGGCGCTCGACAGCCTCCTCGGACCCGAGCCCCTCGACGATCCAGTCGCGGGCCGAGCGGGCATTGGTCATGGTCTCGAGCGTGGTGAAGGTCTTGGAGCAGACGATGAACAGCGTCTCTGCGGGATCGATGTCACGCGTCGCTTCGACGAAGTCGGTTCCGTCGACGTTGGAGACGAAACGGAAGTTGAGGTTCCGATCGCTGACGTGACGCAGAGCGCGGTACGCCATCACCGGGCCCAGGTCGGAACCACCGATCCCGATGTTGACGATGTTGCGTATGGGCTGCCCCGTGGCCCCGAGCCACGCCCCTGAGCGGACCGACTCGGCGAAGACGCCCATGCGGTCGAGGACGGAGTGGACCTCGGCGACCACATCGACTCCATCCACGACAAGTCGTGCGTCCCGAGGCATCCGCAGCGCCACGTGGAGCACGGATCGGTCCTCGGTCACGTTGATGTGCTCACCGGAGAACATCGCCTCGATCCGATCGCTCAGTCCGCTCGCCGCGGCGAGTGCCACGAGCAGGTCGAGGGTCTCCGGCGTGGCGAGGTGCTTGGAGAGGTCGGCGTGGAGCCCCTCGGCATCAACCGACATGCTCGCCAGCCGACCGGCGTCAGCGGCAAACGCCTCGGCGATGTCGAACCCGGTGAGGGCGGCCCGGTGCTCCACCAGCGCCTGCCACTCGGGCAGGTTCATCGGTGGGATCGGGCTCGGCGGGTCGGCACGGTCAGTCACGCTCCTGCTCCTTGCTCATCTGGGCTGTCGTCCAGGGCTCATCTGGGCTGTCGTAAAGGGCTCATCCGGCTCAGGACACTGCCTGGCGCTGGGAACGGATCCGATCGATGAGTTCACGCCACGACGCCACGAAGGCCTCCGCTCCATCGCTCTGGAGCTTGCCGGCGAGCGCCACCACGTCGACGCCAGCCGCCTCGAAGGCCGCCAACCGCTCGTCCACGTCGCCTCCGTCGGCCGGGAGCGGTTCCCCGGGTGACCCGTGGTCCGCAAAGGCGAGGAGCGTGACGTCAGGCATGGTGTTGACCGTCAGCGGCGCAGCGAGGCCGCTCACGTACAGCGTGTCCGGAGCGGACGGGTCCTTGGAACTGGTGCTGGCCCACAACAGCCGCTGCAAGCGGGCTCCCTGGCCGGAGAGTCGCTGCCACCGCTCGGAGTCCTGCAGTTCCCGATACGCCCGGTAGACATCCAGACCGACGCTGATGCCGAGCGTGTTCCGGAGGTCGTCGCCGACCTGCCCCGACACCGCCGTGTCCCAGCGAGACATGAACACCGACGCCACCGAATCCACTGCCGGATCCTCCCCATTGGAGATCCGTTGCTCGACCCCGTCGAGGAACGCGTCGGCTGCGGCGCGGTACTGATCGGCGTCGAACAGGAGCGTGACGTTGACCGGCACCCCGGCGGCGATCGCCTTGGTGATCGCCGGCAGGCCCTCAGGGGTCCCGGGGATCTTGATGAAGAGGTTGTCCCGGCCCGCCCGACGGTGCAGGTCGAGTGCCGCAGCCACGGTGGCGTCGGTGTCGTAGGCGAGTTCCGGGGAGACCTCGAGTGAGACCCAACCGTCGACGCCGTCTGTCCGTTCGTTGATCGGCGCGAACAGGTCTGCTGCTCGTTGCAGGTCCTCGATCGCCAGGGCGAAGAAGATGTCCTCGTCACTGGCGTCGGCCGACGCTGCGGCAATCACGTCGTCGTATGCGCCAGTGCCGATCGCCTTGTCGAAGATTGAGGGGTTGGAGGTGAGCCCGGTGACCGAGTACTCGTCGATGTACCGCTCGATCGTCCCATCGTCGAGCAAGGTTCGGGTGATGTTGTCGATCCACAGGCTCTGACCCATGTCGTGCAGACGCTGCGTGTGTTCGTTCGGTGTGGTCATGGCAGTTCCTTTGTCGGGCGACCGGGGCGTGTGATCACGCCGCCGGCGGTGTGGTCAGGTGTGCATTGGGGCGAGTACGAGGTCGTTGATGGCATCGGCCCAACCGTCGGCGGTGTTCGCTCCGGTCACGACGTCGGCTGCCGCCCGGACCTCAGGCCTGGCGTTGCCCATGGCCACGCCGATTCCAGCAGCGGAGAACATCGCCGTGTCGTTGGCGCCGTCACCGATCGCCAGCACGGCCTCGGCAGGAACATCGAGCAGGTCGCACAGCGACAGCAGCCCCGCCCCCTTGTCGGCCCGGGCATCGGTCACGTCGAGGTAACACGGCTGACTTCGGGTGGCGGACACCTGAGCCCCACACGCTGCGTGCAGGAGCGCCTCGGCGTGGGCAACGGCATCGTGGTCGTCGCTGACACCGACGATCTTGGTGACGCTCAGGCCGGCGACTGCAGCGGCGACGTCGTCGACCAACTCCGGCTGATAGCGGACATCGGCTGCGTGATGTTGGACCCGCGGGCCGTCACGATCAGCGACCAGCCAGCGAGAACCCTCGAAGGCCCAGATGCTCACCGACGCCTCGGCGAGCGTCGAGAGCACGACGCTGGCCGCCTCGGCTGAGATCGGGACCTCGGCGAGAGGCTGCTGATCGGGGGTCACGGTCATGGCGCCGTTGAAGCCGACGAGCGGAGCGGTGAGGCCGAGGGGCGCGACGAACATGGCCATCCCGAGAGGAGGACGACTGCTCTGGAGCGCCAGGAGCACGCCGGCGTCATGGAGCTTCGCTGCGGCTGCGATCGTCGTCGGTCGAAGCGTGCGCTCTGCATCCACGAGCGTCCCGTCGACATCACTGACGACCATTCTCACGGTGTTTCCGTCCACGGCCTGACCCTCATCGAATCTCCGCCGGAGCATACCGGCAATCCGACGGGGCCGATTCCAGCGACAACTCAGGTCCGGACGCCCGGCCTGAGGGCTTGACAGTTCGACCGGGGCAGCGAGAATGCATCTGGGATCTCGGGCGAGCGAGTGGAGATGCACCTTGGACAGGCGAGGATTCCTTCGGCTCGGCGCAATGGTCGGCAGTGGAATAGCAGTCGGTGGCGCTCTGTCGTCCTGCGTCCCAGCAGCGCTCGGCATCGGCGGCGAGTACTTCCCGACCCGCACCCCAACCGGCTCGATGCTGGATCTCCCGGCGAGCTCCTCACCGATCGACCACATCGTGTTCGTCATGCTCGAGAACCGGTCCTTCGACCACTACCTCGGGTGGCTCGGTGGCGACGAGGGCTATCTCGAACGCGGCCGCACCCTGTGGGGTACCGATTTCTCCATCGACGCCTCCGTTGATCAGGGCTTCCTCGACGGCGCCGGCATCGAGCATCGGACCCACTCGCTGGCGGGAGGACCAGAGCCTTACGGCTACCGGGGCTGCGGGTTCGCCGATCCCGGCCACAGTTGGGGCTCGGGGCGTGCCCAGCGTGATCGCGGCTTCATCGGCGAAGGCTCGAACAACGACGACTACGCACTCGGGTACCACGAGGCCGACGACCTGCCGTTCATGTCGCGTCTCGCCCGGCGCTTCACCACCTTCGACCGCTATCACTGCTCGATGCTCGCAGCGACGCAGCCCAACCGGCGCTACCTGCACTCGGCGCAGTCCGGTGGATACAAGAACAACTACATCCCCCTCGAGGAGCTCGGCCACCAGTGGGACACCATCTGGGACCGCCTCCGGGTCGCTGGCGTGCCATGTCGGTCCTACTTCTCCGACCTGCCGAGCATTGCGTTCTGGGGCCCTCGCATGGCCCAACACACCGCCGGGATCGACCACTACTTCGCCGACTGTGCCGCCGGAAGGCTGCCGAACGTGGTGCATGTCGACCCGCCGTTCCTCCCCTGGTGGCAGG
This sequence comes from Actinomycetota bacterium, assembly GCA_016870275.1. Classification (GTDB taxonomy): domain Bacteria; phylum Actinomycetota; class Acidimicrobiia; order Acidimicrobiales; family Microtrichaceae; genus SXMI01. The sequence goes on from VGBZ01000028.1 coordinate 30,537, forward strand.
CCGACGACCATCCTCACTGCGATCCGGGAGCCGGACAGCGGTTTCTGCGTGACGTGTTCCGCGCCTTCGTGGAATCCCCGTGCTGGGAGCGTGGCGTGTTCATCGTCACCTATGACGAGTGGGGCGGGTTCTTCGACCACGTGCCGCCGCCGGTGCTGCCCGATCTGCTCGCCTCCGGCAACGACGAGGACAACTTCGGGCAGGCCGGGTTCCGGGTACCCACCATCATGGCGTCCCCGTTCGCCCGACCGGGCTTCGTCGACCACCGGACCTACGACCACACCTCGATCCTGCGATTCATCGAGTGGCGGTTCCTCGGAGCCCCGCCAGAAGGCCCTGCCGGCGAAGGCTGGTGGCTGACGCCGCGGGATCGGGCGGCGAACAACATCGGTGCATCACTCGCCCTCACCGATCCGGACGCCGATCTCTTCGAGCTCGACTCGCTACCGCTTCGTCAACCGACCCCGCTGTGCAACGGCACACCGCAGGCGCTGTGGCCCGGTGCACAGCCCGACCGAACCGCTCACGAGTTCACCCCACCGCCGACGACGGCGGTTCCGACCGGTTCGGCCGTGACGAAGGGTGGGCCGGGTGGGGATCTGCTCGAAGCAATGGAAGCGGGCTACTTCGAGCAGGTCGGTATCAGCGGTGACTTCCCGTCGATGGCCGGCACCTGGGCCGACTGAGGGCTGACGTCCTCTCTGCGATTCGCCGCCGACGTGGTGAATCCGCAACCGCAGCGGCATCGACGTCGTCAGCTGATCGACCGCACGGTGCTCAGACGCGTTCGCCAGGGGACGGCGTGCGTCCGCTCGACTCGGTGAGCAGGGCCTCGTCGATCACCGTCACCGCGCCCCGCAGGTCCGACGCCCAGCGATCGGCTCCGATTAACTCGGCCACGTGATCGTTGAGCACCCCCGGGCCACCCACGAGGACCATCACTCCCGGGATCCGTTCGTGGAGGAGTGCGGTGGTCGCAGCCACACCATCGAGCGGAACCGCACCGCTCACACCGAGCGCGACGAGTCGGAGCGATCGGGCTGCACGCGCAGCAGCGAGGACCACGTCGGGAGGCACCTCCGCTCCGAGCTCGACGCAGGCCGCTCCGCGGAGGCGCACGAGGTCGGCGAGGATGGACGTCGACAGCGAGTGCTGCTCCCCCTGTGGTGTGGCGACCACCACGGTTCCCCGGGTTCGACCGGGCCGTCGGAACCGGGCGCCGAGCCGTGCCACGATCCGCTCTGCGACCGTCGCTGCGAGGTATCCGTCCACGGGGTCGCCGTCAGGCGGGAGCGACTGGAGAGCCACCACGAGTACGTCGAGATAGCACGCCTCGGGATCCAGGCCCGAGCGGAGGGCGTCCTCGAGCACTCGCCACGCCGCCACCTCGTCGCCACGCTCGAGCGCCGGTCGCATTCGTTCCGCCCAGTCCACCCGGCGCCGCCGAGTCGGCCGGTCGCTCCGCCGTGAGACCTCGAACCGGCGGAGCTGTGACTCGCTCACCTCCCAGCCGGTCGACGTCCGATCGGCTTCGAGTTGATGGGTGCGCACCCAGCGGTAGGCCGTGGTGTAGTGGACTCCGAGTCGCAGTGCCACCTGCTTGATGTTCACGTGGCGATGGTAGCTGGGTCGCTCATGCACCCAATGGCCGAGGTTGACCAGAGCCCGCACACCAGGTGGGATGATCTGGTGCCCCGCACCGCTTCCCGACGCGCGCCCGCCACCACATCGGTGGCCAGGTGGACGGCAGTGCTGCTCGTCGTCGCTACGGTCCTCCTGGCCAGCTTCCTGCCCAACGGATTGACCCCGTTCGGGCACACCGACGCCGGCGCTGTCGAACCGGGACCACCCACGCCGACCGAGGCCGCCGACCGAGCGGCGGCGTGGCTTGCGGGCGAGGTGAGCAACGACACCCTCACCACCGGAGGGGTACCCGATCCCGGACTGGCGGCCGACGCCGTGCTGGCACTCGCTGCTGCAGGCCGACAACCCGGGGCCTCCGAGCGACTCGCCCGCCGACTGCTCGACGACCCAGCTGCGACGACGCGACCGGTGGGACCGGGTCAGGTCCTCGCTGGCGCAACCGCCAAATTGATCCTGGTTGCGACCGCCACCGGCAACGATCCACGCTCGGTAGCGGGAGAGGATCTCGTGGCATCGCTGCAGGGACGAGCCGTCGATGAACCCGGGGCCATCGACGATGGCCGGCTGCGCGACCGCCCACCGACCAGCACGCCGGCGCTCAGCGACCGTTCGAACGCCTTCACCCAGGCATTCGGCGTGCTGGCCCTCGCCCGGACGGGTTCTGCCCCCGCAGACGTCGTTGCGTACCTTCGGGCGCAGCAGTGCCCGGGGGGTGGATTCCGACTGTTCCTCACTGGCGGCCGCAACTGCAGCACCGATGCCGCCGCCGACGTCGACACCACAGCACTGGCCGTCGTGGCGTTGCTCGAGAACGGGCGGGACGGCATCGGCGATCCGGATCCAGCCGTGGCCTCGGCGCTGGACTGGCTCGAGTCGGTCCAACGGGTTGACGGAGCGTGGTCGAGCTCCGGACCCGGTGCCACTGCGAACGCCAACAGCACCGGTCTCGCCGCTGCTACCGCCCGGGCCGGTGGCCGGCTCCCTGCTGCCGATCGAGGCCGATCGTGGATCGTCGACCGGCAGCTGACCTGTGCCGGCGGCAGTACGAGCGTCGGAGCCATCGCCTTCAGCGTGGCGGCCCAGACCTCGGCGGGAAATGGCATCGCCGCACCCGCTCGTGACCAGTTCCGGCGCAGCACCGCCCAGGCCCTCTTGGCGCTCACACCCGGTCCGATCGGCTCGACCGCACCGATCGCCGCCGACAGCAACCCGCCCTGCGTCCCCACCGACACCGTCCCCACCGACACCGTCCCGACCGACACCGTCCCGACCGACACCGTCCCGACCGACACCGTCCCGACCGACACCGTCCCCACCGACACCGTCCCGACCGGCACCGTCCCGACAGCTGCGGTACT
>VGBZ01000029.1 GCA_016870275.1 Actinomycetota bacterium
CTCAGTAGCAGGACGGGCTGCATCTCCGCACGTTCGACCTGATGGCCGCAACGGAAGGACAAGCACCCTTGAGGGACGTGATTCTGGACCGGATCCAGTTCGGGCTCACGGCGAGCTTCCACTTCATCTTCCCGCCGTTGTCGCTCGGCGTCGGACTGATGTTGATGATCTTCGGCATCCAGTCGGTGCGGACCAAGGACCCGAAGTGGCGCCAGCTGTCGATGTTCTGGGTGCGGATCTACGGACTCATCTTCGCCATGGGTGTGGCGACCGGGATCGTCATGGAGTTCGAGTTCGGCACCAATTGGTCCGTGTACTCCCGTTACGTCGGCAATGTCTTCGGGAGCCTGCTCGCCGCTGAGGGGATCTTCGCATTCATGCTCGAAGGCGGCTTCCTCGGGCTGATGCTCTTCGGGAGCTCTCGCTTGGGCAACAAGATGTGGCTGTTCGCCACGTCGATGGTCGTGATCGGCGCCCACTTCAGCGCCACCTGGATCATCATGGCCAACTCGTGGATGCAGACCCCCCGGGGCTACGAGATCACCCAGGGCCCCAACGGCCCCATGGCGGTGATGACCAACTTCTCGGAAGTCGTGTTCACGCCGTCATTCATCCCGCGTCTGTTGCACGTGATCGTCGCCAGCTGGATGCTCGGCGCAGCCATGGTCGCCAGCGTGAGCGCCTGGTACCTCCTCAAACAACGTCACGTCGAGATCGCCAAGACGATGATGCGCGTGTCGTTGCCGATCTTCTGCGTGCTCGCGGTCCTGCAGGTCTCCGTGTTCGGCGCTCAACAGGCGACGGTCGTCGCCAAGGAGCAGCCGGTCAAGCTGGCCTCCATGGAGGGGCTGTGGGAGACAAGGGACTGTGCGCCGCTCTACCTGTTCGGGTGGGTCGACACGGCGAACGAGACGACCTCCGGTGTCTCCATCCCCTGCATGTTGAGCATTCTGGTGGGGTTCACACCAGACACCGAGATTCAGGGCCTCAACGCATTCCCGGACGACGAGTACCCGAACATCAACCTCGTGTTCCAGGTGTACCACGCCATGATCGACCTCGGGATGCTGTTCGTCGGGGTCAGCGCCTTGGTGGCGTTCATGGCGTGGCGGCGCAAGCTGTTCACCTCCAAGCTGGTCCTGCGGATCCTCGTGGTGAACGTGGGGCTCGTCTTCGCAGCGATCATCGCCGGTTGGTGGACCGCAGAGTTCGGCCGTCAGCCGTGGATCGTCTGGGATCAGCTGCGCACCGCTGACGCCGCCTCGCCCAACCTGTCGATGACGACCGTCGCCATCTCACTGACGGGGTTCGTCATCGTCTACTCGGTGCTCCTCGTCGTGTTCTTCTGGCTGCTCAACCAGAAGATCCAAGCGGGGCCGCCGGATCCTCCCGACGCCGAGAAGATCGAGTCGCTCCCGGACTCCTTCGGGGAGATCTTCGCCCGCAAGCCGCGAGCATCGAGTCGGGTGGGCTGAACGATGTGGCTCAACCAACTCTGGTTCGTCCTCTACGTCGTGATCATCGCCGGCTACGTGATCCTGGACGGCTTCGATCTCGGTGTCGGGATGCTCTCGCCGATCATCGGGCGCTCCGATCACGACAAGCGTGTGCTGCTCAACAGCATCGGGCCGGTGTGGGATGGCAACGAGGTGTGGCTCGTGCTCGGAGGCGGTGCGCTCTTCGCTGCGTTCCCGTTCGTCTACGCATCGTTGTTCTCCGGCTTCTACCTGGCCCTCATGGCGGTGCTGCTGGTGCTGATCATGCGGGCGGTGGCCATCGAGTTCCGCTCGAAACGCCCGAGTGCCCGTTGGCGCTCCACGTGGGACTGGTTCTTCACGATCTCATCCGCGGGGATTGCGTTCCTGCTCGGCGTGGCCCTCGGCAACATCCTGCGTGGTGTGCCGATCGACGATCAGGGCAACCTGACGGTCGACTTCTTCGGGCTCCTGTCGCCGTATGCTCTGCTGCTGGGCGTGGCCTCCGTGCTGATGCTGGCGCTGCACGGGGGGATCTACCTGACCATGAAGCTCTCCGACGAACTGCTCGAACGGGTGGAGCGGCTCGTCCCACGCCTGATGGCGGCCTTCTTCGTCGTGATGACCGCCGTGATCGTCTGGACGCTGTTCCTCCCCGAGGACTTCGCCCAGAACTTCCGGGACCGGCCGTGGACCGCAGTGTTCCCGGCGGCAGCGTTCGTTGCGGTGCTGGTGGCGTGGCGGTCGATCGCTGCCGGCGCACACGGTCGCGCCTTTGTGGCGTCGGCAACGATGATCGGCCTGCTCATGGCCAGCGTCGCCGCTGCGCTCTACCCGGTCATGCTCCCCGCGTCGAACGACGCCGCCAACAGCCTCACCATCTACAACGCCGCATCCGAACAGGCGACGCTGACGGTCATGTTGGTGGTCGCCGTTGTCGGCATGCCGTTCGTGCTGCTCTACACCGCCGGCGTCTACTACTTCTTTCGCGGTCGGGTGCAGCTCGACGAGGACAGCTACTGAGCCAGCCGAGGTGAGCAACCCCCGCACGACGCTCCGAGCGATCGCCACCGTCGAACCCGACGCCAGAGGGCCGCTGGTGCGATCGACCTGCGCCGAGGTGGCGTCTCTCGTGGCGCTGCTCAGCGCCCTCGTCCTGCTCGCCCGCTCGATCGACGACGTATTCGTGGGCGGCCGCTCGCTCAGTGACATCGGGTGGGCGCTGACGGCCATCGTCGTCCTCGCTTCGCTGCGAGTGCTCGCCCAGCGACTCGCGGCTCACGGCTCGGCCACCGCCGCCGACCGCATTCGCCGTCGGGTTCGCCGCGATGTCCTCGAAGCCATCGTGCGACCGGTGCGACGACTCGGAACCGATCAACGACCATCGTCTGGTGAACTGCTCGGAGACCTCAGCGATGCCGTTGACGCCATCGACGACTATGTGACGAAGTTCCGCCCGAGCGTCGTGCTCGCAGTGATCGGCCCGGCAATCGTGTTCGTCGCAGTCGTCCTGCTCGACCCGATCAGTTCACTCGTGCTGATCTTCGCCGGCCCCATGCTCGTGTTCCTGCTCGCAGTGATCGGGCAGCGCACCCGTGAGCTCACCGAGGTCCGTCTACTGGAGCTGTCCTGGCTGAACGGGTTCTTCCTCGACCTGCTCCGCGGCCTCGGGGCACTCAGCGCCTGCAACCGAGCATCCGACGCGGGCGGTCGCATCGAGGAGGTGAGTCGACGACACGGTGCCACCACGATGGAGGTCCTCCGAACGGCGTTCCAGACGTCGCTTGTGCTCGAGTGGGCAGCAACTGCAGCGACAGCGCTCGTGGCGGTCACGATCAGCTTTCGCATGATCGGCAGCGGGCTGCCCTTCGGAGTCGGCCTCACGGTGCTGGTGCTGGTGCCCGAGTTCTTCATGCCACTACGACGGCTGGCGCTCGAGTACCACGCCGGTCAGTCCGCTCAGGCGGCGTGGCCCCGACTGGCCCGTTGGCTGACCGACCAGCCACCCGTCGTACCGGGGCGGCCACCGGTCGGCGTGGCGCCGCTGGTCCTCGACTCGGTGACTGTCGAGCGGAGCGGACTCCAACGCCCGGCTCTCAACGATGTGACGCTGCGCATCGACCCCGGCGAGACCGTGGCGCTCGTCGGACCGAGCGGCGCTGGGAAGACCACCGTGTTGGAGTTGATCCTCGGACTCCTGCGGCCGGACAGCGGCTCGGTCAGTGCCGCCGGGGTGGATCTCTGCGACCTCGACCTTGAGAACTGGCGCCGAGAGGTGGCGTGGGTTCCGCAGTCGCCGACCATCGTTGCTGGGACCGTGGCCGACAATGTCCGCCTCGGCCTACCCGACGCCGGTGACGACGAGGTTCGTCGGGCGCTTCGCGCCAGCGGAGCCGAATCGTTCGTGGAGTCCCTCCCTGGCGGTGAACACAGCGAACTCAGCGAGGACGGCGCCAACCTCAGTGGGGGTCAACGCCAGCGACTCGCCATTGCCCGGGCGTGGTTGCGCAACGCCCCACTCGTGGTGCTCGACGAATTCACCGCACACCTCGACACCGACACCGAGGACGCCGTGATCACCGCTGCCGGGGCCCTGCTCGCAGATCGCACCGCCGTCGTCGTGGCGCACCGACTACGCACCGCCCGCCTGGCCGATCGGATCGTCGTGCTCGATGGCGGCCGGATCGTCGGCTCCGGCACGCACGACGAACTGCTCGAGCGATGCGCCACCTACCGGCGACTCGTCGAACACCATCGCGACGGGCGACTGGGTGCATCCGCCGGATGGGCCACGGGTACCTCCGCCGAACCGACGGCGGCCAACTCGTGATGCGCCGTCTGCTCACGATCATCGGCCCGGAGCGCCGATGGATCGGGGTGGCGGTGGCCTTCGCCGTGGTCACGACCACCTCGGGAGTGGCGTTGGTGGCCTCGGCCGCCTACCTCATCTCCCGCTCCGAGCTGGCCACCGCAGCCACCACGCTGGGCGTGGCCATCACGTTCGTCCGGCTGTTCGCCGCACTGCGCGCCACCGCCCGCTACGGCGAACGGTACGTCGGGCACCTCGGCACCTTCCGGATCACCACCCGGATCCGGACGTGGTGCTTCGACTCGATCGCACCGCTCGGTCCGGCGGCGCTCGAGCACCACCGACGCGGTGACGTGTTGGCACGGTTCGCCGACGATGTCGACGAACTCCAGGAGTTCTACCTGCGGGTGGTCGTTCCACCGCTCGCAGCCGGAGTGACCGCAGCGCTGGCCGTCGGGATCCTCGGTCGGCTGGATCCCGCCGCCGCTGCACTTCTCGCACTGTGTCTCGTGGCTGCGGGAGTGGCGGTTCCGGTGGCGGCGCAGCGCTGGGGACGGGCACCAGCCGAGGCGGTGATCGCCCGGCGTTCCGAGCTCCGAGCCGAACTCGCAGAACACCTCGCCGGGATCGATGAACTGTGCGTCGCCGGCGCCACTGCACCCTTCGTCGAGGAGGTGGAACGACTCGATGCCCAACTCGGGACCGCTGAGCAACAAGCGTCGGCCGCTCGGAGTTGGGTCGTGGCTGCGCTCGGAGGACTCGGAATCCTGAGCGCCGCCGCTGCGCTCGCACTCGGAGCGGCGCTCGTCGAGCGGGGTCGACTCGACGGCGTACTGCTCGCAGTCCTCCCGCTGGTCGCTCTGGCAGCAGTGGAGGCCGTGGCCCCGGTGACGCTCGCCGCTGAGCACGCCGGCCGAACGCGCGCCGCAGCAGCCCGGGTGTTCGCCCTGACCGACCAACAACCTCTGGTCGTCGATGCAAACGACCCGATGCCGACCGTCGGCGCTGCGGTGGAGATCAGTGACCTCCGGTTCACCTACACCCCGGAGGCACCGGCGGTGCTCGACGGTATGGACCTCCGGCTTCCCGAAGGGACGGTCGCCGTGCTCACCGGCCCGAGCGGATCAGGAAAATCCACCCTGGCCGACCTGCTCGTGCGGTTCCGCGACTACGACCACGGGAGCATCCGACTCGGTGGTGTCGAACTGCACCGGGTGGCGGTAGCCGAATCACGGAACCGAGTGGCACTCGTGGCTCAGCACGACCACCTGTTCGACACGACCGTGCGGGACAACCTTCTGCTCGCCGACCCGGACGCCGATGACGACCGACTCCACCACGTGCTCGACGTCGCCGGAATCGACGAGTTGGTGGTCTCACTCCCCGACGGGCTCCACGAACGGGTGGGTGAGAACGGGAGCCGGTTCAGCGGTGGCGAACGTCAGCGACTCCTGGTGGCCCGGGCGTTGCTCCGGGACGCCGACATCCTGATCCTCGACGAGGCGACCGCCCACCTCGACCCACCCAGCGAGCAGGCGCTCCTCGAACGGGTTCTCGCCGAACGAGTCGGACGGACGACGCTCATCATCACCCACCATCGCGATCAGCTCGTGCACGCAGACGCAGTGTTCGAGCTGACCAGCGGTCGGGTTCGGCAGATCTCCCGCTGAGCGAGGCCGAGCCGAGCTGCGACGCAGCCCGTCGGCTCACTCGGCCGGGGGCGCCGGGCTCTTCTTCTTAGCCGGGCTCTTCTTCTTGGCAGCGGCACTCTTGGCCGGGCTCTTCTTCTTGGCAGCGGCGCTCTTGGCCGGGCTCTTCTTCTTGGCCGGGCTCTTCTTTGCGGGGGTGTTCGCTCCTGTCACCGGCGGCTTGGCGGCGGCCTTGGCCGGGGCCACTGACGACTTGGTGGTCAGCCCGACCGCACCTCCGGCGCGCTGGGCCACGTCACCGGCGGACCCCGCAAGGTCACGCAGCCGGGCCTCGAGTTGCTTCCGCTGCTCCTCACCCCGGGCGCTGACACGCTCGACCTCGCCGCTGACCCAGCCGAGGAGCTCCTCGAGCAGCTCCTGGAGGTTCTCCCAGTAGTCGCCGAGCACCTCCTCGGTGTTGCGGACCCCGCTCCGGATCTCGGATCGGAGCCTGTCGACCTCCCCGGCGGCTCGGCTGAGGAATTCGGGACGCTGCAGCTCGGGCATTTAGTCCTCCGTGACGTCGGTCGGTGCCCTCTGTTTCTACTCCAGTCGACGACCTCACGCCCGGCCGCGGATCGTCGAGTCCGCCGGCCGCTACCGTTGCTGCTCCGGCCTGCGTCGCCGGAACGCCGCTACGACCGACCCGGGGCGACTGTGGACCACGACACCTCTCCACCGCAGTCAGCGAGCGGTCTCGCCTCATGGTTGCGGAGTCTGGTCACCACCGGCGTCTCCGAGATCGCTCTCCGACACGCCCCTCGTTTCGCCCTGCCCCGGGTCTACGCCGGCCACGCAGTCGGCCCGGACGTGGCCGCTGATCTGCTCACCACGCTGGGCCACCTTCGCACCGGCGGAGTGACGGACGTGGCGAACGTTGCGATCGACGATGCAATCCAGACGGTGCTCACCGGGGTCGACGGCGCCCGCACCCACACGTTCTTCTCCTACCGGATCGCCGAGACGTTGTTCGAGTGGGGACCGTGGGACGCCAACTCGATGGTCGCCCGCCTCGACGACGCCGCACGGGCGCAGGTGGCGCTGGCGTGCGATTCGAGCGAGTGGATTCCGTTGCTCGACGAGAGAATCCTCCCGCAAAACTACGCCGCAGTTCTGGCGCGTTGTGAACTCGCGCGGCTCCGCCTCGGACTGATCGATGACCCCGCTGCGGTCGACGACCTCACCGAACGCGTACGAACGCTCCTGTCGGTCAATCCCGGGCGTCATCTCGACGACTCTGTGCACGGCATCGGGCGCTATGACATCTACACCGCCGATGTGTGGCTGTTCACCGAACCGCTCGCCGACCGTCTGGGGCCGCTCTGGGTCGACGGGTTGCGAACCGCGGTCGAGTTGGTGGAGCGCACCATCTCCAGCGACGGCACCGCCGTGGCGTGGGGTCGGTCCACCGGTTCCCTGGGCGCAGCGCTCACCGTCGAACTCGCCGCCGCCGCCATCGAGCGGGGCCTAGGTGACAGCCCCGAGCGCTGGTTGGCACGGAGTCGACGGGCTGCGGGTCACCTCCCGGGGTGGTTCACCGGTGGCGTGGTCGATGCGCACCGGAACCGGTCGCCGTACGGCTACCGGGGTCCGTTCCGGCGTCTGCAGTTGACCCTCGACCTGTACGGCAAGTTGGCGTGGGCGGCGAACGTGCTCGACGACGCAGTTCCCGCTGCCGACATCGAGGCCGTGAGCGATGCGGCGCTCGACGAACCCAGGGAGGAACTGATTCGACTCGAGGAGGGGACCGCCTCGGTGTGGTCCGTGTGCGGACCCGCAGGGACATTCGTGGTGCCGTTCGTCGGCGCCACGCGGAGCGACTACCTCCCCGCACCCCGGGCCCCGGGAACCTACGAGGTGCCGGTCGACTCCGAACTCGCATGCTGGGCCCCCGTGGCGGCGGTGGGCGATGAGCGGCACACCGTGTCGGGGCGACCGATCCGTGTCGAACATCGCTTGGGCAGCGATCGGGAGTCCAGTCGGGTCGTTGCGGTATGGGATGGCCTCCGTTGCGGCTCCGACCTCGATGTCGAACACGGACCGGCCAGCCTGCCGGGCTCGGTGTCGGGTTCGTGGTGGACCGAGGGCCGCAGCCTCTGCGTGAGCTGGGACGTGTCGATCGACGACGGCCCGACGGCCATGTGGTGGAGCATTCCGGAGCGGCGGGACCGGCCGCTGGTGGTCGAGTGGACTGCAGGGCCGGGCACGACCGGCCGGGCCGACACCGTGGTCGTCGACGGCATCTCCGAGTGGCGGTCGTTCTGGTCGGAGGCGTCGCTGGTCCACCAGTTCGACGTCGAGCCGAGCACCCGTACACAGGTCACGATGCGTGTCACCCCGGCGTTGCGTGTCGCATCGACAGCGCACGGGCATCACTACGACCGGTCGCTGACCGCAGCGATGGGCAGGCACGTCGCTGGCTCAGCAAGCCCGTGGGGTCCGCTCGGTGACCGCTCGGTCGACCCGCAGGCAGTCGACCTGTTCCATCTCCACTGGCCCGAGTGGCTGGCGTTCGACGACATCGACGCCCATCGATCCATCGTGAACGACCTCGCCGATCGCAGCATCCCGGTGGTGTGGACCGCTCACAACATCACGCCGCACGAGCCGACCCCGACCGGCACACCGCAGAGCGCCTACGAACCGGCCTACCAACTCTGGGCCGATGCCGCAGACGCCGTCATCCACCACACCCACGGCGGCCGGGACCGTTTCACCGCCCGTTACGGACGGGGACGAGCTCGCCACGTGGTCCTCCCCCACGGCGACTTCTCCTCGCTGTGGTCCGATCTGCTCGTCGACCGCAGGACCGCCGAGGCCGCCCTCGACCTTCCTCCGGCGCGCATTCGGATCGGACTGCTCGGAGCTCCCCGCACCGAGAAGCTCGTCGAGGAGTTCCTCGAGGGGGTGCGGCGAAGCCGTCGCGGCGACATCTCCGTGGTCAGCTGGTCCGAGCGGTCACTCGAGTCAGTTCCCGGCGGCCACGAACCGGCCGGAGCTCACATGGACCCACGCATTGCCGTGGCCGAGCCGTACCAGATGGTCGACGAGGCGACCTACGCACTCCGTCTGTCGGCCTGTGACGCCCTGGCGTTCCCGTTCGATCCGGACGGCGAGATGCAGGCCACCGGGACCGTGGCCGATGCGATCGCCGCGGGGATTCCCGGTCTCTGCTCGACGTGGTGGTACCTGCACGAATCCCTTGGCGACGCCGCCATTACCGTCGGTCACCGGGCCGAGGAGGTGGCGACCGCCCTCGACGCCCTCGATGACGACACGTTCGAAGCCGCCCGCAACGCTGCGGTGGCCCGACGGGACCACACCCGATGGTCCGACGTCGCAGCTCGGACGCTCACGCTGTACGAAGAGGTGCTCACCGCTTGCTGGCGGTGACGTCACCGGTCGAGGGACCGGCGCAGCGCAGCCACCTCCGCCTCGAGCGCCGATGGGTCGTCGTCGGGGATGAACTCGAGGAGCGCTGCTGGTACGAGGCCGGCGGATCGCGCAACGCCGGTGACGCCTGCTGCAGCCCGCAGGCGTTCCGACCACGCCTCTTCCGCCGTACCCAGCTCCAGGCGTTCTCCGTCGTCGGTCCACACGTAGACGTCGACGTGGAGGAGTCGATCGCCGAAGGACGCCAGGTCCGTGAGCTCTGCGGAGCGGGACTGCGGCGACCAGTAGGGGACCTGCCACCCGGTGAAGAGGCCTTCGACGTCAGCGAGCAGGCGAACGACGTCGGTGGCCACAGCGGTGGCGGTCCCCCCGTGGAACTCGACGTAGACCGACACACCGACCCCTGCCGCCGCATCGACGGTGCGGCGGGCGGCATCGACGAGCGGCGCCCACTCGTGATCGCTGCGGGCATCGCCGACGGGCGGCGCCCAGACACGCAACGCCGGTGCCCCGAGGGCGCACGTCGTGTCGAGAACGGCGCCGAGCCGTCGTTCGAGGTGCTCGTCGAGGAACAGATAGGAGCCGTAGGACGCCACATTCAGTCCGGCATCGGCGCTGAGCGTCGCTGCGACGCGGGCGGCCCGCACATCGCCTTCGGGCACGTGGACGTCACCACCCCACTCGAGCGACTCGATGCCGGCAGCAGCGGCGCAGTCGACGACGGTTGCTGGGTCGAGTTGGCGGAACGTGACCGAGCACAACCCGACGGCGAACTCGCCGGTGTCACTCATGCGATGCGATCCAGGTCCTCTCGTCGGACCGGATACCGGGCGGGCTCGCCGGCGGCGTAGCGGGCCACCTCGTCGATCGCCAGGTCAGCGAGCCGCACCAGTTCGCTGCCGACCGCACCTGCGATGTGCGGTGTCAGGAACACGTTCGGCAGGTGACGCAACTCGGAATCCTCTGGGAGCGGTTCCGGGTCGGTCACGTCGAGCACCGCTGCGATGCGACCAGTGCGCAGCTCAGCAACGAGGGCAGCGGTGTCGATCAGAGCGCCACGGGCGGTGTTGATCACGGTTACACCGTCGCGGAGCAACGCCAGTTGCGTCGGACCGATCATCCGGCGGGTCGACTCGATGTCAGGGGCGTGCAGGCTCAGGACGTCGCACCACGAACACAGCTCGTCGAGGTCCATGTGCCGGACTCCGAGCCGGGCGGCCTCGGAGTCGCTCAGGTACGGGTCGGCGATCGCCACCTGCACCGAGTGACGCGAGAGGAGACCAATCACGAGCCGACCGACATGGGACGCACCGACCAGTCCGATGCGGCGGCCGACCAAGCCCATCCGGTCCAGCGGCAGCGGCACGGCCAACGACCGATCACGCTCGAGAGCGGCGAAGGAGAACGCTGACTTGGCTGCGAAGATGATCGTCGCCAGGGTGAACTCCGCCACGGGAACAGCGTTGGCCGCGGCTGCCGAGGTGACCAGGATCCCACGATCCCAGACGGCATCGGTGACCTGCCACTTGACGGTGCCGCCGGCGTAGATGAAGGCCTGCAGGTGTGGAGCGAGCTCGAGCGCCTCGGCGGTCAGCGTCGGACAACCCCAGTGGCCGACGAGGACCTCCGCTTGAGCGAGGAGCTGTTGCGCCCGCTCCCCTTCGAAACTCGACAACGGCTCGTCGTCGAGCAGTTCGGTCACCTCACGCAGCCGATCGAGCCGACCCTCGCCGAGAACACTCTCACAGAAGCCGTCGCTCATGCCCAGAAGCGTCAGCGGTCGCCGCATCGGGTCATCCTGTCACCCGCACCGCCGCCGGACCGACCACCGGCGCCGGGCTCGGGGGTAGCCTCCGGCCGGCGGCCATCGGGTCGACCACAGGACCGAAGGGGCCAACATGACGTACCGAGTCGTCCAATGGAGCACCGGCAACGTGGGTCTCCACGCCGTGCGCCTGATCGCCCGCCATCCGCATCTCGAACTGGTTGGACTCTGGGTCCACAGTCCCGACAAGGTCGGCCGTGACGCAGGTGAACTCGTCGGCATCGAACCCCTCGGTGTTGCCGCCACCAACGACGTCGAGGAGATCCTGGCCCTCCGTCCGGACTGCGTCTGCTACACCGCCACTGCGGATCTCCGGCCGGGTGAGGCCATTGCCGACATGGCGCAACTCCTCGCCGCCGGCATCAACGTCGTGTCGTCGTCGGTGGTTCCGCTCATCTACCCGCCGCACGTCGATCCCGAGATGCGACGTCCGCTCGAGGAGGCGTGCGCCGGCGGGGCGACCTCGTGCTTCACCTCCGGGATCGATCCGGGCTTCGCCAACGATCTGCTCCCGCTCGTGCTCGCTGGTACGTGTGAGTACGTCGACTCGCTGCGGGTCATGGAGATCGTGAACTACAACACCTACGCCCAACCTCAGGTGCTGTTCGAGACAATGGGTTTCGGTCAGCCGCTCGATGCCACCCCGCTGCTGCTGATCCCCGGGGTGCTGAGCTTCGCCTGGGGCGGCGTCGTGCGGACGATCGCTGCGGGACTCGGAGTCGAGATCGACGAACTGCGTGAGTCCCACGAGCGTCGACCGGCTCCCGAGACGATCGACCTGGGTTTCGGCGTCGTGGAGGCCGGAACCACGGCGGCCCTGCGGTTCGAGGTCGAAGGGCTCGTCGGCGGCGAGGCGGTGGTCGTCCTGGAGCACGTGACCCGTCTCGACGACTCCCTGGCGCCGGACTGGCCCCAGCCCGTCGGCCACTCGGGTTACCGCATCATCGTCAGCGGCAACCCCAACTACACCCTCGACCTGCAGATGATGGGCGACGACGGTGACCACAACACCGCTGGACTGGTCGGGACGGCTGGGCGGATCGTCAACGCCATCCCAGCGGTCTGCGAGGCGGCACCGGGACTCCTCTCGGTCCACGATCTCCCGCTGGTCACGCTGCGCTGATCACTCGCCCTCAGCAGCGGCCGCCATGGAGTCCAGATGGTCGTCGGTGCTGGCGGAGTCCTCGCAGTCGTACCGGGTCACCGCAACCTGCGGCAGGTCCGTCGGGACGGTGCCGTCACTGCGGTAGAGGCCTGCAGCACCGACCATCCAACCGCGGGCCGAGGCCCAGTGCGGCGCCCGGGTCCGGAACCGGAACAGGTGGAAACCGGCCCGGCCGGATTCGAGCGGGACCTCCCGGGAGGCGATGTGTTCGACTTCCGACGGCAGACAGCCCAACTCGCCGGGCCGGGACAACCATGCGACCAGGTCGGCCTCGGCTCGCATCACGCCGTCCCGACTGCGACCGGATCGGTCGAACACCGATCCGAGGAGGCCGATGCAGTCGAGTCGCTCCATCAGCACCGAACGGGACACCGGTTCGTGGGCCGCCATCCAGACACGGTCCCACGGCACGTCGGTGCCGCGGGCGGCGAGAGCGGCCACGGCCCAGGCGCCGACCACGGGGTCGGCCGAGCCGAGCGACCGGGTCAGCATCGACTCGACCGCTGGTGAGTCGATCGACTCCACCACGTCAAGAACGTGGCGGACCCGGTGACGGGAGCGCCAGAGCCAGACGCTCGCCTCGCCGCCATTGCGACAGCCAATGGCCTCGTCACAGTGTTCGACCGTGGCGTCGAGCGCCGGCTCGAGCAGTTCGATGAGCTCCTCGACCGCACCCGCTCCCAGACCCACTTCCCGGGCCATCCGAGCGAGCAACCCGGAGGCGTGCGCCTCCCAACCGGGACGCAACAGGAGCGCACCAAGGATCGCAACGAGGTCCTCGACACCGGCGTGGCCGAGGACCTGGCTCAACAGGCCCGGTGTGGGGAGCGGCAGATGGTCCGTCCACCCGGGGTCCCCGAGCACGTGGCGCAGAGTCAACAACCCGGCTGGATCCCGTCGGCGGGCCAGGAGGTCGAGCAGCGCCCGGCGGACCGGATCCCGAGCCAGCAGGTAGGCGGCCTCGACCTCCTCGAGGTCGGTCCAGTGCGGCGTTGCCCAGAGCACCTCCACCAGCGCCACGGCCGGGTCGACCTCATCGGCGTGGTCCGGGGGCGACACGTTGACCGCGGCAGTGAGGATCGCAGCGGCGGCAGCCTCGTCGTCCACTGAAACCCACGACGTGATGCAGTCGACCGCTACAGCCCGATCACCCGGCTGTCCACTGGCGAGGAGGCCCTGCACCCGGGCGACCGACTCGAGGCCGCAACGATTGCCTCGGGACAAACGCATCACCACGAGGGTGGAGCGCACGAGACGGCTGCGCAAGGCCGGCCGGTGGGCAAAACGTCCCAGAGGTAGGGTGGACACGTGTCGTGGTGGAAGTCAGCCGAAATGGTGAGTGAATCCGACGCCCTCGCCGGACGTGAGCAGCCACTCCCCGTCCACGGCCTGCACCATGCGCTCGGGGTTCCGTTCACTCCTCCGTGGCCGGACGGTACCGAGGTCGCCGAGTTCGCGCTGGGGTGCTTCTGGGGCGCCGAACGGTGCTTCTGGCAGACCCCCGGCGTGGTCACGACCGCTGTTGGCTACTCCGGCGGCTTCACCCCCAACCCCACCTACCGGGAGGTCTGCTCCGGCAGGACCGGCCATGCCGAGTCGGTACTCGTCGTGTTCGATCCGCAACAGGTGAGCTACGCAGATCTCCTCGTGGTGTTCTGGGAGGCCCACGACCCCACGCAGGGGATGCGTCAGGGCAACGACGCCGGCACCCAGTACCGGTCGGCGATCTACACGCACTCCGGAGAACAACTCCACCTCGCCCTCGCCAGCCGTGACGCATACGAACAGGCGCTCGCCCGCCGAGGACTGGGTCCGATCACCACCGAGATCCGGCCTGCAGGCCCGTTCTACTTCGCTGAGATGGACCACCAGCAGTACCTCTCCAAGATTCCGGGCGGCTACTGCGGGCTCGGCGGGACCGGCGTGGCGTGCCCGATGACCGGTGCTGCGGACCGGACTGCATCCATCAGCGAGGATCCCACCCCGATCTGAGGGCCGCCACGGTCCCTACACTCCGGACGTGGCGAGTGATTCCGAGCCGACCCGCAGCGGGCTGGGTGGACGGATTCGAGCGTTCCGCCAACGACAGGCCTCCGGCCCCAACCTCGTTCGGGCCAGATCGACCGTTCGCGGCGTCGTGCTGGTCCAACTCGCCGCCAACGGGCTCGGCGTGATCGTGATCCTGGCCTACTTCACGCTCCTGTTCCCCGATTCAGCCAGCGACGACCTGAGCAGCCTCGATCTCAACCTCACCGTGTTCGGGGTCTACCTGCTGGTCATGATCCTGTTGGGGCTCCCCGTCAATGCACTGGTCCTGCGTCGGGCAGTGGTCTGGGTCAAGGAGGGCACACCGCCGACAGACCGTCAGCGGAGACTCCTGTTCAGTCTTCCGGCGCTGGAGACCGCCAGCGCCCTGGTGTCGTGGTTCGGTGCGGCGTTGCTGTTCGGTGTGGTGAACCAGAACGTCCAACGGATCTCGGTGGGCATCGCCCTCGCCGGCGTGGTCACGTGCGCCCTGTTGTACCAGGTGCTCGAAGGACACTTCCGGCCCGTCTACGCCATGGCCCTGGCGCACGCCGATCTCCCAGCGGACCGGCGCGAGATCTTCCCGCGACTCATGCTGGCGTGGCTGCTCGGCAGCGCCGTGCCGCTGGTGGCGATCGGCCTCAGTCCGCTGATCTCACCGGAGCCGATCAGCGTGGCCCGCCTGGCGTGGGTCGCAGCGATCGGAGCGCTCGCCGGCGGCCTCGTCATGACGGTCGCAGCGGTGTCCGTGGCCCGACCCCTCAACCGGATTCGGGGAGCGTTGAGCCAGATCGAACAGGGAGACGCCGACGTCCACATCCCGATCGACGACCTCGGAGAGTTGGGCCGACTCGCCGAGGGAGTGAACGACCTCGCCGCAGGGATACGCGAGCGCGAGGAACTACGGGAGGTGTTCGGGCGTCAGGTCGGCCTGCCGGGTCTGGTGGACCTGGCACTCGAGGAGGGTGAGCCCACGGCGGTCGGTGAACGCCGGGAGGTCACCGTGTTGTTCGTCGACCTCCAGGGGTACACGCGGTTCTCCGAGCAGCACGATCCGGCCGAGGTGGTGGCGATGCTCAACCGTTTCTTCCGAATCGTCGTCGCCGTGGTCAACCGTGAGGGCGGGTGGATCAACAAGTTCGAGGGCGACGCTGCGTTGTGCCTGTTCGGAGCGCCACAATCCCAGCCCGATCACGCCGCACGCGCCCTGCGCGCCGCTGCGGCACTCCCCCGTGAGCTGCAACGGTCCGACGTGGAGCTCCGGGCCGGGGTGGGCGTGGCCACCGGCGAGGTCATCGCCGGCTTCGTCGGAACCGCCGAACGCTTCGAGTACACCGTGATCGGCGATGTCGTGAACCTTGCGGCCCGGTTGAGCGACGCTGCCAAGGAAGATCGAGTCGGGGTGCTCGCCTCCGAGGCCACCGTCTCGGAGGTGGCGGTCCCGGACGACCCGTGGCAGTTCTCAGGACGGCTGCAGATCAAGGGTCGACGGGACCGAGCCGGGGTCTATCGGCTCGTTCCGAACCGGCGCCGCTCCCGTTGGCGTACCGGGCTCCGGACGGGACGAACCTGATCGCCGAGCGCACACCGGAGTGCGCCGTCGAGCGCAGCCCAGGCGAACACTCCGAGATGTCGGCGCCACAACTCCGAGAGCGCAGCGATGAAGTGGGCATCGTGAGCGCCCCGGTCACCCAGACCGCTGCGGGCCGCCACGTGGGCGAGTTCGTGGATGACAGTGACGGCGTCGAATGACCCACGACGGATGAAGATCACCGCCTCGCCCGACGGCGAGAGGTGGGCCGCCGAGAACGTGGCGGACCGGGACCGCACCCGGAGGTCCACAGCACACGGCGCCCATGGGAACGTCTCGTTCCACCACGGATCCGAGGTGACCCGGTCCACGTAGGCCCGCATCTCGACAGCGGTCGGGAACTGGCGCCCACCGCCCGGGAGTGCTGCATCCTCGGCCCGCTGCACGGCGAGACCCGTGTGGTCGCCGGCGCCCGGTTGACGCAGCGAACCCCGATGATCGATGGGGTCCGAGGCACTCACGAGCCGGAACCGAGCGCTCGGGTCCGGCCGACCGCGCCCCGGGCCAGTGACGCCTCGTTGCCGGCCCGGCGGCCGGCATCGGCTCCGGATCGCGACGATCCAGACGACGTCCAGGATGAGCGGATGCGGGGGAACCGACGGCGGAACTCATCGGCGACGATCTGGTCGCGTTCGAGCAGCACCAGTGCGACGGAAGGAGCGGCTGGGGAAGCCGACGAATCCGTTGCCGCACCTCGGGCGCACGCCTGCCGGTCGGCGTCGAGCCGGGTTCTGACGGCGTCGGCGAAACCGACGATGAAGCTCCGGCGCCAGCCTGCCGACGCCGCCGGCGTGACACCCTTCGGTGCCCCAGCGAGCATGGCTGTGGTCAACTGCAGCAGCAGGCTCGTCACGAGCGTCTCCACCCACTGCAGATCGCTCGGGTAGCCGACCACCGAGACCTGTTCCTTCCCCGTGCCCGGCCGCTGCCCGAGTCGAACGGCCCGACAGCCCTGCGCCCGGGCCACGGCATCGACGAGGACCGCCTTCTGCGACAGATACGGAGCGAGCAGCACGAGCCGCAGCTCCGATGGATCCTCCGCCCGGTCGAGCGCCCACAGGAGTGCGTCGTCGATGGCGTATCGGGCGATGAGCTCCGAGGCCTTGTCGGTGAACGCCTGCGCCTCTTCCGGGTACTCGCTGGCCTCTGCCTTGGCGAGCAGCGCCCGGACCAGGCTCAGCCGATGGTCGTCGGGGTGCACACCGACATCCTCGCACGAGCGGACGACAGCATCGACGGGTCGGAGGGCCCGGTCGGGACGCATCCGTTCCACTCACCTCGACGTGGGCATCTCCGTTCGCAACCGTTCACCCAGCTGGGACCGTCCGAGGTGTCGCCACGTCGATGCGCACTTCCAGTGGACCCGCTCGACGTCACGGTGCAGCCGGTCGGCGATCGCACCGGCGAGCAACGCTGCTTCCCCGCCGGCGGACACGCCGAGGCGTCCGATGAGTTCCGCCTGGACGTGGTGGTCCTGCAGTCGTCCGAGGACATCTTGGATCTTCGGGATGTTCCGACGCACGGAGCTGAACGCTTCCGGAGGGTAGAGCGGGGCGAGCAATCCGATGACGTAGCGGAACTGCTTGAGGGCCTTGCGAAGATCGTGCCAGTCCTCGAGATCATCGCTGTGGCGGGCGTTCCGACCGATCCGTCGCAACCGCCGCTCCGAGGACACGATTGCCTCATCGGCCACCGTCCCGGCGGATCGGCGGGAGGCGGGGGGCGCCTCACCCCCGATGAGGTACACCCGTGCCGTCAGGTGCCACAGGCGAACCAGTTCGGCGTATCGCTGGGACCCCAGCCCGTCCTCGAGGCGGGCAGCGACCACGATTCGCTCCCGAGTGAGCGCCTCGTTGAGCGACTGCACTCCGCCGTGCAACTCCGGCTGCACCCCGGCGACCAGGCCGTCGAGGTCGTCGGCGAGGACGTCGAGGTCCCGGACGGGCGAGGTCAGGTCCCCGAGCCAGCGCAGTTCGTGACGCAGGCGGAGCCGTTCCCGCTCGGGAAGCACGCCCCGGGTCACCCGGAGCAGCGACCGGGTCCGGCGGATCGCCACCCGGTAGTCGTGGAGTTCCTCGGGGTCCTCTTCGGCGAGCACTCCCGCCTCGTGGGCGCTGGCCTCAGCGAGGAGCGACTCGAGCAGGATCGCAAACACGCGACCGGCTGGCTGGGAGCGGTCGGCTTCACCCAGTGGCGGGCTGCGCTCAGGTCCCTGATCACCGTCCACCGGGGGATTCTTCCAGTCCGCCCGTGAGCGTTCGAACAGCAGCGATGAACTCAGGCCTCGGCGGACTCGGGGATCTCGCCGTCGGCACTGGCGTCGTCACCGAACGACGTGGCTTGCTGCTTGGAGTAGATCACCGAACCCAGGACGATCAGTGCGGCAACTCCTGCGACGCCGTAACGCACCCACCGCTCGGTCTCGAGCGCGATGATCGCCGGCAGGATGAGCAGCGCCACCAGGTTCATGACCTTGATCAGTGGATTGATCGCCGGGCCGGCCGTGTCCTTGAACGGGTCACCAACGGTGTCACCGATGACGACGGCCTTGTGGACCTCGGAACCCTTGCCGCCCAAGTGCCCCTCTTCTATGTACTTCTTACCGTTGTCCCAGGCGCCGCCGGCGTTGGACAGGAAGTTCGCCATGAGGGCGCCGACGATGATGGTGGCTGCGAGGAATCCACCGAGGGCGTACTTGCCCAGGCCGAACCCGACGACGACCGGCATCAACACGGCGAGGACCGCTGGGGTCGTGAGCTCGCGGAGTGCCGCACCGGTGCAGATGTCGATCACGGGCCCATAGTCGGGCTTCTCCGTGTAGTCCATGATCCCCGGCTTCTCACGGAACTGACGTCGAACCTCCTGGACAACGGTCCCGGCGGTTCGTCCCACAGCGAGGATGGCCAATGACGAGAAAAGGAAGACGACCGCCCCACCGATCAGAGCCCCGGCAAATGTGCGAGGGTCCGCGATGTTGATGGCCACGGAGTTGAAGGCACCCTCGATGTCGATCTCGGCGAACGCTGCGCCAACTTCGGTCACCCTGGTCGAGGCGATCGTCTCACGGAACGAGGCGAACAGCGCCACGGCGGCAATCACCGCCGAGCCGATGGCGAATCCCTTGGTGACCGCCTTGGTCGTGTTGCCCACCGTGTCCAGACCGTCGAGGATGGTCTCGGTCTCACCCTCGAGTTCATCGGACATCTCGGCGATTCCCTGCGCGTTGTCGGCAATGGGTCCGAACGTGTCCTCAGCGACCACGATCCCGGTCGTCGAGAGCATTCCAATGCCCGTCAGGGCGACGAGGTAGAAGGCGAACAGCAGGTTGCCTCCGCCGAGAATGAGTCCGGCGAGAATGGCGGCGCCAATCGACACCACGGCCCACACTGCGGACTCCATTCCGGAGGAGATTCCCGAGAGCACCACGGTCGCCGGGCCTGTGCGACCCGACTCGGCGATGTCACGGACCGGCTTGAACTGACTCGACGTGTAGTACTGAGTGATGCGGCTCACCACCTGACCGAGCACCACACCGATCACGACGGCAACGAACATCCGCAGGCCGACGCTGGAGACCTCGGCGCCCGCCGGGTTGCCCACGTAAACGAACGCAACGACCGCTGCTCCCACCAGAGCGATCAGCGATGCCAGATTGAGGCCCCGGTTGATCGGCTTGAGGGCATCGGTCTCCCCTGCCTTGGCCTTGACGGCGAAGATCGCCACCAGGGATGCCAGCAGGCCGATCGCCATCATTGCGAGCGGGAAGATCAGACCCTTCGCCGCATTCGCTCCTTCGACTCCGATTGCTCGGAACGCCGTGACTCCCAGGATGATGTTGGCCACCAGCACCACACCGAAGGACTCGAACAGATCCGATGCCATGCCGGCGCAGTCGCCGACGTTGTCGCCGACGTTGTCGGCGATCGTGGCGGGGTTCCGGGCGTCGTCCTCCGGGATGCCCGCCTCAACCTTGCCGACCAGATCCGCACCGACGTCAGCGGCCTTGGTGAAGATTCCACCACCCACCCGGAGGAACAGCGCCAGGAGCGAACCGCCGAACCCGAAACCGACGAGGATCGATGACGCCGTGTTCTGGAACACCGCCACGATCACGGTGGCCCCGAGCAGACCGAGACCAGCGGTGAACAGACCGATCGTTCCACCAGCGCGGAACGCCACCTGCAGTGCTGCGTCCATGCTCCCACTCTTGGCCGCTGCAGCGGTGCGGACGTTGGCTCGGGTGGCGAGCCACATGCCGATGAACCCGATGAGCCCACTGAAGAGAGCACCTGCGAGGAACGCCAGGGTCCGGAACATTCCGGACTGAACCCGGGAGAGACCCTCAGCGGGGTTCAGGGGATTGATCACTTCAGTGGACGTCACGAACACCACCACGGCGAGCGGCACGACGATGATCAGGATCGTGCGGAACTGGCGCTTGATGTACGCCATCGCCCCTTCCTGCACCGCACTGGCGATCTCGCCCATCTTCTCCGTGCCGGCGTCCTGAGCCAGAACCGAACGCATGAGGATCAACCCGACGATCACGGCGATCACCGCCACGACGCCTGAGAAACCCAGCCAGATCCACTCCGATCCGGTCAACTCAAACAGCTGGTAACCACCCTCGGCGGCGAAAACATTCGGCATCTCGATCCTCACACCTCTCGACGGACCCGGAAATCCGGGTTCAGGCGCGCTGCGCAGCGCCCACGGGTCCGGGTAGTTCAGTCCCGGCCGGGTGCTGGGGTCAAACCGGCTCGGGTTGGTCCTCGCAACCGCTGCGCCGACGTGACCGGACGACCTCCACGGCGATCGGAAGGGCCGAGACCGCCACGACCATGAGAATGGCGATCTCGAAGTTGTTCTTGACCACGTCAATCCCGCCGAGGAAGTAGCCGAGCAGGGTCACTCCGACACCCCAGAGCATCCCGCCCACGATGTTGTACCGAGTGAACACCGCCCGGTCCATGCGTCCGACACCGGCGACGATGGGACAGAACGTGCGGATGATCGGCACGGACCGGGCGAGCACGATCGCCTTGGGCCCGTGCCGGTCGAAGAACCCCTGCGCCTTCACCACGTGCTCGTGCTTGAAGAACTGCGAGTCGGGTCGACGGAACAGCGCCGGCCCGACACGGCTCCCGAACTGGTAGCCGACCTGGTCACCGGTGACTGCGGCCACGAAGATGCCGAGTACCAGGAACCAGATGTTGAACTGGACATTCAGGAGCTTCCCGGCAAATGCGCCCCCGGCGAACATCCCGGCGGTGAACAAGCGAATCGCTGTTGGGGATCATCACACCTGACGGTACTCCGGGCGGCGAATCACCAGTGACTCAGACGAGCGGAGGTCCACAGCGCTGCCGGGATCCCGTTCATCCGGGTGGCGAGGGCGTCGTGCCGCTGGCGACCAGTTGGTCATTCGCCTGCCGCACCAGGTTCCTGGCGGCTTCGACCGCCTCCTCGTAACCGGCGAGATCACCCTCCCGGAGGCGGTCCTCGGCAGCGTTGAACTGCTGATCGGCCTGGGCGAGCAGATCGGTCGGCGAATCCGTCGGTGTAGGCGCCGCACCATCAGGCACGGTGGTCGTCGTCGGCTCGAGGTCGGTCGTTTCGCCGTCGGAAGCGTCCGGTTTCGTGTCGAGCAGGTCGGCGACCGCTCGTTCCACGTTGTCGCCAAAGCCAACCCGGTCTCCTGAACTGACGACCACTCGGGTGAGGTTGAAGCGTCCGCTCTGCTCCTGTTTGGCGTAGACGGGCCTCAGGTACAACAGCGAATCCCCGAACGGGAGCGTCAGCAGGTTGCCGAACTGCACCCGGGACCCGGCCCGACCGACGAGCGCCTGATACTCCGAGACCGGCTGGTAGGTGACCATTTTCTGGTTGGCTCGCAACGGTCCGTCGACGCGGTTGTTGGGCTCGAGCTCGCCGTCGGCCCTCCGCTGGCTCATCACCACCTGAGTGAGTCGGCCGTAGTTGCTCTGGTCGTTGGCAGCGATCATGACCGCTGTCAGGTTGCGGGCGCTGTCGTCACTCGACGCCAGCACGTACGGCCGGGTGAGGACGAACTGCGGTTCCTGCCCCGGCTGCAACTGCATGAGTTGGAAGTAGGGCTCGATCCGGTCGAGTTGCCCGGCGGGCTGCGCCGGGTCGATCTCGTCGATCGTGGCGCCGCCGGCGGTGTTCGGCGGCTGCTGGGCGATGTCCCATCGATCGGAGTTGTTGAAGAAGGTGGCCGGATCGTTCTGGTGGTAGCGACCCCACGCCAGAGTCTGGGTCTTGAACAACAGCTCCGGGTAACGGAAGTGCGCCCGGATCGACTCGGGGATGTCGGTCACGAACAGTCCGGGAAACGCCTTCACGTAGGCCCGGATGATCGGGTCCTCAGCGCCGTAGAGCGTGTCGGTGAGGTAGAGGGTCACCGTTCCGTCGTAGGCATCGACCACAGCCTTGACGCTGTTTCGCAGGTAGTTGAACGCTCCGCGCTGGGTCTCCGACACTGCGGCGGCGTCGAGGGACTCCGCATACGGGTACGACGACGATGCGGTGTAGCCGTCGATGATGTACTTGACGCGGCCGTCGAGGAACACCGGATACGGGTCCTCATCGAGGGTGAGGAACGGCGCCACCGCCCTGACCCGCTCGCGGATGTCACGGATGAAGATGACCTTTGAGTCGCCGGTGAGGCTCCCGGAGATCAAGGGCTCGATCTCACCGAAACGCAGCGCAAAGGCCGCACGACGAACGGTGCTCCCCATGCCGACACCGGACTGCCCCGAGTAGGTGGTGGTCAGCTGATCGGAGGTGAGCTCGGTCTGCTTGGTCCCGACGATCGCATAACCGCCCATGTCCTCGCCGTGGTACAGCTCCGGCCGCTCGAGCGGGGGGACCCCGTCGTAGGTGGCTGGGATCCCGGACACCAGGAACTCCGGCTCCCCTCTCCCGTTTGCGGTGTTGGAAGGGGCGAGAGCGCCGGCGTATCCGTGGGTGAACACGAGGTGCAGCTTCTCCCACGACGGCGCCGAGATCCCTTGGGTGTTGAGTTCCCGGGTGGAGATGATCACGGGCTCGCGCACCGGCGCCTCATCGCCTCGCTGAACCACGTAACGGTCCACGTCGACGTCACGGAAGGCGTAGAACTCGCGACCGAACTCGAGGTCCTGGATCGTCGGACGCATGACGCTCGGGTCGAGGACCCGTGCGTTGTCCAGGTTGCCCTGCTGGGATGCGACCTTCTCCGCTGTGAGGTCAGAGGAGTAGACGAAGTCGACCGTCTCGACATCTGCGAGACCGACCGCTGTGCGGGTGGCGCTGATATTCCGCTCGATGAACGGGCGCTCCTTGGCCAGTTCGGCCGGACCGACCTGGAAGCGCTGCACGAACGATGGGTAGAGGCTGCCGGCGACGATCGACAACAGCAGCCACAGGGCCACGACGATCGACGGGAGGACCCAACCTCGTCGCCAGATGTTGACGATCAGGACTATGGCCACCGCAATCGAGATCAACATCAGCATCTGAATGGCCGGGAGTCGGGCGTTCAGGTCGGTGAACCCCGCTCCGTCGAACGCCTGCCCGTCCACGGTCAGCAGCTCGAACCGCTGCAGGTAGTAGTCGAGCGCCTTGACCAGGGCAGCGAACGCCAGAATCAACGACAGGTGGGCCTTGGCGTTGGGGGTGACGCGCTCCCCCATGGCCTGAAGGCGGATCGCACCGTTGAGGTAGTGGACGATGGCCACGACGATCGCCGTCACCAGCAGGAATCCGAAGACCCAGTCGACGACCTGGGAGAGGAACGGGAGCTTGAAGACGTAGAAGCCCAGATCCACGCCGAACTCAGGGTCGATCTCCCCGAAGGAACCGCCGAATCGGAACAACAGCCATTGCGACCACTGCGATGACACGCTGACGCCGGGGAGGATGGCCACGAGCAACGCCAGCACGACCTCCACGAGTCGCTGCCGGCCCGAGACGAACTCGCGGTAGCGAATCAGGACCTCGTCGTCCTGGCCGGAGACCGGCAGGAAACGAGGTGCCAGACGGTCAGCGACCACCAGATTGACCCAGAGGATGGCGAAGAACACGATGGTCGCCACGGCGCCCAAGGTCACTTTGGCCGAGAGCAGCTTGCGCCAGACCGAACCGAGCCCGAGCGAGTCGAACCAGAGAATGTCGGTCCAGAAGGTGGCGATCGCCCTCAGCGACAACACCAGGACGACGAAACCGACCAGGGACACGGCGAGAAGGATTCGCCCCCGATTGGTATGTGCACCCTTCTCACGCTCACGCCGCTTGCTCTTGCGAGCGGGCTGCGGTGGCTGATCAGGATCATCGCTCGGATAGCGCACGGCGCTGAGGTTACCGAGGAGAGGGAATGAGGATGCATCGGCATCCGGAGTGTGCCGGTGGCAACCGATCACCGGTCGGGAATGGATTCCCGACACTGACCGGACCAGCGAGCGCATTGTCCTCGGCATCGGCGCAGGGGAGGCCACCGTTGTCGACCACCCAGCACCACCGGGCGTCCGGACGGGCGGCGGCCTCCATGCCGATGGCGAACCCGGCCGCTGCGAGGTCACCGGCGGCGCCCTCGCTCTGCCCTGATCGCCACTCCCGGTAGGCCCCGCGCACCTTGCTCTGCACGCCGCTCAGGTCGAGTCCGCTCTCTGCGGCCTCATCGAGCACACGAGCGAGGTGCGCCCGCCGATGGCCCAGGAGTTCCTCGACCTGTCGGTACAGGGAGCCGTCGTCGTCGACTGCGACTTCGACTGCGGCTGCTGGATCACTGTGAGGATCCTCGGCGGACTCGATGGACCAGAACTCCGCACCGGCACGGGCTGCGGAGCGGAGGTCACCGAGCAGATGCCCGAGGTAGCGGGACACATCATCGACGTCACCGAGGAGCGCCTCCAATGACGGAACCTGGCGTCGGGCTCGACGGAGTTGATCGAGAACCTCGTTCTGTTCGTCGGACACAGCCCGCTTGAGCGACCGGGCGAGCGCCTCACCAATCGGGTCGAGCAGCAGGTCCCGACGATCGAGCACGCTGTCGGGGGCGTCATCGGGAGCGGAATCCTCGGGGTCGGCGGCATCCTCAGGGTCTGCGCCGGTCTCAGCGGTGGTGTCCTCGGTGGCGGCACGCACCCGCTCGAAGAGGTCGTGCACGGTTGCGTCGTCGCTGGGACCATCGGGGGCGGCCTCGGCGGTCGGGAGCGCAACGATCGGAGCCACCTCGTCGACGAGGCCGATGATCCGACGATCGAGCACCGCCTCCTCCCGGGTGATGTCGCCGTCGACAGGCAGTTCCGCCACAGCGGACGAGCTCGGGTCTTCGGTCTCGGCCTCGGTCTCGGGAGCGGTCTCGGGAGCGGTCTCGTCGGTCTCGGAGACCGGAGTTGCTGTCGGGTCCGCCACACCCGGGTCGACGGGCGAACCACCGATCTGCGGCACCGGCCGAAGCTCGGTGGCGGCCCGGGTGATGAACTCCTCGACGCTCACGTGGGGCTGCGGTTCGAACACATCGTCGCTGTTCGACAGATCATCGACGGTGACATCGAGGGTGCTTCCGACATCACGGATCGCCGCCACGATCCGGTCCCGCTCGGCCCGAGCGGCGTCAATCCTCCTGTTGGCCTCCTGATGCCGGGCAGCGAGGCTCCGGAGGAGTTGCTCGCGGTACTCCTGAGCCTCGGCGACCATCGCCCGGCCCTCCTCGATGGCACTCTGGATCACCTCGGCTGCAGCGGTCTGCGCCTCGGACCGGATCCGCTCGGACTCGGACAGCGCAGCATTTCGTTCGACCTCGGCGGTCTCACGGATGGCCGACGCTGCTGCTTCGGCCTCGGTGGTGCGCTCGGCCAGAATGCTCTCCGCGGCACTGAGCAGCTCGGACCGGCGAGCCTCCGCTGCGTTCCGGGTCACCTCGGAGAACTCCTCGGCCTCTCGCCGGAGGTCAGCTGCTTCGAGCGTCACCTCGGTACGGAGCCGCTTCGCCTCGGACCGGGCCGACTCGAGTTCCTCCTGCGCCGTCCGACGCGATTCCTCAGCGGCGGCGTCCGCTTCCTCCACCACCTGCGCCGCAGTGCGAGAGGCCTCCTCTCGGATCGATACCCCCGCTTCACGGGCCACCGAGATGATCCGAGCCGTCTCCTCGCCGAGCGCCGCTGTGATCTTGGCCTCGTCGACCTCGAGAGCATCGTCAAGGTCGGCTGAAAGAGACGTCACTCGTTCCCAGAGCCGACGGTCGCGTTCCTGCCAGGTACGCAGAGCATCCGCCGCTCGACCGAGCAGCGACGTGACCTCGACCGGGTCGTACCCACGTTTGGACCGCGAGAGGTGTTCGGCGGTCAACTGCTCCGGTCCCACGTCCGGCGGATCCGGGATCTGATCGACCATACGCCGATGCTACGGAACTGTCCGGGGCGAGCGGCGGACCTAAACGGCCTCGTCAGGCGGTGGGCGCCCGCACCCCTCCCGGATGCAGGAACTCGATGGCATCGTTGAGCGTCTCGACGGGGACCAGTTGGAGTTCGTCGCCGGCGATCTCCTCGATGGCAGAGCGCTCGGCCGGGGGCGTGGACGCCGGATAGATGAACACCTCGACCCCCGCCCGCTTGACCGCTGCCACCTTCTGGGCGATTCCTCCGATCGCTCCGACGGTGCCGTCGGCGAGGATCTCACCCGTCACGGCCACGTCACGACCTTCAGTCAGCGACGGCTTCACGAGTCGATCGATCACCGCCAACGCCCAGGCCAGCCCGGCCGACGGCCCCGTCACCTCACCCGAGTCGATCTCCACCTGCACGGGCGAGTCGATCCTCGGATCGGCGACGTCGACGTTCACACCGAGCACCGGGCGGTTCGGGTCGTCCGGGGCCGCACCGAGACGCACCGTGACCGTGCGCTGTGCACCCGTCGGGTCGGTCAGCCCCACCGCCACATCCTCACCGGGTCGGCGATCACCGAGGATGACGGCGATGTCATCAGGCAGGCGGACCTCGGCGCCGTCGACGCTGGTGATCACGTCGCCGGCGCTGATCAGTCCCGATGAGGGAGACGGCTCCGCCAGTCCGAGTACGCGGGCTCCCGACCCGGTGAGCATCGCCGGGTAGCCGAGGTACTCGAGGGCGACCTTGGTGGCCACGAGTTTGGACAGGTCCATGCGCTGCTGGTTGGCCTCACGATTTCCGTCGCGGCCTTCTCGCCCGTACACCTCCTCCTCGGTACGCACTTCAATGGCGTCGTCGAGTGCGCCGCGGAGCAACAGGCCCAGTGTGGCCTGATCGATGTAGACCGTCGTGAACAGCACCTCGCCTGGATGATCGAACGTCGGAGCGCCCGTGATCTCGACCTTTGGTTCGGCCGGCCGCAGTGAACCCGGCTGCAGGAGGAAGTACGGGAGCGGGATCAACAGCACCCCGGCGAGGATCGCCGTCACCACGGCGAGCCCGGCCACGATCCACCAGATCCGGCGGCCCTTTCGCCGACGGCTGATCTGTGGCACCAAACGATCAGAGTCTCCGAGTGGCTCCGGCGAACTCGTTACGATGTCGTCTGTCATGGTCGCAGTGCTCGCCGGTGTCCTCGTGGTGCTCGTCGCCGCAATTGCTCTGGGGGTCGCAGTGTTCGGACGAACTCCCGTCCCCCAGCCTGCCACGGGATCACCACCGGCCACCGAAGCGTCTGTGACGGCACCCAGCAAGCGAGGATCCTCAGACTCTGGGTCGGTGACCATCCCGACCGCAGTGCGCGTTCGTTCCGGGCTGTTGTTGCTCCTCGCCGCGTTGGCCATCGCCGGCTTCGTGGGCGTCGTCGGCAGCGTCCTCGTGGTCGGACTCGGGCTGCTCATCGGCTGACAGAGCCACGAGACCATCGCTGGCGTCGACTGCGTCGTGCGAGACGGATGCGGAGTTCTCGACCGCTGCTCACAGATGAGTTCTCACGAGCGGGTGACACCCGCCGGGATGGGATGCCTCAGCGGCCGAACAAGCCCCGACGCGCCGGCTTCTCGTCTGCAGCCGGCTCAGCGGGCGCAGGCGCAGGCGCAGGCGCCGGCGCAGGCGCAGGCGCAGGCGCAGACGCCGGCGCGCTGAACGCTGGGGAGGGAGCAGGAGCTGCCGCCGGAGCAGGAGCTGGAGCCGGTGCTGGAGCAGGAGCTGGAGCCGGTGCTGGAGCCGGTGCCGGTGCAGCTGCCGGAGCCGGTGCCGGTGCAGCTGCCGGAGCCGGTGCCGGAGCAGCTGCCGGAGCCGGTGCCGGAGCAGCTGCCGGTGCCGGTGCCGGGCGAGATGCTCCCGGGTTCAGGGCCTGCAATTCGACCTTGTAGACGGTGCGAATGTCGAACTTGATCTCCTCGAGAGCAAAGAGGCGCGTGTTGTCGACCCCCTGCTCGTTGCGGAGCTTCTCCACGAACGAAACCGCCTCCGCCAAGGAATTGAACTGGTTGTAGCCGGGGCTGCCCCCAGGGGTCTGGAAAATCACCATGTGCGACACGAGGTCCTCCTGCCTGTTCGACGTGGGCCACAGTGTAGGCGTGCGGTTCGGAGTGAATGCCAATGACTGACGAACCGAGCGGTCGGGTCCGGCGGGCTCGGGTCGTCTTCAGCGGCCACCTCGGTGACGTCGTGACCGTCCGATCATCGCTGGAGGACCCGGATCCAGTGGTTCGTGGATCGGCGCTCGGTGCGGCGGCCCGAATCGGGATCCTCGCGCCGGCCGACCTCGCTCGGGGACTGCGCGACAGCGATCCGGACGTCAGGACCAGAGCGTGCCGGATCGCAGCGGCTCACCCCGGAGAACTCGGTGAGTCCCACACGGCGCTCGTGGAGCGGCTCGACGATACCGACCCTGTGGCAGAGGTCGCCTGCTTCGCCTGCGGCGAGCGAACGGACCTCAACGACACCGGAACCCGTCGACTCATCGAGATCGCCAACACACACGGCGATCCTCTCGTCCGCGAGGCGGCCGTGGCGGCAATCGGGTCGCTGGCGGGACTCGGGGTCCTCGATCGGCACGGCCTGACCGCCGCCGGCTGCGACGCCGTCATCGCCGGCGGCTCCGACATCGCCCCGGTTCGCCGCCGGGCTGCGGTGGCCGCAGCAGCGTTCGAGGGTCCGACTGTGGACCAACTGCTCGACCGGCTGGTCACCGATCGGGACCAACAGGTTCGCCAGATCGCCGAGGATCTACGAGCGATCGAGTCGCCAGTGGCGTGGATGGATCGGCCCCGTCCCGGCAGTGGTGATGCGCCGGGACGGGGCTGACCCGCCAGGTCCGAGCGAAGAGGACTCAGCCGCCACCCTGATCAGCGAGCTGCCCGCTGTAGTTGGTGAGCTCGCCCTGGGGAACCCACTTGCCGCCGGTCCTGGTGACGAACTGGAGTTGCTCGTAACCGAACGGATCCTCGGCGCCGTTGGTGGTCCACTCGATGCCCTCGAGGTTCATGCCGAAGTTCACTCCGGACTGGGAGTAGGCCGTGTTCATGACTGCGGCCCGGTCCAACTCGGGTGAGGCCTTGAGCAGCTGCACGAGGTAGGCGCCGAGGTTCCATCCAGCAGCGACGTTGAGGTCGTCGAGATCCTCCGGCGCGAGCCCGTACTTGGGTCCCTCGGTCCGGAACTGCTGGACACTCGGCTCGGAGGCGCTGCCGGGATCGGACGGGTCGTAGGTGGCCCGGGTGCTGATCGTTCCCTCGGCGGCGTCACCGGCAATGTCCATGAGGATCTTCGATGAACACGTGAGCGTCACGTAGAGACTGACGGGCTTCCATCCGGAGTCCTTGATGGACTTGAGTGCCGTCGGACATGGAACCGAGGTCACCCCGAGCAGCAGCGCATCCGCACCAGAGCTCGCCAAGCTGGTCACCTGACCCTGCGGGTTGGACTCAGATCGCGGGTCGAAGGTCTGCTCACCGACGACGGTGATCTCCGTCCCCTCGATCGCCTTCTTGAACGCACTCACGTACGACTCGCCGAAGGAGTCGTTCTGAGAGAGCAGCGCCACCTTGGCCTGGGGCTGGTTCTGCTTCAGGTAGTCGACAAAAGCCACGGACTCGAGTCCGTAGTTGGGCAGGCCGTTGATGATCCAGGGGTCGTTGGTCGGATCACCGAAACCGGGGAACCCGGTGGCCACGCCGAGGTTGGGCACGCACTGCTGCGTCTCAGCGAAGTACTGCTGGATCTGCTTGTTGTTCTCAGTGCCCACGTTGCCGAGCAACGCAAAGACCCCGTCGGTCTGCGTGAGGGTCTCAGCGTTGGCCCGCGAACGCTCTGGCAGATAGGCGTCGTCGAGGGAGATCAACTCGAGTTGCTTGCTCTGCACCCCACCGCCGGCATTGGCGAAGCCGAAGTAGGCGGTGATGCCGACCTTCACCTTCTCGAAGACCTTGAACGTGCCCGACTGCGGGAGGGTCTGTCCGATCTTGATCGTGGCGCCATCGGCACCGGTCGTCCCTGCGTAGTTGGGGCAGTCAGCCGGGTTGGCCACCTGAGTCGCTGCGGGCGTCGTGGTGGTCGAGTCACCACCGCCCGAACCGCCTCCGGACTCCTCACGGCCGCCGCACGCCGCAGCGAGGAGCGCAACGACGGCACACGCGGGTACGAGCCACCTTCGCTGCACGGATCGTGGCGTGTGTGTTCGGGACTTCATCTCATGCCTCCTACTGGGGTGTTTGGAGCGTGGTCAGTGAGCTTGGGGTGACTCAACAGAAGCCATCGGCTCGGCTGTCTCTCGGGGTGGCGTGCCACCGGACGATCGAGAGGCTAGCCAACGCCGGCGCAGATTCGCCTCACCACGGCGATACAGGCCGACGATGCCCCCCGGGGCGACGAGCATCACAACGATGAGCACGACGCCGAGGATCACCTGGGAGAAGCGCTGCTGCTCCGCCGGGACGGACTCCCGGAGGATCACCACCAGTGCGGCGCCGACCAGCGGGCCGACGATGCTCGCAGCTCCCCCGAGCACTGCGACGACGAGCAGGGTGATCGACAGCGTGATCGTGAAGGAGGTGGGCGAGACGCCGCTGTTCAACACTGCGAACATCCAGCCGGCGAGCGACGCAATCGCTGCGGACACACCGAACGTGGTCACCTTGGCGTGAGCCACACGAACCCCGGCCACCTCGGCTGCGGTCTCGTTGTCCCTGATCGCCACCAGGCTCCGGCCGACCCTCGAGCGCGTGAGGTTGCGCACCAACAGGAACGCCACCACTGCGAGCACTGCGAACACGTAGAAGCGCCACTGATCGTCGGCCAGCCCGGTCCACGCCGGCGCCTTGAATCCAGCCTGGGCCAGGAAGCGTCGCTGGCCGAGTTCCTCCAGCAGCGCGGCATCGCCGTAGCCGGGTCTCGGCAGCAGCTGTCTGCCGACAGTTCCCCCGGTGATGTCGCCGAGCCGCACGACGAGCTGCGGAAACAACACGGCGAGACCGAGCGTGACCAGCGCCAGGTAGACGCCGGTGATGCGCAGCGCCGGGAGCCCGACCGCCAGGCCGATTGCGAACGCCCCGACCACGGCGACGATGCCCGCCACGGCGAACGAGACGCCGTAGTCCACGGTGAGGACCATGGTGGTGTAGGCACCGAACCCGACGAACGCCCCGTGGCCGAGGGAGATCTGGCCGTTGAACCCAGTGAGGAGGGCCAGGCCGAGCGCTGCGGTCGCCACCCAGACGACCTCGCTCATCCGGTTGACGAACGTGTCCGCCATCAACTGCGGGAGCGCGGCACCGATTGCCAGAACCAGAGCGAAGATGACCCAGCGCAGTTTGGTGCTCATGCTCTCGTCACCTGGGCCGAGCCGAACAGCCCCTGCGGACGCACGAGCAGAACCACCAGCACGAGCAGGAACCCGGGCAGCAGGCGGAGGTCCGGACCGATGATGTCGACGTAGCCGACGACGAGTTCGGACACCAAGCCGATGATGAGTCCGCCGACCACCGCTCCGAGAGGACTGTCGAAGCCCCCCAGTGTCGCTGCGGCGAACGCATAGATCAGCGCCACCTGCATCATGTTCGTGTCGACGCTTGCGTTCTGAGAAGCAGTGAATGTCCCGGCGAGCGCTCCGATCGCCGAGGCGAGGCCCCAACCGATCATCAGGGTCGTCATGACCTTGATCCCGGCCAGACCGGCTGATTCCTGATTGGAGGTGACCGCTCGCAACGCCAGTCCGAGTTTGGTGCGACTGAACAGCAGTCCGAACCCGACGACGAGCACGGCGAGCACGGCGAGCAGGCCGAGGACCTGCACGGAGATGCCCGCTCCGAGGATCTCGACCCGGCCTTCACCGAAGACCCTCGGAACCTTGGCCGGGTTGGAGCCCCAGATGATCCCGGCTCCGTCGTTGAGTATCAGGAACAGGCCGATCGTCACGATCACGATCGCCAACGGGTTACCCGCTGGTCCACCGAGACGGACGATCAACAGCCGGTAGAGGACCGCTCCGATGGCGAAGCCCACGACCGCCGACAGAATCGTGGCCGCCCACCACGGGACGCCGGCGTCGAGGAACGTCCACGCAATGAACGTCGTGAACATCGCCAGTTCACCCTGGGCGAAGTTCAACAGGCCCGACGCCCGGAAGATCACCACGATCGCCAGCGCCAGGATGGCGTAGATCACCCCGGCCTGGAGACCGTCGAAGACTCGCTGGATGAACAACTGCACTGATCAGACTCCCAGGTATGCCCGGCGGATCGAGTCGTCGGCCGACAGCTCCGCAGCGGTTCCGCTCGACACGATCGAACCCGTCTCGAGCACGTAGCCGCGGTCGGCGATCTGGAGTGCGAGGTTGGCGTTCTGCTCGACCACCAGCACTCCCGTACCGAGCTCGGCGACGACGCTCTGGATCGAGGCGAACACGTCCGCAGTGACGAGCGGGGCGAGTCCGAGCGATGGCTCGTCGAGCAACAGCAGGCTCGGTCGGCTCATGAGAGCCCGGGCGATTGCGAGCATCTGCTGCTCACCTCCGCTCATGCTGCCGGCCCGCTGCTCA
>VGBZ01000030.1 GCA_016870275.1 Actinomycetota bacterium
GCCGGCGACGACGACTGAACGCAGGTCACGCAGGTCGACCTCGTCGATGATCCTCAGCGCTGCTTCCGCCCGGTCGCGCCAGTCTGCATCACGGGTGCGGTGCAACAGTCGCTCAGCGATCGCCTCGACCTGGGCCGCAGGCATCTCCGGTCGGCCCTCGGTGATGGCCTTGGTATTCTCCTGGGCAACGGCGGCCCGCACAGCCGGGAGTCCGCCGAGGAGCAACTGTTCAGCAACGGGGCGTTCGGCTTCGTCGAGGCTGGCGAGCAGCGCATCCCGGTGGGTGCGACCGGCTCGGATGCGTTTGGGGCGCGGCCGCTCCGGCAGGAGTTCTCGCGGTGGGCGGGACCGACGTTCGTCGTCGGATCGTGCCCGATGTTCGCCGTCGGATCGTGACCGAGGTTTGCCGTCGGATCGTGACCGACGTTCGCCGTCGGATCGTGACCGAGGTTTGCCGTCGGATCGTGACCGACGTTCGCCGTCGGATCGTGACCGACGTTCGCCGTCGGGTCGATCGTCGCGACCCTTTCGACGTCGTTGACGATCGGACTTGCCGGCGAGGTTGGTCTGGACAAGTGGTTCGTCGCGCCGGGAACCGATCATCTCGATGAGCTCCGGCTGTTGTCGCGCTGCCTTGGGCGGCAGGACGGCAACGACCTCGATGCCGTCGATCAGGAACTCGGCCTCAGCTCGGAGGATGTCGCCGACTGCAGCGCCGGCCGGGAGGATGGCACCGTCGAGTTCACCCTTGGGTTGCTTGGCCCCGGCGGCACGCCAGGTCCACACATCACCCCCGTCGCGTTGCGACGTCAGTTCGATCTCGAAACGGGTGGCCACGCCCGAACGCTACCGAAGCCGTGACGCCCTGCGAAACCGACGGGCCTACTCCAGAGCGTCGAGGAGAGCATTCTCCACGACCTCAGTGAGTGCCGGATGGCACCACAGCTGGTCCCGAGCGAGGCGTCCGGCGGGGATCTCGAACTGCATGGCGGTGGTGATCTGCTGGACGAGCGTTGCGGCCTGAACCCCGATGATGTGGGCGCCGAGAACCTGCTCCGTGTCGGCGTGAATGAGCACCTTGGCGAATCCGACCTCATCGCCGAGCGCCCATCCATAGGCGGTTCCGCTGTAGTCCCGCCGTCCGGCCCGGTAGGGGATCTGCGCTGCGATGAGGTCGATCTCCCGGAGGCCGACCGCTCCGATCTGGGGCTCTGCGAACACTGCGTGGGGCACGTGTCGTTCGTCGATGCGCCGGGGCGACTCTGGGTGGAGGAGGTTGTGTCGAACCACTCGGGCCTCGTGGTTGGCGACGTGCTTGAGCTGGAGAGCCGACCTGACGTCGCCGATCGCCCAGATTCCAGCCTGAGCTGTCCGCAGCTCGTCGTCGGTCTCGATCCGTCCGTCGGGCGTCAGCTCGACGGAGGTGTGCTCGAGCCCGAGCCGATCGGTGTTGGGGACTCGTCCGGTGCACACGAGCACGGCGTCGGCCGACATCGAGGCGGGGGAGGATCGACCCGAGCTGTCGACCCGGTTGAATCTGACCTCGGTGGTTCCTGAGGCTCGACGGATCGAGGTCACCTGGGAGTTCAGGTGGAGTTGTGCCCGGCGTCGGAACGATTCGGTGAACCGCTCCGAGACATCGTGATCCTCGGCGGTGAGCAGACGCGCGCCCCGATGAACGATGCTGACACGGCTGCCGAGGGCCGAGAACACGTGACCCATCTCGGCGGCGATGTAGCCGCCCCCGACGATGACGAGATGCTCGGGGATCGAGTCGATCCGCATGATCGTGTCGGAGGTGTGAGCGCTGCTCTCGGCGAGTCCATCGATCTCTGGCAACATCGGCCTGGCGCCGGTGGCGATCACCACCTCCCGTGCGGTGATCTCCTCGCCGTCGACGATGACCGTGTTGCGGTCGGTGAACTTCGCCGGACCCTCAAAGAGGGCCACCCCGGGCTGCTCCCGGCGGAACGTCCGGCCGGACTCGGCAATCGGATCGATCCGGCCGAACACTCGATCCCGGATCGCCGGCCAGTCGACGACGGGGGGAGCGAAGTGAACTCCGAGCCGTGCGGCCTCGGCGGCTTCGACGATCCGATCGGCGGGGAGTACCAGCATCTTGGAGGGGATGCATCCCACGTTGAGGCAGGTCCCCCCGAACCGCCCCTGCTCGACGATGCCAACGGTCCAGTCGGCGAATTCATCGGTGAGGATCGTGTTGCCGGATCCACTTCCGATGATCAGCAGGTCGAGGTCGGGCACCAGTGCAGGCTAGGCCGATCCACTGTGCGGTTCGAAGGGAGCGCTCGACAGCGAGGCCGGGAGGATTCGGATAGAACGCGTTACAGTTCTGTGCGACCAGGAGGTGGCTCGTGCACATTGCCTATACCGAGGATCAGCAGCGCTTGCGTGACGAGTTGCGGGAGTACTACAGCGGGTTGCTCTCTGATGACGTTCGCCGTGATCTCCTGCACGAACACGGTGTCGGGCCCGTGACTCGGCGGATCGTCAAGCAGATGGCCGCCGATGGTTGGCTCGGGATCGGATGGCCGGTTGAGTACGGCGGTCAGGGCCGCAGCCAACTCGAGCAGTTCATCTTCTTCGACGAGTCGATGCGGCTCGGGGCTCCGGTTCCGATGCTGACGATCAACACCGTCGGCCCGACCATCATGGAGTTCGGTACCGATTCGCAGAAGGAGTTCTTCCTACCCCAGATCCTCGCAGGGGAGATCCACTTCTGCATCGGCTACTCCGAGCCGGAAGCGGGAACCGATCTGGCGTCACTGCGAACCAAGGCGGTCCGTGACGGGGACGAGTTCGTGATCAACGGCCAGAAGATGTGGACGTCACTCGCCTCGGATGCCGACTACTGCTGGCTGGCGGTGCGCACCGATCAGGATGCGCCCAAGCACAAGGGCATCTCGATGATCATCGTCGACATGAAGGCGCCTGGGATCAGCGTGGAGCCGCTCCACCTGCTGTCCACCCACGACATCAACGCCACCTACTACGACGACGTGCGGGCTCCTGCCGACTGGCTCGTGGGAGGCGAGAACAACGGTTGGACGCTGATCGTCAATCAGTTGAATCACGAGCGGGTGACGTTGTGCTCGCCGGGCCTCCTTCAACAGAGCTACGACGAGGTCCGACGGTGGGCGGCGGAGTCGGTGCGCGCCGACGGCACACGGGTGATCGACTCCGAGTGGGTCCAGATGAACCTGGCACGGGTGTGTGCCGGCCTCGAGTTCCTGCGGCTCATCAACTGGAAGGTCGCCTGGACTGCCACGGAGGGCCACCTCGACGTGGCGGATGCCTCGACCATCAAGGCCTTCGGGACCGAGTTCTACCTCGAGGCGTTCCGGTTGTTGATGGAGGTACTCGGCCCGGCGGCGTACCTCGAGGGGGAGTCGCCCGGGAGCGTGTTGCGGGGCCGACTCGAGATGAACTACCGCAGTCTGCTCATCCTCACCTTCGGGGGCGGGACCAATGAGATCCAGCGCGACCTGATCGGAATGTTCGGACTGGGGCTCCCGCGGGCCCTGCGGAGCTGAGGAGGCCCTCGTGGATTTCCAACTCGACGAAGAGACACAGGCCGTCGCCGACCTCGCCGCTCAAGTCCTCGGCGACCGCTGCACCCACGAGGCACTGCGTGATGTCGAGCGTGCCGGTGGACTGAGGCACGACGCGGGGTTGTGGGCGGCGTTGGCGGAGACCGGCATCCTGGGCGCCTTCGTGCCCGAGTCGGCCGGGGGAGCGGGCCTCGGACTGCTGGCACTCGGCACGGTGCTGGAACATGCGGGGCGCACGACGGCACCCGTTCCGCTGTGGGAGACGCTCGGCCTCGGCGTGCCTGCCATTGCGGAGTTCGCCCCAGCCGACTGGAGCAACGAGGTCCTCGCAGGCGTGGCTGACGGCTCGGTCGTCCTGACTGCGGCCTGGCACGAGCCCGGAGGCGATCCGCTCGTCCCGGTGACCATCGCCGAGCGATCAGGGGACAGGTGGTTGGTCACCGGCACCAAGGTGTGCGTCCCTGCCGGACAGGTGGCCGACGTCGTCCTGATCCCGGCTGCGATCTTCGACGGGTCCGTCGGGCTATTCGCCGTTCGCCGTGACGGCGAGGGCGTGGGCATCGAACCGTTGCGGACCACCCTGGGTGACCCCCAGGCGGCCGTGCTCCTCGCTGAGGCACCGGCGGTACTCGTGGCCGAGGGTCACGAGTCGCTCCGGTGGGCCTACGAGCGTGCCGTGGCCACGCAGTGCGCAGTCATGCTCGGGGCGTGTGCCCAGGCCCTCGGACTGACCGCCACCTACACCAAGGAACGCAAGCAGTTCGATGTGCCCATTGCGTCGTTTCAGGCCGTGGCGCACCGAGCGGCGGACGCCTACATGGATACCGAGGCCATCCGATTGACCACGTGGCAGGCTCTCTGGCGACTCGGTGCCGGGGTCGATGCCTCCGAGCAGGTCGCCGTAGCGAAGTTCTGGGCAGCCTGGGGGGGGCAGCGGGTCGTCCACGCCGCCCAGCACCTGCACGGTGGTGTCGGGGTGGATCGTGACTACCCGTTGCACCGGAGCTTCCTGCTCGCCAAGGAACTCGAGTTGCAACTCGGGGGAGCGACGGCACAACTCAGCGAACTCGGCCGGCTGATCGCCGCTGACTCAGGCTGAACCCGGGTTCCCGGTCCGCTGGTACTCCCGGATCACGGGTTCACCCGGGCTGACGCACATACGTCTGGGTGATTGCTCCTGCGGACGCAACGAGATCGCCCGATGGCGAGCAGGTGATCACCGCTCCCGGCCCGTAGGGCGCGAGACCTTGGGCGAGTTGTGTGAACTCAGCGCCTGAGATGGTGAAGGTCTCGCCGGAGTCGAGGGTCACGGTCTGCTGGCCGGTGATCCCCGAAGCGTCCACGTCGGTGAGCTGGTACTCGCCGGATCCGGCCGCTGTCTCGGCGATCCGGCCCGTAATCACTCCCTGGGCACCGATCGTGAACGAGCCACCCCGCGTCGTGCCGCTCGCCGTGTCGAAGGCATCGAATGAGATCGTGACGTTGTCATCTGAATCGATGGTGATGACCGTGCCGGTGCCGCCAGAGGTGATCTGCAGCGGTAGGCCGGTGCCGGGGTCCTCGAGGGAGTACGAACCGATCGGACAGCCACCTGCGGTCCCACCCGCCGGGACCGTCGTGGTTGTCGTCGTCGTCGTCGATACCGACGTGGCCGGTGCAGCCGATCCACCTCCGGCTGCCGTCGTGGTGGTCGTCGACTGGGCCGAACCGCCGCAGGCGGCGATCAACAGGGTGGTTCCCATGATGAGGATCAGGATTGACAGGTGGCGGTGGCGAAGGGTCGACGGCACGCGGTCACGCCTAGAGCCCTAATCCCAGCGACCCCCCCTGCAACCTACGCCGGAAATCATGATTATGTCCGTTCAGCCCGCTGGAGGGCTGTGGCCACGGTGGTGCCGATGAACTCGAGCAACTCCTCGATCCTCGATGCGTCGAGGTCTGCCGGTGGGCCGATCGCCATTGGATCGACGGCATCGGCCACAACCTGCAGCGACTCGAACAGCTCGTCGAGCACGGCTGTATCGCTTCGCAATCGGTCCTCGAACCACTTCAGGTCTCCGTGACTTCGGCGGGCCTCGAAGGCCCTCTGGCGGCAACTCCGTCGGCAGTACCTCCTCGGACGACCCGGGCCCGCTGCCGGGGCGATCGTGCGGCGGCACCAGGCGCACCGCTCGGCTCCCGAATCCGGACTCGCGGTCGTCTCAGCCGTCTTTGCCGGTTGAGCCGGCTCGTCCGATATTGTCACGTGACGATACTAGTCATGTGCCGTGTGCTGTCGGTGGACGCCGAGGTGAGTCGAACGAATTGTTACGAAATCGGTCCTTTACATCGCGTGTGGATGGGTGTGTGATCCAAGGACGAAACCAGCATCGTGAGGAGACGCCCAT
Source organism: Actinomycetota bacterium (assembly GCA_016870275.1). Classification (GTDB taxonomy): domain Bacteria; phylum Actinomycetota; class Acidimicrobiia; order Acidimicrobiales; family Microtrichaceae; genus SXMI01. The sequence continues at coordinate 5,957 of VGBZ01000030.1, forward strand.
GTCCAGCCGTCACCGCCACCGGGAGTCATCGGTCCTGCCAGAGGACCGACCGACACGAAAGGCTGAGCACCGGCGGGTGCGCCGCAACGTCAACCAGGCGCTCCACATGGCGTCTCTCGCCTCGGACACAGACGATCTGGTTCTCGATTTCCCCCACCACACGCACGGGTACCGCGAGGACCACGACGCTCCGCTCAGTCACGACGTCGAGGCACCACGGGCGGTCCTCCGACACTGGAAGCTCCGGTTCTGGAAGCGTCGGAGCCTCCAGCGCCAGCGACGGGCGGTCGCCACGGTCCGCCCCGGGTCGGCCTGAGCGCCGGCTTCGCTCGTCGTCCACTGCCGCTACCCGGTCGTGGTTTCAGCGGTACGGTCTGCCCGTGGCACCTACAGACTCGAGTGGGCTTCCCGAGGCGTTCGAACGTCTGATCGCCCAACGCCACGAGGCAGCAGAGGCTGCGGTCAGGCAGTTGCGTGCCGACCACCCCGACGCCGACACCCACGCCCTCGCCGATGCGCTGATCCGGCGCTGCGTCCGGGATATGGCGCTCGGAGGGGCCGTGACCGGAGGTGCTGCAGCGTCCCCGATCGCCGGAGTGGCAGTTGCTGCAGCCTCGGCCAGCGCCGATGCGACCTGGAGCATCGGCCGCCTCGGCGAGATGGTCATGGGCCTCGGGATCATCTACGGCCACGACGAGTCGACACGACGCGAGCGTGCGATCTGGGTGGCGGCGACCCTCGGCCTCACCGAGGGCGCAGCGGTCGGCATGACCGGCCTCGCCGCCCGGTTCGGTGCCCGGAGCGGCGCACATCTGGTGTCTCGCATTCCTGCTGCTGGAGCAGGTGCGGCTCGGGCGGGTCGCTTCGCCCGTGCCGGTTCGGCCGTCGCCCGTGCCGCATCCGGGAAGGGTCCCTGGAGTCTGGCGGCCCTGCTCCCCTACGGCATCGGAGCGGGAATCGGTGCGGCCGGTAACGCCGCCCTCGCCCAGGCCATCGGGCGGAGCGCCAAGCAGTACTTCACGAGCCTCGCCACGGTGCCACCGGGTGGGGCTCGGACCGCCGAATCCGCCGACGCCGGCGCCTCCGGCTGGTACGAGGAGGTGATCGACGTCGAGGTCGTCGAGGAGATCATTCTCGACGCCGAGATCATCGAGGATCAGTCGTCCGATCGGCGAGCGCGCTGAGGCCTCAGTTCTGTGTCGGATCGGCCGGGTAGAGACCGACTGCGCCGATGGTTCCTCCCTGGCGGCGCAGTACCGATCGCCAGAGATCCTCGGGCCGGGCACAGAGGACGTCGTCGGGTCCCGCGTCGATGACGTACCAGACCCCGGCGTCGATCTCGGCGTCGAGCTGGCCCGGTGACCAGCCGGAGTAGCCGGCGTAGAGCCGCAGCCCGTCGACCCCCTCCACGTTCCCGTCGACGAGGTACTCGATGTCGACGAGCACGACTGGACCGCTCATCACCACGGCGCCGGTCAGTTCGGCGCCGGCGGTGCGCCGCCCCAGGGAGAGCACGGCTCCGGGGGCGACCGGCCCCCCGTTGAAGAACACCTGTGGCTCGAGCACCGGGATCCCGAGGTGCGGCAGATGCGTCTCGATCGCAGTCGGTCCGGGTTGGTTCACCACCAGACCGAGAGCACCGTCCGGGCCGTGGTCGACCACGTAGATCACCGCTTGATCGAAGTTCGGGTCACCGAGGTCCGGAACGGACACCAGGAGTTTGTGTGTGGCGGCTCCGGGCACGACCGTGTCAGTCCAGATCGAGTGACAGCATCCGGATCGCGTTCCCTCGGATGATCTGGTAGCGCTGATCGGGATTGAGGTGCCCGAGCAGATCACGGGCGACCGCAGCCGAATTCGGCCAGGTCGAGTCGGTGTGTGGATAGTCGGTCTCGAAGGTGATGTTGTCGAGGCCCACCCGGTCGAGGCTCTCGATCCCGTGGCGGTCCCGGAAGAAACACCCGTAGATCTGGCGGTAGTAGTACGTCGAAGGTGGCTCGGGTATGGCCTCAGCCACGCCGCCCCACGCACGATGCTCGCTCCACACGTCGTCGGCTCGTTCGAGGATGTAGGGCAGCCAGCCGATCTGACCCTCGGAGTACGCCAGACGGAGTTCAGGGAACCGGATGAGCACCCCAGAGAACAGGAAGTCCGACAGCGAGGCCATGGCGTTGTTGAAGCTGAGCGTCGCCTGCACAGCCGGCGGGGCGTCCGGTGACGTCGATGGCATGCGCGACGAACTCCCGATGTGCATGCAAACGACCGTATGCGTCTCGGCACACGCTGCGAAGAACGGATCCCAGTGGCCGGAATGGATGCTCGGGAGGCCGAGGTGGGCCACGACCTCGGAGAAACACACGGCGTGGCAGCCACGGGCGGAATTCCGCCGGACCTCTGCTGCGGCGAGGACCGGATCCCACAGCGGAACGATGATGAGCGGGACCAGGTGGCCGTTGGAGTCCCCACACCACTCCTCGACCATGTAGTCGTTGTAGGCGTACACGCAGGCCTCGGCGAGTTCCCGATCGGACGCCTCGAGAAAGGTCTGTCCGCAGAACCGGGGGAACGTCGGGAACGACAACGACACCTCGACGTGGTTGGCCAGCATGTCGCTGACCCGGGCGGCCGGGTCATAGCAACCGGGTCGCATCTCGTCGTAGGTGATTGGACTGAGCGTCATGTCGTCACGATCGAATCCGACAGCTGCGACGTGGCGTTTGTGGGGAACCACGAGGTCCTCGTAGATCCAACAATCGGCCGCAGGAGCCTCCTCGTCGAAGACGATCCGGTAGCTCGTCCCGCCGGTGAACTCGAGTTCGCCGATTCCGTGACGCTCGACGCGGGGTCCACGGTCCCGGAAACGACCGGGCAACCAGCGCTGCCAGAGATCGGGCGGCTCGACAATGTGATCGTCCACGCTCACGATCATCGGGAGGTCGATCTCGTCTGTGGTCCCGACCGCCGTCTCGTCCGCTGTCGGGCCGGTGACGTCAGTGCTCATCGGACGCTCCTCGCTGCGAGGTCGACGACGGTGTTCACGGCTCCTGCGTTCACTGCACCGACAGCGAACTCTGGCCGTCGCTCCCCCACCAACTCGCAGTGACCCGGAACCCGGCGAGATCCGCGGTCGGGAGGATGAACTCGAAGGTCCTGCGATAGCCCGTGTGGCTGATCAACCAACGGTCGCCGGAACGGACGTAGCGGTCCTCGTAGAAGGCGGCCCCCTGGAGGACGAAGTTCCACTCGGTGTCGACGATGGTGTCCGACAACGCCCATGTTCCCCGGGCCTCGTCGCCGGTGACGGTGATCTCCGGTTGCTGGACCCGGTGCGATGAGAGCATGGTCGTCCGGCTCATGTTGGTCTCGATGAACCCGACGATCGCCGCCCGCCCCTCGTAGAGGTACCGCCCACCGCTGTAGGCCGCCGTTGCGTCCTCTGCGAGGAGGTCTCCCAGGCCAGCGAAGTCCTTCTGATCGATGCATCGCAGGTAGGCATACTTCGTCTGCTTGATCGATTCCACGTCGAGGAGGCGGTCGATCGAACGCTGCTGCTGCTGCACGTGTCCCCCGGTTCACTGGTACCCCCGGCAGGGTTCACCGAGACTGTACCGTCACACGGCTAAATGACTGCGAGCGAGGAGGCGCCAGTGGGAAGCGATGAGGGAATCGATGGACCCCTCGACACTCCCCTGCCGTCGGCGTCGGAAGTCGCAGCATCGGTGGAAGCCGTGCTGTCCGGTCTGTCCGGGTCCGAACTCGCCCTGCTCACCAGCGGTCGAGACATGTGGCACGCGGAGTCCGTCGCCGGACTCGGAGCCCTCAAGGTCAGCGACGGACCCGCTGGGGTCCGTGGGGCCCGGTTCGTCGGGACGCAATCGGCCTGTGTGCCGTGTGGATCGGCGCTGGGCGCCACATGGGACCCACAGCTCGTCGCCGAGGTGGGTGCCGTCATCGGACGTGAGGCCCGAGCGAAGGGGGTGCACCTCCTCCTCGCTCCCACCGTCAATCTCCACCGGACGCCGCTCGCTGGACGCAACTTCGAGTGCTACTCCGAGGACCCCCGTCTGAGCGCCGAGATCGCCGTGGGCTTCATCAACGGTGTTCAGTCCACCGGCGTGGGAGCGTGCGTGAAGCACCTGGTGGCCAACGACAGTGAGTTCCAACGACACACGATCTCCTCGGCGGTCTCTGAGCGGGCGCTGCGAGATCTCTACCTGATTCCCTTCGAGGCCGCTGTCACCCGGGCCGACGTCGCTGCGGTCATGTCGGCCTACAACCGTCTCAACGGCACGTACTGCGCCGAACACGAGTGGTTGCTCCGGCGGGTCCTCAAGGATGAGTGGGGGTTCGAGGGTCTGGTGGTGTCCGACTGGTGGGGCACGATGAGCCCGACATCAGCAGAGGCTGGCCTCGACCTCGAGATGCCCGGCCCGGCCGTCCACCTCGGGGCACGCAGCGTCGACCGTGTCGCCGCCGGGGAACTCGACCCGGAGATCGTGCTCGACCAGGCCCGAAGGATCATCTCGGTGGCAGAGCGCACCGGAGCCCTCGGGGCTCGGGCCGTGTCGGAGTCCTCCGAGGAACACCCCGGGACGCGCGACGTCCTCCACCGGGCCGCATCGGCCGCGGCCGTGCTGCTCCGCAATGATCGCATCGACGGCTCGCCGCTCCTCCCGTTCGATCCGGATGCGATGGAACGCATCGCCGTGATCGGGCCGAACGCCGCCGACACTGCGATCCTGGGCGGGGGCTCGGCGTGGGTGAACGCACACCGTCACGAGTCGATTCTCGATGGACTCCGTCGCCGCTTCGAGCGGGTCGAACTCCTCACCGAACGAGGAGTCGACTCCAGCCTCACCTGTCCGCCGATTCCCGAACGCCTCCTGGGCACGTCGCAGCAACCCGGGCTGCGGATCGAGTACTTCGACAACCGCGATCTCAGCGGCGATCCCTCACACACCGAGACCACGTCCTCGGCGCGGCTCATGTGGATCGACGACGACACGGTCCCCGGAGCGAACTTCTCCGCCCGTCTCACCGGGATCCTCACTGCCGGCGAGGACGGGCCACACACGTTCGGCCTCACCACCGCCGGGACGGCGACGGTGTGGCTCGACGGTGAACTGCTGCTCGACAACTCGACCGATCCGGTTCCCGGCACGTCGTTCTTCGGGATGGGCACCGAGGAGATCCGCACGACCGTCGACCTCGTCGCTGGGAATCAGTACGAACTCACGTGCGATTATCGGGGATATGAGAACCTGGCGATGGGCGGGTTGCAGATCGGTCTGCTCCGCCCGATCGCTGCAGATGGCATCGCTCGGGCAGCAGAGTTGGCAGCTCGCTGCGAGGCCGCCGTCGTGGTGCTCGGATTGAATGCCGACTGGGAGACCGAGGGGCGTGACCGTGACTCCATGGAGCTCCCGGGCGGGCAGGCCGAACTCGTCCGGGCGGTGGTCCGGGCCAACCCGCGTACCGTCGTCCTGATCAACGCCGGCGCTCCGGTGGACCTCGATGGAACCGAGGAGGCTCCGGCACTCCTGTGGATCTGGTACCCCGGCCAGGAAGGCGCCGATGCCGTCGCCGGGCTCCTCGCCGGCGACGTGGCCCCCTCTGGGCGCCTCCCCACATCACTCACCCGACGCTGTGAGGACCATCCGGCCTTCGCCACGTACCCCGGATCCGATGGTGTCGTGCGCTACGACGAGGATCTGCTCGTGGGATACCGCGGACTCGACGCCACCGGTGTCGAGCCGGTCTTCTGCTTCGGACACGGTCTGGGTTACTCCCCGATCGACTGGGGAACCGCCTCGCTGGATCGGGTGTCGACGACCCGCGGGGAACTCCTCAGCACACCGGTTGTCGTCAGCCTCGAAGTATCCAACAGGGGCTCGGTGCGTCAGCGTGAGGTCGTGCAGGTCTATCTGACGCACCCCGCAGGCAGCGACCGGCCCCCCGTGGAACTCGTCGGATTCACCTCGGTCGACCTCGAGCCGGGCGAGACCGCAGTTGCGACCGTGCAACTCCCGTTCCGTTCGTTCGCCGGTTGGGATGTCGCAGAGTCCGACCATCTGGTGACCCCTGGAACCTTCATCGTGTCGGTCTCGAGATCGTCGCGGGACCACCGCCAGAGGCTCGAACTCGACGTTCGCGCTCACTGACCGGGGATGTCACCGGCTCCGACCTCGACGAGGAGCCGTCGCAGCAGCGGCAGTGGGAGGCCGAGCACCCCGGAACGGTCCTCGCCGATCACCTCCGTGACGAACGGAACGTGGCCTCCATCGTCCTCGATCCGGTACGAGCCGGCCGTGTCGAACGGCTCGAAGCGTTCGACGTAGGTGCGGATCTCCTCCTCGGAGAGGTCCCGGAACGTCACCTCCATGACGTCGACCCCGGTGGCTGACTCACCGTTCCGCCAGACGATGAGCCCGTTGATGAGTTGGTGCGTCGTTCCTGACAGGCGGCGCAGCTGTGAGCAGGCGGACTCGTGGTCATCGGCCTTGGTGAGCAACAGCGGACCATCAGCACCCCACAGGATCCCGACCTGATCGGCAGCGACGACCGGCAGCCCTGTGGATCGGCGGGTCAGGACATCGCGCAGCTTCAGTTGCGCCAGTTCGACCGCGAGTGCCTCGGGCCCGCGCTCGACCAACCAGTGGTCGAGCGCCCGCTCGTCGACTTCAGGGGCAGATGTTCGTACCGTGTATCCGGCCCCACGGAGGACTTCGGCGCGGTATCGCGATCCTGAGGCGAGAAGGAGTTCCACTCCCCCACTCTGGCGTCTCCCCTAGTCATGGGGAGCATCGCGTACGCTCCGCCGGTGGAGCTCGCTGATCTGCTCGACCCAGCCTCGACCGCGGTCGTCACCATGGAGCTCCAACGGGGTGTGGTCGGCGACCTCGCAGGCATCCCGTCGATCGCTGCAGTCTCGAGCGAGCGTTCCCTCCTCCCAGCGTGCCGGCGCCTGCTCGACGCAGCACGGGGCGCAGGTGTTCCGGTGATCCACGCCCTGGCGGTGTGGCGGAGCGACCGTTCCGGAACCAAGTTCAATGCTCCGATCCTGCGGATGCTCGAGTCGTCGGAGAGTCAGGTGCTCGAAGGAACTCCCGCCGTGGACCTCGCAACGGAGCTCGGTGATTGCAGCGAGGATCGACGGAGCATCCGTCACCACGGCCTGACACCGTTCACCGGCACCGATCTGCACGACCAGCTAACTGATGTGGGAGCCCGGACCGTGGTGGCCTGTGGGGTGTCCCTGAACGTCGGTGTCACCGGACTCTGTCTCAGCGCTGTGGACCTCGGCTACGAGGTGGTCGTCCCCGTCGACGCCGTCGTCGGCGTCCCCGACGACTACGGCGCCGACGTGATCCGTCACACTCTCGCTGCTGTGGCCACCTTGAGTGACGTCCCGCAGATCTGTGACATCTGGGGTGCGGTCTGAACCCGAACGGTGCGGTCCGCTCAGGCCCGGGCTACTGCGCTTCGCAGGCCGAGCGTCTCGGCGAGGTCTGTCGCCCGCTCGATCACCTCGGTGCGCACCCAGCCGGCAGGGCTGAGCACGACCCACGACACACCGAGCCCATAGAGCGCCTCGACCTCCTCGGCGAGTGCGGAGAGTCCGGCATCGGGGTCGTTCAGGTAAGCCGGTAGGGCGAACGGAACGAAGGCGACCTCGGGTGGTTTCGGTCGCCCGGCCGCGTCACTCAACTCGGTGAGATCGGCGATGGCGGAACCGAGGTCGGTGAGGCTCGTGATCGGAGCGGTATCGGTCACGGCGTCGAGCCCCGATGGCGTCGGAAACGGTGCCCACACCTCGGCGAACTCGATCGCACGGCGGCGGGCGGCCCTGGAGTTCCCACCGACCCAGATCGGCGGGTGAGGACGCTGGACCGGGCGGGGCAGGGGCGTGACGGTGCGCTCACCGACGTGCTGTTCCTCGCCGGCCATGATCGCCCGCACCTGTCGGAGACATGCGCTGAGGCGCTCGCCCCGATCGGCAAAGGGCACGTCGAGTGCCTCGAACTCGGTGCGGAGATAGCCGGCCGCCACGCCGAGCAGGAGGCGACCCCCGCTGAGTACGTCCAGCGACGACAGGGCCTTGGCGGCGAGAAAGGGATTCCGGTACCCGAGCACGTAGACGAACGTGTGCAACAGCAGACGCGACGTCGCCACTGCGGCTGCGGACAACGCCACCGTCGGCTCGAGGGCGTGGTGTCCCCCGGCGGCCACCCAACGGTCATCGGGTGCCGGGTGATCGGTGACGTACGCCGCAGCGAATCCGAGCCGCTCCCAGGTCGCAGCAAGATCGGCGATCGCCGGGGCGCCGCAGAACTCCGCCGGAGGCCCGGGCCGGTCGACCGGCAGCGCCAGCGAGACGCGCCTCGAGGTGGCAGTGAATCGGATCAGCCAGTTCCGCACGACGTCGGCCGAGGCGTCGTCGAGAGCGTGACCTCCGGGTTGTTCGACCACGTCGACGCTCGATCCGCAGCGACGCAGTACTTCCGCCGCATCGAGACTCAGGAATGCCGGCACGGTCCCGTCGTCGGAACGGGCCACCACGAGTGCCGGGGGGCCGGCCGGAGCTGATCCGCCGGGTCCGTCCGATCCATCGACCACCGGCGCTCCGTCACTGAGTTCGGGCCAGAAACCGGACACGGCGACGATCCCGTCCGGGCGGTCCTCGATCGTGCCGGCGAGCATTGCCAGGGCCGCTCCCTGTGAATGGCCGGCGACGACGACAGGCCGCCCGGCGTCGCCCCGAAGGTCCGCAACGAGATCCGAGAGCCGGCTGAGTGAGGTGCGAACCGATTCCGGCTCGAAACCCTGTGGTTTGTGCACGAACCAGGATCTGACGTCATCGGTCCCCCGTGGGCCTCCCGGAGCGACGATCTCCCAGCCCGGTGGGGCCACCAGCCGGCCCCAGCGGCGAACGTCGCTCGGATCACCGTCATGTCCGTGGAGGACGACGAGAACTCCGTGGCCTCGGTCGTAGTGCTGCACGCCGCATGCTCCCCCCTCAGCCGAGCCATCGCAACCGCTAACGTCCACCGTATGATCCGGCACGTCGTCCTCCTGCAGATCGATCCGGAGAACCCCGACGCAGTGGCAGCAATCGTCTCGGCGCTGTCGGATCTACCAGAAGCAATCCCGGAGATCCGCCGTTACGACGTCGGTGTGGACCTCGGGCTGGCGCCGACGAACTCCACGATCTCGATCGTGGCGGAGTTCGACGACCTCGAGTCGTTCGCCATCTACCGGGACCACCCGGCGCACACAGAGGTGATCGACGAACTCATCCTCCCGGTGCTGGTCGAGCGGGCTGCAGCTCAGAGCGAGGTGGCCTGAGACCAGAACGGACCACGCTGCGGCCGGCGGCCCGAGGACCCAGTGACGGGGAGATTCACTCCCTCCATCGAGCATGACAGGCGACACTCTCAAGGGTAGGGTGACATCAGGATCTCCGGTCGAGCTCCGGCTCCCGGATACCGGCAGGTCGTGTGGGACGGGGTCGGGGGGTTCCGTCCCACACGACCGCCAGCCGGTGCGCCAGACTGCCGCCGTGCCAGTCGTTCGTCCCACCTCTGATTCGTTCGTCGTCGTCGACCTCGAGGGCGCTGATCGCTGCGACGGCGTCGTCCGATGGGCCAAGAAGATCCTGCTGGATGGGGCCAGGTCGCTCGCTCGCTCACGCACCTACGCCTGGGCGAGCATCGGAGAACAGATCAGCGGAGCCTCGGTCGGCATCAGTGCACCCCCGGAGGATCGGGACGAGGCGATCGCCGCATTCGATCGTGCGCCGTGCGAGTTCGCACTCGGCCTCGACATCGGCAAGGGCGTGAACCCCGGAGATCTACCTGTCCGGACTGCCGCCGATTGGCGGAATCCTCTCCTGAACGACGATGACGGTGCAGCTCGACTCGCTCTGGTGTCCGCCGGCGCTGTGGCCGCCGCCGCTGCCCAACTCGGCGGGCTTCACGACAGTACGGTTGCTGTGGAGGGGCCGCCGCCGGCCATCAATGCACTCGGCACCGCGTTCGCCGGATCCGGAGCTGAGGTCCTCGAACTCGACGAGCACTCGCTCTCCGCTGTGATCGCCGCCCGACCCGACGTCCTGGTCCTCGGCTCGGCGGTTGGGCTGCTCGACCACGTCGGAGCCGCAACGATCGAACCCGCAGTCATCGTTCCGTGGGGCCCTATGCCCGTCACGACCCGGGCGGTGGCGGTAGCCCGCCGCAACGGTGTGGAGGTCCTCCCCGACTTCGTCACCACCGTCGGGCCGCTCATCGCAGCGGTGGACTCCTCAACCGATCTCGTTGGCCTGATCGATGTCGCCGGTCAGCGCATCGGCGGGATCATCGAGGAGGTCCGCGACCACCCAGAGGGCCCACTCGTCGGAGCTGCGATCCGGGCCGAGGAATTCCTCTCGACCTGGCAGGCTCAACTGCCGTTCGGGCGGCCCATCGCATGAGGGAGCCGGCAACTCCTCCACTCCCGGACAACGACGGAGATTCCGTCTGGCCCGCTGAGGACTGGGCCGAGGGCCCACAGCTGAGCGGAGACCCAACGGCGCTCGCCGCCCTGCTCGATCCACTGTTCGCAGTGGAAGCGACTCCTGAGCTCGGACGGTCCTTGGCCTTCGTTGCGGTTCAGGGCGGGAGGGTCGTCGCTGAGCGCTACGGGCCGGGAGTGGATCCATCCACGACGCTGATCTCGTGGTCCATGGCCAAGAGCGTCACTCAGGCAGCTGTCGGGATGCTGGTCCGCGACGGACTCCTCGACCCGGACGCCCCGGCGGAGGTGCCGGAGTGGCAGGAACGTGGCGACCCCCGACGGAACATCACGGTCCGGGATCTGCTCGCCATGCGATCCGGCCTTCGATTCGTCGAGGACTACCTCGACGAGTCCCGCTCGGACTGCCTCGAGATGTTGTGGGGCTCAGGCGCCGAGGACGTTGCCGGGTACGCAGCCTCGCGGCCGCTCGAACATCCTGTCGGCACGGTGTTCAACTACTCGAGCGGCACCACGAACATCCTGAGCCGCCTGGTGGGAGACGTCGTGGCTGGCGGCATCGGCCGCGGCAACCAACAGACGACTGCAGACTTCCTGGCCGACCGGATCCTCGATCCGCTCGGCATGCGGAGTGGCACGGTGACCTTCGACGCCGCTGGGACCTGGGTCGGGTCGTCGTACCTCTTCGCCACCGCCCGGGACTTCGCCCGGTTCGGGTTGTGGTACCTGCGAGGCGGTCGTTGGGGATCCGAGCAGCTCCTCGACCCGGCGTGGATCGACTCCGCCCGGACTCGTTGCTCGATCGACGACGAGACCGGGTGGGGCTACGGGGAGCACTGGTGGGTCCGTGACGATGATCTGGGAACCTTCTGGGCGAACGGCTATGAGGGACAGCTGACGATGTGTGTCCCTGCGCTCGACCTGGTGATCGTCCGACTGGGAAAAACCCCCTCCGAGCTCCGGCCACACAGGGAACGCTTCGTGCAGGACGTCCTCAGCTGCTTCGGTGCCTGAGGAGGCGCACGTAGACTCACCCCCATGGCGCAGCTCCACCCCTTCGAGATCCCGACCTTCGACGACGTCGAGTCCGAACGCCTTCACCTGAAGCAGCGACTCGCTGCGACGTGTCGGCTCTTCGGCCGCTTCGGCTACGACGAGGGCGTAGCCGGGCACGTCACGGCTCGGGATCCCGAGCACGCAGACCGTTTCTGGGTCAACGGGTTCGGGATCGACTTCCGTCAGGTCGCCGTGTCCAACCTCATCTGTGTCGACCACTTGGGTGAGGTGGTTGAGGGCGACCATCCGGTCAACCGCGCCGCGTTTGCGATCCACTCGCAGGTCCACCAGGCCCGTCCCGACATCGTCGCCGCCGCCCACACCCATTCGCTCCACGGCAAGGCATTCTCGACCCTCGGCGTCACACTCGATCCGCTCACGCAGGACTCGTGTGCGTTCCACGAGGATCACTCCGTGTTCGACGACTACACCGGGGTGGTTCTGGAGACCTCTGAGGGCCGACGTATCGCTGATGCGCTCGGTGGCCACAAGCTCGTCATCCTGAGGAACCACGGCTTGTTGGCGGTGGGGACGTCGGTCGATGCCGCTGCGTGGTGGTTCATCGCTGCTGACCGTTCGTGTCATGCCCAGCTTCTGGCCATGGCCGCAGGCAAGCCCGTGCACATCGATCACGACCAGGCCGTGCTCACCCGTACCCAGGTCGGCAGTGAGATCGCTGGAATGGTGAGCTTTCATCCCCTGTGGAACTGGATCGTGAGTCAGGAGCCCGACCTGCTGGACTGAGCGTCGGTACCGGGAAGCGCCTCCTTCGCCCTCCCCGAGGGTGACGTCTTCGCCTCCTTCGGTACTGGGGTAGGGTTCGCACACAACCGAGCCGCAACCCACCCGGGAGAGCGTCAGCACCGCTGGCCGCCGAAGGAGCAACCGCCCCGGAATCTCTCAGGTACCCGCACCGGGTGGGCCAGGAAACGCTGGAGAGCAGCCCCGTTCGGGGCTCACCGAAGGGGAAAGCCGGAAGCATCTTCCGGCGAAACTCTCAGGTCCCACGACAGCGGGGGGTGGACACCACCCGTCACGCGTCATGGAGGACCAGTGGGCACACAGCACAGCGACTTCGGAGATCGTCACATCGGCCCCAGCGACGGGGACGTGGCCGCCATGCTCTCCGCGCTGGGAATCGACAGTCTCGAGTCGCTCCTCGATCGGGTCGTTCCGAGCCACATCCGCGATCCCGAGGCGCTCGGCCTGCCCTCGCTGGGTGAAGCGGACGCGTTGGAGCGGCTCCGCTCGATCGCTGCTCAGAACCGTGTCCGCACCGCACTGATCGGGTGCGGCTACCAGGCCAACGTCACGCCGCCCGTGATCCTCCGCAACGTGCTCGAGAATCCGGCCTGGTACACCGCCTACACGCCGTACCAGCCCGAGATCTCCCAAGGCCGCCTCGAAGCCATCTTGAACTTCCAGACCGCCGTGGCCGACCTGACCGGTATGGACATGGCCAATGCGTCGCTCCTCGACGAGGCGACGGCGGCGGCTGAGGCGATGACGATGCTGCGCCGGGCCTCGAAGACCGACAGTGACGTCTTCCTCGTCGACCACGATTGCCATCCGCAGGTGGTCGAGGTCGTCGCCACCCGGGCCGAACCACTCGGATTGAAGGTCATCGTCGGCGACCCCGAGACCGACCTTGCCGCCCACGATGCGTTCGGGGTCCTCGTGGCCCATCCCGGATCGTCCGGACAGGTTCGCGATCTCCGACCGCTGATCGATGCGGCACATGCCTCTGGGTCGTTGGTGGCAGTGTGCACCGACCTCCTGGCGTGCTGCCTGCTCGATCCTCCCGGCGACGCCGGGGCCGACGTGGTCGTGGGGTCGGCCCAGCGTTTCGGGGTGCCGATGGGGTACGGCGGTCCACACGCCGGATTCATGGCCGTGCGGGATGCGCTGAAGCGTTCCCTCCCGGGCCGCCTCGTCGGTGTCTCGATCGACGCCGATGGTGCCCCCGCCCTCCGCCTGGCGTTGCAGACCCGGGAGCAGCACATCCGACGCGAGAAGGCCACATCGAACATCTGCACCGCACAGGTCCTGCTCGCCGTGATCGCCGGGCTCTACGCCTGCTGGCACGGCCCGGATGGGCTTCGGCGGATGGCCGAGAGGATCCACGGGCTGACCGCTGCTGCTGCTTCGTTTCTCCGGAACAACGGGCGTGAGGTGACCGGGACGTTCTTCGACACGATCACTGTCCGGACCGAGGACGTCGATGTGGTGCTCGCCGAGGCCCTGCGCAACGACCTGTTGATGCGCCGGGTCGATGGTGAGCGAATCGGAATCTCCTTCGACGAGACCACCGATGCCGATGTCGTGCGCCGAGTCCTGGCCTCGTTCGACGTGCATGTTCTCGATCACGAGATCGAAGCGATTGCGGCGACAGCGGCGGAGGACCTCCCGGGCATTCCCCCGCAGCGACGTCGTCAGACACCCTTCCTCGAGCATCAGGTGTTCTCGAGCTACCGCTCGGAGACCGACATGATGCGGTACCTGAGAAGGCTCGCCGACCTCGATCTGGCCCTGGACCGCACGATGATCCCGCTCGGCTCGTGCACGATGAAGCTCAACGCCGCCTCGGAGATGCTCCCCGTCACCTGGCCGGAGTTCGCCGACATCCACCCGTTCGCACCAGAGGCCGATGCTGTCGGTTACCGCCAGCTCATCGACCAACTCGAACAGGCTCTGGTACGCATCACCGGATACGCCGCCGTGTCGTTCCAGCCCAACGCCGGGAGCCAGGGTGAGTTCGCCGGTCTCCTCGCGATCCGGGCGTACCACCACAGCCGTGGCGATCGCCGACGTGAGGTCTGTCTGATTCCCGCATCGGCGCACGGTACGAACGCTGCGAGTGCCGTCATGGCCGGGATGCGTGTGGTGGTCGTGGCCACCGACACCGATGGGGATGTGGATCTCGACGACCTTCGACGGCTCGCTGAGGAGGCCGGAGACGAGCTCGCAGCGATCATGGTCACCTATCCGTCGACACACGGTGTGTTCGAGGAGGGCATCACCGACCTGTGCCGGATCGTGCATGACCAAGGGGGACTGGTCTACGTCGATGGAGCAAACCTCAACGCCCTCGTCGGAGTCGCCGGACCCGGACGATTCGGTGCCGACGTCAGCCACCTCAACCTCCACAAGACCTTCTGCATCCCACACGGCGGCGGGGGCCCGGGTGTTGGTCCGGTGGCGGTCGCTGAGCACCTCGTTCCGTTCCTGCCGTCGCACGGTTCGCTCGACCGGCCCGCTGAGTCGCGTGGCGTCGGAGCAGTGTCGTCAGCCCCGTACGGATCAGCCGGCATCCTCCCGATCCCGTGGATGTACATCACGATGATGGGCGACCGACTGCTCGACGCCACGGCCGTGGCGATCCTCAGTGCCAACTACATCGCCCATCGTCTCGAAGGGGCATTCGAGGTGCTGTACCGAGGCCGGAGCGGGTTCGTTGCCCACGAGTGCATCCTCGACCTGCGGGAGATCGAACG
Source organism: Actinomycetota bacterium (assembly GCA_016870275.1). GTDB lineage: Bacteria > Actinomycetota > Acidimicrobiia > Acidimicrobiales > Microtrichaceae > SXMI01. Next base: position 21,016 of record VGBZ01000030.1, read on the forward strand.
GACGACTGGTATCTCGAACGAGGACGTCGCCAAGCGCCTGATCGACTACGGATTCCACGCTCCGACGATGTCGTTTCCCGTGCCGGGCACCCTCATGGTCGAGCCGACCGAGTCGGAGGGTCTCGCCGAACTCGATCGCTTCTGTGACGCAATGCTCGCAATTCGCGCCGAGATCGATGCGGTTGCGAGCGGAGAGTGGCCTGCGGAGGACAACCCGCTCGTCAACGCCCCTCACACCGCCGCTGCTGTCGGGGCCGATGACTGGCCCCACCCGTACTCCCGGCGCACCGCCGGATGGCCGACCGGCGTGGAGGAGCGATTCAAGTACTGGCCTCCGGTGCGACGAATCGATGGAGGCCATGGGGACCGCAACCTCGTCTGCAGCTGTCCCCCAATGGAGGGGCTGACCTCCACAGTCGATCGACAGCAGAACGATCGCTAGAGAAACGGGAGCGCCACGGCTGTGGCGGCGATCGCCGAGGAGTCCCGAACCAACTCCACCTCGGTGCCGGGATCGAGGGGCACGTCGACGTAGCCCAGAGCGATTCCACATGTGAGCATCGGCGAGAAGTTTCCTGAGGTCACGACGCCCACCCTCTCCCCTGCGAGCAACACCTCGTCGCCGGCCCGTGGGGGCCGCCGACCGAGCGTCCGGAAACCCCCGAGCACCGGCGATATCGGTGCGGAGCGTTGCTCGAGGAGGGCATCGCGGCCCCGGAACTTCTCCTTGTCCCAGCCGACCACCCACTCCAGACCGGCGTTCAACGGGGTGATGCCCGGACCGAGCTCCTGCCCGTGCAGCGGGAGTCCGGCCTCGAGGCGAAGGGTGTCACGTGCTCCGAGGCCGGCGGGAACCACATCAGCATCGAGGAGAGCATCCCAGAGGGTGGCGGCACCGCTCGAGGGAAGGGCGACCTCGACTCCGTCTCCACCGGTATAGCCGGTTCCGGCGACGGTTCCCTCGACGCCGTCCCACACGAGTGGCTGGACCCGGAAGCGTCCCACCGACGCAGCCTCGGGAGCGATGGCGGCGAGCCGGTCCCGAACCCCCGGACCCTGGACGGCGAGCACCGCCCGTTCAGCAGTCGTGTCGGTCACCACGCACCCGGTTGAACGGAGGGCGTCTTGAACCCGCGCTGTGTTGGACGCATTCGGCATGACGTCGAAGGATGCCTCGTCGCGCCACCACACGATGATGTCGTCGACGACGGAGCCGTCGCCCTCATCGAGCAGGTGGGTGTACTGCGCCCGTCCTGGTTCGATCCGCCGAAGGTCATTGGTCAGGCTGCGTTGCAGCTGCTCGAACGCGCCTGGGCCCTCGACCCGCACCGTTCCGAGATGGCTCACATCGAAGACGACTGCACCGTCACGGCAGGCACGGTGTTCAGCCAGGGTGCCGGTCGGGTACGACAACGGCATCTCCCAGCCACCGAAGGGGACCATCTTTGCGTCGAGCCGCCGATGAACGGCATCGAGCGGGGATCGACGCACGACTGCGGGAGTGCTCAGACTGCGTCCGACCGAGCCGGGCTGCCCAGATCCTCCGGGAACAGCTCGACGATACGGGCATCGAGTTCGTCGACCACACCGGCGAGCGGGAGCACGCTCAGGACCCCTTGGCCGTGCTGGAGAACGTCGATCAGTTCCTCGCCGTCACGTACGAGCACCGAGCGTGCTCCGTTGATGACGAGGTTCGCAGTCGTCACGTCACCGCCGAGTTGGTCGCGGACGAACGAGAACAGTTTCCGGACGAGTTCGAGCTTGATTCCAGAGTCCAGGAGGGACTTGACCACCTTGAGCTCCAGGAGGTCCCGGTAGGAGTAGGAACGACGCGACCCACTTCCAGTGGCGTCGCTGATCGAAGGACGAATTAGGTCGGTGCGAGCCCAGTAGTCGAGCTGTCGGTAGGTGATTCCGACGATCTCGGCCGCTCGGGCACCGCTGTAGCCGGGTTCCGGGGATGCCTCGACGACGTCCACTGAGGGTGATTCCACTGTGCCTCCGTTCACGGCTAATTCGGCTGGGGTCCGAATGCGCCCGGTGAAACTACTCCAACGTGATTCCGAAGGAAAGGGAATTCGCGCGATTGGTGTCTCAGCGACGATCGAACCCGGTCCGGGGACCTCTGCGCCCAGCGGCACAGCGCCCAGCACCACGAACTCACGAAGCCGGGCCGAAATCCTCCGGGGACACCGATTCGATGAACTTGTGGAATTCCTCCACGACCTCCTCGGGAGGGGTGTCCGGGACCTCTCCAGACGGTTGCTCCTCAGCGCAGACCCCGACGTCGTCGAGGACGGCCTCGGCCACGTAGATGGGGGCTGCCGTTCGGGCAGCGAGCGCAAAGCAGTCCGAGGGCCGAGCCGAGATCTCGAGTACCTCGTCGTCGAGATCGAGGTGCAGTTCGGCGAAGAAGGTGGTGTCATCGAGATGGGTCACGACGACCCGAACGATCTCGGCGCCGAGCTCCTCGATCACGCTCAGGAGGAGGTCGTGCGTCATCGGGCGAGGTGTCGTCTCCCCCTGGAGGGCCATGTTGATCGACATGGCCTCCGGCTCCCCGATGAAAATCATCATGGAGCGCCCCGGCTCCCGGAGCTCACGCAGCACCACGAACGGGGCGTTGGACGGGGGGACCACTCTGACACCGAGCAGGTCGACCGGGATCACGGGGAAAGTGTAGGTGTCAGGAGAGCGGGCTGCTGACCAGTCTCAGGTGGCCTCGCCGAGCACCGGGCCGAGTTCCCTCCGAAGCAGGGCGGCGTGCAGATCTGCGCCGATTCCGGCGAGCTCTCCGCTCAGTTCGACCGCAGCGCGCTTGGATTCCGGGTTGCGTTGCTTGAGGAGCGGCAGGGTCAACTGCTCGATGACGCCGGCCTCACGCTCAGCCGAGACGAGGTACATCCTGAGATGACGGGCGCTGATCCCGTGCGTTGCCGCCCGACCAGCCAAGGTCGCCACCTCGAGGGCTGAGTGGCCATAGAAGGTCTCCCCGGCCCGCTGTGCAGGACGGACGAGGCCGAACCGCTCGAGGTCGGCGAGAAGGTCCAGACCGACACGGGCGGCGTCACAGAGCTCGTCGGCGGTCATGGTGGGCTGGTCACCCTCCGGTCGGTCAGTCCACAGCGGCGCACGTCGGCGTGCTGAGGATCGCAGCGGCCGGGGGTCCTCCTGCAGCACAGCGACGAGGTCGGCCGGCGTCTCGAGCGGGCGCCGCCGAGTGGGAGTCACTGGAGCCTGCGGGGATGACGCCGGCTCTGTGTCGGCCGTCGAGCCGGTGCGAGGTCCCGTCAAGGGAGCGGAGCTGCGATCGGAACGTTGAGCACCGACACCGGAGCCTGTCGAGGTGACACGCTCGCCACCGTCGTTCAGTTCGTCGGTCTGCTCCGCAGAGATCTCGACGCCGTGGAGGTCCTGAGGCTCCCACAGCGTCGGCTGTTCGGGATGCAGCTCGACGAACCGGTCGACTCCCTCGTCGAGCATCTGGCGGATCACCTTCAGCGGCAGGAAGTTGTCACGCTGCTGATGGAGGATCCATCGAAGTCGTCCGACGTCGGGCCCGTTGAAGCGCCGGTAACCGGATGCCGTGCGTCCCGGTTGGATGAGCCCCTGGCTCTCGAGGAACCTGATCTTGGAGATCGTGACGTCGGGGAACTCCTCCTGGAGCAGTTCGAGTACCTCCCCGATCGACAGTTCGACGGACTCCTCGGTCGCCTCGGAACTCACTGCTCCCCCCCGTGCGTCCCCACCACTAACATCAGCCGGAATCTTCCGATCTGGATCTGGCTCCCCTCCCGGATCACGGCGGTGGTCACTTGGGTTCCGTCGACATAGGTTCCGTTCATCGATCCGGTGTCCCGGATCGAGAACTGACCGAGCGGATCGACCGTGATCTCCGCGTGACGCCGGGAGACCGTGATGTCATCGAGGAAGACGTCGCTGTCGGGATGCCGCCCGATCGACGTCACGACGGGTCCGTCCCCCGGGCCTCGGAGTTCGAAGCGGGCACCGGCCTGATCTCCGCGGATGACGATGAGCTTGGCCTCCTCACCAGCCCCGAGGACGTCGACTCCAGGGACTGGCTCCGTGGCCGTGGTGGGCTCGTCGGAGGCCGGCAGTTCAGCACCGCACGCCGAGCAGAAGTTGGAGCCGGGTACGTTGAGAAACTCACAGACCGGGCACTCGACCGGGTCAGCGGGCACCTCCTCAGCCCTCCGTCAGTGCTCGGTACGCCTCGGCATCAAGCAGCGTCTCGGTCGCACGCAGATCGATGGGTTGGATGACCACCAGCCAACCGGCGCCGTACGGATCGCTGTTCAGGAGCTCCGGTGCGGTCTCGAGCTCACCGTTGACCTCCACCACGCGCCCTTGGACAGGGGCATAGATCTCAGACACCGACTTGGTCGACTCGACCTCACCGAATGTCGAGTGCTGGTGAAGCTCATCTCCGACGCTCGGGAGCGCGACGAAGACGATGTCACCGAGAGCATCCTGTGCGTAGTCGGTGATACCGATGCGGAAGAGGCCGTTCTCGTCACGGACCCACTCGTGTTCGGCGGTGAAGAAGAGCTGTTCAGGGACGTTCACGACTTCTCACGCTACCTGAACGTCGACACCGACCGCGAGGCGGAAGCTGGTCATCGGATCATCTGGCGGATCCGGCGCAGGTACTCCTGCATGAGGGTGCGGGCTTCCTCGGCGGTCGACCCCTCAGCCCATACGTGCGTGGACATGTCCTCCGGATCAGGCAGAACGAGAACCCAACCGCGCTCGTGATGGATCTTGACGCCCTCGATCAGATCGACCTCTCGCCCGTGGGTCTGTTCGACCAGCGTCCGCATCACCGCACCCTTCTGGTCCCACGGCGTCGAGACGACATCGTGTTCGAGGTGCACAGCGGGCAGTGTGGCGATGACCTCTGACAATTGAACCTTCCGGGCAGCGAGCAGATCGAGCATCTTCAACAGGCCACCTGCGGCATCGAAGGCGGGGAGGAAACCGGGGAGGATGATCCCGCCCTCTAGGTTCACGGCGAAGCCGACCCCGGGTGTCGTCGCCGACGACATCAACGAGGCCGCCGACGTCTTGGTGCGGACGACGTCGTAGCCGTGATCGCGGACGATGCGTTCTGCGGCGGACGGGGCAACGACCGGGAGCGCCACGGTATCGCCCACCATCCGGTCGCAGACGAGATCGAGGAAGGCCAACATAAGCTGCTCATCTTCGATCACATGCCCCAGATCGTCGATCAACGTCAGTTGATCGCCGCTGGGGTCGATCACTGCTCCGAGATCGGCCCGAGACGCGACGACGAGTTCACCGACCTCTCGAGCGTGTTCCTTGCGGTCGAAGCCGATGACGCCGGCGGTCGACGCGTAGGGATTGAGTGCCAGAACCTCCCCGCGTAGCTTCGCCAGGACGCTCGGCATGGCAAAGCTCGTCGAGCCGTACGCATAGTCGATCACGACCTTGAACCGGCGACTGGCAATAGCGGAGACGTCGATAATTGCTTCCAGCGCCACGGCGTACTGCTCGATTGCACGAGGAACCAGATCGATGTCGCCGATCTCACTCGGGCGTACCCGGCGAAAGTCCTCGCGCGCGAACAGGCGCTCGATCTTGCGTTGGCGATCCTCGAGAATGTCATCCCCGTCGGAGTCGAAGAACCTGATGTCGACGGTATCCGGGTCATCGGTGTGGAGACGCACCGTGATCCCAGCAACGGCGCTGGCGCTACGGCAGTGGAAGCGGGTCAGGGGAACGCTGACCACCTCAAGATCCATGACGTTCACGCCGCTGGCGTTGAGTCCGGCGATGACCGCCCGCTTGAGCATCCGGGCTGATCGTGAGGAGTCCCGGGACACCACCACGATCGCACCTCGTCGAAGCGATGTGGCGAACGCCATGGAAAGACGCGCTGCGAGTTCCGGTGTGACGTCGACGTTCGCCAACCCGCTCACTCCACCGCGTCCGAACAGACTCCTTGCGCCGCGGGACTCCCAGACCAGCGACGAGTTCACGATTGCGCCGGCTTCAACCGTCTTGAACGGGTAGACCTTGACGTCAGAGGAAACCACAGCATCCTCGCCGATGAACACCTCGTCGCCGACCACGGAGCCGTCTTCACAGCGGGCCCCGCGGCGCAGGTCGGCGGCATTGCCGACGACGGCACCCCGCAACTTGACCCGCTCACCGAGATAGGAGTTGTCGTGGATGACGGACCGCTCGAGTTCGGCCTCGGCCCGCACACGCACACCGGTCCCGAGCGCCACGTACTCACCCACCTTGACTCCGGCGTCGACGGTGCAGTTGGGTCCGATCACTGCGGGCCCGTCCAGGATCGCGTCCGGATGAATGTCGGCACCCTCGTCGACGTAGACGCCGGACGCAACCTCGAACCCCGGGATCTCCACATGCACACGGCCGTCGAGGATGTCCTTGTGGGCCCGCACGTAGGCCGAGAGCGTTCCGAGGTCCTCCCAGTAACCGTCAGCGACAAAGCCACTCACTCGGTGGCCGGCCTCGAGGAGTCGAGGGAACACCTCGGAGGAGAAGTCGACCGCTGCGCCCTCGGGAATGGCATCGAGCACGATCGGTTCGAGGACGTAGATACCTGAGTTGATCGTGTCGGAGAACACCTCACCCCATGTCGGCTTCTCCAGGAACCGAGCGATCAGGCCGGACTCGTCTGTGGTCACGATCCCGTATTCGAGGGGGTTCTCGACTCGAACCAGGCCGATCGTGGCAGCAGACCCACTCCCGGAGTGATCGTCGATCACTGCGCCGAGATCGATGTCGGTGAGGACGTCGCCGGAGATGACGATGAACGTGTCGTCGAGTTCAGCACTGGCATTGCGTACAGAGCCTGCGGTTCCGAGCGGCATCTCCTCGGTGGCGTAGACCATGCGTACCCCGAACTCCGACCCATCGCCGAAGTAGTTGCGAATAATATTGGGCATGAACGCCAGCGTGACCACGATCTCCGTGATTCCGTGTCGGCGCAGGAGATCGACGATGTGCTCCATCATCGGCCGGTTGACCAGTGGCAGCATCGGCTTGGGAACGTTCGAGGTGAGAGGGCGAAGCCGGGTCCCCTCGCCACCCGCCATGATCACTGCCTTCACGCCGAGCCCCCTTGATCAACCGCCACACTAGCGATCGCGGCCGAGGACTCACGCCCCTCGCGCAGAGACGCCAGACCACGAGGGATGTAGCCGATGAAGGCCAGAATCGAGCACACCAGCCCCGGGAGCCCGGTTCCCCAGGCAACCAGGTTCAGCAGGTCGGTGATCCACGGCGCCAAGCGGTCATCGGAAGCGGCGAGGAATGCCGGGAACGCAATCATCAACAGCAGCGTGCCCGTCTTGCCGATGAAGGTGACGTCCATCCTGACGCCTCCTGCTGCGAGCAACCCGACGACCCAGATCGACAGGAGCACTTCCCGGACCACCACGATGAGGCCGAACCACAGGGGAACAGCTCCGGCAATGATGATCGACCCGACTCCGACGATGAGCAGGAGACGGTCCACAGTGGGATCGAAGGCCTTGCCGAGCTCCGAGACCTGGTTGAACCTCCGGGCGACGTAGCCGTCGACCCAGTCGGTTCCGCCCAGCACGGCGAGGAGGAGGGCCGCTACCGCCGGAGCGTCCTCGCCGAACAGCAACCACACGAACACCGGGATACAGAGCAGGCGGATCAGGGTGATCAGGTTCGGCACGGTGAGGAAGCGGGGCCCACCCGGCTCTGTCAGCTGCACGTCCACTTGCGCACTCTAGGACCACTCCGATCGATCTGCGATGCTCTGGACATGAGCGATGTCGGACCAACGCTGTTCACCCGGATCATCCAGGGCGAGCTGCCCGGTAGATTCGTCTGGCGAGACGACCACGTGGTGGCCTTCCTCACGATCGAGCCCATCCGTCCCGGCCACACCCTCGTGGTTCCGGTGACGCCGGTCGACCAGTGGATCGACTTGGAACCCTCCACGTGGCTGGCGGTGAACGAGGTGGCCCTGGCAGTCGGCCGGGCGATCTCTGAGGCATTCCAACCGACGAGGGTCGGATCCATCATTGCGGGGATGGAGGTGCCGCACTGCCACGTGCACCTCGTGCCCATCGACTCAGAGGGCGAGCTGAGCTTTGCCCTCGCCGACCGCACCGCCACTCCCGAGGACCTCGATTCGGCCTGCGAGCGAATCCGCTCCGCGCTCCTGCAGGCCGGCCACGAGACATCAGTCCCGACGGACTGAGTTCAACGTGGCCGCACCGGCACACTGCCGTCGGTGGCGAACGGTGCGCCTGGCGGTGCCGGCACCGCTTCCAGCAGGTGGACACCCTTGTGTCTGGCGTCATTGACCTCGGTCGAAACCGGCCGGTAGGTGATGAGGTCGTCATGTGCAGGAGCGCACAACTCCGAGAACCTCTCCTCGGGGAGCCGGTCGTGTCCCAACCACTCGGCCCAGTCGGCCCGGGCGATGAGCACCGGCATTCGATCGTGGATGTGCGCCATCTGATCGTTCGCCTGGGTGGTGAGGATGGCGACGGACCGGACTTCCCTATCTCCATCAGCTGGGCTCCACCGTTCCCACAGCGCACCGAATGCGTATGGCTCGCCGTCGGGTCGATGGATCAGGTACGGCTGCTTCGCACCTGCGGACGGTCTGTACCACTCGTAGAACCCATCGGCAGGCACGAGCGCCCGGCGGCCGGCTGCGGCCTTGCGGAACGATGGCTTGGACTGAGCAGTCTCGCAACGGGCGTTGATCATGCGGTAGCCGACCGACTGATCCTTGGCCCAGGGCGGTATCAGGCCCCATCGACGCCGGACGAGTCGCCGGCCTTCATCGGGCTGCTCGACGACCGCAAGGATCTGTCGTCCCGGGGCGACGTTCGCATTAGCCCGCCAGCGTTCACCCTCGGCCTCGATGAGCCCTGACTGGTCGTCATTCGCCTCGAAGTACGTTGACAGCGACGCCGGTGAACTCACCGAGACGAACCGGCCGCACACGTTCTGAGTGTAGGTGCCACGCCCGCTTCGCCGGCCGCCGATACGATCCTCCGGCGTGGCGGTTCCACCCGATCAGAAAACCGGAACCGACTGGGGACCAGGGCCGGAGAGCGGTCCCGATCCGACGTGTGCCGACCTTCCGTTGGCACCCAGGGCCGCGGCACCTGTGTTGTCGGTCATCACCCCGACCTACAACGAGGCGACCAACCTGC
>VGBZ01000031.1 GCA_016870275.1 Actinomycetota bacterium
CCGGCGCCGGTGGAACCGGCCGAGCCGATGGTCGACAGGTCGGCTGCGGTGGCCGGGTCGACGGCGAGCGTGCCGCTGCCGGAGTGGTAGGCGCCCACGGACGGGCCGCCGTTGCCACCGGCACCACCGCCGCCGCCGTTGCCACCTGTGCCACCACCGCCGCCGCCGCCGGCGCCGGCGTTGTTGTTGGAGGGGTTGCCGCCACGGCCGCCGGCACCGCCGACACCGCCGCCGCCACCAGCACCACCGTTGCCGCCGTCGCCGCCGTTGCCGGTGACGAGCGTCGTGTCGACGACGGTCATCGAGGCGTTCACGGCGTAGAGGGCGAAGGACCCGCCGCCGCCACGGCCGCCGGTCCCACCGGTGCCCTGGGCACCGCCGGTGCCACCGGCACCGCCGCCACCGCTGTTGGAGCTGTTGGAGTTGCCGCCGCTACCGCCACCGCCGCCACCGGCGCCGGCCTGCGAGCTGCCGCCCGTGCCACCACTCCCCGTTGCGAAGGTCGCGCCCGGCGTGGGCTGACCAACCGCTCCGGGCGCCGCCACCGGGGCGGGCGTGCCGGTGCCACCACCGCCACCGCCCGAGTTGTTGTCGGCTCCGCCGCCACCGGCGTCGCCGCCGCGGGGGTCGAAGAGGCCGCCGGCGCCGCCCGGGTTGCCGGGCAGGGCGCTGGCGCAGAAGATGAGGATGAAGACGCAACGCACGCCGTTGCCGCCGTTGCCGCCGGTCCGAACGTTCGGCGTGGCGGTGTTGAGCGCACCACCACCCGATCCGTTGCCCGAGGCGCCGTTGGCGCCGGCCGTGCCGTTGCCTCCCAGCGTCCCGGCCGCACCGCTGGCGCCGGCGGTGCCGTTGCCGGCCGTGACCTCGCTGCCGATCACGGTCACGGCGGCACCGTCGAGTGCCCGCACGCCGTAGGCGCTCGAGGCCACACCGCTGGCGTCGCCGCTGCTCACGTCGACGCCGTCCAGCGTGACGTTCGATGCCGTCACCAGGATGCCGGTCGCATCCGGGCCGCCACCGCCCTGGACCGTCAGGTCCTCGAGGGTGACGGGTGCCGCCAGGCTCGCCACGGTCACGGCGATGCCACCCGGGTCCGCCTGGACCACGGCCTCGGTGGCGCCGTTGGCACCGCCCTCGACGAAGTCCTGGTCGAACCCGCCGACGACGCTGACGCCGCTGGCGGCGCTGAAGCCCCCGTAGGTGCCTCCGGCCACGTGCACTCGGGTCTTGCCCTGGGCCACCGCACCGGTGATCGCCCCCTGGATGGAGCCGTACGGGGCACCGACCGTGCCGTCACCGGTCACGTCGTCGCCGTCGGCCCGGACCCGGACGACCGGGTCGAGGGCGTCGATCGTGATCGTCGTGGCGTCGGAGGCACCGTTGTCGTCGGTGACCGTGAGGGTCACCGTGTAGGTGCCGATGTCCTGGAACGTGTGGGTCGGGTTCGGGCTCGTGCTGGTGGGCGAGCCGTCGCCGAAGTCCCACAGGTAGGTGAGGACGCCCTCGAGCTCGGCATCGAGCGAGTCACGTCCCTCGAACGTCACCGTCAGCGGGGCGTTCCCGGACTGGACGTTCGCCCCGACCACCGCGGTCGGCGGCTGGTTCGGGTTGACGGTGATGTCCACGGTCGCCGTGTCGGTCGCACCGTCCTCGTCGGTGACGGTCAGGCGGGCCGTGTAGGTGCCCGGCAGGACGTAGTCGAAGGACGCCTCGGCGTCGGTCGAGTCGACCGTTTCGTCGTCGGTGTAGTCCCAGGCGTAGGAGACGATCTGTCCGTCGCTGTCGCTCGACGTGGCGGCGCTGAGAGCGACCGACAGCGGCTCCTTGCCCACGCGCGGGGTGGCCTGCGGCTGCGCCGTCGGCGGCGTGTTCGGCACGACCGACACCGGGATGGCCACGGTGTTGGTGGCCCCGTCGTCGTCGGTCACCGTCAGCAGGACGCTGTAGGGAGCGATCGTGCTGTAGGAGTAGGTCGGGTTCGGTTCGGTGCTGGTGCCCACCCCGTCGCCGAAGTTCCACAAGTGGCTGACGATCGAGCCGTCCGAGTCGGCGGAGGCCGCAGACGAGAACTGGACGTTCAGGACCGGCTTGCCGACCGCGGGCGTGGCGGTGCCGGAGGCGACCGGCGGCACGTTCGACGGGCCCACGATCACCGGGACCACCGCGGTCGCCGTCTGGAGATCGTCGTCGGTGACCGTCAGCGTCACGTCGAAGGTGCCGGCGGTGGTGAACAGGTGGCTCGGGTTGGCGGCGGTGCTCAGGGGGCTGCCGTCGCCGAAGTCCCAGGAGTACCCGATGATCGTGCCGTCGACGTCGATGGAACCGACCGAGCTGAACACGACGCCGAGCGGCGCCTTCGTGCCGTCGGGCGTGGCGTTGGCCACGGCAACGGGGGCTTGCGGCGCGTTGGCCACGACCTGGACCGTCGTGGTGTCGGTGTCGCCGTTGTCGTCGGTGACGGTCAGCTCGACGTCGTAGGTGCCCGGGTTCTGGAAGACGTGGATGACCACCTCGCCGCTGGCGGACCCGCCGTCGGCGAAGTCCCAGTCCCAGTCGACGACCGCGCCGTCCTCGTCGGACGAACCGGAACCGTCGAGCGACACCGCGAGCGGCGCCTTGCCCGACGACGGCGACGCGACCGCGGCAGCGGTCGGCGCCAGGTTGTCGGCCACCGTGATGATCGTGGTGTCGGTGTCGACGGCACCGTTGTTGTCGGTGACCGTGAGGGTCAGCACGTACGTGCCGACCACCGGGTAGGTGTGGCTGGCCGACGCCGTCGTCGCCTGGGCGCCGTCACCGAATTTCCAGAGGTAGGAGGCGATCGAACCGTCGGCGTCGAAGCTCGCGTTCGAGTCGACGTTCACCGTGAACGGAACCTTGCCGGACAGACCCGAGGCGTTGACGACGGCAACCGGGGGGAGGTTGGCCGGAGGGGTCACGACGATGACGACCGGCGACACGGCGGTCTTGCCACCGTCGTCGGTCACCGTCAGCGTGGCAGTGAACGTTCCGCCGGTCGTGTAGGTGTGCGAGGGGAAGGGGGCAGAGGAAACGGGACTGCCGTCACCGAAGTTCCACTCGAAGCGCTCGATGAACCCGTCCGGGTCGACCGAACCCGCCGACGAGAACACAACGAGTAGTGGTGCCTGTCCGGTCAACTGATCGGCGGACGCTGCAGCGAACGGTTCGAGGTTGGAGGGATCCGGGCCGGGCGTCGGGGGAACACACGCCGTTGCGAGGAGCGCAACCGCCCCAACTATTGCCACTGACCAGACCCGAAGGCTGCGCATCGCCAAATCCCCCTCTGTCGTGCTCGTCGCCCAACGAACTCTATGAAATTGCCTGAGCGTTGGCCCGTTTGTCAACCGCCAATTTCGGCACCATACGAAGCATCCACCCTGAACGACCTTCAATCGAGAGGCGAGCAATCGACCGAAAGACGGTCGAGCCTCGACATCTGCGACCGAACTGCAGGCGTTGCTGCTGGTGGCTGTGTCCGAGACGCACCGGAGCCATCCGGTTCCGCAGACTCGCTACAACAGAGTGGGGAAGAACCGGAGCCGACGAAGCACCGCCCAGACGGCAATCCCGGAACCCAAGGTGACCACGTAGGCGAGGAGGAGCGGCAGGCGTGCCTCGGCGTGAGGCCAGACCTGCCAGTGGACCAGATAGATCCACGCGCTCGACGCCGCTATTGCGGCCACCGCTCGCCACGCCCAGCGCGGCACCGGGAGGTCCACAACCCACACCAGGATCAGCACCCCTGCCAGGACGAGGACGTCGCGACGGATGACATTGAAGAAGCCCGGAATCGACATCACCGCCACGACGGTCACGACGACGCGCTGCCACCGCTCACGGGACTGAGCGATCAGCCAGCCGAGCACGAACAACCAGGCGATCGACCGCGTCTGGAACAAGTAGTTCTCCGGCTCCCCAAAGGTGGGCGAGCCGAAGCGCATGACGAGCAACGGACACATCACCACGAAGGGGAACCACCACTGCCACCGCCGTTCCCAACGACGGATCGCCGGGACGGCGAGCACGATCGTGACCACCACGGTGAGTTGCACGAACACCTCGAAGAACCAGTACTGCCAACGGCCGTCCGCACGTTCGCTCGATCCGAGGATGTTGTTGACCAGCAGCGCAGTCCAGATGCTGTGCGATCCGACGAACGCTGCGTTGATCGCCACCCAGACGGCGACGACCACGGCGATCCTCGCCGCCGTGCGCAACCCACTCGTGAGACGCAGACGGTCGTCGTCGATGGGAATCACGAAACGAGCCAGATTGAATCCGGCCAGAACCAACAGGACGTGGGCGCCGCCGGGATAGTCGAGCAACTGCAGGTGGAAGGCAACCACAGCGCAGATGGACGCAGCGCGGAGTGGCACGCTGATGTGAAGTCGCGGCCACGGCTCTCTGCTCGATTCATTCGATCCACTCGTTCGGCTCCGGTCCTGTGCCCAGCGTTCCAGGTCCATGAACGACCACATGTGCCAGTCCGACGGCAGAGCACCGAGGAACCTCTCGAGACGTACCGATGTCTCGACATACGACATCGAGTCGACCCCGAGCGACACGAACGACTCTCCCGGATCGACGATCGTTCTCCCGGTCACGGCCTCGACCATGGCCACGATCCGTTTGAGCGCGTCCGTTGGCTCGGGGAGAACATCGCCGATTTTCGAGTCGTCGGCATCGAGAGCGTTCTCGGATTCTCGAACCTTCGCCATGGCGACCAAACGATCCGGTTTGCCTGCGACGGTTCGCGGGAGGTCCTCGAGTACGTGCACCCGGCACACCGACGGCACCAGTCCCGCTTGCGACACGACGCTGCCAACGATCACAGGATCCCCTGCCGTCGCCACGTCGAGTGTCCGGTCATCGGACCAGCACAATGACGGGGCGCCGGCGGCGGCGAGTTGCTCCTCGAGGTGATCCAGGTCGACTCGGAGTCCGAACAGCTTGGCGAATCGTGAACGACGGCCCACGACCTCGATCAGGTCGGTGTCGGCCACCCACCGGCCGAGATCACCGGTGAGCAACTCATACCCACCGGTACCCCGACTGAGGTCCGCCGGGGAATCGGCGTAGCCCATGAACACGTTCGGTCCGCGGTAGAGGATCTCGCCGACACCGGAGTGGTCCGGGTCCACGATGACGAACTCACCACCGGGAACGGCTCGACCGGCAGCCGATGGGTGAGCGTCGAGGAGTTCCGGCGGCAGCACCGCCATCCGAGCAGTCGCCTCGGTCTGGCCGTACATGACCACGAGGTTCCACCCGCTCCTCCGACCAACCGCCGCCCAACGACGAGCCTCGTCGAGCGGCAACCGACCGCCGGCGACGGTCACGAAACGGAGCAGCGGCGACGACGGAACCCAGCCCGAAGCATCGAAGAGTTCGAACGTGTGGGGCACGCCGGCGAGGTTGGTGACCGACTTGTCGACCAGTGCAGACCGGAAGGTCGAATCGACGATGGAGTCCGGGGTGATCACGATTGAAGCTCCCACCACGAGGTGGGCGTGCAGTACCGACAGTCCGTAGCAGTAGGAGATGGGGAGCGACGTGATTCCCCGGTCCTCGGCAGTCAACCCGAGTGCGGCAGCGATCGACCGGGCGTTGGATTCGACGTTTGTACGAGAGAGCCGCACCAGACGAGGTGCGCCGGTGGATCCGGAAGTGGCCGCCAACAGGGTCAGGTCGGCGTGGAGTGACATCTCCCTCTGGTGGCGATCCTCCACGCTGCGTTCGCCGGTCGAGAGGGTCCTGACCACGAGCGCCGGGTCGTGGATGCTGACGATCGACTCGACCTGCTGACACGGCACGATCAGCGGAACGTGTCCCGCAGCGTGGACGGCGAGGTAGTCGATGATCGCGTCGAGACTGCGAGATGCGTCGAGAACGACGACTGAGCGCGGTCGATCGATGATCGCAGCACCGAACTGCGCTGCCCGTGCGCCGACCAAGTGACCGAGTTCCCCGTACGAGACGACCCGCTCAGCAGCGAGCAACGCCGGCGCAGCTGGACGGGCGCTCTCGATCCAGCGATGGGGCGCCCCACCTGCGGTCGATCGAACAGGAGCACATCGCAGCGAGTCGTCGACATCGGCGACGGGGCCACCACGATGGGACACCATGTCGCAAGGCTATGAGGAGTACCTAACTACTACAAAGTGGATCACCACACATCTCGGTTCCGCCCGTTACGCCCCGGGGCCGGGTCGCCGCTTCACTCAGCGCCTCAGCCGACGTCACGAACGACGGTCAGCACCCGGTCGACTGCGACGTTCCGGAGGATCTGGGGCTCGTCGGCACCGGGCCAGCGGACCTGAACCTCAGCCACCTGAGCGAGGTCACCCAGGCCGACGTGGACGACCGGCTCCTTCTGGGACTCGTACGAACCGCCGGTCGACACCTCGCTCACCACCGAGGCGTCACCCGACCGAGGCGTCACGACGACGACAGCACCCAGCGCCGCCCGATTGCCCGGTGTGCTCGGATCGTCGAGCCGGAGACGCAACCAACTCCGAGGCGGCGTGTCGTTGCGGAAGAGAACCGGCGCACCCTCGCTCTCGACGATCACCACATCGAGGTCGCCATCGTTGTCGAAGTCGATCGGCGCCAGACCCACGCCGATGCCACGGTGCTCCAGACCGGCCGCAGCGGACGCCTCGACGTACCTGTCACCGTCACGGATCCACAAGCGGGTCGGATCGTCGAGGAAGTAGGTGAAGTAGTCGCGGGTGAAACTGCGGCCCTGCGGCCGACGGGCGTCGACCTCCCCGAAACCGTTGGTGATCACCACGTCGCGGGATCCGTCGTTGCCGAAGTCCTCAACAGCAGCACCCCACCCCCAGCCCGAGTTGCGAAGTCCCCAACGGTCGGTCTCATCGGTGAACCGGCCCCGACCGTCGTTGACGTACAACCGATTGCCGCTGCAGCCGTTGACGGTGCTCAGCACCGGACACACCTTCGCCTCGGTCGGATACGAGATCGACGTGATGAGCCAATCGGGTGCACCGTCACCGGTGACGTCAGTGACCACCGAACCCATGCCGTTCTCGTCGGTTCCAACTCCGGCGGTCGCCGTGACGTTCTCGAATCGTTCGCCATCGACGTTGACGTAGAGCTGGGACGTGCAGGCGTCGCCGGTGATGGTCAGGTCCGGGCGCCGATCGGAGTTGACATCGGCAAAGACCGGCGTGAAGCCGAGGATCTGCGTGAAATCGAGCCCCCACGCCGCCGTGCCGTCAGTGAAGGTCCCGTCACCGTCGTTGATCCAAAGACGGCTCCTGTTGGGAACCTCACCCGGGACACGCGGAATGCCCCGGGAGCGGATCTCGGCGGTCCCGGCGCAGATGTCACCGAATCGGTCGAGCCGCTGGTCACCCGAGGCAGCTTGTCGCTGGGCGCCGGCGTTGGCGGCGTTCTCCGGCACGGCGGTGTCCCACTGGACCACCACGAGATCGAGGTCGCCGTCACCGTCGACGTCGGCGATGTCGAGTCCATGGACCTGGTCGCCGTTCCGGAGCCGGGTCGGGGGCGGCTGGAACACGCCGCTCTCGACCGTCACGTCGGTGAAGCGACCGGTACCGTCGTTGCGGTACAGCCGGTCGGAGTCAGCGCCGACCGCAGCCAGGTAGACGTCCAGATCGCCGTCGGCGTCGGCGTCGAAGAACACCGAGGGGCCGGTACCGAACTGTGGATTCGGTCCGAGGAGCCCGGCCCGGGCCGCCACGTCGGTGAACGTGCCGTTGCCGTTGTTGCGGTACAGCGAGTTCACATCCCCGGTCCGCGGCAGGAACAGGTCCGAGAGGCCGTCGCCGTCGATGTCGACCACGCTGATGGGTCCCGTCATGCCGTCCTCACCCAACAGCTCCCGGGACGACCGGTCACGATCGAGGCCCGCGCCGGCGGTCACGTCACTGAACCGCAGACCCCCGAGTTGTTCCGGCGACAGTTGTTCGGGAAGCGGCTCCACCGCTGGGGGCACCTCGCCGGTGACGAGATCGATCGACGTCGTCGGGGCACTCGTCGCTGTTGAGTCCTCGCCGGTCGTGCACGCCATGGCGAGCACGAGAACGGTGAGCACCGCCACCGATGCGACAGGCCGATGCGACCGCAGACGAGTCACTGGCGGCCCTCGGTCCGGACGTCGGCCGAGGTGTAGGTGATCCGGTCCCGCACCGGTCGGACGTTCGCCAACGGCATCACCCCGGCACGTTCCAGAGCGGCGCGACCGACTCGCTGTCCCAGGTCCGCTCCCTCACTCAGGTCGAACCAGTAGTGGATGCCCCCCAGCAGTCGCGAGTCCGAGGCCTCAGCCGCAGCGTCGAAGAACTCCTCTGCTCGCTCAGGACGCAGAACGCTCATGGTCTCGGCCGCAGCGGCGGTGAACGCCGAGTGCCCCGACACGTACGCCGGGAACGGCGGCGTGACCAGTGAGGGCAACCACTGCGGTGACGCCCCCCGACGGATCACCGTGACCGGTCGAACCGTCCGATAGGCGTACTTGGCATCCCACGTGGCGATACCGGCGTCGAGTTCGGCGGTGGCGACGAGCGCCAGACCCGACGCCTGATCCGCAACCGGTGCCTGTCGCAGCGCATCGGCGGTGATGTCGCTCACCCAGTAACCGGGCGGAGTCGACGTCCCCGGACCGAGGTCCCAGTATGCAGCGACCCGCAGATCGCGGTCGGACAGGTTGGTGGCCTCCTCGAGGACCTGTGCCGCTGCGGCGTCGTGCTCGGGTGTCCCGGCCGCCGGGGGAGCCTCGGGTCGAAACTGCTCACCCGAGGTCAGGTTCCACGGTCGCCACCCGCCAGCGAACGGTTCGAGCGCTGGAGCGAACATCCCCGGCGTGGGAACCCACTCGCCGCCCGGGGGCAGGTCGGTCGGCGTCGAGACCCACGCCGACGCCCCATCGGTTGCGGCACGGGCGAGGACAGCGTCACCCACGGCGTCCCCGAGCCGGACCGAGGCGTCGATCGTCGACGGCCACACGGCGCCGCTCGCCACGAGCCGCCGGCGGGCGATGTCGTCGAGTCGCCGGAACCGTTCGCACTCATCGGGGGTCAACGAACACGCCACCTTCCGCTGCGCTGCGGAGGTCACCACCTCGGGCGGCAGCTGACCAGCCGGTAGCTCGACACCGACGGCATCGACCGCCGGGATCGGCATCCCGAGTGCTGGGACGACCGACCTCGGCGTCGGTACGTCGGGCGAACGGGTCCGAGCCGCTGCGATCGCCGCCTCGTGCCCGGCGACGGACACGAGCGAGAGGAAGCGGGCCATGCGGAGCGGGTTGAGGCCACGACGTCGGCCAACGTCCACGGCGAGGTCGGCGTATCGCGTCGGAGTTCCCTCACCGACTCGGGTCATCCGGTCGTCCCCGGGTGGGAACGGGACAGCTGCCTCTGCGCGCCGCTGCTCGAGTACCGGACGTTCTGCCTCGGTGTCGGGCGCAGGCACCTCGACCTGCACCGGCTGATCGAGGTACGACCAGCGCTCAACGACCGGGGGGAGCGCAGCGATCGGTGTCGCAACGGGCATCGTTGCCGCACCGGTCCCACCGGGATCCGGCGACGTCACGGCCGGCTCCGACACCGACTCGCCGCTCGAGCAGGCGCTGAGCACCAGCCCCACGACGACGACCCCCGCTGTCCATCTCGTCGGGCCGCTTCCCACCGCAGCGATGATGCCACCGAATCATCGCTGCGTGATGGTCGGCGGCTCGGAGTCAAAGGAACGAACGACGTCGATGGTTCCGGCGTGGTCGACGAAACGAGCGCCACCCGACTGTCCTGCGCACGGCAGGGTGGGACACCCTCACGATGTGGCACCCTGAAGAAGTTGGGTTCGGCTGGCACGCCGACCGGAGATGGAGCGCAGTGACGGTGATCGGTTCTTCGGAGGTAGCGACGGTGCGACGCCTGTTAGCGCTGACTGTCTCCGTCGTCTGTCTGATCGCTTCAGCCTGTGCACCCGCGCCCACACCGGCCACCGGACCCGACCCCGGTGCCGACGCCGGACTCCTGCCGCTGCGGGCGACCCGGGGCACCAACGCTGCCATGTTCGACTCAGCCGGGCGGCAGGTCACGCTGCGCGGGGCCAACTTCAACCAACTCGGTGACTACTTCGTGACCGATCCCCGGCTGCCCACCGTGGCGACGCTCGACGAGGCCGACTGGGACGACGCCCAGGCCATGGGCTTCAACGTGGTTCGACTCGTGACCACCTGGTCGGCCTGGGAACC
The DNA here is from genome assembly GCA_016870275.1 of Actinomycetota bacterium. GTDB lineage: Bacteria > Actinomycetota > Acidimicrobiia > Acidimicrobiales > Microtrichaceae > SXMI01. Next base: position 10,268 of record VGBZ01000031.1, read on the forward strand.
CGTGCGAGGGCAGTACGACCTGGCCTACGCCGCTCGGGTTCGTGATGCCGTCGAACAGGCCAACGACCACGGGATGTACGCCCTCGTGGACCTGCACCAGGACGCATGGTCCAAGTTCGTCTACTCACCAATCGACCACATCTGTCCGCCCGGATGGCAACGGACCCGCGGCTGGGACGGTGCCCCCGATTGGGCGACGTTCACTGACGGCGCAGAGACCTGCTCGCCCGACGGCCGGCGAGAGAACCCCCCGGCCGTCCGGCAGGCGTGGACCAACTTCTACGCCAACAGAGACGGGATCCGAGACGCATTCAGCGATCTCTGGTACTTCATCGCCAGCCAGTTCGCCGGCGACCCGGGTGTCGCCGGCTTCGACCTCCTGAACGAACCCGGCCTGGCGACGTCGTTCGACTACACCGCCGCAGCGCTCTCGAGCGCCTACGCCGACGCCATCGATCACATCAGGCAGGCCGAACTCGACCACGCACCCGGTGCGCCGACCCATCCGATCTTCTTCGAACCCGTCTTCGGCGGCTTCCCTCTCATTCCGTTCGACTTCGCTGACGGCGAGGACAATCTGGTGTTCGCCCCACACACCTACGCCGAGTCCTTCGACGACATCGCCGGGTTCCTCGACTTCTCGATGCAGGGATACCGCACCGCCGCTGACGCCTATCGGACCCCGGTGTTCCTGGGCGAGTACGGCGCATACCGCAACGACGTGTTCAACCGGACGTGGAGTTCCCGCGTGCACCGACTGGCGGACCAACTCCTGTACGCAGGCGACACCTGGTGGCAGTGGGAGCAGGCGTGCGGCGACCCCCACAACACGTCGTATCCGCTCAGCGAGGAAGAGGTCCTCCAGCGGCTCCCGGGCTGCGCCGACGCCCGGTCCATCCAGGCGTGCCCGACTCGTCCGTATCCCCGCGCCGCGCCGGGCCGACTCACGTCACTCACCGCCGAGCCGTGCGGGAGCGGCCCGATCTCCTTCACCGGGAGCACCACTTCGACGAGCACAGCTGATGTGTGGTTCCCCTCGACCTCGGCCGATCCGCCACAGGTCGACGGCAGCGGAATTGACTCGTCCACCGTGCAGACGGTTCCCGGCGGCTATCGCATCGCCGTGGTCGTGTCGGGCAGCTACAGCGTCTCGATCAGCTGACGCTGTCTCGATCAGCTGACGCTGTCTCAATCAGCTGACGCTGTCTCAATCAGCTGACGCTGTCTCAATCAGCTGACGCTGTCTCAATCAGCTGACGCTGTCTCAATCAGCTGGCGCTGTGCGTGACGCGATGGCGCTCTGAGAGGACATGTTCGCGCATCGCCTCACCCTCCTTGCGGGCGAGGACGACGTGGTCGGTGTCCACCGGTCGACCGGCGAGGCGCTGGAGTCGGAGGACGTCACCGGTCGGCGCCACGCACGGGAGCCACGCTCCGATGAACCACCCGAGACGCTCCGCCTCCTGCGCCGCCCACACCGCGGATGGGTCATGGACCGGGAGATCGAGATGAACTACTGAGAGGTCGAGGGAACCGAAGGCCTCGAGACGATCATCGAGGTGGTCGAGCAGGTCCTTCCCGATCGCGCCCACCCGGACTCCCGCCACGCCGTTGTTGGCACTCAACGCCGAGACAGTCGTCGTGAGGTCCTCAACCGGCGCCACAATCGACGAATCGAAAGTGCGATCGAGCCCGAGCCGGTCGGAGACCCCACCAAGCATCTCGACGTGACGCTCAGCGACGTGCACGGTCGCCGCCGGCGACGGCGTCGCCTGCAGGTACATGGCGATCAAGCTGTGACGGCCCAGAGATGCACTCCGCAACGCCACCATCTCCACCGTTGCCGGGACCGCAGCGATCAGGAAACCGGTCTCGGCACCGCCCAGAGCGATCACCTCGCGTTGGGAGAACTCATGGTTGGTCACGCACTCGATCCAGATGCCCGGGATCGTGAGCTCACGGGCCAACTCCAGTCGAGCCAGACCGAGGCGGTTTGCGAGTTTGCGGCCACGGAAGCGCGGATCGACCACGAGCTTCCCGCCCTCAGGAACCACGTCGTCGACGTGCTGGAACGTCATGGCGATGTGACCGACCACCTCGTTGTCGCCGGTCACCGCTACGAGGGATCGAACCACCCCAGCGTCGACTGCACGCTGAAGTTGTTGCGGCCGGTACATCGTCGGATCGAGGTAGCTGTATCCGTAGCACCTGTAGACGCACCTCGCGACCCCCAGGGTGTCCTCAGCGGTCATCGGACGGATCACCACTGACGCTGCGATCTCGTCGCTGATCGGGTCCACCTGCTCATCGAGCACAGCCACGTGGCCGCCAGAGGCAGTTCGATGGATCGCATCGGCCTCCAGGCTCACCGTGCAAAACGCCACGTTGCCCGCTTCACCGTCAGCGGTGACCTCGAGATGGTCGACGAAGCGTTGGTCAGCGAGACGACGTGTCCCGGAGCGCCGGTACTCCTCTGGACTCAGTGGGAGTCGTCGATCCCTGACCACGACGTGCAGGTTGTGGTCGTCGTGGTGGACCTCGATGGTCGACCCGGTGGCACCGCTCAGCGCCTCCCGGGTCCGCGATTCGATGAGGAGTTGGAGGACAACTGCCTCGAGCCGGGCGGCCCGGCCGTCCGGCAGGCCGTGGCCAACCGCCGCAGCTCGAATCGCTGCGCCACCCGCTGCTGCCGGGGCCTCACCGCTCAGCTCCAGCGTCAGAACCGGAGTTGGATCATCGCTCAAAAGCCCAGATTACCGACACAGTCGGATCGTCCCGTTCGTCAGACGGCACCAACCGGATTGGGCCCGAGGACTGACCAACGAGGTCGAGGGGATCGATCAGGCGTAGGCGTTGACCGGGCACCCCACAACCCCCGGCAGCACGAGCGCTGCGATCGGGCGGGCGAGGAAACTTCCACCGGTGAGGTCCACCTTGGAGCACCCGCCCTCCGCACGCATGTAGAAGTTGCCCTCGAGGTACGTGGGGATGAAGAGGATGTTGAAGTAGAACCCGACACGTGTCGCCTGCATCCCAGCAGTCTGCGAGAGCTTCAGGCGGGCCGAGGCCAGCTGGATCGGGCCGATCCGGAAGTTACCGCTGCCGTCGAGCGCCCACGTCGGCTCCGAGAGCTTCGAGGTGAACGAACCCCGGAAGTCGATGCCGAACGGGAAGTTGACGGTGGCGATCCGACCCGCACCCGTGAGGGTGACCTGATCGGCACCGGCGACGACGGAGCCGCTGAAGTTGGCGATGCCCCAGCTGTCGAGCAGGAGCGAACCCGAGACGTTGCCCTCGAGGTTGAGGAGCGCCCCGCTCGGACCGATGCTCGCCGCCAGGTCGGCGTTGACGTTGGCTCGGTTGCCGACCTTCAGGCCGCCGGTGAAGCGGATGTCGAGCGGGCTCCCGTAGGAGCTGTCCACCGAGAGGGTGGCGCCGGTCAGCGTGGCGTCGCCGAAGGTCACCGAGCCGTCGAGCACGGCGTCGAGCGCCACGGTCTCGGCCCGACCGTCGGTGATGACCACGACACCGGTCAGCGAACCGCCGAACCCGGTGCCGTCCAGCTCGGCCTCGATCTCGAGGACCGTCGTCGGCCCGTTGATCTCGAGCACGGCCCGACCGGTCGCCTGCAGGTTGCCGATGGCGAAGTCACCGTTGACCACGGCTCGCAGCTGGCCACCGGAGACCTCGGTCGACACGGTGCCGGACGCCTCCACGACCGAGCCGTCCTGGAGTGTCCCGGAGAACTCACCGGCGCCCTCGAGCAGGAGGAACGGCGTCGATGCCGTCAGTCCGTCCCAGACGATCTGGCCGTTGAAGCGCAGGACGTTCGGTCCCTGGACCACGTCGAGCTCACCGACGAAGGTGGCCCGGTTGGTGGCGAGGGTCAGCGTGCCGTTGGCGTTGTTCACCTGCAGGCTGCCCACGACCCCGCTGCCACTGAAGGTGACCGAGGTCTCCTGGGCGTTGCCGTCGAGGTGGACCTGACCGGTCAGGTCGATGGTCTGGCCACCGGCCTGGGTGCCCTTGAGGCGCACGTCGAGGTCGGCCTCGGCCGAGACCAGCGCACCACGGCGGTCGAACTCCACATCGACGCGGCCGGCGACGGTGCTCGGTCCGACCTTGACGGTGCCCTCGGCCTTGGCGCTCAGGCCGGTCGCCTCGGAGGCGTTCAGCTCGAGCCGGGCGCCGGTCACGGTGATGTCACCGATCTTGACCGACGAGGCCAGCGCCGTGAGCGAGAGCGACGGGACGCCGTTGATGACCTTGAGGATGCCGTTGAAGGTGACGGGCGAGGTGGTGATCCCAGGGATGGTGAAGGACGAGGACGACAGGCTCACGGACCAGTTCTGCAGGTTGGAGAGCGTGCCGATGAAGCCGATCGTCGACGTGACGCCGGAGATGCGAACGGCCACGGCACCACGCACGACGATGCCGTTGACCCCGATCTCGGCCGTCAGCGAGGTCAAGGACAGGTTCTCGAGGACGGGCTCACCGGCACCGATCTCGTCGCCGGTGACCGCAGCGACCTTCGTGGTGTTGCTCGTGCCCTGCTCCTCGAGCACCTCGGTGCCCTGGGCGAGCACGGCACCTTCCAGGTCGACCCGTGCGGTCGGGTCGGTGCAGGCGTTGCCGAGCACGTCGGTCTGGTCGGCCTCGGCGACCACCTGGTCCTTGACCAGCACCGCTTGGTTCTCGAGCGCCCCCGGGTCGGTCGACACCGACTTGTCCTCGACCTTCTCCCAGAACTCGCAGAACTTCTGCTGCGCCGTCGGACCGCTCGGTGCCGGAGGCACACACGCCGCGAGCAGACCACCGAGCAATGCGACCGACATCACCGCAGCTACCCGTCGGATCCCGGTTGTTGCAGTGCCGGTCGTTCGGTGACTCTGTTCCATCTGTCTCCCCCTCGGAGCGCAGCCGACTGTTTGACTTGTGATCCCCGCTGTCCCGCTGCTCAGGTCCCCAAGGGGCGAGTCCTCTCCGGAACTGCACCGTGTTCACCGGGGATTGAGCGGCGTTCAGCCGGTCAGGAAGGAATACTCACACAAGAACTGACTGGAACGCAAGCACCAATCCGCCCTTCGCCCACACCGGGACATGCGACTGGTTGTTCACGGACCGGATTTCGTTGACCCGCTCCCCTCGACGAGGTATACAGACGTTGAGCGCCATTCAACTTGGGTGTCCGCAGGAATCGTTGGGTTACGGCGCACACACATCTGGCGCCTTGAGAAATGTCACAATTGGGTTCGGCGAGTGGTCCTGCGGGGCCGAATGGGGGATGCAGCCATGGCGACTCGACGTTGGGTGGTGGCGATCGCAGGTGTGGTGGCGCTCGTGGCGGTGGCGTGTATGCCCCCGACCCCACCGGGACCGACCACCACAACCACGACCCTGCCGTCGGGCCGTCCAACAGCGATCGCCAGCGCCTCACCCACCATCGGCGACGCCCCCCTCACCGTCAACTTCGACTCGAGCGGCTCACTCCCCGGCACCGGCACCGACCTCACCTACCAATGGGACTTCGGAGACGGCAGCAACCTCGACTTCTCCACCAACCCCTCCCACCTCTACCTGAACCCCGGCACCTACACCGCCCGACTCATCCTCTCCAACTCACTCGGCACCTCCACCTCCGCACCCATCGTCGTCACCGTCAACGTCGACCCGGCACCGAAGTACTACGTGCGCGTCAACGGCGGTACCGGCTCCACCTGCGGACCCATCCTCAACCCCTGCTCCACCATCGGTGAGGCCCAGACCAACGCCCTCGCCACGCAGAACATCCGGACGATCCGGGTGGCGGGTGGCAACTTCTCCGGTCCGCTCGACGTGGCGGGCGGCATGTCCATCTCGGGCGGCTGGAAGAACGACTTCAGCGGCTACGGGATCGGCGTGATCACCACGATCAACGGGACCGGCAACGCCGCTCCCGTCCGGTTCAACGGCGTGGCCAACAGTTCGATCAGCGGCGTGAGCATCGAGGCGACGACCCGCACCTCCGGCAATGCCGTAGGTGTCGAGGTGAGCGGTGCGTCGTCCAACATCGCCATCGGGGACATCGACGCCCCGCGGACAATCGTGGCTGGGGGCGTCGGCCCGCAGGCGACCGGCGTCCTGGTCTCGAACGGATCCCAGGCGAGCATCGTCAACGCCACGGTCAACAGCGGCTCCCCGAGCGGTGCGGGCTCGAGCGCCTACGGCGTCCGGTCCGTCGGCCAGTCCGTGGTCGGCGTCACGCTCTCTGAGGTCACCGCCCAGCCCGGCGTCGCTGGCACGAGTGCACCGGCCGGACCCGACCAGAGCGGCTCGGGTAACGGTGGCAGCAACGGTGGCAACGCGTGCGGTCCGTCCTGCGAAGGCGACGGTGGCAACGGCGGACCCTTCGCCAACTCGGGCGGCCGCGGCGGCAACGGCGGCGACTACGGCGGGGGCGGCCAAGGCGGTGCAAACGGTTCCGGACCGTCCGGCGGAAGCGGCGGCAGCGGAGGCTGCGGGTCGCTGTTCGGCTGCGGCGGTGACGCCGGCGGTGGTGGCGCCGGCGGAGCCGGTGGCGCCGGAGCGGCAGGTCCCGCTGGATCGAACACGCTCTCGGCCAACCTCCCGGCCATCTCCGGTGGGGTGTACGCACCGACGGCAGGGAGCGGCGGGACCGCCGGTGCGACCGGGAGCGGCGGCGGTGGTGGTGGCGGCGGCAAGTCCGCCAGCGCCTCCGGCGGCGGTGGTGGCGGTGGTGGCGGCGGCGGCCAGGGCGGTTCCGCAGGCACCGTCGGTGGCACCTCCGGTGGTGCCTCCTTCGGGATCTACGCCTCCGGCGCCAGCGCCGTGGTGAGCTCGTCGATCGTCACGTCCTCCTCCGGTGGCGCCGGCGGCGCCGGTCAGGCCGGTGGTCGCGGTGGCAACGGCGGCAACGGCGGCAACGGCGGCAACAAGTCCTGCTGCGAGGCCGGTGGCGGCGGTGGTGGCGGCGGTGGTGGCGCCGGTGGTGGCGGTGGCGGTGCCGGTGGCGGAGCCGGCGGCCACTCGATCGCCATCTTCCACGTCGGCGTGGGCACCGTCACGGTGACCGCCACCCAGATGTCCCGGCCGGCCATCCCGGCCCAGGGCGGCAACGGCGGTGCCTCCTCGCTGGGTGCGAGCGGCGGCGTCGGAGGCGTCCGTGGGAACTGCGCCCTCATCGGTGGCTGCGGCGGCGGCGCCGACGGAGCGAGCGCCGGTGGCGGAAACTCAGGCCCGGCGGGGACCAACGGCCCCTCCGGTGTCCTGGTCCGGATCTGGGACAACGGCACCATCACCAACTGATCGCCCCCGTCGGGGGTCCAGCAAACTCGGTCGACCGCACCCTCGGGTGCGGTCGACCCGCGTCCGGTGCCGACCAGCACGCTGTCAGCCCCTCGTCCCGTTTTTGGAAGTCTTCTTGACAATGATGGGAAAACCGGTGTTCGATGACTCGGAAGTAGGCGAACGGGTGAGCCGGGGGATGGACATGCACGCACGTCGAGTCGTCAGTGCTGTGATCGCAGCGCTCGGGTTCCTGGCGGTCGGCTGTGTCCCGCCGGCCCCACCCGGTCCCACCACCACGACGGCCCCCGCAGGACGGCCGACAGCGATCGCGAGCGCGTCGCCGACCATCGGCGACGCACCCCTCACCGTCCGGTTCGACTCCAGCGGCTCGCTCCCCGGCACCGGCACCGGCCTCACCTACCAGTGGGACTTCGGTGACGGCTCGGGTCTCGACTTCTCCCCCAACCCGTCGCACCTCTACCTGAACCCCGGCACCTACACCGCCCGACTGATCCTCACGAACTCGCTGGGGACCTCCACGTCGGCACCGATCACGGTGACCGTCAACGTCGACCCTGCACCGAAGTACTACGTGCGCGTCGGCGGCGGGTCCGGTTCCGGTTGTGGACCAATCCTCAACCCCTGCGCGTCGATCGCCCAGGCCCAGGCCAACGCGCTCAGCACCCCGAACGTTCGAACCATCAGGGTGGCAACGGGGTCCTACAACGAGACCGTCAGCGTGGCGAGCGGTGTGAGCATCGTCGGCGGCTGGAACTCGACGTTCGACGACTTCCCAGCCGGAGGCGTGACCACCATCAACGGCACCACGCCCGGTCCGGCGGTGTCGTTCGACGGGGTGACGGGGGCATCCATCGCCGGCTTCAAGATCAACGGCGCTCCCCGCACGAGTGGTGCTGCCGGGGCGGTGCAGGTGACCGGCGGGTCTAGCGGCGTGGCGATCGGCTCGAACAGCGCCCCGCTCACCACCATCACCGGTGGACCTGGGCCCAACCCGACCGGCCTGCTGGTCGCCGGTGCGTCTCAGGTCGTGCTCACCGGGATCAACGTGAACAGCGGCTCACCGAGCGGCCCGGGTAGCAGCACCTACGGCATCCGAGCCGCCAGCGGATCCAGCGTCACGGTCGCCGACTCGACGGTCACCGCGCAACCAGCGACGGCTGGCACCGGCGCCCCCGGAGGACCCGGACAGGCGGCGTCGGGAGGCAACGGCACCCGCGGTGGTGTGAGCGGTCTGGCCTCGGGTGGACCTGGCGGCAGCGGCACGACCTACCGAGGCGGTCAGGGCGGCGGCGGCGGCGTCGGCACGTCGCTCGGTTCCGATGGTGGTGCCGGTGAGGGACCGGCCGGTGGCGGCGGCGGCGCCCGCGGTTGCGCCAACTTCTTCATCTGCAGCTTCGACGGTCAGCCGGGCGGCGGTGGTGGCGCCGGATCCCCGGGGAACGCCGGCGCTGCAGGGTCGAACGCCCTCGGTACGGCGAACCTGTACGCGCCGAGCTCCGGGACCGGCGGCTCAACCGGGCAGCCGGGCAGCGGCGGCGGTGGCGGAGGCGGCGGCAAAACCACTGCGTTCCAGAACGGTGGCGGTGGTGGCGGCGGCGGCGCCGGCGGCAACGGCGGCGCACCCGGCACCATCGGGGGCGCCTCGGGCGGCGGTTCCTTCGGCATCTACGCCGTGGGCTCGTCGGTGACGGTCACGAACTCGTCGGTCACGTCGTCCTCGGGCGGCGTCGGGGGCGCTGGCCAGGCTGGCGGTGCGGGTGGCAACGGCGGGAGCGGCGGTCAGGGTGCCGACAAGTCGGGCGGCAACGCTGGCGGCGGCGCCGGTGGTGGCGGCGGCGGCGTCGGTGGCGGTGGCGGCGGCGCTGGCGGCGGAGCCGGTGGCCATTCGATCTCGGTGGTGCACATCGGTGCCGGCACGCTCAACGTGACGGGCAGCACCCTCAGCCGGTCATTCGTCGCCGCTGCGGGCGGCGGAGGCGGCGCCGGTGGTCCGGCGGCGAGCCCCGGTTCCGGTGGAGCGGGACCGAACAACGGATCCGGCTTCCCCGGATTCGGCGGCGGTGGTGGCAACGGTGGGCCGACCGGCAATTCCGGCCCGGGCGGCGCCCTGCTCCGCATCTGGGACAACGGCACGACCACCGCCTGATCAGCGTCGACGGGTCCACCGAGGCGGTCGACGCCCCCTCGAGCCGACGTGCGGTCCGTTCGGGACCGACCGGGTCAGCTGGCCTGGAGTTCAGCCGCCTCGTCGGCGGTACTCCGGCGCTCGAGGTACTTGGCGGCCTCGTTGAAACCCACGACCAGGATCGCCCCTCCCACGGCGAGCACCGTCGGCCAGACCCACGGGTCACTCGGCGCACCGATCGAGGTGCTGTCGAGTCCTGCAGGCCACGGCCACAGCACCCGCAGCGAGCCGAGCATCAGGCCGATCATCGCGGCCATCACCGCGTCGTAGTGCTCGGCGAGTGCCCAGTGGAGCACCTGGGAAAAGAGGGCGAGACCGACGACGCACCCGAGCGCGACGAGCGCCACCGGCACCAGGTTGCGATCGTTGACCGCCGCCAGGACCGGGCCGTACATCCCGAGCATCACCAGAATGAACGACCCGCTGATCCCAGGGAGGATCATGGCGCAGATCGCGATCGCTCCGGCACCGAAGTAGGTCCACGTGGCGGGATCGGCCACCTGGCTCACGCTCTCGTCCGAGGTGCCCTCCCGCAACCCCAGCACCACCCAGACGACCGCCCCGACGCCGAGCAGCACCAACAGTCGTGGGGTGTCCCGACGCTCGAGCAGTTGCCACGCGACGACCACCGACCCGGCGACCAGCCCGAGGAACAGGCCCGCCATCTCGACCGGGTAGTCGGTGAGTGCGGTCTCGATGATCCCGGCCATGACGGCGACGGCGACGCCGATCCCGGCGACGAGCGGCAGGAGGAACACCCACTCGACGGAGCGAAGCGCCTCGATACCGCCCTTGATGTCGAACTTGAGGAATCGGCCCAGCGCCGTGGACCCTGTCCGGACGGCGTCGATCAACCGGTGGTACATCGCAAAGACCAAGGCGACCGTGCCCCCGGACACACCGGGCACGACGTCAGCCGCCCCCATGACGAAGCCCCGGAGGAAGGTGAAGGGAATCTCACGCACCTCGACACCCTACCGATACCTGAAACATGGACCCGATCACTCCCCAGCGGTGTGGCTCGACCGTCGGCCGGTCAGGAAGACCGTGCTGCTCACAGCTCAATACCTCAGGACTCCAATGTCTCCCGGACCGGCAGCAGTGACCGGAGGTCAGGCGTGGGGGGTCAGGGTGATCAAGAGCTCGGGATCCGCTGCGTGGAGCGACCAGCCCGACGGCATCGGCGTCCACCTGCTCGTCTTTGCACTGGCTGACTCGACGACCACGACGCCGTCCCGATCGACGAGCCGGTTCGCCTCGACCTGCAGCTCCACCCCGTCGATGCCGACGGTGACCGGACGGCCGGACGACTTCAGCCTCACCCTGAAGGCGTCCCGTGTCACCTCGCCGGCGTCGACCAACTCGACGTCCTCACCCGGACGCACGCCGAGATGTGCCACCGTGCCGTCACGCCGGACGCAGTGTGCGACGAACGGCACGTACTGGTCCGCCGCGAACTCGGGAACCGGACCCGTCGCCCAGCCGACGTTCCGACCCGGGCGCAGGATCGAAATGGCCACCACGTCGTCGAAACGCTGCACGTACCGGCGTTCGGAGTCGACCGGGCGCAGCTGCCAGGGGGGTGTGACGCTGCTGGCGAGTCGGGTGACGAGCGGCAGGAACCACAGGTCGTGCACGTGGTCGGTGCCGGGGTCGACCGCTGCCGGGAGCACGCGCTCCACCCCGGCGACGTGGAGCCACAACCCGAGCAGCGACACGTATCGGTCGAGTGCGATGCCGTAGGCCCGCCAGTACGGCCCGCAGACACACGCCAGCTGCGTGTCGACCAAGGTGGAGATCCGGTCGCACAGACCGTCGAGCAGCGACCGGCCCCACGCTGCGAAGTGAGGTGTCGGTGGGTGCACCACCCACAGAGCGGCTGCGAGCAGGTCCACGCCGTCGTAGGTCGGCGAGTTGTACTCATCGACGTCACTGGCGTGTTCGAAGCGGTCGATCGTCTGCTGTGCTCGGCGCCGGCCACGTTCGACGAGCGTGTCATCCCCGGTGAACAGCCCGGCGTGAGCGTCGACCCAGGCGTGCAGCAGGTTCGGGTTGGTGTACCACTCGGGGATCCGCTCCTCGGGTTCACCGATGGCGCAGCGCACCACCGCAGCCGACACGCCGTCGACCACATCCGCCGGCAGCACCGCACGGTGGTCGAGCACGGTCACCGCCAGGATCGCCCCGAGGAACTGCCGCCAGTTCGGGTCGTAGTGCAACCACTCGACGGCGTCGGCCCCCGGCGGGTCCGCCTGCTCGGCGGTGACCCGGAACGTGCCGTCCCACGGCCGGCCCGGTGCGTCGTACTGATGCGTGAGCACCGCCCGGAGTGTGGCGACCGCACGGTCGAGTTCACCCCGGCCGAGATCGGCGTAGGCACCGAGCGCCGACTCCCGCACCGAGTGCAGTCCGAGTGAGGACAGGTCGAGGTGCGGCGTGACCCCCGGTGCGACCCGCTCGAGACACACGGTGGGGTCCCATAGCTCTGAGCGGATGCGCTCGAGCGATCGCTGCGGATCGTCCTGGACCGTAGGCTCCACGACGCCGGACCGTATCGGAGGGGGTCGCTGGGTCCGTTCGGTCGCAACCCGGTGCAACGGCTGCCGATGGTGACGTCGATTGCGACTGCGCCGGCGGTGGCGGCGACCTCGCGATGCCGGAGTCGCACCGGCCCGGAGCGGCCACATCCGGTCCGAGGCGAGCAGACCTGCGGAATGCGCCACTGTGGCCGGCGGGTTCGCGATCCTCGAATCGTGCCGAACACCGACGGTGGACCTGCACGACCCGGTGCACCCCGGTCGCCGACTGCTGCAGCGTCGCTCGCCCGCTTCAACCACCTGATGACGCTCCCGCTGGTGCTGTCTGCGGTGCTTCCCCTCTTCCTCACACCGGGCGGACAACGGAATGTGTTGGTCGCCGTGGTGAACGTGGTGGCGTGGGTGGTGTTCGTTGTCGACCTGGTCGTCCACGGTCGACTCGTCAACCGCTACCTGTCCACGTGGACCGGCCAGTTCGATCTGGCCGTGGTCGTGCTCACCGCTCCGTGGTTCCTGGTGGTCGGCCCCGGCGGCGGGCAGATCATCCTGCTCATCCGCCTGGCCCGACTCGCCCGGGTGGTGATGGCCGGCCCGGATCTGCGACGCCTCGCAGAACGGATCGGTCGCGTCGTCCTGGTGGTGATCGGTGGGATCCTCCTGGGGGCCGCTGCCGCCTACGCCGCCGAACACCCCACCAACCCGCAGTTCGCCAACTACGGCGACTCGCTGTGGTGGGCGGTCGTCACGCTCACCACGGTCGGATACGGCGACATCGTCCCGATCACCACCGACGGTCGCCTGGTCGGCGTCATGATCATGGTTTCAGGCATCGGTGTGATCGGTGTGCTGTCCGGCTCGCTGGCCAGCTTCTTCCGGGTGGGTGCGCCGACATCGGTCGATGCGCCCGAGACCGAGGATTCCGACGAACTGCTCCGCCGCGAGGTGATCGATCTGCGCTCGCAGGTGGAACGGCTCAGCGACGGGATCAGCGGCCTACTCGGTCAACAGGCCGAGCCGGCCGGTACGTTGCAGTCGCTCTCCGGCGCCGGGGACGAACCGGGCGCCGGGGACAAACCGGGCGCCGGGGACGAACCGGGCGCCGGGGACGAACCGGGCGCCGGGGACGGGACCTCGCACCCTGGTCGATCGACCGGAGGCGGCTGAGCCCGAGGAGCACATCGGCCGCCAGCCGGAGCGACGTTGACGCCCGGACCATGGCTCGACTCGGGCTGCGACGCCTCCGGTCCAGGCGGGCCGCAGAAAAACCTCAGAACTTCTGGTCAGCATCCTGCGCCTGAAGGCTCTCCTCTCCTGAAGCCACCGCAGATCGCAGTGGCGCCTACCAAGAGGAGAGAAAAATGAACACCCAGACCAAGACCAGTGCCAACCGTCCACTCCAAGCGGGTCGGCGGCGAATCGGTGGGCTGCTCGCAGTCGCCGTGCTCGCCGTCGCTGCGTTCACTCTGGCGTCCGCCGGGCCGTTCGCCGACTCTGCATCGGCGGGGAACCCGGGGGACATCACGAGCGTCGACCTCCCGGTGGAACCGGAGCTGCCCGAGCCCGACTTCGGCCCCTCGCTGGACGACGGCGAGTTCTGCTTCCCCGGAGCGGAAGTCGAGTGCCCACCCCCGTGCGTCGGTGAGGAGTGCTGCCTCCCGGAGTTCGGCGGATGCGTCGCTGAGCCGGTCGATCCGGTCGATCCGGTAAATCCCGACCTCGAGGTCGGGGACCTGTGCCTCACTCCCGAAGGCCTCCTCGGTCCGTGCGAAGAGGGTCCGGTCGATCCAGTCGATCCGGTCGATCCCGGCCTCGAGGTCGGGGACCTGTGCGTCACTCCCGAAGGCCTCCTCGGTCCGTGCGAAGAGGGTCCGGTCATCGTGCCCCCGACGGTCGACCCGCCCGTCGACCCGCCCGTCGACCCGCCCGTCGAGGTGGAGGGTGAGACGGCGACTCCGGTCGGTGAGCTCGCCTTCACCGGTTCCAACGACACCGTCCTCCGCCTTGGTGCGGTGCTCGCCATCGGTGGCGTTGCCGCCGTTGCGTCGGCCGCTGCGATGCGCCGGCGCCAGGAGGGCTGATCTCGGCGGGCACCGAACGGCGTGAGGTCGCCGCCAGCGAACCCCAGTTGGACTCCCAGAGGGTCCTCCTCGACTCCGGGCCGATCAGGCCCGGAGTCGACGCCGTTCCCCGATGAGGTTCCGCATCGACGGAACTGACCCTGTTCCTGCTGGCGAAGGACGACTTGGAACAGTAGCGCTGGGCGACACTCGGACCTCAGGGACGCAATCGTCACCCGACTCGAGCACACCGGCCAGCAGCGGCACCGCTAACGAGGCGTCAGCAAACTGACTCCGGTCGAGTTCGTACTCATCGTCACCTACTCCGCTGCTCTCGTAGCAAGGTCTGTCACAACCACCGTCAACCGAACCGACCGCACACCCTCGTGACCGCACCGCTCCATGCATTCGCCTCCAGTAGCCTCAAATAGCCTCAGTTGAGTCGGAACGATCCGACAGGTCGTAGAGGGGAAGACGACATGGCAGTCAGGCGAAGAACAATCCAGCTCCTTCTCAGCGGACTGCTGATCCCTGCGTCACTGACCCTCGGAGCGTGCGGGGGTTCCGGCGACGACGCCGCAACACCGGCCGCTGACGGGGCGTCGACTCCGTCCACGACCACCGCCGACGAGAAAGAGGGCGGCAGCGGTGATTCGGCCAGTGAGTTCTGCACCAGAACGTTGGCGCTGGAAGGCAAGGACGGCGAGTTCACTCCCGAAACCATCGACGGCTACCGGGACCTCCTCGAAGTTGCCCCCGACGAAGTGCGACCGAGGATCGAGACCGTCACCGCCTACTTCGAGGCCATCTCCTCACAGGGCCAGGCCGCAGCGCAGGAATTCGCCGAGATCAGCCACCAGTACGCCACCGACAGCGTGCGCCTTGTCCGGTTCGTCAACGAGAACTGCTGAAGGCCTCCGAACCGGAGCAGCGTGTCGAGCGTCGCAGGCGGGTCCCATGGCACGAGATATCATCGATGACCGCCTCATCGGGGCGCTGCACGTCCGAGCGCTCTCGCGTGCTGGCCTGCAGCACGATCCGGTCGACGAGCACGTCGCCGTGCAGGCCGGCACGCTCGCTGCGCTGCTCGAAGGTGGCTACGACGGCGACGCCACGCTGGCCGAGATCCTGCGGCTGGGCGACCTCGGACTCGGTACCGTCCAGCATCTCGACGGCGAGCTGGTGGTGCTCGACGGTGCAGCCTGGGTCGTACGTTCCGACGGGCGGGTCGATGAACTCGACGGCACCGTCCGCACCCCCTTCGCCGTCGTCTGCCGGTTCCGGGGTGAGGCCTCGTTGCGCTGCAACGGACCGTGGACGCTCGCCGAGCTGCGCGACCGGATCGACGAGGCGAGCCGCACCGAGTTGAACGTGCTCGACGACGAGATCGTGGCGGTGCGCGCGACCGGCAGGTTCGCCGACCTCCGGCTGCGCAGCGTCGCACGGCAACGCCGTCCGTACCCACCGTTGCGCGAGGTCGTGGCGCACCAGACCGAGTGGCACGTCGACTCGGCTGTCGGCACCGTCATCGGGTTCCGGTTCCCCGACACACTCGCCGGTGTCGAGGTTCCGGGTTACCACGTCCATTTCCTGTCAGACGACCGAACGACCGGCGGCCACGTGATCGACCTCACGATGCTCAACGGCGACGTGCAGCTGCAGAGCTGCGACGATCTGCACGTCGAGCTCCCGGTCGGCGTGGCACTCGGTTCGCCGGGCGCCGTCGACCGGGACGAGGTGCGGCGGGTCGAAGGAGGCGGGGCGAGCACGCCCACCGCCTGACCCCGACGGCCACGGTCGGGAGACGTTCACGTACGGTTGACGCTACTGACCCCCTGCGCCCACAGGCCCTGGAATCTCAACGCGGACGACTTCCCGGCACCCTCACGGGCGGTGGCATCTACCACCACGAGCCTGCTGCTCCGACGAACTCGAAGTGGTCCTACCCCAACCTGCAGGGCACCATCGCCGCCCAAGCCAGCCACGCGGGTGCGAAACTCGGGGCCACGATGATCTACGACCCCGACGGCACCCCCGTCACCGGCGGCACCGCCGACACCCGACCCGGCAGCATGGACGACGCCTGGCTCGGCGGTCACGCCCGACCCGTCGAAGCGCTCGCCGGGCTCCACCCCGTCATCGAGATGGGCGCACGCCAATACTCACCCACCCTCGCCCGCTTCCTCGAGATCGACCCCATCGAAGGCGGCGTCACCAACGACTACAACTACCCCGAAGATCCCATTAACCAGCAAGATGTTAATGGAGCAAAGCGCAGCGGCATTCCCGGTCCGTGCACATGGCTTCCACCGGTGATCACAGTGTGGTCGAGTAAGTGTGATGGCTCTGATCCACCCAGTCAGTCGTTCCTACGCCCTGGACCGAGTAACTCGGATCTCCGTAGAGTGACCCGTGTGGTGGGGAACTCCATCGGGCCACGCGGCCTGACGGGAGGAGGTTTGGGAGCGTCAGTGCTGCGTGACTCGCTTGGTTTGCCGAGCCGTGCTGAGAATGCCCAAGGCTGGCTTCAACGCCTGGTCAAGTAGATCTGATGAACCACTGAAATGCGGCGCACACTTGCACGACGTCCGAGAAGAATCGAACGAGTCATGGCTAGCTTGACCAGCGTGCCACTGGCCCTCGTTTACGTGTTCTGGCCCGATTTCGGTACACCCGTGAATGAGGACCTATTCAGCTCGACCGAAGGCGGAGCCGATCGGTGGTATCCGAACACGGGCACCTGGGTCCCCTTCCCCCTTCCTCTCCCTGTTCGCTTCGGAGGAAGGGGCAGAGCTGTTCGGGGGCGTGTGCAATGCAGCGTCGGCTTAGTTCGGTTCAATCCCTCGCCGTACTGGCAGAGACGCGGCTTGACGTCCTGGGAGTTCAATATCGTTGGCACCGGTCACGTCGAGGGCAAGTGGCGCACCTTCGCCAACGCGAAGGGCGGAGAAGTGGTGTTGCGCGTCGCGGAGTCGTCGCAAGAGTGAGCCTGCTGGGACCCTGGGGCCTGTCGACCACCACCACTTATGGCAACCTCGGCCGGGTCGCCAGCCGGGCGAACACGGGTGGCACGGTCGGTTACAGCTACGGCACCGACGACCAGATCAGCCAGGTCACGTTCAACGGCAAACCGATCGCCACGCCGTCCTACGACGGGCTGACCCGGATCACCGGGGTGTCCTATCCGTCCGGCACCGCCAACGCTGGCAACGGCACGAGCGGCTCGTTCACCTACGACACGCGGGGTCTGCCGGCGTCGGTGACGTGGCGCAACGCGTCGAACGCCGTGATGACCTCCGACGCGGTCACCTCCCGTGACCAGGTGGATCGCATCGTCAACCAGTCCACCGACGGGTTCGACCCGAACGGCGCAACCGCGAACTACACCTATGACCCGGCGGGCCGGTTGACGGGGGCGGTCACGTTCGCCGCCGCGCCGGCCGCGGGCGCGGCGACCCGGACCGCGGTTTACGGGTTCGCGCCGGCGGGTGGGTGCGGCCCGGCTCCGACGGCGGGCGCAAACTCGAATCGGACGGCCCGGACGATCAACGGCTCGAGCGTCGGCTACTGCTTCGATCACGCGGATCGTCTTGTCGGCACCGATGACCCGGCTGCGGGCGGCGTGAACGAGGGTGACGGGACGCTGACCTACGACTCCCATGGCAACACCCAGATTCTCGGCGCCCAGACCCACGGTTACGACGTCGCGGACCGGCATCTGTCGACCGGACCCGCGGTGTACAACAACGCGGCGTCCGGGGTGCAGTTGCGCACCCAGAACAACTTGTGCCTTGACGTGGAAGGCCCGTCATCGGCGGACGGGGCGATCCTTCAGCAGTGGAACTGCGACACCCCCGCCGCCGTGCAGCAGACGTGGTCGTTGGTGGCTGCGGACGGGGTGTGGTTCAACGTGGTGTCGCACCTGTCGGGCAAGTGCATGGCCCCCGTCGGCGGCGCCACCGCAGATGGCACCAAGTTCGCACAGCAGCCATGCGACCAGACCGTCGCAGGCCAGCAGTTCCGACTGCAGTCGTCCGGGTCGTCCTGGCGGCTGATCTCGCGGCCCTCCGGCAAGTGCGTCGATGTGCCGTCGAACGGGAACGGATGGGGCACCGACCTGCAACTCCTCGGCTGCAGCAGCGGGGTCGCAGCATCCAAGCTGTTCGACGTCCGTACGCCGGCCAACACGGCGGTGACGCCGGGAACGGTGCGTGCGGTGCCGCAGTCGTCGTTGTGGGCGGCGGGGCGGAACAACGTGCAGCTCCGGGCCCGGGGGAACTGGCGGTGCGCGGATGTGCAGGGCCCGTCGGCTGCGGACGGGACGATCATCCAACAGTGGTCCTGTGTGACACCCGCGGTGGCCCAGCAGTCCGTCGACCTCGTCCCCGACGGCGCACCGAACGTGGTCAAGGTGAGGTTCCGCAACGCGAACAAATGCCTGCAGGTGCAGACGGATCACAGCGTGGTCCAGTCCACGTGTGTGGCGAACGCGACGAACCAGCGGTTCACGTTCAGCGAACAGCCCGGCGGGTGGCGCCTGACGGTGGCGTCCACCGGACGGTGCCTCGCCTCCACCCCCGCAGGCGGTAACGGCGTCGCGCTCACCGCAACGGTCTGTCAGACCACACCCGTCGCCGCCGAGCTGTGGGCGCTCACCGACCCCGCGAACGGCGCGGTCGTCGACGTCGACGCGAACCTCCCAGCTCTGCCGACCGTCACGTACGTCAGAGACGCGACCGACCGGATCGTCGCGCGCACCGCGACCGGTGAGGGCACAGTCCGCTACGGACA
>VGBZ01000032.1 GCA_016870275.1 Actinomycetota bacterium
TCGTGCCGTGATCGCCGTTGCGGTGGCGCTGGTCGACGTCGACCTGGTCGCTGAGGAGCTGTTCACGCTGGGAGCGTCGGCGGTCAGCGAGTTCGCCGGGCCGGACACCGCAGGGGGCGCAGTCGAACTGCTCGCCGACGTCCCCGTCGAACGACTCGGTGAACTCAGCCGCCCGTTTCGCTCCGTCGACCCGTCGGCACCGTTCGGACACCCCCTCGACCCGCAGGCGCCCCACGATCCAGTCGAGGTCGCCGGCTTCGTGCTGTGCCCGATCGGGGGACCGTCGCAGGGCGATCCCGGTCGTGTGATCTGGCTCGATCCGGTGGCTGCGTTCGGCTCGGGTACGCATCCGAGCACCTGTCTCGCTGTGGTTGCGGAGGTGGACCTGGTGCGACCGGGTGAAACCGTCATCGACGTCGGATCGGGCAACGGCGTGCTCTCGGTGGTCGCAGCGCGCTGTGGAGCCGGCGTCGTGCTGGCGCTCGACATCGACCCGGCTGCCCGCCGGGCGACGAGTGCGGCCGCCGAAGTCAACGGCGTGGCCGACCGGGTCGTCGTGTCGGACCTGACCGTGGAGCAACTCGCCGGCTCCTCGCCTCCGGCGCCGGCCGCACCGGCCGAGGTCGTGCTCGCCAACGTGCTCATCGGCGTGATCGAGGATCACGCCGGGCACCTCGTCGCCCTGGTCGCTCCGGGTGGTGCGCTCGTGGTGAGCGGCGTGCTCGACACTCAGATCGACCGGGCCCTCGCTGCGATCACCACCGCCGCTGCCAGCGTCGATCGTCCGGTGACACTCCGCTCTGCGGCCTCATCCGGTGCCTGGCGGGCGGTGGTGTTCCGGGTCGGTCACCAACGTGTGAAGGGTGTGTGAACAGGGCGGAACGGGTTTCCCACGGGAGCCGATTGGTGCATACCGTCGGAGGGATGTCGGGCAAGTGGTTCGAGGGCTACACCACCGATGGGTTCTTCGATGAGGCCGTCGACGGCGGTGGTGGGCTTCGGCCCCACTACGAGTCGATCGCCTCGACCCTCGACGCCCTCGACCCCGCCGACCTGACCCGGGCCGAGCGGCGGCGCAACGCTGCGTTCCGGACCCAGGGCATCACGTTCACCGTCTACGCCGAGGACGACGAGTCGACCGACATCGAGCGGACGTTCCCCATGGACCTCGTCCCCCGGGTCATCCCGGCCGACGAGTGGGCCTTCCTCGAGCGTGGGCTCATCCAGCGGGTCACTGCGCTGAACCGTTTCCTCGACGACCTGTACGTCGGTGGCATGCAGATCGTGAAGGACGGAGTCGTCCCCCGGTGGCTCCTCATCACCTCCGACGGCTTCACGCCCGAGGCCTTCGGGGTTCCGGTCCCGCTCGGTGCCCGCTGCCTCGTCGCCGGGATCGACATCATCCGCGACGATCAGGGTGCCTATCGGGTCCTCGAGGACAACCTGCGGTGCCCGAGCGGGATCTCCTACGTGGTGGAGAACCGATCGGCGCTGATGCGTGTCCTCCCGCAGCTCTTCGCCACCGAGCAGGTGCAGCCGGTCGATCAGTACGGCTCGATGCTCCTGCATGCGCTCCAGCGCGTCGGCCCCCCGGCAGCCGGGGACTCCCCGACGGTCGTGGTGCTCACGCCCGGCATCTACAACTCGGCGTACTTCGAGCACGTGTTCCTCGCCAGCCAGATGGGTGTGGAACTCGTCGAGGGTCGGGATCTCGTCGTGGAGGACCACGTCGTGTACATGCGCACCACCCAGGGCCTCCGCCGGGTGGATGTGATCTACCGCCGAATCGACGACGACTACCTCGATCCCGTCGTCTTCCGACCCGACTCGGCGCTCGGCGTGCCCGGGCTCATGGCAGCGGCCCGGGCGGGCAACGTCACGATCGCCAACGCAGTCGGCAACGGGGTCGCCGACGACAAGGCCGTCTATGCGTTCGTGCCGGAGATGATCCGCTACTACCTCGGCGAGGAGCCGATCATCGACAACGTCGAGACGTTCCTGCTGTGGGATCCCGACCAACGGGCAACGGTGTTGGATCGACTCGACCAACTGGTGGTCAAGCCGGTGGCGGAGGCCGGGGGATACGGGCTGGTGATCGGCCCCCACGCCACCGACGCCGAACTCGCTGCGGCCCGTCAGCAGATCCTCGATGACCCACGCAACTACATCGCCCAAGAGGTCATCTCGTTGTCACGGCATCCGTGCCTCGTCGAGGACCATCTCGAGGGCCGGCACGTCGACCTGCGTCCGTTCGTGCTGTCCGGTGAGGACGTCGAGGTGGTGCCGGGTGGGCTCACACGGGTGGCATTGCGCAAGGGCAGTCTCGTGGTGAACTCCTCCCGCGGCGGAGGCTCGAAGGACACCTGGGTGCTCGCTCACGCAGCAGGCGACGCCTCCGCCGACGGCGAGGACCCCGGCGAGGCGACCGAGGTCCTCACTGCGCCAGTACGCACCGCTGGCCTCCATCCGGTCGGCAGGCGCTGATGCTCGCCCGGACCGCCGAGTACCTCTTCTGGACCGGGCGCTACCTCGAACGCGCCGAGGACACAGCCCGGTTGCTCGACGTCACCTACCACCGTCTGTTGGAGGCGACGCCGGGACACGAGGAGGTGGAGGCGTGGCTCGACGTCCTCCGGGCCGTCGGCCTCGCAGACGAGTTCGAAGTGAGCGGACGCACGCTCGACGGGTGGTCGGTCAGCGAGTACCTCGTCCTCGATCCCGCAAACCGTGGATCGATCCGGCAGTGCGTGACCCAGGCGAGGAGTAATGCCCGGGGGGTCCGCGAGCTCCTCGCAGTCGAGCTCTGGGAGGCCCTCAACTCCCTCCACCTGGATCTGCAGAGCCGGGATCTGGCCCTCGACGTCCAGTTGCAACCGCACGAGCTGTACGGGTTGATCCGACAGGGCGTCCAGAGCGTGATCGGTGTCGTCGACGGCACCTGGGTGCGCGACGACGCCTGGCGGTTCTTCATGTTGGGGCTGCTGCTCGAGCGGGCCGAGATGGGGGTGCGATCGCTGCGAATCCGCCAGTCCCGTCACGACGAGGACGTCCACGAGTGGTTCGCCACGCTCCGGGCAGCGTCGGCCCTCGGCGCATACCGTCGCCGTTACGCCACCTTCGAGCCCGAGGCGCTCATCGAGTTGTTGTTGTTGTCCTCGACGCTGCCGCGCAGCGTGCTGTTCTCCTTGCGCGGCGCCGAGACGATTCTCACCGATCTCGTCGCCGATGAGCGGTCCCTCTCTCTCAGGCTGCTCGGTCGGCTCCGCGCCGAGCTCGAGTTCGCCGACCCCATCGAGCTCGTCGGTCCCGGCCTCGAGTCCACGCTCGAGGTGGTCGAGGCGCGGATTCGTGAGGTGGCGGCGGCCGTGGCGGCCGAGTCGTTCCTGTATCGGGTGGACCTGGGTCTCCACTCGCTGCACCTGGTCCCCGGCGGTGACCCGAGATGAGGTTCGACGTCCGGTACCGCACGGTGTTCTCCTACGACGAACAAGTGAGCGAGTCCCAGAACGAGCTCCGCGCCTGCCCGACGACGAGCGAGACCCAGCGCCTCCTCGACTACCGGG
Source organism: Actinomycetota bacterium (assembly GCA_016870275.1). GTDB lineage: Bacteria > Actinomycetota > Acidimicrobiia > Acidimicrobiales > Microtrichaceae > SXMI01. The sequence continues at coordinate 3,564 of VGBZ01000032.1, forward strand.
TCACCATCCAGCCCGCAGCGAGGGTGTTCTCCTCGGTGGACGCCTGGGGAACGAGGGTTGACGCGTTCGGGATTCGCCGGCCACACGACTCGATGACCGTCATCGCCGAGGCCTCGGTCGAGACCTCGGGGAGTGTGATGCCGGCCGCAGCACCGAGGCTCGAAGCCCTCCGTCAGAAGGGGTTCGTCGACGAATACGTCGAGTACCTCCAACGGGACCGGCACACCGACTTCGGAGCCGAGATCGCCCGGGCCGCAGCGGAGCAGGTCGATCTCGTCGCCCCGGACGTGATCGGTGCGATCCTCGCCATCCACCGATTCGTCGGCCAGACCTTGCGCTACACGCCCGGTTCCACCGAGGTCGGTATCGCTGTCGACGACGTGTTCGCCGGCGGCGTCGGGGTGTGTCAGGACTACGCCCACTTGGCCGTCGCCATGTGCCGCAGCGTCGGGATCCCGGCGCGCTACGTCTCGGGCTACCTGTTCACCGAGCGCGACGACGTCGGTTCCCCGGCCGAGACCGACGCCGTGGTCGTCCAGACCCACGCCTGGTTCGAGGCGGCCGTACCCGGAGCGGGCTGGCTCGGGCTGGATCCGACCAACGGGCAGATCGCCTCGGAGCACCATGTGAAGATCGGTCACGGGCGCAGCTACGACGACGTCCAGCCGTTGCGAGGTGTGTACCTCGGCCCGGGCAACTCCGACGTGGAGCCCGTGGTGGAGATCCGGCGGGTGCCGCCCATCGACCTCTGGCGCTCCGGAGCGAATGTCTCGGTGTCGGCGGTCGATGCCGTCCCGGCCGATCTACCGCTCGGAGTCCGTCGCTACAGCGATCCCCACCCGTCCGGCTCGTCGATCCGTCAGCAACAACTCCAACAACAGCAGACGGGGGCCGTTCGCACCGGCTCGTTGCGATCAGGTCACGATCTCCCAGAGCGACCAGCGCCAGGCAAGAGGAATCAACACACAAGGACGTGAGGTGATCATCATGAAGAACAACACGCCGAACCGGCCGATGGGCAAGCGAATGGGCCGTCCGCTCGGACGTCCGGTGCGTCAGCGTGCATCGGAGTGGTCCCCGGCGGGGACAGGTGCTCCCTGCGCCCGGGTAGCCTCCCCGCATGCCGGAACAAAGTGATGTGAACCCGGACCTCCCCACGACGCTCGGGGAGCTCCGGGCGTCGGGGTGGAGGTCAGAGACCGTCAAGCACGAGATCCGACGGAACGCCACTGCCCGGATCCGTGCCGGGGAGCCCTTGTTCCCGAGCGTGCTCGGCTACGAGGACACGGTCGTTCCCCTGCTGCAGAACGCCCTGCTCGCCGGCCACGACGTGATCTTCCTCGGGGAGCGGGGGCAGGCCAAGACGCGGATGATCCGCGGGTTGGTGGAACTGCTCGACGAGTGGCTGCCGATCGTCGAGGGATCGGAGATCAACGACGATCCGTACGCCCCGGTGTCGGTCCACGCCCGCCGGCTCGTGGCGGAGGCCGGCGAAGAGACTCCGGTGTCGTGGGTCCACCGGTCGACCCGTTTCGGTGAGAAGCTCGCCACGCCCGACACGTCCATCGCCGATCTCATCGGTGAGGTCGACCCCATGAAGATCGTCGAGGGCCGGTACCTCTCCGATGAACAGGCCCTGCACTTCGGGCTCGTTCCCCGGACCAACCGCGGGATCTTCGCCATCAACGAACTCCCGGACCTCGCCGAGCGGATCCAGGTCGGTCTGCTCAACGTCCTCGAGGAGCGTGACGTCCAGATCCGGGGATTCAAGATCCAACTGCCCCTTGACCTGCTGCTCGTCGCCTCTGCCAACCCGGAGGACTACACCAACCGGGGCCGGCTCATCACCCCACTCAAGGACCGGTTCGGCTCGCAGGTCCGCACCCACTACCCGCTCGAGGTCGAGACCGAGATGTCGATCATCGAGCAGGAGGCCGATTCCTTCGACGTCGACGGCATCAGCGTCGACGTGCCGGAGTTCATGACCGAGATCATCGCCACGATCTCCCAGCTCGCCCGGCAGAGCCCGCACATCTCACAGCGCTCGGGCGTGTCGGTCCGTTTGTCGGTGTCCAACCAGGAGGTGCTCGTCGCCAACGCCGTCCGGCGGGGTCTCCACGCCGGCGAGGATGCTGTCGCACCGCGGATCTGTGACCTCGAGGCGCTGCCCGCCGCCACGGCAGGCAAGGTCGAGATCGAGGCGATCGAGGAAGGCCGTGAGGGTCAGATCCTCGGCCATCTGTTGAACTCGGCGGTCCTTACGGTGTTCCGGGAGCGGGTGCGGCCCGAACAACTCGCTGCTGTCGTTTCGGCGTTCGAGGGGCGGGATCCGGTCGAGACCGGTGAGGACGTGGCCGCTGCGGACTACGTGGGGCTGGTCGAGGAGATCGCTGCGTTGCAGACGCCGGTGTCCGACCTCGTCGGAGCCGAGGCGAACCCGGCCACGGTGGCCTCGGCCGTCGAGTTCATCCTGGAGGGCCTGCACCTCTCCAAGCGGCTGAACAAGGACGCCGTCTCCGGCCGGGCCCAGTACCGCTCACGCAGTTGATCCGACCGATCAGCACCTCGCACGCCCGGGACGCCCGCTCGGCCGGGCGGTAGCATTCGTCCGTGCCTCGCCCTCGGTTCCGCTACTCGCCCTGGGACGGGACGCAGTCAGGCTTCGACCTCGACGAGTTCGACCTCCTCGAGGAACTCTCCGACGACCTCCTCTACCACGGCGACGTCAACTCGGCGCTGCGTGAGCTTCTCCAACGGGGATTGTCCGGGCCCGACGGTGAGCGGCTCCAGGGCCTCCGGGAGATGCTCGAACGGTTGCGGGAGCGGCGTCAGGAACTGCTCGACCAGTACGACCTCGGTGGCGTCTACGACGAGATCGCTGATGAGCTCCACCAGATCGTCGACGACGAGCGGACCGAGCTGCAGCGTCAGGTCGAGCAGGCCGATGCCTCCGGTGACGAGCGCCGCCAGGAGCTCGCCCGGGAGGCCGCCGCCACCCGCAACGCCGAGCTCGACATGCTCCCGGCCGATCTCGCCGGTCAGGTCGGCGGCCTGCAGCGCTACGAGTTCACCTCCGCAGACGCAGCGCAACGATTCGAGGAACTCATGGATCGTCTGCGTGAGCAGATCGCCCAGCAGACCTTCGAGCAGATGTCCGGAGCCATGTCGCAGATGACACCCGAGGACCTCTCGCGGATGAAGGACATGCTCGCCGAGTTGAATGAGATGCTCGCTCAGCGGGCCGCCGGTGAGGAGCCGGACTTCGACGGGTTCATGGAGCGACACGGGGACTTCTTCCCCGAGAATCCCCAGACGCTCGACGAACTCCTCGAGATCATGGCCCAGCGCATGGCCGCCACCCAGGCGATGCTCAACTCCATGACGCCGGCCCAACGGGACCAGTTGCGTCAATTGTCCGAGCAGTTGCTCGAGGACATGGACCTCAACTGGCAGGTCCAACAGCTCGGCTCGCATCTCCAGGGCCTGTTCCCCGACGCTCCGTGGGACGAGCGCTACGACTTCCGCGGTGACGATCCGCTCGGGCTGACCGAGGCCCAGGGCGTCGGCCAGCAGCTCGGTCAGCTCGATCAGCTCGAGCAGGCGCTGCGGGGTGCGGTCGACCCGGGAGCCCTCGCCGAGGTCGATCTCGATCGGGTTCGGGAGCTGCTCGGAGATCAGTCGGCCGAGAGTCTCCGACAGCTCTCGGAGGTCTCCCAGCGCCTGTTCGACTCCGGCCTGGTGGAGCGCCGGGAGGGTCGACTCGAGCTCACCGCCCGGGGCCTGCGACGGCTCGGGCAGAACGCCCTCGCCGAGTTGTTCCGCAAGCTCGACCGGGACCGGATGGGCTCCCACGACCTCGACCAATCCGGGTTCGGCCACGAGCGGTCGTTCCAGTCGAAGCCCTACGAGTGGGGCGACTCGTTCCAACTCGATCTCCCGGCGACCGTGCGCAACGCCGCTCTGCGAGGCGAGACCGCCCCGATGCGCCTGCACCCCGACGACTTCGAGATCGAACAGACCGAGCACGTCGTGCGCTCCTCCACCGTGCTCATGTTGGACCTGTCGATGTCCATGCCGATGCGTGGAAACTTCCTCCCCGCCAAGAAGGTGGCGATGGCGCTCCACACGTTGATCGCCATGCAGTACCCCCGCGACTACCTCGGACTCGTGGCCTTCTCCGAGACCGCTCGGATTCTGACCGTGGACCAGCTCCCCGAGGCGTCGTGGGACTACGTCTACGGAACCAACATGCAGCACGCCTTCCAGCTCGCACGGCAGCTGCTCCGTGGGCAGTCCGGAACCAAGCAGATCCTGATGATCACCGACGGCGAGCCGACCGCCCACATCAACGCCTGGGGCGAACCCGAGTTCCACTACCCACCGATCCGGGCGACGGTCGACGCCACCCTGCTCGAGGTGGGTCGTTGCACCCGTGAGGGCATCACGATCAACACCTTCATGCTCGACCCCGACCCGAGCCTGCAGCACTTCGTCGAACAGATGACGCGGCTCAATCAGGGTCGGGCGTTCTTCACGTCGCCCGACACGCTCGGTGACTACCTGCTCGTCGACTTCATCGAGCAGCGCCGAGAGCTGATCCGTTCCCGGCGCTGACCACCACGCGCGAGACAGCGTTCACGCTCTGCGCTCGTCCTGACTGGGTCCGCGCGAACTTTTTGTTGCAATACCGGGGTAGGTGCCTCTAGGGTGCGGAGCACATCGTTGTAATTACACGGTGGACGAGTACGACCGACCGGTTCGGTGATCGGCATTCGACGGGTGGTGAGTGCCACTCGGAGAGGTCCCGGACCACGCCGAGGGCAGGCACCCGGTCCGGCCTCGACTCACCGTCGGTGGTTGCCACGATGGACCCGCTGACACCAGTTGGCCGGTGAAGCCGAACGCCGATCCGGTCCGGTCGCTCCCGAGGGGGAACGCATGCCATCAGTTCACGATCCGATCAACCGACCAGATCCCGCAGAACCAGCGGCGGATCCCGGTGGCTCCGAGAGTTGGCAGCTCTACGCCAACTGCCTCGGCGTCGACCCGGATCTGTTCTTCCCGGAGCGGGGGGCGTCCACCAGGGAGGCCAAGCAGGTCTGCCAGGGGTGCGTGGTGCGGGAGGAGTGCCTCGAGTACGCCCTCGCCAACGGTGAGAAGTTCGGGATCTGGGGCGGCCTGAGTGAGCGAGAGCGCCGGCGGATCCGCCGGGCCCGGGCTCTCGCCCGAGCGGCGCAGCAGTCCCAGACCGCCTGACCCGGCCGGCTCCTGAGTCAGCTACCGGCTCGTGAGTCAGTAACCGGTCGACTCAGGATCGTCGAGCGACGTCCACCCACACGGTGCGACTCGGCGTGACGATCACGTGCGCAGCCACGTCGTGGGCCTCGGCGGCGAGGTGCCCGATCACCTGCTCGTCGTAGACCGCCGCGACAATCAGGACGTCGTCGCCCCGTCCGGCGAGCGCCCGGTCGTAGAACCCTCCGCCGAAGCCGAGCCGGTGACCGGAGGAGTCGACCGCAACCGCCGGGACGACGATCACGTCGAGGGTTTCCGGGTCGACGAGAGCGCCGGTGGCGGGCTCGGGGATACCGAATCGGTTCAGCGTGGACGAGGCGTCCGGATCCCAGCGGTGGAACTCCATGACGCCGGTCTCAGCGGCGTCGACCACAGGGAGGGCCAGTGTCCAGCCAGCAGACCGCAGGCGTGGGGCGAGGCCGGCCAGGTCGACCTCCCCGTCGACGGCGACGCTCAGCGCCACCGTCCCAGGGCCTCGCTCGGCGAGGAGATCGTCGATTCGATCCTGAACGGCACCGTCGAGGCGCAGACGATCTGCAGGTTGAATCGCCAGGCGAATCGACCGGAACCGACGCCTCAGTTCGGTTCGCTCAGCGTCGGTCACCGGAGATCGGCCCAGCGGGAGGTGGGTTCTGGGCCGGAGGCAGCAGGACGGCGGGGCCGCTCAGGCGATCGAGACCGCTTGTGTTGCTCTCGCCTTCAGGATGCGACGGCGTTCCCGCTCGGAGGTTCCGCCCCAGACACCGTGGTCGATGCGGTTATCGAGTGCGTACTCGAGGCACTGGTTCTTCACCGGACAGTCGGCGCAGACCCGCTTGGCCACCTCGACTCCGACGCCGTCGGAGGGGAAGAAGACGCTCGGGGGCTTCTCGGCGCAGTTGCCTCGGGCCATCCACTGGGTTTCTGCTTGTGATTCCATACGTGAATACTGACGCCTGGGAGTGACGGTTTGTTCCTTCGTTCCTGAACTGCTGTGTCCGATCACAGTAGTTCTGTGACGGACGGCTCACCGAAGTGCGAGCCACGGTGGGTTGGTCGCATCCGGATCTGACTCGTTCCGGTGGCAGAATGTGCCAGGGGAACCAAGTATCCCCGGTGGCAATCTGAGAGCTGACGGGGTTCTCTCAGCCTCCGCCCTGCAACCGCATCACGAAATCCCCATACTCACAGCCATGCAGACTCCCCACCAGCCCACCGACCCGTTCCTCACAGCGCCGCCGGTTCCACCGACTGGCCCACCGAGCCAGCCTCGGCCGGTCGCACCGGTCGCACCGCCGGCCCCACCGGACTGGGTCAGCCCACCGGTCCAACCGGTTCCCCCGGTGGGCCCGCCCACGGCGGCCGTGCCTGTCGCCGCGGCACCGGGCTGGGCACCCCCCGGCCCGCCCATCCCTCCGGTGCCTCCGGTCGGGGGAACCCCGCCCCAGGCCACACCGGAGGGCCACCGCCGTGGAGGTGGCCGTGAACGTCGTGGTGGCGGCGTCAAGGCGGCGCTCGTCGGCGGTCTCGTGGGAGCGATCGTGGCCGGTGGACTCACCACAGCTGCGCTCTGGAACCGGGGATCGACGACGGTGACCGCATCCAACCTGACCGTCCCCTCACGCCCGAATGCCGCGATCGTCGGCGATCCGCTCGACATCCAGTCGTTGCTCGACAAGGTGGGTCCGTCGGTGGTGTCGATCCACACCGGAACCCGCCAAGGTGATGCGGCTGGATCCGGAGTCGTGTTGTCCGAGGACGGACTCGTCCTCACCAATGCCCACGTGATCGAGGGTGCCACCTCGATCGAGGTCGACTTCGCCGACGGCCGGAGCGCAGAGGCGCGGTTGCTCGGATCCGCTCCCGACAACGACGTGGCGGTCGTCAAGGTCGAGGGTCTCTCCGGGCCCGTCACCCCGGCCGAACTCGGATCCTCCGATGCGCTCTTGGTGGGCGACTCGGTCGTGGCGATCGGCAACGCCTTGAACCTCGGCGACGAGCCGAGCGTGACGACCGGCATCGTCTCGGCGACCAGCCGGTCGATCCAGGCCCCGTCCGGGTCGTCACTCGACAACCTCATCCAGACGGATGCGGCGATCAACCCGGGCAACAGTGGCGGCCCGCTGATCAACGCCGCTGGTCAGGTCGTGGGGATCAACACGGCGATCCTCGCCGATGCGCAGAACATCGGCTTCGCACTGTCGATCGACTCGATCCGGAGTCTGGTCGAAGACCTCTCCGCCGGTCGCCAAGGGACGGAGTCCCGACCGGTGCTCGGTGTCGAGACGATCGACGTCACGCGGATCAACCCGTCGGTGGCGGAGCGCTTCGGCGTGACTGCGACGTCCGGCGCCTTCATCCAGACCGTCTCTCCGGGGAGCGGCGCTGCAGCGGCCGGTTTGCAGGACGGTGACGTCATCGTGTCGATCGACGGTCGACGGATCCGCTCAGCAGCCGACGTCGGCCAGGCCGTGCGATCCATGAAGCCCGGCGACTCGATCGAGATCACCTGGGAGCGCAAAGGTCAGGAGCAATCGGCTTCAGCCGTCCTCGGCAGCCGGTGACGCCGCCGGAGGGCGCCGCCGGATCGAGTTGCTGCGTGGGTTTGGTCACGCCTGCGGGTCCGGGCAGCGGTGCGGAGTAGGGTTTTCCCCATGCCAGAGGACCCAAAGGATCTCGCCGAGGAACAGCTGCCGCCCGTGGCGTTCTCCACCATCACCTACCTCGGTCCGATCGCTCCGCACTGGGACATTGCCTGGACCGACGGTGACCAGCGGGTGGTCGACGACTTCCGCAAACGGGTGAACGCTCGCCTGCAGTTGCTCCCCGTGCACGACCCGCAGTTCCGTCGGAACCGTGAGCGAGTGAACCGGGACGCCGAGCGGGAGCGCATCGAGTTGGTCTGGGACCTCGGCTACGACGAGGAGGCCGCCGAGGCCGAGGCCGCAGCGGCCCGGGCTGCATCGGAGGGGTGACACCGGGCGGCGACTGCCCTGATCTGGGGCCGCTAGCCTGAGCGCCGTGGCGGATGAGCGATCGAGTGGTCGACCAGGTGTGAGCCGTTACCTCAACCGTGAGCTGTCGTGGCTGGACTTCAACGCACGAGTGCTCGCCCTCGCAGAGGACGACAAGACACCGCTGCTCGACCGGGTGAAGTTCCTCGCCATCTTCAGTTCCAACCTCGACGAGTTCTTCCAGGTCCGGGTCGCTGGACTCCGGGATCAGGTGGCTGCCGGAGTCAAGGGTCGCAGTCCCGACGGCCGGTCGGCCGCTGAGCAACTCGACGCCGTCCAGGACCGGGCGCGAGAGCTCTCGATGAGAGCCGACGACGTGTTCCTGCGCCAGCTCGTTCCCGCTCTCAGCGACGAGGGAATCGGATATTCGACCTGGGTCCAACTCGACGACGACGATCGTCAGTGGTTGCGCAGGGAGTTCGACCAGAGGATCTTCCCCGTCCTGACACCACTGGCGGTCGATCCCGGTCATCCGTTCCCCTACATCTCCTCGCTGTCGCTCAATCTGGGCGTGATCGTGCGGGACCCGTCCACAGACGAACGCCGATTCGCCCGGGTCAAGGTCCCACCGCTGCTGCCGCGATTCGTGGTGATGCCGGACGGTGAGCGGTTCGTCCCGCTCGAGCAGGTGATCGCCGCCCATCTCGACGGGCTCTTCCCCGGCATGGACGTGGTCGACCACGTGGCGTTTCGCGTCACTCGCAATGCCGATCTGACCGTCGAGGAGGACGAGGCAGAGGACCTGCTCGCCGCGATCGAGATCGAACTCCGGCGTCGGCGGTTCGGCAAGGCCGTGCGACTCGAGGTCGAGGACGACATCTCCGCCGAGGCGCTCGAGTTGATCCGCAGCGAGCTCGAACTCGACGAGAGCGACGTGTACGCCCACGCCGGTCCGGTCGGGCTCAGTGGCCTGTTCTCGGTCGCCGAGATGGATCGACCAGCGCTCCGGTACCCGCCCTTCAAGCCCGTCACTCAGCGGCGGCTGGTCAGCGAGGAGGAGGACCGGCTCGACATCTTCGCTGCGATCGCCGAGGCGGACCTGTTGGTCCACCACCCCTACGACAGCTTCACGACCTCGGTGCAGGAGTTCATCCGTCAGGCGGCGAGCGACCCCAAGGTACTGGCGATCAAGTTGACGCTGTACCGCACCTCGGGTGACAGCCCGATCGTCGCCTCGCTCATCCGCGCGGCCGAGCAGGGCAAGCAGGTCGTGGCGCTCGTCGAGTTGAAGGCGAGGTTCGACGAGGAACGCAACATCGAGTGGGCTCGCCGGCTCGAGCAGGCCGGCGTTCACGTGGTCTACGGACTGCTCGGACTGAAGATCCATACGAAAACCTGCCTCGTCGTCCGGGAGGAGGCCCACGGCGTGGTGCGCTACTGCCACGTCGGGACGGGCAACTACAACCCCAAGACGGCCCGTCTCTATGAGGACCTCGGACTGTTGACCGCCTCACCCGAGATCGGCGCCGATCTGTCGCAGCTGTTCAACTATCTGACCGGGTACGCACGAAACGTCGAGTACCGCAAGCTGCTCATGGCGCCCCATGCGCTCCGACCGGGGCTCGTCGAGCTCATTCGCAACGAGCGGCGCGCCGCACCGGGAACCGGCCACATCGTCATGAAGATGAACAGCCTGGTGGACCCCGACATGATCGACGAGCTCTACGCCGCGTCGCTCGACGGTGTGCGGGTCGAGTTGCTCATCCGCGGGATCTGCTGCCTGCGGCCACAGGTGCCCGAGCTGTCGGAGAACATCACCGTTCGCAGCCTGATTGGCCGGTACCTGGAGCACTCGCGGATCTACCGTTTCGCCAACGGGCGCGGCCCCGGTGCGGACTGCCACTACATCGGCTCGGCCGATCTGATGCCACGCAACCTCGATCGACGGGTCGAGGCGGTGGTGCCGATCGACGATCCCGAGCTGCGCGCCCTCCTCGACGAAATCATCGCGGTCGAGATGGCCGACGACACCCTCGCCTGGGAACTGGTCGACGACCGGTGGACGCCCGTTAAGCGGACCTGCACCGTGGAGACGCACGTCGAGCTCCAGGAGCAGGCGGTGAAGCGGGCGACCGTCGAGCTCCGCTGAGCACCGGTGTCGACAGAGCCAGCCGAGCCGGGGATCGTGCGGGCCGCTGGCGGGGTCGTGTGGCGCCTTGCCGCCGACGGCACGCACGAGGTGCTCGTCGTGCATCGGCCTCGTTACGACGACTGGAGCCTGCCGAAGGGCAAGGTGGAACCGGGTGAGCGTCGTCGGGATGCCGCTCTCCGTGAGGTCTGGGAGGAGACGGGCTACCGGTGCGATCTGGGTGAACGGCTGGGCAACTCACCGGAGTACGTCGTCACTGATCGGCGGGGCCGGCTGCGGCGGAAGCGAGTGACCTGGTGGGTGATGACGGTTCGATCGGGTCCGCACCACGAGCCTGATGGAGTCGAGATCGACCAGATCGCCTGGCGACAGGTCGACGATCTCGACGATGCCGATGAGGGGATCGACTACGAGGACGAACGGGCCATGGTTCGCCTCTGGTTCACTTCGATCGGACGATGAACAACCGGATTCTGGCGGTCGGACAGAAGTGAACCCGGTGTGACCACTGCTGTTCAGTATTTGTTCAGTTCACGTTCACATAGGTAGGTGGCGGAGTTCATGGGCCATTCCTAGTGTCGCCCTCGGATCGTTCCCTTCCCGCTGATCATCCAACTTCAGGAGATCATTCCGCCTTGTTCCCCTCCCGCTTGATCGTCCCCATCGTCGCCCTGTCTGCTGTTGGAGTGCTCCTCGCCGGGTGTGGGGGGTCCTCGAGTGACTCCGATGGTTCGACCACGACGGCCGCTGCCGGCGAACCGGCCGCCGGTGCCCCGACCGACGCCGAGATCACGGCGCTCACCGCCAAGCTCGCCGGCGGTGGGGCGTCGTTCCCCGACGCCTTCTACCAAGCGGTGAACTCCGACTTCAACAAGATCGCCGGCAAGGAACTCGTCACGTACGCCAAGAGCGGATCGTCTGACGGTCGCAAGCAACTCGGGCAGCAGACGCTGACCTTCGCCGGTTCCGACTCGGTCGCCAAGGATGATGAGACGTTCGCCGGCGGCGAGATCTTCTACTTCCCCACGGTCGCCGCCCCGATCACCGTTTCCTACAACCTTTCCGGTGACACCAAGCTCCAGCTGAGCCCGGACACGCTGGCGGGCATCTTCGAGGCCAAGGTGACCACCTGGAATGCACCGGAGATCGCAGCGGACAACCCTGGGGTGGAACTGCCGAGCACTCCGATCGTGGTGGTTCACCGGTCTGATGGTTCGGGAACGACCAACAACTTCACCAAGTACCTCAAGGCGGCAGCCCCTGATACGTGGACACTCGACTCCGGAGACACCGTCAACTGGCCGGCGAGCACTCAGGGCGCTGAGAAGAACTCCGGCGTGGCGCAGGTGATCAAGCAGACGAGCGGAGCAGTCGGCTACGTCGATCTGGCGGACGCAGCCAAGGCAGGTCTCACCTTCGCCTCGATCAAGAACAGCTCCGGCTCCCCCATTGCGCCCTCGGCGCAGAGCGTCCAAGCGGCCCTCGACAGCGCAGAGATCAACCCGGATCTCACCTACAACCCGCTCAACGCTCCCAGCGCTGATGCTTACCCGATCACCGCACCCACCTGGATCCTGACCTACCAGAAGTACTCAGACGCCGCTCTGGTGGCCTCGCTGCAGACGTACCTGAAGTTCGTCCTGACCACTGGCCAGGGTGACGCCAGCTCGCTCGGTTACGTCGGTGTTCCTTCGAGTTTGCAGGAGAAGGCACTCGCTCAGGTCGATCAGATCGCTGTCGGCTGACGGGCGACCACGAGACGAACCCGGGTATCGCCGTGACCACTGAAGCGCCACCAGCTCCGACCACGCCGGATGACTCCGGTCGGTCGGAGCTCGAAGAGGGCCACGGACTGGCTGCCGACACAGCGTTCCGATGGACTGCGCTCGGTGCTGGAACGACGGTGCTCCTCGTCCTCGCTCTCATCCTGGTCACCATGATCCGACAGGCATGGCCGGCGTGGAGCGAGCTGGGTGCGAGCTACTTCTTCGGTACCGAATGGATCCCCTCGCAGGGCAAGTACGGAATCCTGCCGCTCGTGTACGGCACCCTGGTCGTGTCGCTCATCGCTCTGGTCTTCGCAGTGCCGATAAGCATCGGAATCTCGCTGTTCGTGACCGAGGTTGCTCCCGAATGGCTCCGCCGACCGGTCGTGACGACCGTCGATCTGCTCGCCGCTGTTCCATCGGTCGTGTTCGGACTGTGGGCCTTCTACAACCTGCTCCCCGGCTTTCAGGCCGTGTTCAACAACATCGCCTCGGCGGTGTCGTCCATACCGGTCCTCAACGTGGTGTTCGGACCGAGCACCGGGTCGTCCTTCATGAGCGCCGGGTTGATCCTGGCGCTCATGATCACACCGATCATCACTTCGGTCACCCGGGAGGTGTTCCTCACCGTTCCCGAGAACGACAAGTCGGGTGCGCTGGCGCTCGGGGCAACGCGGTGGGAGATGATCCGGGGTGTGGTCTTCCCGCACTCCTTCGGCGGGATGACCGGCGCGGTGATGCTCGGCTTGGGTCGAGCCATGGGTGAGACGGTGGCGGTGGCGCTGGTCATCGGCGCCGTTCCGCAGATCTCCCTGAACCTGTTCGGCGTCGGCGAGACCATGCCGGCGCAGATCTTCCGTCAGTTGTCCGAGGCCGGATCGACCCTGCGCTCGGCGTTGATCGGGCTCGGCGTCGTGCTCCTCGTGCTCACAATCCTCGTCAACATCAGCGCCCGACGGGCGGTGGTCGCTGTCGACCGGCGGTTCAAGGGGGCGCCGTGAGCGCAACGATTCCAGCCCGGTCCACCCAGACGGGTCCCGACATGCAGGAAGCGCTCCGTGGCGGCACGCTCTCCGGCGGCCGGAAGGCCAAGAACCACGTTGCGTCCGGACTCATGGTGCTGGCGTTCCTCGCCGCAGCCATCCCGCTCGTGGTCATGGGTGCCTCGGTCGTGTCGCAGGGCTACCGGGCAGTGCTGAGCGGCTCGTGGTGGACCCAGCCGATACCCGAGACGGGTCGCTCCGACCTGGCGAACAACCAGAATCTCTCCGACCTGGGGTTCGGGACGCCGAGCGACGCCGGGGCGTCGTCGTCGGTCGTCCTCGGCATGGCACCGGCGATCGTCGGAACCCTGCTCACGGTTCTGGGGGCCGCGGCGCTCGCCATTCCGCTCGGGATCATGGGGGCCGTCTACCTTCACGAATACGGGAAGAACAACTGGCTGGCCAAGTTCATCCGCTTCATGGCCGACGTGATGACCGGCGTGCCGTCGGTGGTCATGGGTGTGTTCATCTACACCATCTGGGTGCTGCCTCGGGGGGTCGACGGCAAGTCGGCGTGGGCGGCGGCGCTGGCCCTCGCCTGCCTCATGCTCCCGATCGTCGTCCGCTCGACCGAGGAGATGCTCCGGCTCGTACCTGACAACCTTCGTGAGGCCTCGGCTGCTCTCGGCACCCATACCTGGAAGACGACGGTCAAGGTCGTGCTCCCCGCAGCGATCGCCGGGATCACCTCCGGGTCGTTGCTCGCAGTGGCTCGCGCCGCCGGCGAGACGGCACCCGTGGTGTTCGTCATCGGGTTCGTCACGACGGTGAATGCCAGCTTCTCGGGCGCCAACACGACGTTGTCGGCCCAGATCTACGGCCAGCAGCAAGCCGGTGGAGTGCTCGCCCAGGATCTGGCCTGGGGCGCAGCCCTGACGCTGGTGATCATCGTGCTGGCACTCACGCTCATCGCCCGTCGGATCAGTCGGAGGTTCGAACTGTCATGACGACGTATGACCACAACGACGATACGCAGACCACCACTGATTCGACGGCTGCTGCCATCAGCGGCGAAGCAGTAACGATGCCCATGCAGCTCGCCCCGCCGAGCGCAGGAATCGATTCAGCCGAGCGGCAGGGCAACGCCGTGGAACCCGAGTCCCTTCCGAAGGTGTTCAACCTCGAGGAACTTCAGGTCTACTACGGATCGCACCACGCCGTCCGGGACGTGTCGATGGCGGTTTGTGCCAATCAGATCACGGCATTCATCGGTCCGTCCGGCTGCGGGAAGACCACGGTGCTGCGCTGCTTCAACCGGATGAACGACTTGATCGCCGGCGCACGGGTCGAGGGTCTGCTCGCCTATCACGGGGTGGATCTCTACAGCGCAGAGGTCAATCCGGTCGAGGTTCGTCGCCGGATCGGAATGGTGTTCCAGAAGCCGAATCCGTTCCCCAAGTCGATCTACGAGAACGTCGCCTACGGACCGAGGATTGCCGGGATCAAGAAGAAGAGCGAACTCGATGACATCGTCGAGCGCTCACTCGTGCAGGCTGCACTGTGGGAAGAGGTCAAGAACCGGCTGAAGGCGTCGGCGCTCGGCATGTCGGGTGGGCAGCAGCAGCGCCTGTGCATCGCCCGGGCGGTGGCGGTCAGCCCAGAGGTCATCCTCATGGACGAGCCGTGTTCGGCGCTCGACCCGATCGCCACGTCTCGCATCGAGGACCTCATGCTCGAGCTCAAGTCGGAGTTCACGATCGTGATCGTCACCCACAACATGCAACAGGCCGCACGAGTGAGCGATGTGACCGCCTTCTACTCGACCGAGGTCAATCCCGACGGCGACCTACGAACCGGTCTGCTCGTGGAGATGGCGCCGACGGTCGACATCTTCTCCAATCCGTCGGACGAACTGACCGAGCAGTACATTTCGGGACGATTCGGGTGAAGCAGATCCGGAGGGGGTAGAGCGAAATGAACACTCTCCGGGCTGAGTTCCATGAACAGCTCGAAGGTGTCCGGTCCGATCTGATCCGACTCGGAGCGATGGTCTCCGAGACCATCGGAGGAGGCACCGCTGCTCTGCTCGACCGTGACCTGCACGCCGCCCAGTTGCTGATCGACGGGGACGATGTCGTCGACGACTTCTGTCTGGGTCTCGAGGAGCGGTGTTGTCAGCTGCTGGCACTCCAGGCGCCGATTGCCGGCGACCTGCGCTTCGTGCTCACGTCACTTCGGCTCATCTCCGAACTCGAGCGGTCCGCCGACCTGATGGTGAACGTCTGCAAGGCGTCCCGGCGCATCTACGACGTCGAGTTCGGCCCGCAGTTGCGCGGACTGATCGAGCAGATGGGGGTAGAGGCCGGATTCCTGATTCGGGCTGCGATCAACTCCTACGTCGACGCCGACACGTCGCTCGCAGCTGCTCTCGACGACATCGACGATCGACTCGACGAACTCCAGGTCAACTACGTGCAGGCGATCTTCACCCGTCACTCCGAGGCGAATCTCGGACTGCAGGGTGCAGTTCAGCTCGCCATGATCGGTCGCTACTACGAACGGATCGGGGACCACGCCGTCAACATCGGCGAGCGGGTGATGTACATGGTCACCGGGTGGTTGCCCGAGCACAGCGGGTCGGCCCGTCACCGGCTCCGGGGTGCCGGCGCCGAGGACATCAAACCGATCGACTTGATCGAGGATCTGGTCGGTGAACTCGACGCCCCTGAAGAGCGGGAATCCGGGTCATCCGATGAGGAGGACCTGTGATCGGCTGGGTGGTGGCTGCCGTCGCTGTGGGGTGTGCGGCGTGGGCGGTTGCGGCGTTGGTCCTCGAGCGCCGGCGTGGCGCCTCCGACGCTGTGGGTGTCGCACTCGCTGCACCGACACCGGTGCCGATCGGCGAGATCGATCTCGCAGGAGCGGGTTCCGTCGGAGCCGATTCAGGCCCGGAGGCGACTTCGTCCCCAGAGCTCGGGGCCGCAGTCACGAGAGCCGCCGTGTCGGAGAGCAGGGACTCCAGCGATCGACCTCCCGAGCTCAGCACCGCCGATGCAGGGCTCCTCGTTCGGTTGCGAATGGCAGTCGATCGGCTCGAACACGGAGTGGTGATCTGGGACGGCGCGAGCGAGATCTACCGCAACCAGGCGGCCTCGACGCTCGCCGAAGCCCGTGACTCCCACGTGCTGGTGGCCGCAGCACTCGAGGAACTGCTCGCTGAGGCTGTCTCTGGCCGGCACGTTCGTCGGTCTGTGGAGTTGTTCGGTCCACCGGCTGAGTCGTTCGTCGTCACTGCGCGCCCGATCTCGCCGGGAGGTGGCGACGGCGCCATCGCCGTGGTGGAGGACCGCTCGTTGCAGCGTCGCACTGAGACCGTGCGCCGTGACTTCGTGGCGAACATCTCTCACGAACTGAAGACGCCGATCGGCGCCCTCGGACTTCTCGCCGAGACGCTGCGGGACGAACCGGACCGGGAGATCATCACCCGATTGGCGTCGAGGATGATCCTGGAGGCCGACCGACTGGGTCGGACGGTTGACGATCTGCTCGAGTTGTCACGGATCGAGTTCGGGGACGAGTCGGAGTTCGCCACGGTGGCGGTGCTCGTCGTGGTCGCCGAGGCGGCGACCCGGATCTCATCGGCGGCCGAGCAGTCAGGAATAGAGCTACGGATCGACGTGGCGGAGGACGTGGCCGTGGACGGCGATCAACGACAGTTGGTCTCTGCGGTGTTCAACCTGCTCGACAACGCCGTCAAGTATTCACCGGTTGACTCAGAAGTCCTCGTGGCGGCGCTTGATGATCCTGAGGACGGCGTCGTCCGGCTCTACGTGAGCGACCACGGAATCGGGGTTCCGAGGCGGGACCTCGACCGGATCTTCGAGCGCTTCTATCGAGTGGACCGAGCCCGGAGCCGGGAGACCGGCGGGACAGGACTGGGTCTGGCGATCGTCCGACACGTGGCCAGCAACCACGGCGGTGACATCCAGGTCGAGTCGACCGAGGGCGTGGGAAGCACGTTCACGCTCGTACTTCCCCGGGCCGAGGTGAACGGGGCGCCGGCCGCCGACGAGGCGGTTGTTGGGGAACTACCCGGAGAACTCGAGTTGTTCGATACCGGCGTCGCCGAGGTCGGGCCGGACAGAGTGGAGGTTGAGACATGACGCGCATGCCGACGGTCTTGGTGGTCGAGGACGAGGAGGCCTTCATCGACGCTCTCACCGTGGGGCTTCGTCGCGAGGGCTTTGCGATCGAGGTTGCTCGGGATGGGGCCGATGCGCTCGACCGGTTCGACAGTCTGCAACCAGATCTCGTCCTCCTCGACGTCATGCTGCCCACGATCTCCGGGTTGGATGTCTGCCGGGAGATGCGCCAACGAAGCGTCGTCCCGATCATCATGGTCACTGCGAAGACGGCCGAGATCGACACGGTCGTCGGTCTCGAGGTCGGCGCCGATGACTACGTCACCAAGCCATTCCGGCTCCGGGAACTCGTGGCGCGGATGCGGGCGGTGCTCCGACGGCAGCCCCGGGCCGGTGAGACCGTGCTCGAATCCACTGACATCCTGCGTCACGAAGGTGTGGAACTCGACATGGATCGTCACGAGGTCCGGGTGCACGACGAACTGGTCCGTCTGCCCCTGAAGGAGTTCGAGCTCCTGGCGTTGCTCATGGAGAACGCTGGGCGGGTGCTGCCGAGAGCGACGTTGATCGACCGTGTGTGGGGGAGCGACTACGTGGGCGACACCAAGACCCTCGACGTGCACATCAAGCGACTTCGCTCGAAGGTCGAGGATGACCCGTCCCGGCCGGAGCGAATCGTCACGATCCGGGGGCTCGGCTACAAGTTCGTCGTGGTCCGCACCTGAGGATCGGGTGTGCTCGGCGGGGGGTGGTGACCCGCCCGTAGCATGATGCTGTGAACGACTCCGGCACCGGTCGACGAGCCGGTCAGCGACGTCCGCAGGAGCGTGTTGGAGAGACCAACAGCAGCGCATCCCTCCGGTCGGGCGGGGCCCTGGGCGTGAAGTCGAATGGGACGGCCGGAGTTGCGGCGCTCGTGCGCCTGCCCTTCGGGCGCCTGGCCCTCGCTCACGTCCTGTCGGTCATGGGTGATGCGCTCGTGGCCATGGCGCTGGCGGGGTCGTTGTTCTTCGACGTCGATCCCTCAGGTGCCCGTTGGCGAATCGCCCTGTACCTGGTGTTCACGATGGCCCCGTTCGCTCTGGTCGGACCGCTGATCGGTCCGTTCATGGACCGGGCACGGGGTGGGCACCAGTACATGCTGGTCGGATCGGCCGTGGGTCGGGCGTTGCTCGCAGTTCTGATGGTCTCCGCCGTGGCCACCGACAGCCTCTTGTTGTTCCCCGAGGCGTTCCTGATGTTGGTGCTCGCCAAGACCTACCAGGTGGCCAAGGCCGCAATCGTTCCGACCGTCGTCGGCTCCGACGCCGAGCTGGTCGAGGCCAACTCGAAGCTCCAGTTGCTCTCCGGCCTCGGAGGCTTCGCCGCTGGAATCCCCGGAGCGATCCTCCTGCTGATCGGGGCAGGTCACGTCATGGCGCTCGCCGCCGTGGCCTTCCTCGCAGCAACCGTGGCTGCGGCCTACGTCCCTCGAACGACAGTGGCAGAGTCGCCTGCAGACTCCGACGAGAAGGCCGAGCTCCGCAGCGCCGGAGTCCTCACGGCCTCATCAGCCATGGGCACGCTGCGGGCGGTCGTGGGCTTCGTGACGTTCCTGCTGGCGTTCGCCCTGCGGGGCGATACGGGCCCGCCACCATCAGGGACGGCGCTCGGTCGTCTGGTGGGGTACCGCTTCGTCGACGAGGCGGTGACCACGGCGGATCTGGCCGCACCGATCGGCCCACCGACCTGGCACTTCGGGGTGATCCTCGTCTGCAGTGTGGGTGGAGGACTTCTGGGTGCGGCTGTGTCACCGATCGTGCGCCGTCGCTTCGCCGAGGAGTACCTCCTGGCGTTCGCAGTGGCGCTCGTCATCGTCGCCGGTGGGGTCGGGTTCCTCCTCGGTGGGCTGCTCGGTCAGGCGGGTCTGGCCCTGCTCGTGGCGATTGCTGCGACCTCGGCCAAGCAGGCGTTCGACGCCGTGGTCCAGCGGGACGCCCCGGATGCCAACCGTGGCCGGTTCTTCGCCCGCTTCGAGTCGCGGTTCCAGGTGGCGTGGGTGCTCGGTGCGTTCATCCCGGTCGTCATTCCGCTCCCGACGCAGTTGGGTTCGGTGCTCGTCGGTCTCGCTGCGTTGATGGCGGGGGCGTTGTACTTCGCTGGGATGATGGCGGTGCGTCGAGGTCAGCAGCCCGTTCGCCTGCCGACCGTCCGCCAGGTGGGGGGCAACGTCGCCCGTTCCGTGTCGACCCGGCGATCCCGTCGCCGCAA
Source organism: Actinomycetota bacterium (assembly GCA_016870275.1). Classification (GTDB taxonomy): domain Bacteria; phylum Actinomycetota; class Acidimicrobiia; order Acidimicrobiales; family Microtrichaceae; genus SXMI01. The sequence goes on from VGBZ01000032.1 coordinate 23,082, forward strand.
CGACGCTGACGACCAACCTCCAGCCGGACCCCGTACCTGACGGCCCGCCGGGGCCGCCACGCCCCGTGTCGGATCAGGACCACTCGGGCGGGAGCGTGTCCGGGATATCGATGTCACCGAGATCGTCGTCGCTCAGATCGGGCGAGACGCCTTCCACCCCGACCCGTGCGAGCCACAGTCCCGGCGCATCGAGTTCCGCAGCGGTTGGCATGGCCGTGGGATCGGACCACAGGACGTCGAACACCGCCGTGCCCGAACGCTCCACGAGCCCGTCGATGAACGCAGCGCCGCGGTCGAACGTCGATTGCGACAGCTCCAATCCGAAGATCCGCTCGACGAATCGAGCCTCGGGTCCGAACTCGACCCGCCTCCGACGGAGCGCTTCGGTCACCTGCTGGTAGTCGGGGAGCAGGCGGGCGCCGACAGTATCGAGGATCACGTCGACGTACCCCTCGATCGTTGCCACGACGGTCTGGATCCGTGACATGACCTCACGCTGGCCCGCCGACTGCATGGCTCCGAGCAGTAGGTCCGGATCGCCGGCGAGTTGCTGGACCGCTGCGAGATCCGGCTCGCCACTGGAGAGCACGTCGTCGAGCCCGAGCGCTCGCAGTCGTTCGTCGAGCACTTCGGGGTCGTGGACGAAGCCCTCGGAGTACTCACGGAGCAGACCGGTGAGGTGGTCCCTGACGTGCGGGATGGTGAGTACCTGGTGGTGCGCAACATCGGAGAGACACACCCAGAGCCGGATGGACTCCGATGGGAGGCTCCACTCGGCGGCGAACTCGTCGACGTTGGACAACACCATCGACAGGGGCCGGTCGACTGGACGGGGGATGGGCAACTCGTAGTGGCTGAGCGCCCGAGCGGCGAGATGGCCGGCGGTGCTCCCGGCCATCATTCCGAGCAGCATCGGTCCCATCATGGCCATGACCTGCCGAATGAGCGCATCGGGTGACATGCCGAACTGGGCGGCGGCCGGGTCGAGATCGTCGGTGTCGACCGACCCGAGTTGGGCCTGCAGCGCTTGGCCGAGCGACCCGGCGATCCGCTCGAGCAGGTCCTGTTCGTCGGTCAGGAACCCCTTGGCCCACTGCGCCCGATTGAGCGGAACGAGCGAGATGGGTACGTCTCCGGAACGCCCGGTGGCATCAGCGATCTGCAGTTCGGCCACCCGAGCGAGTTGCTCGACGGCGATCCGGTCGGCCGGGTCCACATTGGGTTCAGCCGCACCTCGGGAGGCGATCGAACTAGCGAGTTGAGCAGCGGCATCCCAGGATCCGCCGCTCCCCGAGCCGGTCAGCATCTGAGTGAGTCCTTGCAGGAAGACCCCGAGGTCGTTCATGTCGCCGAGTGAGCCGCCTGGGATGCCGAAGGGATTGTCGGCACCGGTCGGCTCGGCGTCCTCGCCGGGTTCATCCTCAGGACCGTCAGGGGGCAGACTCACCCTCCTGAGACTACGCCTCGGGGTGACTCGCCGGGTCCCGCCCGGTCCCGCCGGGTCGGCGTCAGCCGCCCGGTTCGGTGGTCGCTGCGAACCGGGTCGGGTTGTCGTCGCCGGCTCGGAGGCTCCGCAGCTCCGCCACGCTCGGTTCGAGCGACCGACTACGGGCGACGACGATGTCGCCTGACCCGACTCGCCGGGAGACCACCATCCCGACGAGCCGACCGGCTTGGTCGTAGACGACGCCGTCGTGAGACGAACTGTCGGAGGACGTGGCTCGGGGCCCGGCACCGGCGTCATCGGCTGCACCACGAATCTGTTGGAGGAGCACGAGGTCCTGGCGCACGGTGTCGTCGGCGAGCTGTTCGTCGACGCCGACGGCGGTGACCTCGGCGGCCACCGTGACGGGGGCCTGCTCGGGTCCCGTGGCGGAGTAGACCACGACCGTGTCGCCGACACGCACCCGGGCCGACTGGTCGGATCCCTTCCCAATGGCACTCGCCGGATCGACCACGGCGATGCCGAGTGACTCATCGGTCCCGGCGACCTCGGCGCGCACCGGGTTACGTCCGGCGGCGAGGACCCACACCTCGGTGCTGGGGTCGAGGGTCGCTGAACGAGTGACGATCATGCCGTCGTCGCCCACCACGAGTCCGCTCTGGGTGGTCGTCCCCGACCCGGTGACCAAGACGACGGGGACGACGTTCGACGGGGGCTCCGGGGGCGTGGCCGTCTGGTCAACCGCCGGCACCCATCCCCACCCGAGCACGACACCGCCAGCGAGAACGGCTGCGCCGAGCCCGATCAGGGCGAGTGCGGGGAAGCGACGCCGCCGGGAGCGGTCGACCTCGACCCGGTGCTGCATGGCGAGTTCGCTCGGATGCACCCACTCCCTCGGACCCGCAGGCCGACCGTTCGTGGGATCGTCACCGCCTGCTCGAGAGCCTCCGGGGTCGTCCGGATCCGTTGAGGTCACCCCGACGAAGATAACGACCTGATGACTGTTTGGGGTCGCGGTCCACGGGTTGCTTCCCGGAGCCGACCGAGGTGACCGTGACCGCCGGGGATGGGGTCGAGCCGGGAGTCGTCCCTAGGATGTGGTCGTGCGGCGCAACGACAGCCTCTCGCCTTCCCCGTCGGGCGGCCCGGCCCTTGAGTGTCTCGACGACAGAGACTGGCTCGCCGTGTGCCCGGGCCCCCTCGACGTCGCCCGGGTGGAGCGTTGGGTCCGTCGTCCGACCTCGGGAGCGGTGGTGACGTTTGCGGGCACGGTTCGCGAGCGTTCCCACGGTCGCACCGGCGTGCGCGAGCTCCTCTACGAGGCCTACGACCGCTACGCACTGGTGGCGTTCGAACGGGTCGTTGCCGTGGCCCGGGAGCGGTGGCCGAGCATCGAACGGGTGGCGGTCCACCATCGCACCGGATCCGTCCTGTTGGGCGAGGACGCCGTCGTGGTCGCTGTCTCCTCCCCTCACCGCAGCGAGGCGTTCCCGGCGTCGGCGTTCGTGATCGACGCAGTCAAGTCCACGGCTCCGATCTGGAAGCTCGAACGCTGGGATGGCGGGGAGTCGTGGTCGTCGGACTGCCACTGCGTCGACGCCCGCACGCACGCATCGGCGCTTCTCGGAAGCGGATCTCTCCGGTGAGCAACCTCCTGTTCCTGATCGTCCCGGCGGTCATCGCCGGCCTGGCGGTGACGTTCGTGTGGCTTCGCAACCGTCCCGAGACTTCGCCCACTGCCGGGATCGACCGCTTCAGCGGCCAGATGGCGGCGCTCGCACCAGAGACCGAGCCCGAGGTGGACACCAGCAGTGCCGGCGTGAGGGTCCAGTCGGTCGACCCCCGGCCCGCCGCAGGTCAGTCGCCCCCGGACGAGCCGGATGACGGGGGCGGGCCCTAGTGGGACGCGATCTGGCGATCGACCTGGGAACGGCGAACACGCTCGTGTACGCCCGTGGTGACGGGATCGTGTTGAACGAACCGTCGGTGATCGCCCTCAACAGCCGCACCAACGAGGTCCTCGCCATGGGGCGGGAGGCCTGGAAGATGATCGGCCGCACGCCGAGCTACATCATTGCGGTCCGGCCGCTGCGCCAGGGTGCGATCACCGACTTCGAGGTGACTCAGGAGATGATCCGGCTCCTGTTGAAGCGGGTCGGGGTCAACCGGTTCAACCGGCCCCGGGTCGTGATCTGTGTCCCATCGGCCATCACCGCAGTGGAGAAGCGTGCAGTGACCGAGGCCGCCCGAAAGGCGGGAGCAGTCGAGGCCCAGTTGATCGAACAACCCATGGCGGCGGCGATCGGCTCCGGCCTGCCGATCAACGAGCCCGCCGCCAACATGGTCGTCGACATCGGTGGGGGAACGTCCGAAACGGCGTTGATCTCGCTCGGGGGTGTCGTCGCCCTCAAGGCGGTTCGTGTCGGCTCGTTCGACATCGACGCAGCGATCATCACCTACATCCGACGTGAGTACGGGATCGCCATCGGGGAGCAGACCGCTGAGGAGATCAAGATCTTGATCGGATCCGCACACGTCACCCCCAACGAGATGCGCGCCGAGGTTCGCGGGCGGGAACTGATGTCGGGGTTGCCGAAGACCGTCATCCTCTCGGCGCACGAAGTGCGCAACGCGATCGCAGATCCGGTCAACACGATGATCGACTCGGTGCTCGCCTGTGTCTCGGAGGCCCCTCCGGAACTGGCACAGGATCTGATCGAACGAGGGATCCACCTCGTCGGCGGCGGTTCCCTGCTCAAGGGACTCGACCTGCGACTGGCGCGAGAGACGGAGGTTCCGGTCCAACTGGTCCGCCAGCCACTCGAGTCGGTCGTGCTCGGTGCCGGCCGAGTCATCGAGTCCTACGAGGAACTGCGAGACATGTTCATGTCGAGCCGTCGCTAGCGCGCTGTCCATCGGGCCGCTACTCCTCGCCGCTAGGCTCTCGACGCCGTCGTCGGTCGATCGAGGCCGGGTCGTTCTGAGGGAGGATGCGGCGTGTTGCTCGAGGTCGACGGGATCGGTGTCCGCTTTGGCGGTGTCGTTGCGCTCGACGGTTTGAGTTTCCAGATCAACGAGCACGAGATCTGTGCCCTGATCGGACCCAACGGTGCGGGGAAGACGACGCTGTTCAACGTGGTCAGTCGGCTCTACGAGCCGAACGTCGGGTCCCTGCGCTTCGCCGGGACCGACCTCCTCGCCCTCCCGGCGCACGCCATCGCCGGCGTGGGGATCGCCCGGACGTTCCAGAACCTGGCGCTCGTTCCCGGGTTGAGCGTGCTGGAGAACGTGATGATCGGTGCCCACGCCCAGACCGGGGGCGGGTTCTGGGGATGTGCGCTCGCACTGCCGGTCCGTGCCACCGAACGCCGAACCGAGGCCGAGGCCCGGGACCTGCTTGCGGACCTCGGGCTCGCAGCAGTGGCGGATCGTCCAGCGGCCGGGTTGCCCTACGGGACGCTCAAAAGGATCGAGCTCGCCCGGGCACTCGCTGCTCGCCCGAGATTGTTGATGCTCGACGAGCCGGCGAGCGGCTTGACGCACGGCGAGGTGGCCGAGCTGGGCGCCACGATTCGGAGGCTGCGGGACCAGTTCGACTTGACCGTGCTCCTCGTCGAACACCACATGGGGATGGTCATGAGCATCTCTGAGCACGTCGTGGTGATGGAGTTCGGTCGCAAGATCGCCGATGGCCCGCCGGCGGAGGTCGCTGAGGATCCAGCGGTGATCGCCGCCTATCTGGGCACCGCCTCGTGAGCACGCTCGCCGTCAGGGACCTCGTCGCCGGCTACGGCGCGGTTCGGGTCCTCACCGGCGTGTCACTCGATCTGACCGGCGGCGAGATCGTGGTCGTCCTCGGCGCCAACGGGGCGGGCAAGACCACGCTCCTCCGGGCGATTTCCGGGATGCTCTCGGTGCAGGGCAGCGTCACCCTCAACGGAGATGAGGTCACCGGTCGTCGACCCGAACAACTCGTTCGTCTCGGGGTGGCCCACGTGCCCCAGGGTCGGGGGACGTTCAACGACCTGACGGTGGAGGAGAACCTACGGGTCGGTGGCTTCACCCGGAGCGCAGCCGACGTCACTGTGGACGCCGATCGCTGGTTGGATCTGTTCCCCCGTCTGCGCGAGCGACGCGAGCAGCGTGCCGGCAGCATGAGCGGAGGTGAGCAGCAGATGCTCGCAATCGCCCGGGCTCTCATGAGCCGACCGAGCCTGCTGTTGCTCGACGAGCCATCGCTCGGACTCGCCCCGCTCGTCACTGCGGACGTG
>VGBZ01000033.1 GCA_016870275.1 Actinomycetota bacterium
CCCACCTGCGGTCGTTCCTGATCGGCATCGCCACCGTGGAGGTCGTCACGTCGACGGGCCGACGACTCGAGTGGCGCTGCTGACGGTGGACTCGAACGGATCGGCGGGTCAGGCCGACAGCACCCGGGCGACGCGCCGCCCGACCCGTCACTCCGACGACAACCTGGGGAACGTCAGGGGCGTCCGCGGCGGGGGCGGGTAGGTGTCGGCCAGCAGGAGCACGTCCACGAGTCGGCGACCGGACTCCTCTGCGTCGCGGGGAGGCGGCAGGCCCGACGCCGGCATCGCCGAGGAGACCGGAGGTGCTCCCCCGTCGAGTCGGCCCTGCGTAGCGGCGCTCCGTCGGCCGGCGAATCCTCGCCGCAGCGCCCGACCGAGGCCGGCGGTCACCCGGCTCGGAGTTTGGTCACGTTGCTCGAGCCGCGGTTGGCCACCCACAGGTTGGTGCCGTCGACCGAGATGCTGCGCGGCGAGTCGCCGACTGCGATCGGCGTCCCGATGACGGTGGCGGTTGCGGCGTCGATGGCGGTGACCGTGTCGGCGAGCTCGTTCGTTACCCACACGCGGGTGCCGTCGAATGTGATCCCGTAGGGGCCGTCGCCGGCGGTGACCGGTGTGCCGATCACCGTTCCGGTTGCCGCGTCGATGCGCGTCACGTTGTCCGAGAGGCGGTTCGCGACCCAGATGCTGGTGCCGTCGAACGCCACGCCACGGGGACCGTCCCCGACGGTGATGGGGCCCCGATGAAGGTGCCGGTCGCCACGTCGACGCGTCGGACATTGTCGAGGGCGAAGTTGGCGACCCACATGGTCGTGCCGTCGAACGCCAGTCCCTGCGGCGAGGTGCCGACGGTGATCGGTGAACCGACAGTGGCGCCGGTTGCGGCGTTGAACCGGGCGATCGTGCCCCCGTTGGTGTTGACGGCCCAGATGTTGGTTCCATCGAACGCAAGCGGCCCGACGCCGCCGACGCCGATCGGAGCACCCACTGGCGCACCGGAGGTGGCGTTGAAGCGCTGCAGGGTGCTGTTGGCCGTCACCGTCCAGATGTTCGTTCCGTCGAAGACGAGGGCCTGCGGTCCGATGTCAGTGGGAATCGGGGATCCCACGACGAGGTTGGTGGCGGGATTGATGCGGGTCACGTTGTCCGAGTTGGAGTTGGTGACCCAGATGTTGGTGCCGTCGAACGCCACCCCGAGCGGGGCGGCGCCGACGGGGATGGTGGCCGGCTTGGCGAGGTCCTGGTCCCACCGGTTCTGAGCGAGCTGCGGGTTGGTGAGCCGCGCCGCGGTCGTGTACCCGGCCACATCAGCGATGACGTTCACCGGCCCACCCGAGGCGAAGAAACTCACCTGCCCGGTCGCACCGAGAGCGACGGTCACCTGGTTCGGAGTCGGAGCCTGCCCGGCCACATAGTTCAGGTTCGACGCCGTCGGCAGTGGCGCACCACCCGGGAACACCGTGAGGAACCCGTTCGAGCCCGGCCCCACGATCGTCACGTTCATCACCACACCACTGGTGCCCGACGGGATCGTGCAGTTCCCGTTCGAACCAGTCACCTGGATCGAGTACGTCTCACCACCCGCAAGCGGCGTCGAACGCGGCCCGACGTTGTCTGGAACCGAACGTGTGTCCATGATCCGACACGGCGTGATCAGCGTCTGCGACGGCGTGACCTGCGCGTTCGTCGCACCCGAGAACGCCACACCACCAGTGCCCGCCACCACAGCGATCGCAGCACCGATCGCCGCCCAACGAGCCCGCCAACCCCGGGACCGACCCCGAGCATCAGGAACCGGCCCCGCAGGTGCGGGGACCGGCCGGTCGAAGTGCGAGATCACACCAGCACGAGAACGAACAGACGAGGTGACGGACATGATTCCTCCAGGGACACGAGTGAACCCCGAGAGCTACCAACACCCCGCACGCCACCGCCCCCACACGCCACCGCCCCCACATGCCACCGCCCCACCCGGGGCACCCGCCAGGCCACAACGCCCGGCCACAACGCCCGACCGACGGCGGCGTGCGGGAGCGGTCACCCGGTGCGGAGTTTGGTCACGTTGTTGGAGCCGGCGTTGGCGACCCAGATGTTGGTGCCATCGAACGTCACACCGACCGGGTTGGCCCCGACGGCGATCGGTGCGCCGACGACGGTGCCGGTCGCGGCGTTGATGCGCGTCACGTTGTTGGAGTTCTGGTTGGTGACCCAGATGTTGGTGCCATCGAACGTCACACCGACCGGGGCGGTGCCGACGGCGATCGGATCGCCGACGACGGTGCCGGTCGCGGCCTTGATGCGCGTCACGTTGTTGGAGCCGGCGTTGGTGACCCAGATGTTGGTGCCGTCGAACGCCACACCGGCCGGGCCGAGGCCGACGGTAATCGGTGCGCCGACGGCACCCGTCGCTGCGTTGATGCGCGTCACGTAGTTGGAGCCGGTGTTGGCAACCCAGATGTTGGTGCCGTCGAACGCCACCCCGAGCGGGGCGGCGCCGACGGTAATCGGTGCGCCGACGACGGCACCCGTCGCTGCGTTGATGCGCGTCACGTTGTTGGAGCCGGTGTTGGTGACCCAGATGTTGGTGCCGTCGAACGCCACACCCTGCGGGCCGGTGCCGCCGACGGCGATCGGTGCGCCGACGACGGCACCCGTCGCGGCGTTGATGCGCGTCACATTGTTGGAGCCGACGTTGGTGACCCAGATGTTGGTGCCGTCGAACGCCACACCGACCGGGCCGAGGCCGACGGGAATCGGTGCGCCGACAACGACACCCGTCGCGGCGTTGATGCGCTTCACGTAGTTGGAGCCGGCGATGGTGACCCAGATGTTGGTGCCGTCGAACGCCACACCGACCGGGCGGGGGCCGACCACAATGGTGCGCCGACGACGGCACCCGTCGTGGCGTTGATGCGCTTCACGTTGTTGGAGTTGAAGATGGTGACCCAGATGTTGGTGCCACCGAACGCCACACCGGTCGGGGTGGTGCCGACGGCGATCGGTGGCCGGCCTGGCGAGGTCCTGGTCCCACTGGTTCTGCGCGAGCTGCGGGTTGGTCAACCGCGCCGCGGTCGTGTACCCGGCCACATCAGCGATGACGTTCACCGGCCCACCCGAGGCGAAGAAACTCACCTGCCCGGTCGCACCGAGCGCGACGGTCACCTGGTTCGGCGTCGGAGCCTGCCCAGCCACGTAGTTCAGGTTCGACGCCGTCTGCGACGGCGTGACCTGCGCGTTCGCCGCACCCGGGAACACCACACCACCAGTGCCCGCCACCACAGCGACCGCAGCACCGATCGCCGCCCAACGACCCCGCCAACCGCGGGACCGACCCCGAGCATCGGGAACCGGCCCCGCAGGTGCGGGGACCGGCCGGTCGAAGTGCGAGATCACACCAGCACGAGAACGAACAGACGGGGTGACAGCCATGGTTCCTCCAGCGACCCAAGCAACCGCCAAATCTACCAAACCACCGCACGCCACCGCCCCCCCGGGCACGCACCCCCCCCGGGCACGCACCACCACCGGGCACAACACGTCACCGAGCATCGGCGCTGCCACTGAGCGTAGGCGGCGGGACGAGTCCGCCGCTCGGTCAGGCCGCCGAGGCTACGACGACACGTAGGCAGCGGTCTGCCACCGGATGCTTCCGCGGAAGCAGCCTCAGCCTGCGGCGAGATCGCGCACGGCCTGACGTACGTCGTAGCCGAACGGGAGGAGCGCGAGCGCCGGCGTGGTCACGCCGTTGGCGACACAGGGGAAGCGGCCGCAGAAAGTGTAGAACAGCCAAGAGACATCGGCTCCGTGAGCAGCCACCGAGCCACTGGTCGGGCGTGACCGACGGGGTCGTCATCGCGGCCACAGCGAACGGGGAGGACCGACCGTGAACGACGCATCCATCACCATCCACCTCGACGAGTTCGACGACGTCCTGGGCGACACTGTCGACGATCTGGTCCGGCGTCACGGCGAGGAGATCGCCACCCACCTGCGGTCGTTCCTGATCGGCATCGCCACCGTGGAGGTCGTCACGTCGACGGGCCGACGACTCGAGTGGCGCTGCTGAGGGTGGGCCCGAACGCATCGGCGGGTCAGGGCGACAGCACCCGGACGACGCGCCGCCCGACCCGTCACTCCGACGACAACCTGGGAAAGGTCAGGGGTGTCCGCGGCGGGGGCGGGTAGGTGTCGGCCAGCAGGAGCACGTCCACGAGTCGGCGACCGGACTCCTCTGCGTCGCGGGGAGGCGGCAGGTCCGACGCCGGCAGCGCCGAGTCCACCCGGAGGCGCTCCCCCGTCGCCTCGACGAGTCGACGCAGCGTCGAGAGGGTCGGGTCCCGCCGACCTCGCTCGTAGTCGGACACCACCGACTGGCTCACACCGGCCCGTTCCGCCAGTTCCGCCTGGCTCAGGCCCCGCCGTCGACGGGCCGACCGGATCACCGATCCTGCGTCCATGCTCGGAAGCCTAACGCTGGGCATCGACGATCGTCGATGCCCAGCGTTCACGGCCGCAGGTCACGGTGCCCGCCCGCCCCGCTCGGGACGGACGGGCACCCGGGACTCACTCCGAGGCGTCGAGCACCAGCAGCTGCCGGTCGGCGATCGTGGTGCCGTAGGCGTACAGGACGTACAGGCCGCCATCGGCGATGTCGACGTTCACCGGCGCCAGCCCGGTGGCGCAGTCGGTGTTCGCATCCGAGGCGAGCACCTCGACCGACCCGGGCGTGGCCGCGTACGCGGTGCCCAGGTTGCCGGTGTTGGCGTCGACGTCGTCCAGGTCGCTGAACAGGTCCCAGGCGTCGCACTGGCCCTGCGGGGACAGCGCCAGGAAGTCACCGTCGTCGATCGCCTGCACGCCCACGTCGTTCAACACGACCATGGCCTGACCGGGGGCCGGCTCGGTGATCCCGTCGAGCTTGCCCAGCATGGTCGAGGCGCCGGCGGCGTTGGTGCGGTCGGTCTGGTCGGTCGCACCGATCACGCTCACGAACCGGGTCGTCCCGTCGTTCAGCACCTCGGTGTTCTGGCCGAGCGGCTGACCCTCGGTGGCGCCCTCCGGGTAGAAGGACACGACGAGCTCGTCCTCGCCGTCGGACCGGCCGAGCATGGGGTTCGACTCGATCTCGAGCGGCACCGGATCGCTGATCGTGGCGAAGGGGACCGTCATGATCTTCTTCCCGGTGCTGATGCTGCGACCCCAGTAGACGTCGATCGCCTCACCGGAACCGCCGGTGGCGTAGGTGTTCACGAACCGCATGGTCACCCCGGGCACCTCCTCGAACTCGGCCTCCATGCGGGCTCCCGACATGTCCGACGGGTCAGGGAGTCCGGGCAGGTCCGACGACTCAGGCAGCGACGAGTCGATCTCACCCATCTGTTCGAGCACCGAATCCATTGTGCGTCGGGCCTCGTCCTCGGCGGACTCGCCGCCACCACAGGCGGCCACGCCCAACAGCACGGTCACTCCGATGAGTGCGGTGAAGATTCGTCGAATGGTGGTCACAGGTCGCCTCCTGGCTTTGGTACCCGACGCTCTGCGTCGGTGAGCGGCGCAGGGTGTTCCGCACCACGAAGGTCCAGACTTCGACCGGTCGTGATCTGACACTTTCCCGGCTCGCTCCCCCGCCGGTACTGTCCCGATGTCTGAACGGCGACGTTTCAGGACTGACCGCACGGCACCGCCGTCGGCCACGAGCAGGTGGAGGCGCAGACGTGCGAGAGGTCCGCATCACCGACCTGCGTGAACCCCGCCGGGACGCCGCCGAACAGCAACTCCACGACGTGGCCCTGTCCATGGAGGTCGACCTGGATCCCGACGGGATCGTCGCCAGCGCCGTGCGCCGCACGGGCATGGACGACTTCGGCGACGATCCGACCCTGTTCGACCGGCTCCGGGCCCAGACCGCAGCGGTCGACGCGGACGCCGGCCTGTCGGGACTCGGCCGGTTCCTGGTCCGCCGCCGGCTCGTCGGCCTGCTCGCCGCCCGGCTGCGCCTGGAGGACTTCGTCCGACGCCACCCCGAGGCGCTGGGGGTCGAACTGGAGCCGCCGGTGATCGTGGTCGGACTCCCCCGGTCGGGCACCACGCACCTCGTGAACCTGCTGGCGCAGGACCAACGGTTCCGGTCCATGCCCTGGTGGGAGGTCGCCGAGCCGATCCCCGTGATCGGCGACGGCCCCGGACCCGACGGTGTCGACCCCCGCTACCTGCGCTGTCTGGCCGACCACGAGACCACCCAGCAGGTGTCACCGCTCACCGCGCTCATGCACGACCGGCCGCCAGAGAGCATCGAGGAGGAGTGCGAGCTGATGGACCTGGACCTGTGCACGTACACCCTCGAGTGGATGGCACGGGTGCCGACGTGGAGGGACCACTACCTGCACGACCTGGACCAGCGCGCCCACTACGCGTTCCTGCGCCGGGAGCTGCAGGTGCTGTCGTACCTGCGGGGGCCGAACCGCTGGGTGCTCAAGTGCCCGCAGCATCTGGAGCAGCTCGGCCCGCTGGTCGAGACGTTTCCCGACGCCACGATCGCGTTCACGCTCCGCGACCCGGTCGCCGTGCTGCAGTCGGCCATCACCATGCTCGCCTACGGCGACCGCAACCGACGGGTGTCCATCGACGCCGACGAGCTCGCCGCCTACTGGGTGGACCGCGTCGAACGCCTGCTGCGCGCCGCGGTGCGTGACGCGCACCTGATCCCCCAGGCGCAGCGCGTCGACGTCGAGTTCGGCGAGTTCATGGGCGACGACGTCGCGATGGCCACCCGGATCATCGAACTGTCCGGCCTGGAGGTCACCGACGAGTGCCGCACCGCCCTGTCCGACTACGTGGCCGGCAACCCGCGGGGCAAGGACGGCCGGGTCGTCTACGACCTGCGCGGCGACTTCGGGCTCGACCCCGACGAGCTCTACGACCGGTACTCCTTCTACCTGGAGGCGTTCCCCCAGGTCCGACGAGAGGTGACGTGATGGCGGGCATCCACCGCGAACGGCCCGGCGCGGACGCCATGTCCGGCGCCACCGGCGAACCGGCGGTCGGCATCGGCGAGCGGGTGTGGATGTCGCCGGGCTGGTCGAACAGCTACCTGGTCGGCACCGACGACGGCCGGGTCGTGATCAACACCGGCATGGGCTTCGAGGGGCCGCTCCACCTCCACGCGTACGAGACCGCGGACCCGTCACCCACCCGGGCGATCGTGTTGACTCAAGGCCACTACGACCACGTGGGCGGCGTGGACGCGTTCCGTGCCACCGGTCCCGACGGTGGGCCCGAGCCCGACGTGGTCGCCCAGGCCAACTTCACCATCTGGCGCGACGACAACGAACGGCTCGAGTCGTTCAGGTCGCGCAACTCGGCGTTCGCGTTCATGGACGCAATCCTGGCGGCGGTCGAACACGCCCGCGCCGCCGGGTTCGACGCAATCCCCCAGTCACGGCCCGAGCCGACCGTGCTGGTGCAGGATCGCCACACGCTCACCGTCGGCGGCCGCACGATCGAACTGATCGCCACGCCGGGCGGCGAGACGACCGACGCCATGGTCGCCTGGCTGCCCGACAGCCGCACCCTGTTCAGCGGCAACCTGACCGGCCCGCTGTTCGGCCACGTCCCCAACCTGGTCACGATCCGCGGCGACCGCTACCGCGACGCGCTCACCTACATCGACTCCCTCGACGTGATCACCGAGCTGCAGCCCGACCGGCTGGTCACCGGCCACTTCGACCCCGTCGAGGGCGCCGACCGGATCGCCCAGGAGGTCGCCGACCTGCAGGAGGCGATGCGCTGGGTGCACGACCGCACCGTCGACGGCATGAACGCCGGGACTGACGTGTGGGAACTGATGGAACAGGTTCGCGTGCCCGAACACCTGGACGTCGGCGAGGGCTACGGCCAGACCAGCTGGAACGTGCGCGCCATCTGGGAGAACTACGCCGGCTGGTTCCACCACCGCTCCACCACCGAGCTCTACGGCGTCCACCCGCTCGCCACCGCATCCGATCTGGTGGAGCTCGCCGGGTCCGACGCGCTCGTGATCGCAGCGCGTAACCACCTCGACGCCGGCCGGCCGGTCCACGCGCTGCAGCTGACCGACCTGGTACTCGCCGTCGAACCGGGGCACGCGGGCGCGCGTGCGGTGGCCACGGATGCGACCGCCGCGCTGTTGGAGTCGACCGGCAACTTCTGGGAGGCGGCGTGGCTGCGCCGCTCGCTCGCCAAATTGACCGAACCGGGCGCGCCGTGAGCGTGCCACGGACGACTGCGAACGGGGACTGAGATGCTGCAGGTGCGGGTGCACGGACCGGGCGACGTCCGGGTGGACGACGTGGCCGACCCCGACCCGGGGCCCGACGACGCCGTGGTGCGCGTCGAGGCGTGCGGGATCTGCGGGAGCGACCTGAGTTACATCCGCATGGGCGGCCTGGCCGGGCCCGGGCCCGAACCCATGTGCCTCGGCCACGAGATGGCCGGGGTGGTCGAGGCGGTGGGCGAGAACGTCACCGCGGTGACGCCCGGGGACCGGGTGGTCGTGCAGCCCGGCAACGAGGAGCTCGGCCGGATCGGCGGCGGTGGCCCCGAGGGCGGCCTCACCCCGCTGCTGCTGGTCCGGAGCGCGGACGACGGGCTGCTGCACCCGGTGCCGGACTCGGTGCCGCTCGACGTGGCCGCGTTCGCCGAACCGCTGGCGGTCGGCATGCACGCCGTGGAGCAGGCCGAGGTACGCGACGGCGAGGCGGTCGCGGTGTTCGGCTGCGGACCGATCGGGTTGGCGTCGGTGGCGATGCTCGTCGACACCGGCTGCGAACACGTCGTCGCCGTCGACCTGTCGGCGCGGCGCCGGGAGCTGGCGCTCGGCCTGGGGGCGCAGGCGGCGCTCGACCCGGCGACCGACGACGTGTGGGCGGCGCTGGCGGACCTGCACGGCACCGTGCCGTTCATGTTCGGCCCGACGCCGGCGACGGCGGCGTTCATCGAGGCGTCGGGGTCGGCGAAGGTGCTCACCCAGATCCTGGACCGCGGCCGGGTGGGCGGCCGCTGCTCGGTGGTGGCACTGCACTACGAGCCGGTCGCGACCAGCTACCTGATGCTGTTGATGAAGGAGTTCACGCTGCGCGGGTCCATGGAGTACCCGGCGAGGTTCGCGGACGCGATCGACCTGCTGGCGCGGCGCGACCTGTCGGCGGTGCTGACCGACCGGGTGCCGCTGGAGCGCTTCGACGAGGCGCTCGACCTGCTGCAGGGCTCCGTGGAGTGCGGCAAGGTCCTCGTCACGCCGTGACCTGCACCCGCGGCGGTCAGCTCAGCGGGTTCGAGGTCGAGCCGCGGTTCAGCAGGCCGGACCGGAACGGTTGGTCCGGGATCGACAGGGCAAGACAACTAGGCGGCTGCGTCGCCCTGCCGGGCGATCTCCCGCTGGATCTCCTCCTCGGTGATCGCCCGTTGGCCGAAGATCCGCCACCACGAGAAGGCCAACCCGAATCCGGAGAAGATCGTCACGTACGCAGGCCAGGGGAACCCCGACTTGTCGTCGGTGAACAGCCAGATCCCCCAGAGGAGGATGTTGACCGCCACGAACGAGAACACTGTCTGGTAGAAGCCCTGCTTCTGGTGGAGCGAGCTGATCGCCCGCTCCCGGGCACTGTTGGAATCAGCCATGGCATCACGATACCGGCACTGTTTGCTTTCCGGTCGGGAATCGGGGGTCGACCGGATCACTCGGCTCACGAGCGGCACGAGCGGCCCATGGCGCGAGGCCGCTGTCGCAACCGGACGCGTCGCCCAGGTGCCAGCCGGCCCTGAGGCTCGGTGTCACATCTAGCCGTCAGGATGCTCAGGGATACCGAACCTGACCGCGTCGACCCTGATCGAGCCGAGGAGCACACCATGAACACGTCCGACGATCTCCGCAGGCAGCTGGGCCGAACTGCTGCTGAGCGACGCTCCTCCGAGACACCGGTAGTCTCGGCGAACCGCCCACCGAAAGGAGCGACCGGTGACCGACGAAGACGATCCGAGCGCCCGGATCATGGCTCGACTCCAGGGCACCGACCCGCCCGACGGGTTCCTTCGGTCACAGCAGCGCTCCGTCCAGCGGATCACCCCCGACCCGCACGATCTTCCACGAGTAGGTCCTGTGCGTTTGACCGGCATCGGATACGCGTCGGCGCTGTGGTGACCTCGCCGCTGCTCGCCGGGTGGGACCGCCTGGCCCGGCTGGTGCCGGGCCCGAACGAGGTGGCGGCGCGTGTGCTCCCGCAGGGGATCCCGCTGGTGCGCGACGAGTTCCTGGCTCGCACCGGACTGTTTCGCACCGCGCTCGACCCCGACGCCACGCCCGGTGATCCGGGGCTGTTCGGCCCGGACTCGGTCACCTGGAGCGTCGTCGGCCACGTGTCGGTGGCGATCGCCGGCCTGCGGGCGGCACTGCTGCAGACGCTGTCGGTCCCGGTGCCGACCGCCGTGGACAGCACCGGCGCGTTCTACGACGACTTCATGGGTCGCGTCGGTCGGACTGGGGCGTTCGTCCAAGCCCAGAACCTGGGGTCACTCGACGAGGTGCACCGATCCGCCCGACGGGTGCGCGCCCTGCACCGTCGCATCCGCGGCGTCGGCCGTGACGGCACCGAGTTCGACGCCACCGACCCGCACCAGACGGCCTGGGTGTCGGTGACGTTGACCGAGTCGTTCCTGGTCGCCGCCGAGC
Source organism: Actinomycetota bacterium (assembly GCA_016870275.1). Lineage (GTDB taxonomy): Bacteria > Actinomycetota > Acidimicrobiia > Acidimicrobiales > Microtrichaceae > SXMI01. The sequence goes on from VGBZ01000033.1 coordinate 10,706, forward strand.
GATTCGGACCGGGTCGGCTCGGTCGGGCCGACGCCGATGCGTTCGTCCGACAGCAGTCCACTCACGCCGCGCTCCTGGACGTCCGGGTGGACATCGACGAGGTGTTCGCCGACCCCGATCAACGGGCCGCGCTGCAGGCGGGAACGCTGCCGCTTCAACTGATCGAGGAGGGCGAGCTGCCCACCACCTACGACCAGTTGCGCGCCACCATGCGCGCCTGGACCGACGAGCTGTCGGTGTCACGACTCACCCGGGCGCTGCTCGACGGCACCGTCCGGCTCACCCACGTCGACGGGCCAGCGCACACTGTCGGCCGGGCGTTCGTGCTCGCGACCCTCGCCACGATCCCCGACGACTGGCACGAACTGGTGGCTCCGGGATCCAACCGCCTGGTCGAACGGCTCGCCGCTGAGTCCGTGCAGGTTCCACTCGCGACGCTGCACGCGCTGATCGGCGAGCTCCCGTCGGCCCGAGCCGCGCGGGCCCGAGCTGCGCAGGTCTGCGCCACCGCCACCTGACTCCCCCCGAACTTGTACCGCTCATGCCGTTCAGCGCAACGAGGGGTACAAGTTCGGCCGGGGAGGTGGGGGTCAGGAACGGGGAAGGCGGCCGAAGGACCGCACAAGAGCGACCGGGGTCTGCTGGGTGCCCTGACCCAGCGGGTTGTCCCGGAACAGCGACTCGACCAGATCCTCGGACAGGCCGGGACTGGCGCCGAGGACGTTCACACCCCGGTCGTTGGCATCGATGATCGCCACGTCCACCCCGAGTTCCCGGGCCAGCTCGGCGGCCACCCGTTCCGGCTCCTCGGGCCCCAGGTTGGCATGGGTGTCGTACGGCGGGAGCGTCCCCCGCGTCGGTCCGTCGATGGCACGCGCCCCCGGCCCGGCCACTCGGAAGAAGTCGCCACGGCGACCCACCAGCCGCCCGGCGGCACCGGCGACCGACGCCAGCAGAATGCGGGGCACGCCCACCTGCTCGATCGCCAGCTGCATGGTCTCGGGCATGCCGAGCCCGATCCCTGCGGGCGTGCGGTGCACGAACCGAGACAGACCCTGCGCCAGCGCAGTGGTGCGGACCGAGTCGATCGGGTACGAACGGCCCTGGCAAATGGCGACGGCCTTCTCGCTGATCGCGACCACATCGCCGGGCCGGGGACGCACGGGCTCGTCCTGCTCGGCGAACGCCGCCCGCAGGCCGGCGAGCAGGTCATCGCCCACCTCGAACCGCTCGGTGCGCACCGGGGCCCGACCGTGTACCCGGCCGTCGACGTCCGACCACGCGAAGAGGTGGCGGTCGGGGTTGCGGCGAGCTGCGGCGGCGAACTCGGCCACGTCGTCGGTGCCGACCAGCTCGACGACTGCGGCGTCGCCCGCCTCGGTGATCGACAGCACGGGTGGACGGCCGCGACGTGAGCTGCCGTCCGGCTCGAAGAACACCCGGTGCCACAGCTCCACGTTCATGGCCCGCCAGAACACCGGCGACGCCTCGACCTGCTCGTCACAGAACCGGCCGAACTGATCGGCGATCCGCTCGGCCTCCCACCACGGGCGGCTCACGAACGCCGGCGAGCGGAACAGCCCCTGGATGGCGGCGCGCTGGGAACGCATCCACCGGCTCTCAGGCGTGGTGAAACCGACCTTCCACCGTCGGGTGCGCACCCGTTCGGTGAGCACGCCCCGCAGGCCGCGGCGCAGGATCGATCGGCTCCACCCGTCCGACACGAGCGCCGAGGACGGCAGGCCGAGCACCCACTCGACGAGCTCCTGATCCAGGAACGGCAGACGCGACTCCATGGAGTAGGCCATGGAGTTGCGGTCCTCGTAGCGCAGGAGCGACGGCAGGCTGAACGTCTGGAGGTCCTCGACCAGTCGGGCCTTGAGGTCGGCCTGGTGGCGGGCGGCGGCCGGCGGCTGCAGGCCGGAGACGAACGAGTCGCGCAGCAGCGGCCGGATGGGCACCGACCGGCGCCGCGTGGCGAGCTTCCGTCTGATGAGCGGCGCAAGCACGTCGACGGACTCCCGGGCCTCGTGCTGCAGCCGACCCCACTCCCCCGCCCGGCGGAGCTCCTTGAGGTAGACGAACTGGTACGGCACGTACCCGGCGAGCAGCTCGTCGCCGGCCTGCCCGTTGAGCAGCACCGTCACGTCGGGCTGTGCGAGCCGCATCACGCACCACTGTGCGTACGGCGCCGAGGACACGATCGGCTCGTCCTGGTGCCAGACCATCCGGTCGACCTCGGCGATCCACTCCGCAGCGGACGGTTCCACGAACGACGGCGCCGCGCCGGTGTCGGCCAGCACGTCGTCGATGTAGCTGCGCTCGTCGATCGGGTCGCCGGGATACACCACGCTGAACGTGCGCAGCTGGTCACCCAGGCTCGCAGCGTCGGGCGCGTGCTCACGGAGCAGCTCGGCCGACGTGCACGCGATCGAGGACGAGTCGATCCCGCCCGACAGGCACGTCCCGACGGGAACCTCGGCGATCAGTCGTCGCTCGACCGACTTGGTCCACAGCTCACGGAACCGTTGCGGGTCGTCCGCGTTGGTGGTGTGCAGTCGCGGCTTCCAGTAGGTGCCGCGGCGCACGCCGTCGGGACCGTGCACCTCCCACGTGGCGGGTTCGACCTGGCGGACGCCCTCGAAGGACGTCTCGGGCCGGTGGTCGTGCAGCCCGTGGAGCAGGTAGTCGTAGAACCACTGCTGGTTGGGGACCGGCTCCAGGCCGGGGGCGGCGAGCAGCGCCTTGATCTCGCTGGCGAACAGCATGCGGCCGTCGGACTCGGCCACGTACAACGGCTTGATGCCGTAGTGGTCACGCGCCAGGACAAGCAGCGGCTCCGGGCCGCGCATGTCCGCGATGGCGAGCCCCCACATGCCGTTGAACCGGGCGAAGCAGTCGACGCCCCACGCCGCGTACGCGGCGAGCACCACCTCGGTGTCGCAGTTGGTGCGGAAGTCCCAGCCGTCGGCCAACTCCTCCCGGAGCTCGCGGTAGTTGTAGACCTCGCCGTTGTAGACGATCTGCAGGGCCGGGGTGCCGAGCGGCTGGTGGCCGCCGGCGATGTCGATGATCGACAGCCGCCGGTGACCCAGGCTCAGGCCGCGGTGCTCGAAGGTGCCGTGGTCGTCGGGGCCGCGGTGCTCGATGAGGTCGAGCATCTGCGCGAGCAGCGCGGCGTCCGGCGAACCGGTGAACCCGGCGATCCCACACATCGGTGCCCGACGCTACCGGTCGGCTGACCGGTGCCCCGTCATCCCGGGAGCGCCGAGCAAGTGACTCAGAGCCCGAGCGGCGAGCGGGAGGTTCAGAGCCCGAGCGGCGAGCGGGAGGTTCAGAGCCCGAGCGGCGAGCGGGAGGTTCAGAGCCCGAGCGCCGAGCGGGAGGTTCAGAGCCCGAGCGGCGAGCGGGAGGTTCAGAGCCCGAGCGCCGAGCGGAGCGCGTCGACCCGGTCGGTCCGCTCCCAGGTGAACCCGTCGCCCGTCCGGCCGAAGTGACCGTAGGCCGCGGTCTGGCGGAACACCGGCCGACGCAGGTCCAGGTCCCGCACAATCGCTGCGGGACGGAGGTCGAACACCTCACGGACCGCCAGATCGAGCTTGTCAGGGTCGACGTTGGCGGTGCCGAACGTCTCCACCAGGATGCTGACCGGGTGGGCGACGCCGATGGCGTAGGCCACCTGGACCTCGCACCGAGTGGCGGCGCCGGAGGCGACCACGTTCTTGGCGACCCATCGCGCGGCGTAGGCGGCGGAGCGATCGACCTTGGACGGGTCCTTGCCCGAGAACGCACCGCCGCCGTGACGGGCGGCGCCGCCGTAGGTGTCGACGATGATCTTGCGGCCGGTCAGGCCGGCGTCGCCGACGGGACCACCGATGACGAACCGACCGGTGGGGTTGACGAAGACCTCGTAGTCGTCGTTCGCGAACTGCTCGGGGATGGTCGGCTTGATCACCTGCTCGATCAGGTCGGGACGGATCTGGCTGTCGCGGTCCACACCGTCGTTGTGCTGGGTGGAGATGAGCACCGTCTTGAGCGCGACGGGCTTGCCGTCCTCGTACTCGAACGTGACCTGCGTCTTGGCGTCGGGACGGAGGTACGGGATGGTGCCGGCGCGGCGCACCTCGGCGTGACGCTCGGCGAGCCGGTGCGCCAGGTGGATGGGCAGCGGCATGAGGACGTCGGTCTCGTCGACGGCGTACCCGAACATCATCCCCTGGTCGCCGGCACCCTGCTTGTCGAGCAGGTCCTCCTCGCCGGCCTGGCCGGTGCGGACCTCCTCGGAGTCATCCACGCCTTGGGCGATGTCGGGCGACTGCTCGTCGATCGCCACCAGCACGCCGACGGTGGAGCCGTCGTAGCCGAGGCTCTCCCGGTCATAGCCGACCTCACGGATGGTGTTGCGGACGATCGAGGGGATCTCGACGTACGCGGAGGTCGAGATCTCGCCGCCGACCACGGCCAGACCGGTGGTCACGAACGTCTCGCACGCCACCCGGGCGTTGGCGTCCTCGGCCAGGATCGCGTCGAGGATGGAGTCCGAGATCTGGTCGGCCAGCTTGTCGGGGTGACCCTCGGTCACCGACTCCGACGTGAACGTCCACCTGCTCATCGCGCATCCTCCGTGGTGCAGTATCGCCGGGAACTAAACCCGACCAATTCACTCAACATTCTGGTTCGTCGTCAGCGAACCCGCAAGACTCTACGGGACCGTATTGACGACAGGAACACGGGACAGCGCCGGCTGCCCCGCACCAGCGCCCGCCACCCGTGTCGAAGGCACACGTGGGGCCACGTCCGGCCGGTAGCCTCAGTTGTACGACGACGACGCGAAGAGGGTGATGGCAGGCGGCCTGGTCGGTTTGCTCGACGACGTGGCGGCGCTGGCGAAGCTTGCGGCCGCTTCCATCGACGACGTCGGTGCGGCCACGGGCCGGGCCAGCGTCAAGGCCGCAGGTGTGGTGATCGACGATGCAGCGGTCACCCCGGCCTACGTCAAGAACCTGGCCGCCGAGCGCGAGCTGCCAATCATCCGCCGCATCGCCGTCGGGTCACTGCGCAACAAGGTCCTGTTCATCCTCCCGGCGGCGCTACTGCTGAGCGCGATCGCCCCGGCGGTGGTCGAGGTCATCCTCATGTGCGGTGGGGCGTTCCTGAGCTACGAGGGCGCCCACAAGGTCATCCACGCGCTCGCCCACGACGACCACGATCACGAGGTGCCGGCGCCCATGCAGGGCGACGAGGCGGAGTCCCGCACCGTCGCCAGGGCGATCCAGACCGACTTCGTCCTCTCGGCCGAGATCATGGTGATCGCCCTCAAGGAGGTCCTCGACGAGCCGCTCGTGGCGCGGGCCGCGATCCTGGTGGTCGTCGCCGTGCTCATCACCGTGGTCGTCTACGGCGTCGTCGGGCTGATCGTGAAGATGGACGACGTGGGCCTCGCATTGACCGAGCGGGACTCGCCTGCGGCGCAGCGAACCGGACGGGCGCTCGTCCGGGGCATGCCCGTCCTGCTGCGGTGGCTGTCGATCATCGGCACCGCCGCCATGCTCTGGGTGGGCGGCCACCTGCTGCTCGCCGGCACCGAGGAACTCGGATGGGGTGCGCCCTACGGGCTGGTGCACGACGCCGAGCACCTCGTCGCCGGGGTGGCGGGCGTCGGTGGTGTGCTCAGCTGGCTGGTGGCCACGCTGGCGTCGGCGGCGGTGGGCATGGCCGTCGGGTCGCTGCTCGTCCTGATCGTGTCGAGGCTGCCGTTCGGCAAGGGCGGCAACGACCACGACGCCGAGCCCGACGAGGCACCGACAACGGGCGAACACACCGTCTGAGCGCCGTCGCCGGACCCCGGTGACCAGGTCGGGCCCGGGGGCCGCCGTTCGACGACCGCCGGGCCCGAGCCCCCACCCCTCGACCACCCGGCCCCTGTGGGCCGGGGTCCGCTCAGGCGCCCTTGGCGGCCCGGAACCCGGCGTCCAGGTCGGCGAGCAGATCGTCGACGGACTCGAGTCCGATGCTGAGGCGGACCAGACCCGGGGTCACACCAGTGCTGGCCTGCTCGGCCTCGGTGAGCTGCTGGTGCGTGGTGCTCGCCGGGTGGATGGCCAGACTGCGCACGTCGCCCACATTGGCGAGGAGGCTGAACAGCTCCAGGCTGTCGATGAACTTCTGCCCGGCGGGCGCGCCACCCTCGATCCCGAACGCCACGATGGCGCCCTGCCCGTTCGGCAGGTAGCGCTGCGCCCGCTCATGCCACCGGCTCGACTCGAGCCCGGGGTATGCGACCCACTCCACCTCGTCGCGGGCCTCGAGCCACTGCGCCACCGCGAGCGCGTTGGCCGAGTGCCGCTCCATGCGGAGGCTGAGCGTCTCGATGCCCTGCAGCAGCAGGAACGCGTTGAACGGTGAGATGGCCGCGCCCAGGTCACGTTGGTACTGCAGGCGCGCCTTGAGGATGTAGCGCGCCGGGAACAGCTCCGGCGGCAGCTGCGAGAACACGAGCCCGTGGTAGCTGGGGTCGGGCTGGGTGAAGTTGTCGAACCGGCCGCTCGCCTCGTAGTCGAACGTCCCGCCGTCGACGATCACGCCACCGATGGTCGTGCCGTGGCCGCCGAGGAACTTGGTGGCGGAGTGCGTGACGATGTCGGCGCCGTGTTCGAGCGGACGCACCAGGTACGGCGAGGCCAGCGTGTTGTCGATCACGAGCGGGATGCCGTGCTCGTGCGCCACGGCGCTCACGCCCTCGAAGTCGAAGACGTCGCCCTTGGGGTTGCCGATGCTCTCGCCGTAGAACGCGCGGGTGTTGGGGCGGATCGCGGCGCGCCACGCGTCCAGGTCGTCGGGATCATCGACGAAGGAGACCTCCACACCCAGCTTGGGGAACGTGTAGTGGAGCTGGTTGTAGGTGCCGCCGTACAACGATGCCGAGGACACGATGTGCCCGCCGTCCTCGGCCAGGTTCAACAGCGCAATGGTCTGCGCGGCCTGACCGCTGGAGGTGGCCAGCGCACCGATACCACCCTCCAGCGCGGCGACGCGTTGTTCGAACACGTCCTGGGTGGGGTTCATGATGCGGGTGTAGATGTTGCCCAGCTCGGCCAGCCCGAAGAGGTTGGCTGCGTGCTCGGTGTCGCGGAACACGTAGCTGGTCGTCTGGTAGATCGGGGTGGCGCGGGACCCGGTGGTCGGGTCGGGGGCGGCCCCGGCGTGGATCTGGCGGGTCTCGAATCCCTGCTGACCGGTCATGTGTTGGCTCCTCGTGCTGCTGGTGACGTCTGCGGATCGACGCCGAGGCGTAAATCCGACTGAACTGCTCAGGATTCTAGGTTGGCCGATCGGCCGACCGCAACCGCTGGCGCACCGCAACGACCCGGAACCCCCCGGACACGACCACCACTCGCAAGGTCCAGACGCGGAGCGAGCCGCCCCGAGGGGCGGCCCGCATCGCATCCAGTTGGACAACCCGACTCAGGTGGTCGAACTCTCGCCCGCCGCTCCTGCCGGGAGCCCGATCTGGTCGGGATCGAAGCCGTCCTCTCGGGATTTGGTGATCGCAATCGCCACGACCAGCAGGCCGAACAGCGGCTTGGCCAGCACGTCACCGATCGAGTAGCCGACCTGGCGGACCACCTCGGCCGTCGCTTCGTTGCTGATCCACGACGGTGCGATGTACGCCAGCGGATAGATCCCCCACGTGATGAGGATGATGTATCGAAGGCTGTCGACGAGCTTGCGCACCCCGCTGCTCTGACGCTCCAACGACCGCCCCAGTTCAATGAACAACACGTAGAGGATGTAGAGGAACGGGATGGTCGACGCAATCCCCCACACGGTCCGGGCGGTCGAATCAACCGGCGAGATCTCACCCGGCCATCCCAACAGGATCATGGCGACCGCAGCAATGATCAAACGAGTGAGCAGGCTCTTCGTCGAGTCCTTCGGGAGCTTGAGCACGACGACCAGCTCGGCAAGGAGGAGCGGCACGGTGAGCAACCAGTCGACGTACCGGTACCCCTCGTTGAACGGCTCGCCGTCCTGGACGAACTCACCCCCGATGAAGCTGAACGCGGAGTTCCACGAATCGAAGATGCGCACGTAGTGGTAGAAGGCGATCGCCACGACGAGTGTGGTGAGCGTCAGCGCAGTGTGGTACTTCGGTGCCACCCGTCCCCTGACGAGCAGGAAAAAGATGAATGCTGCTCCCATGCTCGCGATGACGAACGAGAATGCGTTGTAGACGAGGTAGAACTGCGCTTCGGTCAGTGTCAGGTCCATGTGTCCCCCCTGTGAGACGTTGACGGCGTGGCTAACTTATGGTGCAACCAGCGACATGGAAGTTCATTCCCCGAGAGCGTGATGAACAGTGTTCACCGCCGGGGCGTGGGCACTGTCTGACAGGTGGTGGTGAGCGAGGACCGGGAGTTCCGACCCCAAGCGGAAACCTCAGGGGGCAGCCGTTCACGCGGCGCGTTCGATGCGCACCAACATGGCCGCCGACGGGGTGACCCGTCCGCTGGCGTAGGTGCTGAGACGTGACGCGCTCGTGCCCACCAGCGCAGCGAACTGCGCGCTGGTGAGACCCGACCGTTCAACCGCGGCCCGCACCCGCGCCGCCACCTCGTCCCGGGCGTCATGCTCCGCCTGCTGTCGGGCCCGTTCCACGGCGAGCCGGAACAGCGTGCCGACACCGTCGGGGTCGCGGTAGGCGAGGTAGCGCTCCACCCGGCGCGCCGTGGGTCCCCACGGTGATCGGCGGATCTCGGCGAGCACCGGCTGCCAGTCCGGGACCAGGCCCCGGTCGATCACGGTGACGAGCGCCTCGAACGGCCAGGTGCGGACGTCGTCGTGCGGTGACGCGTCGACGTTGCGGAACTGCACCGGCATCAGAGCGCTCCACTCAACCGCAGCGCGAGTTCCTGACACGCGGCCACGACGTCGGACCACTGGTGCCAGCGTTCGTCGAGCGCCTTGTAGCGCGGCAGCTCGTCGATCACGTCGACGTCACGCGGCTGGGGGTCGGCGAGCGCGGCGACGAGCGACGTGAGGACCGACGCCGGCTCACCCGACCGATCGACGTAGTAGTCGTCGATGCCGGCGAGCACCCGCAGCGACTCGTCGATCCCCAGGTGATCCGCGAGCGCGACCACGTCCAGGTGGTCACGCACGGCGTTGCGCTGCACGACCAGGTACGCCTTGACGCGGAGCGCCTCGGCAGCGGTCGGTGCCACGACGACGTGTCCGTCGCCCACGTCCACCTCCACCGTCTCGAGCGGACGGACCCGACGCATCTGGCGGAGTCCCGCCTCCACCCCACCGAGACTGCCCATGATCGTGAACGGCGGCTTGGACGCGCGCACCGAGGTGGCCCAGCCGTCGGTCGCCTCGACGGCCTCGAGCACCTCGTCGTAGCGGTCGACCAGGTCCGACAGGACGTGGTCGTGGCCGAAGGAGTCCCGGTGGCCGGCGTGCAGCGCGGCGGCCGAGCCGCCGACCAGCACGGCGTCGGGCACCACCTCATGCAGGCGCGCCGCCGAGGCCAGCACGGTCCGCAGGGTCTCGCTCAGCTCTGTCACGCTGATTATCGTATCTGATAATCAGCGTGACCGGTTCAGCCCGGGCGACGGGCGAGGGCCAGCAGGTGCAGCAGGTCCATGGCGACCGTGGCGGCGGTGATCGCCGTGGTGGCCGTCGGGTCCAGGTGCGGCGCCACCTCCACGACATCGGCGGCCACGACGTTGAGCCCCGACAGCCCCCGCCGCAGCCTGCGGGCCTGACGGGGATCGGGGCCATCGACGACCGGCGTGCCGGTCCCCGGGACGAACGCCGCATCCAGGAAGTCCACGTCGAACGTCAGGTAGACGGGGTGGTCGCCGACGCGCTTGCGGATCTCAGCGATCGTGACCTCGAGCGGCCGGTCCAGGAGTTCGTCGGCATCGACGATCCGGAATCCGAACGTCTCGGGGTTGGGTGTGCGCATCCCCACTTGGATGGATCGCTCGGGCACCACCCAGCCCTGCCGGGCGGCCAGCTTGAACATCGTCCCGTGGTTCAGGTCGTCGCCCATGTCCCAGGTGTCGGAGTGCGCGTCGAAGTGGACCATCGACAACGGACCGTGGTGCTCGGCGGCCGCAGCGAGCAGCGGGTACGCGATCATGTGGTCCCCCGCCGAGCGCGAACACCGACACGCCGGCGCCGTGGATGGCGGCCACCGACTCGCGGACCTCGTCGACCATGCGGTCCGGGTAGCCCGGCCACATGACGGTGTTGGGTGCGTCGCCCCAATCGACCACCCGGGTCTCGTCCCAGATGTTGAAGTCCCACGGCCAGTGCCCCCACGGGTACTGGCCGACGAACACCAACTGCACGCGCACCGCACGAGGGCCGAACCTGGCGCCGGGCCGGTAGGTCGTGCCCATGTCGAACGGCACGCCGACCACGGCGATGTCGGCTGCGGCGAGCCCACGGTCGAACGGTCGACAGGCGAAGGTGAGCGGGCCCGAGTAGGTGGCCTGGGTGAGCGCGTAGACGTCGATGTTGTTCATCGACGGCGATCGTGGACATCGCCTGTCAGGCGACGGGCTGCATCGCACATCGACGGGACAGACCGACCAGCGCGAGTGGCAGAGCGACCCGCGTCAGTCGGATGCGCGCAGCGTCAGCGCCGCGAGCGAACACGGCGGCAGCACCGCCTCGGCCGAACCGTCGGTCACGGTGACGCCGGTGAGCGGCCGGGCGCGCACCCGGTCGGGGTCGCTCCAGGTGTTGCGGGCTCGCGGGTCGTCTGCGGTGAGCACCTCGCAGTCCCCCACCCCGACGAGCCGACGGCCGACGAGCTCCACCTGCAGCGGTGCGGACCGGCGCGGGTCGCGGTTCACGGCCATCACGTGGAGCTCCCCGTCGCCCAGGACGGAGGTGACGTCGAGCACCGGTTGGGTGCCGGCACGCCACAGGTCGAACGTCGGACCCTGCTGAACGACACGCAGGGAGTCGCCGGCACGGCGTTCGCTGAACATGCGGAACGCGTCGTGGATCGACTGGACCAGCAGGTCGTCACCCTTGGTGAGCAACGGTGCGATCACGTTCACGATCTGGGCGATGTTGGCGATTCGCACCAGGTCGGCGTTGCGGAGGAACGAGTTGAGGAAGCCCGCCACGACGAGCGCGTCCTCGAGCGTGTACACCTCCTCGATGAGCGGCGGGGCGAACCCGTTGACCTTCGCCGGCAGTCGGGTTTTCAGCAGGCTGGTGGGCATGGTCCGGTACCAGACGTTCCACTCGTCGAAGCTGAGCGTGGGGGTGTGCTCCCACCCCTCGGCGTGCGCAACGTCCGCAAGCACGGCGCGGAGCTGGTCGATCTGCGCGTCCACGATCCGACCGAAGGACAGCCAGCGGCGCGTGTCACGGGTCAGCTTGCGCGCGTAGCGGTGCACGCTCAGGTGGTCGAGGCCGGGGCCGAACCCGGCGAGCACCTTGCGGTCCCAACTCGGGAAGTGCCGCAGGTTCGGATCGCTCGACCCGCACGCCACCACCTCGATCCCGGGGCTGACGTCACGCATGCACGCCGCTGCCTCACGGGCACGGCGCGTGTACTCCTCCACCGTCGTGTGCCCGATCTGCCACGGGCCGTCCATCTCGTTGCCCAGACACCACAGGTCGACGTCGTAGGGGTCGGGGTGGCCGTTGGCGGCGCGCTCGTCACCGAGCGGTGTGCCAGTCGGCGCGTTGCAGTAGGCGACGAGCTCGCCGGCCGACTCGGGCGTTCCGGTGCCCAGGTTGACCGCCATCATGGGCGTCCAACCCATGCGGTCCGCCAGCTGCAGGAACTCGTCGGTGCCGAACTGGTTGGACTCCAGGTTCGACCACGCCCGATCCACGCGCACGGGGCGGTTCGCTTTCGGCCCGATCCCGTCCCGCCAGTCGTAGCCCGAGACGAAGTTCCCACCCGGATAGCGCACGGCGGTCATCTGCAAACGAACGAGCTGTTCGAGCACGTCGGTGCGGCACCCGTACTCGTCCGCGTGGCGACTGGTCGGCTCGTAGACGCCCTCGTAGACGCATCGACCCATGTGTTCGAGGAACCCGCCGAACACGCGCGGGTCGACATCGGCGATCCGGTCTGCGGCGTCGAGCGTGACGGTGGTCGCCCGGCGGACACCGTCTGTCGCCGACATCTCCTTGCCGTCGCGAGCGGGACTCACGCCGTTCCTCCGGCAGCGCGAACGGCGCGGGCGATCTCGGCCCAGCGACCCAGGTGGTCGGGGTGGGCTGCGAGGTCCTCGAACGTCAGGTACGAGGTGACGGTCGCGGCGAGTCCTGCGTAGCGCTCGACGAGTCGGTCGGCCACCTCGTCCCACAGCGCCACGACGGCGAACTCATCGAGCATCTCGTCGGTGATCTCGGCGGCCATACCGGCCAGGTCGCCCGCCTTGAGCCGGTCGTTGAGGCGGGCCGAGGTGCCCTCCCAGCCGAGGTCGTCGAACTGGAACGCGTAGTTCTTGGTGGATCCGTAGAACGCGATCTGCATGCGGGTCCGCTCGACCAGCGCGGCGCGCTCCTCGGGCGTGTCGCCCGGCGCAATGAACACCGGCACGAGCAGGTCGACGTCCTCCACCGGCCGGCCGGCGCGGGCCGCTCCCTCGGCCACCGCCGGGACGAGTCGCTCCTTCAGGTACCGGCGCGAGTGGAGCGGGTGCACCTGCACGCCGTCGGCGACCTCGCCGGCCATCCGGGTCATCCACGGACCGACCGCCGAGATGTCCACCTTGATGTCGCCGAACTCGTGGCGTCGTGGTCGCCACATGTCGGGCAGCAGCGTCAGCGACCAGTACGGGCCCTGGTGGTCGAGTCGTCGCTCACCGGCGAACGCGGCGAGCACGTCCTTGACCGCGAGCACGTAGTCACGCAGCCGTGGACCGGGCGGGTCGAACTCGGCGCCGTAGCGCCGCTCCACGTGCGCCCTGACCTGGCTGCCGAGCCCCAGCCGGAACCGGCCGCCGGTGTTGCCGGCCAGTTCCCACGCCAGGCTCGCCATGACCGTCGGGCTGACCGGGAACGCAACCGCCACGCCGGTCGACAGGCTCAGCGACGGCGCCGCGGTGGCCGCCGCCGCCATGGACATCCACGGGGTCTGGCCGGTCTCGGTGAACACCAACCCGGAGCAGCCGGCCCGCTCGGCGAGCACGGCCAGACGAGCCGCCTCGGCCCAGTCGACCGCACCGACCATCACATCGAAGTCCACCACGCACCCCCGTCTGCCAGCCGCTGCCGGGGCGATGGTAGGCGGGTCGGGCGTGAGCGGGCCGGGTGAGTCAAGCGAGCCGGGACCAGTGCACCGAACCGAGGTCGAACTGGCAGCATGGTGGAGCGTGCGTGTTGCGGTGAGTAGATGATGATCGCGAGTGTTGAGAGTGAGCGGAGAGGAAGTGGAACTGGTCAGCGATGGCGACGGGCTGGCCATCATCGGTGGCCCCTCGGCCGTCGAGCGCTTCATGGCCGCCGTCGGCCTGTCCGAGGAGGGTTCGGCCCCGATCGGATCCGTGCTTCGGACCGGGAGCGTTGCAGCACTGACCGGCTCGGAGGTCGCAGCGAACGCCGGTCGGTGGGTGAAGCTGACCGAGGATTCGGCCCGAGCGGTCAAGCAGTTCGGGCTCACCCCCACGAAGAGTCCGGGTGTCAGTCACGCCATGGTCGGCGAGCCCGGGAACATCAAGCAGTGGATCCAGGTGGTGAGGACCCCCGCATCGATGCTGACGAATCCGGCCATGCTCGCCGGGGCTGCCGGGCTCATGGCGCAGATCGCCATGCAGCAGCAGATGGATGCGATCATGGACTACCTCGCAGTGATCGACCGGAAGCTCGACGATGTGCTCCGGGCCCAGACGAACGAGGTGCTCGCACGTCTCGACGGGGTCGAACTCTCGGTGAAGGAGGCAATGGCTGTCCGTGCCTCGGTCGGCCGCGTCTCGGAGGTCACGTGGTCGAAGGTGCAGGCGGGCGCCCAGACCATCCACGAGGTCGAGGGGTTCGCGCTCCGCCAGCTCGGAGATCTCGCCGAGCGCCTCGAGCGGAGCCGCAAGGTCGGTGATCTCGCCGATGTCACCAAGGAAGCGGAAGCCGAGGTTCAGAAGTGGTTGGTGACCCTCGCTCGCTGCTTCGAGCTCCACGACGCAGTCGGGGTGCTGGAACTCGAGCGGGTGCTGGACGCAAGTCCCGACGAACTCGACCGGCACCGCGTCGGGCTGCGATCAGCACGCGACGAGCGGCTCGCTCTGATCACGGACCACACGGACCGACTCCTCGACCGCATGCACGACGCCGTCGGGATCGCCAACTCGCAGGTCCTACTCAACCCGAGACAGTCACCGGCGATCGTCAGGTCGAGTAACCACGTGTCCTCCGACGTCCACGAGTTCCGCCAGGTGCTGGGGATCGAGTCGGGCCACGACTCCTCGACGAGTCGGCGGTGGCGCGAGGCGGCAGCCGACACCCTGGACCAGGCCAAGACGGTGGGCGGTCACGGTGTCACCGGGATCAAGCGCCTCGGAACCGGAGCCCAGCGGGGCGCGAGCGCGGCAGCCCGTCAGCCGGGAAGATCGATCTCGTAGACGATGAAGCCCCGGTGCTCGGCGACCCGGTCGTAGAGACGGCGGGCCGTGTCGTTGGTGGTGTGCGTCTGCCAGTAGAGCTTGCTCGCCCCAGCCGCCTCGGCCTCACCGGCGGCGGCTGCGATCAACGACCGGCCGACACCCCCACCCCGGCGGTCCGGGCGCACGAACAGGTCCTCCAGGTAGCAGTACGACGAGGTCGACCAGGTGCTCGGGTGGAACACGAGATGGCAGATGCCCACCAGTTCCCGTCCGTCGAATGACCCGAGCCCGACGACCGACGTGTCGTCACTCGAGAGCCTCGCCCAGGTCCCGTCCGTCGTCGCCTCGTCGAGCTCGTGCTCGTAGAACTCCAGATAGCCCTGCCAGAGCGGCCCCCACTGGAGCCGGTCGGCGGGGTCGAGGCGTCGGACATCCACGACCTCGTCCTACCACCGACCCGACCGCACCCGCACGGGCAGACGGCAGGGGACGGGCCGTCGCCCCACCGGATCGACTCAGCGGTCCCGCGACGGCACGCCGAAGCGGGAGCGCACCTCGTCGAGCGGGAGGTCCGCCATGGCGAGGTGGTCCACCAGCGAGAAGTCCTGGTCCGTCCGGGTCCCCCGCTCGAAGGCGTGGGCCACCACCTCCATGGCCCCGGGCGCTGCGAGCACCGGCGGACCGTCGATGTCATGGATGAAGCGGGCCTCGTGCACGCCCAGGTTGCCGAGGAACTGGATCCAGTGGGCCTCGGTGTCGGCCATGCCGATCTGCATGGCCCCGAGCGCCACCTCTTCCAATCCGGACGGGCCGTACGCGGCGATCACGTGGGTCATGTCGTGGGCGGCGAACACCCCGGGGTACGGGTCGTCCGGGTGGGGCAGCTCGAACCCATTCGTCTCGTAGAACTCGGCGAACGCCCGCCCGAGCGACCCCGCAGGGCAGTCGCCGAGCGAGCGGATGCGTTCGAACACCTCAGGGGGGACCTCCTCACCACTGTCCGCTGGGCGGGCGAACACCGGCTCCTCGAGGTCCGCACGGTGGGCATCGAAGAACCGCCTGAAGTCGGCCTCGGCGACCGCTCTGCCGCGCGCCACCAGGTCGCGGGCCACGCGCTGGCTCTCGTCGGTGATCCCGAACGCCCGCGCGTATGCATCGGTGCGTTCCACCTGGGCCTCGGTGAGCGGGTGACGACACTGCTCGGCGAACACCATCATGTGGAAAATCCGATGGCGACGCGCCTCGTCGTCGACCCGGCCGGCCGCCCGTTCGGGCGACAACGGGTCCAACGACCTGGGGTCGATCGAGGTGTGGAACCAACCGGTCGCGAGCGCCCCGATGAGGGCCCACTGCTCGTCGGTGGGTCCGCCGTCGACGTCACAGGAGCCGATGAGTGCGGCCAGGGTGGCTTCCATCCGGGAACGGTCGAGCGTGCGATCCATGTCATGAGCCATATCGCGAGTATGTGGCGCAAACTGCGTAAAACCAACCAGCGACCCCGGCACCGTCGCGACAGGGAGCGGCGACCGACGGCCGACCGACGCCGCCACCCCGGGTTCACCGGCCTCCGGCCCGGCGTCCGACGGACCGGAACGCTTCGGCCGACACCCGTGGTCGCCGACCGGAAGGGGTGCCCGTGACCACGAGCGTCCGCCTAGCGTCCCGCAGGTGGAGCCGATCCCTCCCGCCCTCGAGGCGACCATCCGGACCCGGCTGCGGGAGCGCCTGACGCAGGGCCTGGCGTTGGCGTGCTTCGACGCCCGGGGCATCCGCTTCGCCGGCGGAGTCGGCCACGCCGACGCCATCACCGGGCTGCAACTCGTCCCCCTGAGGGGGCCGAGAACTGATCCGTGGCTGGGTCGGGGCCGTCGCGGCTGACCCGATGGGGTCGGACCCGGATCTCGGGCGCGTCGAAGCTGAAGGGTTGTGAGGTGTCTGTCGGCCTTGGCGTGCTTCAGGCAGCGGAGCGGTACTCGTTGATGAGTCCGCCGCAAGTGGCGTGTCGCTGGATCGGTTGGCCTGAGCCGATCGGGACGGCCTTGCCCTGGTCGTCGGGTGCTCTCTGGTGGAGGCTCCGGTGCGGCCGGTGGCCGTTGTAGTGGGCGATGTACTCCGCGAGGATCCGGCAGAGCTGGCGTTCGTTCCAGATGATCGTGCGGTCGAGGAGCTCGTGTCTGAGCGTTCGTACCCATCGCTCGGCGAACGCGTTCGATTGTGGTGCTCGAGGTGGGGTTCGGATGGCGGTGATCCCGGAGCCGGCGAACACGCTGTCGAACGACGCGGTGAACTGCCCGGCGCCGTCGCGGATCAAGAACCGGAACAAATGGACGTCGGGAAGCCGCATCAGCAGGTTGCGGGCCGCTTGGGTGGTCCACGGACCGGTCGGGTTGGTGGTGACCCCTGCGAGGTGCACGCGGCGGGTGCCGATCTCGATGACGAACAGCACGTGGAACCGCCGCAACAGCGCGGTGTCGACGCACGCGAAGTCGGTCGCGATGACCGCTTTCACTTGGGAGCGGATGAAGTCGGACCAGGAGGGCCCGGTGCGGTCACGGGCCGGGTCGATGCCTGAGTTGCGGAGGACCTTCCAGACGGCCGACGCGGCGACGCTGTGGCCGAGGCGAAGAAGCTCGCCGTGGATCCGCCGAAAGCCCCACGTCGGGTTCTCGCGTGCCAGTCGCCGGAGATCGGGGTCGATCGGAGGCCGCCCGGGCTTCGCGGTGGGTGGCTGGGTCCAGTGGAGGGCGACGAGGCGCCGGTGCCAGCGAAGGACGGTCTCGGGGTGAACGATCAGGAACGTGGTTCGCTGGTGGGCGCGTTCCATCGCCGTGGCGAGAACAGCGAGGATCGTCCGGTCGGTGTCGGTGAACTGCGGTCGGCCGATCTGGCGTTGGAGCACCAGGACCTGATGGCGGAGGGCGAGGATCTCGGCGTAGCGAGCATCTCCGGTGGCGAACACCCACCGGAATCGGGTCAGAACGAGGCGTGCCAGAGGCGGGAAGAGGGCCACGAGTGCAGAACGCTACCCGCCGTCCCGCCGCCCGAAACCCTTGAGAATCCGGGGCGGATGAGTATTCGGCCCCCTCACGGCCGGTAAGCCGGCTCGCTCCGCCAGCTTCGCCGAGAGCACGTCGTACACGCCCGCGATGGCCACGACCTCGCCGTCGGCCAGCAGCGGATGCACCGCCTCGTCACGCCTGGGGACGGATCCTCTCAGCTCAGCAGAGCCCGCGCCGCCGAGCCAAGGACCCGGTGATGGTGGACCCCGTCGCCGAGCTCGCGGGCGGCTACCCCGTCGTGGCGAGGGGGGCTCGTCCGTCGGGGTGGA
>VGBZ01000034.1 GCA_016870275.1 Actinomycetota bacterium
GACGATGATGCCGACAACCGTCCCGAGGATGATGCCACCCGGGATCCCCAGCCCTCCTTGCCAGACGAAGAACGCATCCGGCCACCAGCACCCCGTGTCGGCGGCACAGGAGTACTTGTCGGAGAAGTCGGTGAGCACGTGGTACAGCCGGGCGCCGACGAGGCCGGCGGGAATGGCCCAGAGCGCCACTGTGGTCAGATCCTCCGGATCACCGCCCCAGTCACGCCACCGCTTGCGAGCGAGCGCCACGGCTGCGAGCGCACCAAGGGCGATGCAGAGGCCGTACATGCGGAACGAGAACGGACCGAGTTCGAGCGCCTTGAACGGTGGCGAGGGAATGACGCTGAGCATGCCGAGGGCTGACACGGAGGCAATCATGGTCGACCGGCGGGCGTCACGGCGTGGTTCCAGCCGATCCGGTGCGGTTGGCGAGGCCGTCGGGCGTCCCGGGGAGGGTCGTCGTGGGCCCGGGCACCGTCCCGTCACCGCTTCCCGGCAGGTCGACGTCGAGCCAGTCGAACGCCCCTTCCCCGACGCACACCGACGCGCCCGTGAGGAGCGCATCACCGAAGGCGCCGTCGACGGCGAGCGGGTCCAGATTCTCAGCGAAGGCGAACGCCTCGGCGAGACGGGCCAGCACGCCACGCTGCTGCAGGCTCTCGGCGATGCACGCCGCATCGGTGCCGCTCATCTGGTCGTTGCCCATGAGCAGGGTCCCGATCGCATCGCGCAGGTCGAGACACCCAGCGAGGCGCTCGGCGACCACGTCGCGTTCGGCCGTTGTCAGAGCGATCTGGTTGAGACCGTTCCCCTCGGTGCCGGGCCGATAGCCGAGTTCGGAGAGTCGCTCGGGACCGAGCCCCTCGACGATCCCCTCGGCGGCGCACGTGGCGGAAGGCTCGTCGGGCACCCACACGTTGCGTTCGACGGGAGCGTCGGTCAGGTCGAAGACGATTCCCGCCACCAGCAACTCCGATGACACGAGGCCCGATGCGGGAAAGACCGGGGCGGTGCGACCCGCCGGGACGAATCCGGATCCGTCGGCGAGTTCGGTCGCGTCCCGGGTGTTGCTCGGCACACATCCCACCAGTGTGGCGAGGAGCGCGACGACGACAGCAGAGACCGGCGCCGGGAGTGATCGAGGTCGGACCACGCCATCACGGTATCGCTGATGTGCAGCGCTGCAGCCACGCCCCCCACCACGGTGCGGGATCGGCGACGCTGCGTACGCGGTCCGCAGCAGCGGCCCCCATGGCGGCTCGGCGCACCGGGTCGGCGGCGATCTCGGCCACGGCCGACGCCAGGACACCGCTTCTCGCCGGGACACACGAGCCGGTTGTCCGGTCCACGTACGGGCGGACGGCCGGCGTGTCGAGCGCCACCATCGGCAGGCCCCGAACACCCCCGGCGAGCAGGTCGAGTGGAACCGCCGCCGAGGCGACCGGGGCGACCACGACGTCGGCGGCGGCCACCACGATCTCGGTCGAGTTGCGGTCATCGAGGTCGAGGCGAACAGCCCCGGGCAGATCGAGGCGAACCGAACGCGCCGCCGAACGGTCCCGGGCATCGTGGACGAGGAGCCAAGCAGGCTCGTCGTCCAGACCGAGGATTCGCCGAGCCGCAGTTCGTTCAGCGGGGGTCACGACCGGTGCTGGCTCCACGACGCGGGCGCCGAGTCCGTCGTCGACGACGATCGGTGGACCCTCCGGTCCGAGTCGAAGCGACCGACGCCGGTCCGCCGCCGGCCCGACGAGCACGACGACCTCGGCCCAGGCGACCTCGTTGCGCAGCACACCCCGGAGCGACCACGAACGCACCGACGGTGCGAGCACCGGGACCACGTGGTCGAGCCCACCGAGACGACCGGGTGCCAGAGCGAGCGTGCGCACGGGAACCCCGGCCGCAGTCCACCAGCGGTGTCGGTCGACCGCCAGCCGAGCGTCGTCGTCAGCGTCTGTGCTGACGAGCAACTGGAGGATCCTGGGGTTCAGGACAGCTGTGCCTCGACGCGTTGTTGTGCCTCGTCCTCGTCCACATCGAGAGCGAAGCTCAGCTCAGAAACCAGCACGCTGCGAGCCTTGATGAACATGGACTTCTCCCCGGCAGAGAGTCCCTTGGCCTGATCCCGCAACGCCAGGTTCCTGACGACCTCAGCGACCTGGTAGACGTCGCCCGACTTGAGCTTCTCCTGGTGGTTCTTGAACCGTCGACTCCAGTTGGCCGGCTCGCGGATGTCCTTCTTGGCGAGGAGGTCGAACAGATCATCGACCTCGTCCTTGCCGATCGGGGGACGCATGCCGACCTCGTCGGCCTTGTCCACCGGGACAGACAACGTGAGCTCGCCATGGGCCATCACGAGAACGAGGTACTCAGTGGATGATCCGTTGATCTTGCGCTTCTCCCGCTTGGTGATCACCGCAGCGCCGTGGTGGGGGTACACGACACGATCTCCGACATCGAACGACACAGACTGCCTCACACACTTGATGGACTACCGGGGAATGGTCGATTCTAACAGAGCCACGAGCGACGTCAGATCGTGTAGGCCAACTCGGCGACGACTCGCTCACCGAGTTCCTCATCACCACGGAGCGTGATCCGCCCGTCCTCGAGGTACCGCACCGAATCGATCCGGCCCCCGATGCACCGGACGAAGTCGGTGCTGCTCGCCGTGAGCGACACCGTCGGCTCGCCGGGGGGCGCTGCGTCGACCACGCTCGCCCGACCATCGACGACGACGTTGTAGGCGACGCCCTCCGGCCCGGGTAGCTCGATCCTCACCCAGGAGCCGTCAGGCGCTGCCGCCTTCTTGCCGACGACGAACCCGAGTCCGTTGCCGATCTCTGCGAGCGTCCGGCGCACCGCCGGACCGGACTCATGACCGGCCTCGCCGACCGCGTCGCGAATGTCGAGTTCGTGGATCCACGTGTCGAAGACCCGGATCTGCAGGAAGCGCCCGAGCGTGGCGTGCCCAGCCGGGGTCCAACTCGCCGCATCGATGTCGTCCTGAGTCAGTTCGGCCAGCTCGGAGGCCCGTCTGGCCACGACCGAGCGGAACTCATCGACGACCTGCGCCGGATTCCAACTGCGGCGTTCGATGATCCACGCCTCGTTGGCTCGTCCGATGTCGTTGCGAAGGTGGGCCAGATCAGGCACCTCCACAGCAGGTGCTGCTTCACCGGCCATCATCAGTTCCGTCCCGGTGATGTGGGCGACCACGTCGCTCACGCTCCACCCCGGACACGCAGTGGGTGCGGCGAATGCGTCCTCGTCGAGGGACGACAACAGAGCCTCGAGCGACGCCCACACATCACCGAGGTCGCCGATGAGCGCTGCCGGGGTGTTCGGACGTGTCGGAGGTCGATCGTCGTTCACCGGTGTGGCTCCCGTTCTCGTGGTTGTTGACGGGCAAGGAAGCGGAGTCGCGCCGCCCGGGCGTTCCAGTCGTAGACGACTGCGGTCCCGCCTGCTGTGTCGTGGAGCGCACGACGCTCCCGGCCGAACAGGATCGGCAGGAACCCGATCCCGAGGGTCAGGAAGGTGATCGGCAGCACGAGGGTGCGGATCACGCCGTTGCGCGCAGTGGTCGGCGAGCCGTCGCGTTGAACGACCCGGATGCCGAGGACGGCCATGCCGAGGGTCTTTCCGCTGACGGACCACGGGTAGGCGTAGTAGACGAAGAGCCACAGGACGAAGATCACCCCGGCGACACCCTGGTGGGGTTCGATCGTGTAGTCGGGACCCACGACGAGATCGATCAACCATGCAACGAGCGCCGTGGCGAGGGCGTAGACGACCGTTGCCACCGTCTGGTCGAGGGCGAACGCCGCAGTGCGGGTGGCAGCACCTGCGTAGTGGCCCTGGAGCGATACATCGGATTCGAAGTTCGACGGGGCGGTCACCGTCACGAGGCGTCACCCGGTGGCAGTGCGCGGGGCTGACCGACGAGGAGCGGTGGACCGGGCGGCAACGCTGCGGCATCCCGCCGCACGAGACGGTTGGCCCACCGGGCGACGAACCCGTCGAGCCCGACCCCTTGACTGCGCACAGTGTCGAGCGCCTGCGTAGCCACCCCGCTGGTCGACTCGGCGATGATCGAGCCGAGTTCGGTCTGGGTCATGAGCGCATCGATGTCGACCCGTTGGACGATTGCGTTGACGTCGACCCGATCCATGATCGCAGCGATGTCGACTCGCTGGAGGATCGCATCGATGTCGACCCGGCGGATGATCGCATCGATGTCGACGTGAGCGATGATCGCATCGATGTCGATCTGGTCCACGATGGCGTCGATGTCGACGAGGTCGACGACGGCGGGACTGACCTCCCGCACCACCGCAGCAAGCCCCGGAGTCCCCGTCTCGGGCGAACCCTCGCGGAGCATCTGTCCTTCCTCGGTCAGCGGTTGGGTGATCGTCCGCGTGGCGTCGATCACCACCTGGGCCGGAGCGGAGGACACCACGGCTCGACCGATACCCCCGGCGATACGGGTCAAGCGGGCGGCGGCACCGAGAGCGGCATCGACGGGCCAGAGCGCATCGCCTGTCGTCGACTCCTCAGGCGCAGGCACGTTGGTCACCAGCGAGATTGTGGCCGATCGCAGCGCCTTCAGGCACCTCCGCTCCGCCACTGGGGAGGTTCCCGGCACGGCTGGTGTGACGAATGTCTACTTCTAGTGGGAATCATGAGGTTCTCTTGACTTATTCATGATCTGTACGCGGCATCGTGGTTCATGGCCTCCAAGGGGCCCAGTCGATCGGAGAGCGGGTCCGATCGACCGCCGAGCGTCCCCTTCCCGGACATTGCGGAGTGGATCGGGAAGGGGCGCCGGCAACTACGCTCCCCCCGGTGACGTCACCACCTGTTCTCGCCGCAGAGAAGCGCGACGGGTATCTCGAGTTGACGTTCGACCGGCCGGACTCGCTCAACGCCTTCAACCAGGAACTCTGGTACGCAGCCGCAGGAGCCCTCGACGCTGCCGCTCAGGACGACTCGGTCGTGTGCGTGCTCCTCACCGGCCGGGGCCGGGCGTTCAGCGCCGGCCAGGACCTCGGCGAGATGAACGATCCCGCAGCCTTCGCCGACCGACCGCCCGGCTACGGCCGGTTCATGCCGAGCCTCGAGACGTTCCCCAAACCGGTCGTGGCCGCGGTGAACGGTGTGGCCGTCGGCATCGGCACGACGATGCTGTTGCACTGTGACCTGGTCTACGTGGCGCGGAGCGCGCGGCTGAAGCTGCCGTTCATCAGCCTGGGGGTGACGACCGAGGCCTCCGCGAGTCTCCTGCTCCCCCAGGTGGTCGGGTGGCAACGCGCCGCCGAGCTGTTGTTCACCGAGCCGTGGATCTCCGCCGATCAGGCCGTGTCCGACGGACTGGCGCTCGCCGCGGTCGACGACGACGACCTGATGGCGGTGGCCCGCTCCGCCGCAGCTCGGATCGGCTCGCTCCCGCTCGATCCGGTGCGCACCACCAAGCGGCTCCTGCTCGCCGGTCGGGCCGAGGCCGTCGCTGCCGCACGCCTCCGCGAGCTGGAGGAGTTCCAGAAGCTCGTCGGCGGCCTCATGCCCGACCAGTAGCTCGGTTCACTCGGACCGGGGTAGCAGAACGGCGTCACCGCCGAATGCGTCGACCACTCGGTGCACCGGATGGACCGGCGCTCCCGGGACGAGCGTCTCGGCGACAGCACCGGTCGGCGGCGCTGGCGTGGGCCACGCCTCGACCACACCGACGATCGTCGTGAGCGCCGCCCAACCGTCACGCACGGAACCCGAGTCGCTGTCGGCCGGGATCTCCTCGTCCACAGCGGTGACTCGCATCTGCAGCGCCCCCTCGGCCACCTCGGCCGAGGCCGCCCGGACCTCACCGAAGCTCGCCAGGCGACACCATCGCACTCCGCGCACCTCGCTGCGGTCGACACCGGGGACGTTCAGGTTCAACACCGTCCGCTCCGGCGCACCCTCGAGGAGGGGCAGGACCTCCACCGCGACCGCTGCAGCAGTGTCGAACCGCCACGGGTCCGTGGCCTGCAGGCTCACGGCGAGGCCCCGGATGCCGAGATTCTGAGCGCTCAGACACGCGCCCACGGTGCCTGAGTACAGGACGACCCTCCCGGTGTTGAGGCCGGGATTGACGCCGGAGACGACCAGATCGGGCCGCTCACCGAATCCTCCGAGCGCTGCCGCGAGGACGCAGAGCGCCGGCGGGCCGTCGACCGACCACGCCGGAACGTGGCGCAGATTCGGCCAAGGCAGCTCCACCGGCGTGCACGGGATCTGGTGGTCGGGGCGCAGGTTGCCGATGCTCGCGCCGGAGCCGCTCGCGTCGTAGGACGGGGCGGCCACGACGACATCGTGGCCGGCGGCGAGGACCGCGGCTGCGAGATGGTGGAGGCCCTCGGCGTCCACGCCGTCGTCGTTGGTGACCAGGATCCGCGCCATCTCGGCACGGTAACTGTGCTCGGGAACCACCGGTGACCACGACGTCAGGAGCGCCGCCGCTACCGTGACGCCGTGGGCTTCCGGATCGTCGAGGAGGACGTGGAGCCGGTCGTCGCCGGACTGCTCGGAGCAATCGACGTGGACGACGGCCCTCAGGACGAGCAGCTCGCAGTGCTCGACTCGGTGGTCCGACACCTGCTCGGCCGAGGAGACCTCGACCTCGACGCCCTCGAGCCACTCGGTCCGACAGAGGTCGCCGCCACGGTCACCGACCCGATGAGCCGACGCCGGTTCCACTGGCTGCTCGTCGCTCTCGAATCGTGCCGACACCCACTCGGGCCGGCACAGGTGGGTCGAGTCGAGGAGTACTGCGACGCACTCGACGTCGACGGAGCGGACCGCCAGATCTTTCGTGACCTCGTCACGAACGGGACAGCCCGTGCCGCTGCGGACTTTCGGCGATTCCTCGACACGACGCTCGCCGCACGTGTCGACCCGCCGCTGCGGTCGATGCCTGTGGTCGCCGATGCGCCGGAGCCAGACCTCGCCGAACGGATCGGAGCATTCGCCGAACTCCCCGACGGCTCCCTCGGTCGGGCGTTCGTCGACTTCCACACCCGCAACCACCTGCCTCTCCCCGGGGTGGAGGCGTCCCCCATCAACCACTTCTTCGTCGGCCACGACATGACCCACACGATCGCCGGCATCGAACCGACCGGGCCCGGTGAGGTGGCCCTCAGCGCCTTCCAGATGGCCGCCGAGGACAATCCGCTCAACACCGCTGCGCTCCTCGCATCGCTCGTCGTCCACGAGGTCGGCTTCGAGCGCTCGCCGTCGGTCGCCGCCGAGGCCGGGATCCTGGCCACACCCGGTGCGGCCGAGCTGCTCGGATCCGAGATGGGTCGCGGCGCAGCCTGCACGGCCGACTTCTCCCTCGCCGACCACTTCGAGCTCGCCCCCCTGCCGCTCAGCGTGGTTCGGGAACGCTTCGGGGTACGGGCGCCGGTCGACCCGGATGATGGACACCACTGCTGGTGACTTCAGAGCGTCGCGCCCAGGTGGTGACCGTCGATGCGGCATCGATCGCTGTGATGGCTCTCGCTGCGGTGATGGTGCTCGACCTCGGTGAGGGCAGCAGGAAGACGAACGACGTCGAGTCGACGGAATCGGTCCGGCTGACGACGCCGGACTCCGAGTCGGCGGTCGACACGACGAGCACCTCGACGACCACCGTGCCGATCGGACCACCTGCGGCGGAGCGACGGCTGTCGAAGCTCCGAACGATCGCCGGTGACATCTCGCCGAAGTCAATCGTCACATCGGGCACGGGCCATGCGACAGCGCAGAACATGATGTACACCCACACCGTCACGGCCTACGACGCGGATGTCAACCTGGGGGCGACCATCCCCGATCGGGTGCGCCTCAGTGACTTCGGGATCCCCAAGGAGGGCGAGTACCAGGGCGCGCCGGTCGAGGCGGCGTTCCTCCACGACGGCTCAGCGGTGTACGTCTCGAACTACTCGATGTACGGACCGGGGTTCCGGGAGGGCGACGACGAGTGCAGCCCGTCCGACGGTGTCCCGCCGAGCTACCTCTACCGGATCGGCACCGACGACTGGAAGATCGACCAGGTAGTGCCGGTCGGCGCGGTCCCCAGGTACGTGGCGGTCACCCCGGACGACGGGCGGGTGCTCACCACCAACAGGTGCAGCTGGGACCTCACCGTCTCGAGCACCTCCGACGGCCGGGAGCTGGCGAGCATCGACCTGGGCCGCTAGCCGCGCGGCATCGCGGTCAGCCCGGACGGACAGACGGCCTACGTGGCGATCATGGGTGACACCAAGGTGGCAGTGGTGTCGCTCGAGGACTACTCGGTCCGCTGGCTCGAGGGTGTCGGGCTGGGGCCGCGCCACGTGGTGCTCAGCCCCGACGGACGCTGGCTGTACTCGACCAACAACAAGGGCGGGACGGTCTCCAAGGTCGACACCACGACGGGCGAGGTGGTGGCGGACGTGTCGACCGGCTCACAACCGCGCTCGATGGACATCTCGACCGACGGAACCGCGCTCTACGTCGTCAACTACGGATCGGACTCCATGACGAAGCTCGCCACCGACGGCATGCGGGAGCTCGACGAGGTGCCCACCGGCGCCAATCCGATCGGGATCAGCTACGACGACTCGACCGGCAGGGTGTGGGTGGCCAGCTACGCCGGGACGATCGACGTCTACGACGAAGTGATCTGAGCGGCGTCCGGAGCTGCCGGACGGACGTCCAGCGTCCAGTCGCGGAGCAGGTACCAGAACCACCAGACCGCTCCCACTCCGGCGGCGATGATCGCTGCGCTCGAGACCAGGTAGGAGACACCGCCGAGGCTCAGGGTGGTCTCGCCGCCGACCTCGGCCGAGACGAGCAGTGCCACCAGAAGAACGACCAGCACCCCGACGACCAGGCGCCGTTCGGCACGGACGGGGATCAGGTCGCCGTCGTCGGCGACCACCCGCCCGGAGCGGGCGATGACCCACACCGCTGCCGCCATCCAACTGACCGCCACGGCGATCCCGGCGACCGCGTCGCTCGGTCGATGTCAGCCCGAGGCCAGGACGCCGACCGCCTGCAGGACCACCCAGACCGCCACGAGCAGCGTGCCGATCCGACGCCAGCGGCGCGAATCATGACCAGCGCCGCGAGGCCGAGCGCCGTGCAGATGGTCGCGTGACCACTCGGGAAGGAGTTCCCGGAGATGCGGGCGAGCTCGCCGACGGTGGGCGGACGGGTGATCACCCAGCGCTCGAGTACCTGGGTCGTGACCGTCGCTCCGGCGACGGCGACGGTGACAGCGACGCCCAGGAACAACCGTCGACGTACGAGGCCGATCGCGACGACGACCAGCAGAGCCAGCGCGATCGTCGTCTCGTCCACGAACCGGAGCGCCGAGTCGTGACCGAGGCGGAGCTCGAGTGCCAGGACGGTCCGGCTCTCCCACACCGCGTTCTCGAACTGGCGGCCGGGCTCGAACCTGATGAAGACCAGCCACAGCGCCACGACGACCACGGCCGCGACCGCTGCCGTGACGGCTGCCTCCCGTCGCAGGGGGCGGGCCGAGCCGTCCGAGGGGAGCACCCAGGAATCCGTCAGCTGTCGAGTGACATCCGAGTTTCAGTCCGAGTGACATCGACCTTCAGTCGTGGCCAATGCCGGACACCGTTCCGAGGTCGATCCGCCCGGAGAGAGCCTGTGCGGACAGGTTGTTCGACCCGGTGAACTTCTTGATCCGTTTCGAGTAGTTGTGAAACAGAACGACGTTGGCCTGGGCTTGGATGCGTCGCACACCCTCGATGAGCGCGTCTTCGGAGCTGTGCGAGGTCCATGGGGTCGTATCGGCGTCCAGTGCTCTCCACCCCAGCCCGCCCGGTACTGGCGGCTCCTCGGCGCGCCCGACATAGGCGACCGCGGTGCCCGGACCGGCCGGCACCAGTCCAAGCTCCCCGGGTGTGACGAACCAGATGGTCGATCCGGCCGGACGGGAACGGAGCCGGTCCAGCCAATACAGCCATCGGCTCTCACCCCATGCCGACATCGACTTCCCGAACTGGCCAGCCAAGATGGGGTCGACCTGATCGAGTTCCCTGCGGATGAAGGAGCTGTGGACAGTGGCGGCCAACGGACGCACTGAACCGCTCAACACGAACGAGCGCGAGTGTCGCTTGTCGGACTTCTGGATGGTGTGGAACAGGTCCAGGTAGGCGTAGAAGAGATGGTCGCCCGAGTCGCCGAGAACCACAAGGTCAGTGCTCTCGCTGGCGACGAGCACAGCTTGTGCGGGGTTCGCCTTGGATGCGCCCGCTTCCCGGCCTGCCATGGTCGCGTCCAGCAGCAGCGTGACGGCGCCCGGCTGCATTGCCACCAGCCGTTCCAGCGGCCCGATCCCGTCGTGACGCGCCGTGGAGAGGCTGATGTCGCCAGTGAAGACAACACTCCGTCGCCGATCCCGGAGGAGGAAGCCGGTCGACCCTGGTGAATGGGGAACGGCGAACGCCTCGACTTCGAGATCCGGGCCGAGCTGCACCAGGTTCCCTGGGTCCAAGCAGACCACCCGCTCTTGGACCTCCGAACGAGAGAGGCGTCTTTGTTCAAGGAGGACTTGCGCCGTCGCCGAACTCATCAACGCCGGAAGCGCTCGTGTCCGGCCGGAGACCAACCCGCCGGCGTGGTCGAGGTGAGAGTGCGTGACGATAACGAGCCGGTCGGAGGGCATCGGATCGATCCGATCGGGAAGCCCGGTGTCCAGGAGAACCGATGCGCCACTGTTCAGCCCGACACGGACCGAACAGCCGTCATCTGGCGGTACGGCGGCCTCGATCCAGCCCAACGAACCTTCGACGAGCGGCAGGTCACGAGTTGCCGTCGATCGAATCCGATCTCGGCGTCCCACGCTGCCCAGCCGGGACCCTTGGACGAGCGGGTACCACCCTGTGCGCTCAACAAGTGCATCGGCGGACCAGTAGACGGCATCACGCAACTCAGGATCGTCCGCTACCCACAGCACGACGATGGTGAACCTGAACTTCTGGGGGCGCTTCACGAAGTCGATGAAGCGCGCATGCAGCAGCGGTCCAGCGTCGTCGCCCAGGATGTCCACCAGCTCGAGCAGCGCCTGCTCTGGTTCGAGCACATGCTGTCGGGCTGACAGCTTCTCGCGAGCCCTCGCAGCGGGCCCGAACCATGGCTTGTTGGTGACCTCGAACGGAGGAAGGCCCTGCTTCGACGTCGTCATCGCTGGCCAGCCAGGTTCTCCAAGCGGTCGATTCCGTTGGCCCATGTGAATGACGTCGGGTCGGGGCGCTCCAGATCGATGATGTCGTGGCTCTCGGGGTCCACCAGCACGAAGGTCTCAGTGGCGTAGTCCGCAAAGGCGACGGCTTCGGTGTCAGGCATCCAGATGCGGATGTAGTCGGCTTCCTTGTCGGGGAGAATCGCTCGCAGGTGGCTCAGGAGTGCGGAGGCTTGTTCGTGAGAGACGGCGAAGTCGCCTCGCACGACGTAGATGCTGACGTTCTGCTCCCCCAGCGGACCCCTGTTCACCTTTCCCGAGGTGGTGCTCACGTCGCCGCGGCTCACGCCCAGCTCCTCGGCGATGATCTGCGCAGGCTCATTTGGTGCGAGCGCAGACGCCAAGTGCTTCAGCCTGATTAGCAGCTGCGCTGGTGACTCGACGTCCGGTTTCATCAGCGTCGCCGCGTCGGCGACCGCAGCCGATGTGGGCTGCCAGAGCGGGTTGTCGAGCACCGTGCGCCACACGTCGCGGATCGCCATGAGGTCGATCTCCACTCCTTGGTCGGCGGCGACGTCGTAGGCCTCCACGAGCGAGCAGAGCATGATCGCCTCGGCCCGGTGCTGCTCGAGGATCTCGAGTGCGGCTTCCTGCTCGGGTTCGCTGAGCTGCTCCAGGTAGCCGGCCTCGCCCGGCGCCCCCCAGAAGAAGCGCCACATCGTCGACTGCGACCGAACGATGAGGAGCGGGTCGGCGAGGTCGAGCTGCAGCAGCTTCCAGCACAGGTGGTTGAACACGACATAGCTGGGGATGATGACGCTCGGGCCGACGTGCCGAACGAACTCCGCGTCGCTGATGCCGCCGACGAACCGCTTGATGAAGTTCGAGAACTGCCGGCGGGCCCGCACACGCGCGCTCATGCGGCGCCGTTCGCGTTCCTCTTCCTGCGCGTCGGCGTCTTCCTCGTCCTCCACATCCACTCGGAAGAGGTCGTCCGACGGTGCCCGAGCGTCGACTGAGTGAGGGTCGACCTCGCCGCGGCGCTGAGCGAGTTCGGCGGTGATGCGATCGCTGATCGACCTCAGCAGAACCCCGAGCGCCGTGGGGTCACCTGCCGACGTGGCCGACTTCCATGACCGGTACTGGGCGAGTTTGGGATGCGACTGGATCGCGTCCCAGTCCAGCTCCTCGTAGGACAGCGACTGCGCTTGCTCATCGTCGCCTGAGGTTGGAGCGGGTCGCTTCATCATCCGCCAGATGCTCGCCCCGTCGACCACCAGCACCTGGTCGAGCTGCAGCAGCAGCTCTTCGAGTTCCTCATCGCCGACCTCGAAGTCACCGGCCTGCTTGATGAGGTCTGCAGCGGCGGTGCCGGACGCCAGAGCGATGAGCGTGTTGAGGTGATACGGGTAGCACGGTAGCGAGGGGATCCCGTCTGCGAACTCGAACGAGATTGCCTCCACCCGCTCGAGTCGCTGAGCCCACTCCTCGGGAAGCACTGCGCTGAACTCCGTGCGCTCTTCCTGTGGTTCCTCCAGTTCCCAGGCCACGCCGTCGACGACCTCTCCCGCGACGAGCAACGAGGGCGGATCGGTCGTCGCCCGGCCGAATCGACCGGTGAGCCGAGGAGCAACCCACACCAGGTCAGCCACGTCGACGAAGTCGTCACCAATCTCGTCGCTGTCGTCGTTGATCAGCTGAAGTTGAAGGTCGGCGAGGTTCACAGGTGTCGGGCTCATCACCAGGTCGTCGACGAGCTGGTCGAAGCTGCCTGCAGTCCCGACGAGCAGGTTGGCGAGTTCGATGTTTCCTACGGGGTGAGCTGCCAGCAGCGCCGGTGTCGAGATGTTGGGTGAACCCTGGAGGCAGACGTCAGTGGCACCGCATCGTGCGAGCACGAACTTCGCGTGCAGAACAGCGCCGGCGTCCAGGCACGTCACCCCGAGCTGGTCGGTCTCATCGGTCTGGAACCCTCGTGAGCACCCACGGCCGCAGCGCCCCCGCCCCGCCTGCACCGGCGGCGACGTCATCGCCGACCCGGACCGCGCACACCAGCTCCGCCAGCCCCTCTGACGCGAGCCGTCCGTCGCGGCGCGGCTCGGGCGACCTGCGACTCCAGCACTTCTCGCTCGGACGCCTGAACGACGAGCAGGCACGGCGCAAGCTCGACGAGCTGGGCCCTGTGGTGCACCGCGCAGCGACTCCCGAGCTGGAGCCGGGCACGGGGTGGGCGAGCGAGCGGTAGCGACAGCGCCTCGACGACCTGCGCCACGTCGACGGCTACCAGGCGGCCAAGGGCGACCGGATCGTCGGGTTCGTGCTGTACCGGACCTTCCCGCTCTGCGGCCGAAGGGCGTTGCAGCTGTTCAGCGCCTACGTGCTCCCTGACCACCAGGGGCTCGGGCTCGCCTTCACCATGAACGCTCGGATCGTGTTCCGAGAGCTCAGCCGGCACCCGCTCGCCCACCACTACGTCGTGGCCCCGATGATGGTGCCGATCGCGCTTCGGGGCTGGCGCGACCGCATCGCGCACGGCCGGTGGTTCTATCCCCGCATGCCAGGATCCGAGCTCCCCAGCGACTCACTCACCCACGCCGCGACCACCGCGGCGTCCCAGCACTACTCCACCAGCACCTTCGACGCCCGCCACGGCGTGCTCCACGGGTTGACCCCTCCGCGGGACCGGCCGCCCGCGGACTCCGGCGACGACGCCGTCGACCGGCACTTCCGCGACCACGTCGACCCGCATCGGGGCGACGCCGTGCTGATGGTGGTCGATGCCAGCGCCGCCATGGTGCTGGCCAGCCTCGGGCGACTCGCGACGGCCGCCCCGCGGGCCTGGAGCGCTCGCCGGCGGGGGCCGCGGCCGTGAGCCACCCCACTGACGCTCCGGGCGACGCCGCGCTCGTCGTCGACGACCTGCACAAGTCGTACCGCCGGCGCGGCGCCGAACCGGTCCAGGCGCTCGCCGGCGTGTCGTTCGAGGTCGCCTCGGGGGAGATCGTGGCGCTGCTCGGCAACAACGGTGCAGGCAAGACGACCCTCATGTCGGTCGCCGCCGGGCTCGTGCCGACCGATTCGGGCCGGGTGCTCGTCCACCGCGAGTGCGTGACCGACCGAGGTGGTCGACCCACCCGCCAGCTCGGCCTGGCGCCACAGGAGGAGTCGCTCTACCCGACACTGACGGCATGGCAGAACCTCGACTACTTCGGCCGGCTCGCAGGTCTGCGCGGCGCAGGGTTGCGAGCGCGCACCACCGAGCTCGCCGAGCAGCTGGCGCTGAGCGAGCACCTGGACGTGCGAGCCTCGTCGCTGTCGGGCGGCCGACGGCGACGGCTGCACACCGGGCTCGCCCTGATGCACATGCCGAGCGTGCTGCTGCTCGACGAGGTCACCGTCGGCGTCGACGTCGAGGCCCGCAAGTCGGTCCTCGAGCTCGTGCGCGACCGGGCGCGCCGCGGTGCCGCCGTGCTGTACTCGACCCACCAGCTCCACGAGGTCGAACGACTCGGCGCAAGGGTCGTCATCATCGATGCGGGCCGTGTCCTCGCCACCGGCTCGGCGCAGGCGCTGATCGCGGCTCACGCACCCCCGCTCGTCGAGCTCGTGCTCGACGAGGCGCTCGACCTGCCGGGCTCGATCACGTCACAGCTCGAGACAGCCGCCTGGACCACGTCGGGCACCAACCGGGTCGTCGCCCGACTGTCGGACACGACGATCGCGTTGCCCGAGGTGCTCGAGCAGATGGACGCGCCGACCCGACGGGCGGTACGAGGGGCCACGCTCATCGCGCCCAGCCTGGAGACCGCGTTCCGCCGGCTCGTCGGCGGCACGACCGCTGCGGACGGCGGACAGACCCTCGAGGAGGGGCCCTGATGCGACAACTCCTCAGCATCTGTCGTCACGAGATCTCGCTGATGCGCAGCCACGCGATTCCGGTCGCGTTGTACTACCTGATTCCGCTGGCCATCCTGGCGTTCGTCGAGGGTGGCTTCTCGGTCTACCTGCAGCTGGAGGATCCCTCCGCCGGTTTCAGCGGTGCGGACCTGGCCGCACCCGGGCAGGCGACGATGTTCGGCTTCATGAGCCTCGCCACCGTCGGGTTCTTCTTCCTCGGCGACCACGCGTGGGGAACCTGGAACCGCGTCCGTGCCCTCGGCGTCCGCCCTCGACGGATCATGACGGGCAAGCTGGGTGTCGCCTACCTGAACCAGCTGATGATCTTCGTCGTGGTGATGGGAGCCGCCACCCTGCTGTTCGGGCTCACGGTCCGGGGCAGTACGGTCGCACTCATCGCGGTCGAGCTGGTGATGGCCCTGGTGATCGTCGGCTACGGCCTCATCGCCTGCTCGCTGGCCCGCAACCAGGCGGAGTTCAACGCGTTCTCCTACCTGGGCGCGTTGGTGCTCGCCGGCCTCGGTGGCGCGCTCACGCCGTTCGAGACGCTGCCGCAGTGGGCCCAGACCATCGCCCCGCTCACGCCGACGTACTGGTCGGTGCGGGCGTTCAGCATCGTGATCCTCGACGGCGGCGGCCTCGCGGACGTCAGCGAGGAGCTGCTGGTGCTCGCGCTGTTCGCAGCGGTGTTCTTCCTGGTGGTTTCACGTCTGTTCGACGCGAGCAAGCGGCGCACGACATGGGCCTGAGCGAGGACCGCCTGGCGCTGGACTTCGTGGACGAGCGCCACGACCTCGCGCCCGGCGACTCGATGACGTTCGGCCGCAGGGCCGACCTGGTGCTCGACGACAACCCCTTCATGCACCGCGTCACCGGACGGGTGGTGCACCGCGAGTCGGTGTGGTGGCTGCAGAACCACGCGACGACCACTCGGCTCGAGCTGCAGGACCTGGAGCACGGCACCGGCAACGTGGTCTCGCCCGGCCGACAGCTGCCGATCACCTCGTGCCGCTTCGTCGTCCGCTTCGTCGCGGGACCGACGACCTACGAGATCGACGGCGAGCGCAGCGGCGATGAGCTGGTCGTCGACCAGGCCGGCGACGTCATCGGGACCGCCACACTGGAGTTCGGCGCCGTGCCGCTGTCGCCCGAGCAGCACGTCCTGCTGGTCGCGCTCTACGAGTCGGGCGAACGCAACGGCGGCGCGATCGAGGGCAACTCCTCGATCGCGCGCCGCCTGGAATGGACGCCGAAGAAGTTCCACCGCAAGCTCGACGCCGTCTGCGACAAGCTCCACCGGCAGGGCGTGCGAGGGCTCAAGGGCACCGCCGGCGACCTGGCGGACCACCGCCGCGTCGTGCTGGTGCGCCACGCGGTGAACTCCGGGCTCGTGGGCCCCGACGACCTCGGGCTGTTACGCGCCGCGCCGCGCGACGCCGACCTGGACCCGACGGGCTGACCCCGTCCGGCGCCGCGGCGCCGGGTACGCGTCCCCATTAATGTCGGCGTGGATCGGCACGAGTATGCCCTCCACGAAGCGTCAGCAACGAGAGGGAGCGACGATGGACGACAACCGGGTACATGAGGACGAACCGAGACGCGACCACCGCAGCAGGTCGGCCACGCTCAAGGTGGCTCGCGGATCGCTGCTGTTCGGCGTGCTCTCGCTGCTGACGTTGGTGCTGTTGACGCCATTCGTCGCCGGGACCGCCGCAGCCACCGCGATCGACGAGGCTGCGGCAGCCGCGCAGGCGGTCGGTTCGCTGCCCGGCGTCGATCCGGCGCTGCCGCTCGAGTCCGAGGGCACCGCGGTCTCTGCCAGCGGCCTGCTGGCCGAGACTGCGGTCGAGACCTCGAACGGTGCCGCCGTGGTGACGACGGAGGCCGGGGGAAGCTCGTTCACCTTCAAGACCCTCGACGAGGGCCCGGCGCTCGCAGCGGGTGCGCCGGATCGTTACGTCAGCCGCGCCCGGAACTCGACGACCGAGTACTCCACGATCGTC
Organism: Actinomycetota bacterium; assembly: GCA_016870275.1. GTDB lineage: Bacteria > Actinomycetota > Acidimicrobiia > Acidimicrobiales > Microtrichaceae > SXMI01. The sequence goes on from VGBZ01000034.1 coordinate 17,116, forward strand.
AAGAGCGACGGGTTCCCGCAGGTGCTCATCACCCTGAACGAGCCTCGGCGCCAGCATCGCAAGTCGTTCGAGTTCGGAGCGGGAACACGACTCTCGCTCACCAGGGACGGCGGTGTGAGCATCACGAACCGACGGGGGGAGGAGATCGCGACCGTCGAGACGCCCTGGGCGCTGGATCGCAACGGGCGATCGGTCCCCACGCACTTCGAGGTCGCCAGGGACGGACGCACCTTGACCCAGGTGGTCACGCCGCGGGCATCGACCGCCTACCCGGTCGTTGCGGACCCGAACGTCAACTGCGGGATCATCACCTGCAGCCTCTACCTCACGAGGACCGAGACCGCTCGGCTCTGGGGGCAGCTCTCGCAGTACCAGAACTCCTCGACCGCAGCGATCGGTCTCGCCGCAGGCGTCGCGTGCGCGCTGGTGCTCTCCCCAACGGGACCGGGCGCTGCTATCGCCGGGGTCATCTGCGCCGGCGCTGCTGCGATCTACGGCGGTTTCTTCATCGACAAGCTCGGCCAGGCGGCAAACTCGGGGAACTGCCTCCGGGTGCGGTACACCACGGTCCGTGGCGTACCGCCGGTTCCGAACGGCATCTACAACGACAACTCCCAATACTGCAAGAAGTAGGACCTGCGCTCATGTCGCGATCACGTTCCATCCTGCTGCTGGTCTTCATGGGCGCTCCGGCGCTGCTGGCAGGCTGGTGGCTCGACAGCCAGGGCGACCCGCTGACGTGGTGGGTCTGGTCCCTGCTGCTGGTTCTCTACTTCGCGGTGGTGCTGGCGCTGTGGTGGTGGATCACCCGGCCGAGGTCCGACTCCCACGACGGTGTGGCGCCATGAACATGGCGTGCACCTCCGAGCGGATCGAGCAGATCACCAGCGAGGCGGTCTTCGCCACACGGCTGGAGGTCGGCGTGAACTCCGCGGCGTTCACCGGCGTCCTCGAGAGCGGCAGGGGGTGGGAGGGCCCAGCCTCCCACCCCGGCCCGAAGCTCTGGGAGCTGTTCTGCCTGGCCAAGCCACTCGTGGCGTTCAGCGTGCTCGCGGCAGCGCTGCGCTCCGGCATCGACCCGGACGCTCCGCTCGCTCGCTGCGCTCGCGGGTTCGAGCGGTTCGACGAGCGCGTCAGTCTGTCCTCGATCGTCGCTCACGCGTCGGGCCTGCAGGGGCCGCCCGCCCTGAGCTGGATGTGCACGCCCCCCGACCGACGACCGGGCATCGAGTCGCTCTCGCAGCTCGAGCCGGGTCAGCACGGATACTCCGAGGTCGGCGGCGGCATGGTCCTCGCTGCGTTCGCCCGGGAGGCGCTGGGCACCCCACTGGAGGAGCTCGTGCGAAAGGAGCTGCTCGAGTCGGCGGGCGTCGGAGGCGACGTCATCGTCGACGGGGCGCAAGCTGGCGAGCGACGCCCGGACGAGCTCGGCTACATCGTCTCTGGACTCCCGGTGCAGCGGGTGCCCATGCTGCATCTCGCCCACCCCAGGTACCGGGCTCGCCTCGGAACCGAGTTCAGCGGCCTGGCCACCACCGGCGGCTACCTGTCGGCGCTGGTCCACTGCGTCCGACATGGCGCCGGGCACGACTCGGTGTGCGACCTGTTCGGGCCCGAACGTCCTGCCCGCGTCGACGCCACATGGGATCGGGAGCTGGCCTTCACCGGTCCGTTCGTCGATGAGGACCTCGGAGCACTCGGAGGCTTGTGGGTGCTGAGCGCGCTGACCGGTTCGTTCGCGTTCGTCGATCGGGACCGGACCACGATCATCGTGGTGATGTCGGACGGAGGCGACCTCGGGCCTGAGGATGCCCGGATGATGCGCTCCGAGATGGTCGGTGCGGTCATGGAGGACCTCCGTTGAGCGCGCCGGCGGGCGACTTCCGGGTTCGCTGGCACGATCATCTGGACGGTTCGGGCGGACGGGAGTGCCTCCTCGGCTGCCGCCCGTCGGGGGAAGCCGCTGCGCTCCTGGACGGCCTGGACGTGGTGCTGCGGCTTCACCTCACAGGATCACCCTTCGACGCCGCCGCGATCGACATCTCGATCGCCAGTGCCTGTGTGTCGATCGCTCCGTCCGGCGATGCTCGACCGGACCTCGAGATCGAGACCTCGTGGAAGGCCGCGCTGTCCTGGCTCGGCAGCGATGGCGCCCTCTTCGGTGATCACGCGTGGCGGCTCCTGCGACTCGACGCGCCGGAGCAGTTGGCATGGCTCAGCGCGATCGAGGGAGCGCTGTGGCTGTCCGGCATCGGGCGGACGTCGTCCTGATCGCTGCCGTGGACCGCCAGAGCGAACGCGGACGCCGGCGCCGGCCCGTACTGCGACGTGCAGGTACTCGCAGTGGTCTGAACTCCTCGGCTGCCTCAACAGCTCCTTCACCATCGGCGCGGTCCGGATCGTGCACTCGGCCATCAGCGAGTTCCTCGACCGGGTCGACCCGGTGATGCGGCGCATCAACCTCGGTGCTGTTGATGGTGGTCGGCCTCCCGCGGCAGGGCTCCCCGGCCCGGTCGCCACGTCTCGTGGCAGGCTCGTGCCGAGACCGACGATCGGAGCAGACATGGGCGTCCCGGAGGCGAACGACGCGGCACAGCAGACGGGTGGCCCGGAAGAACCGATCGACCCCGGAACGTCCCGGCCCGCATGGCCCTGGTGGGTCGGCGGCGGCGTGGTGGTCATCGCCATCGTGGTGGCCACGGCCATGTTGCTTCGCAGCGACGGCGACGAGCCCGCCACGACGTCGGCGTCGTCCGCATCGACGACCTCCAGCCTGACCACCACGACCACCCGGCCGGCATCGTCGACTGCGGACGGATCCGGCTCCCCCACCTCAGGCGCATCCGCGAGCACCACGACGGCTGCCAACCCGCTCCCCGGTGCCGCGACCACACCCGTGAGCACCCCGGTGCCGGTCATGTCAGCGGCGCCCCTCCGTGACGTCCGTGTGGCAGCCCAGAGCGGCTACGACCGGGTCGTGTTCGAGTTCGAGGGCGACCGCCTGCCCGGCTACGCCGTCGCCTACGTCGACGGCCCGGTCACCGCCGACCCGTCCGGCGAACCGGTCGACCTGGGAGGGGCCGAGGCCCTGTCGGTGCGCATGGAGCCCGCGTCGGGGGTCGTGCAGACGGCTGACGAGGCCCGCGAGTCCTACACCGGGCCGGACCGGGCGGCGGGGCCCCCGGGCGGGGTCGTGACCGAGGTGGTCCGCACCGGCGACTTCGAGGCGGTCGCCAACTGGGTCGTGGCGACCCGGACCCGCGCGCCGTTCCGGATCACGACGCTCACCGGTCCTCCCCGCCTCGTCATCGACGTCAGGAACGGGTGAGCGCAGGTCCCGCTCAGGTGCAGCCGCTGGTGGCGCCGCACTCGGCGCAGGTGAAGCACGACCCGGCGCGCACCATGGCGACTCCGCACGACGAGCACAGGGGCGCGTCGACGGCGGGCCGGACCGGCGGTCCGTCGATCGAGCGGGCGGCGAGCTCACGGACCGACGGCGGGGCGGCCTCCTCCACACCCGGGAGCATGGGCTGGGACCGCTCCGAGTTGGCCAGGATGCCGAGCTCACGACGCTCCTCGTCGGGGAGGTACTCGAGCGCGAGCCGCCGGAAGAGGTAGTCGATCAGGCTGTTGGCGATCCGGATCTCGGCGTCGTCGGTGATGCCGGCCGGCTCGAATCGCATCCCGACGAGCGCGTCGACGAATGCTCGGAGCGGCACCCCGTACTGCAGGCCGTGACTCACCGAGATGGCGAGCGCATCCATGATCCCGGCCAGCGTGGAGCCCTGCTTGGAGACGCGGATGAACAGCTCGCCGGGGCGGCCGTCGTCGTACTCCCCAACCGTGGCGAACCCCTTGCAGTCGGCCACCCGGAACTCGAAGGTGCGGGAACGGCGAGTACGTGGGAGGCGTTCCCGCTCGGGGCGGAGCGCCGGGACCTGGGCCAGCGGTACGTCACCGGAACCCGCGGCCTCACCGGAACCGACCGTGAGGGGTTGGGTCACCTTGCAGTTGTCCCGGTACAGCGCCACGCACTTGATGCTGGTGCGCCACGCGTCGATCAGGAGCTGCTCGACCTCGTCGACGGTCGCGGTCTCGGGCAGGTTGACGGTCTTGGACATCGCACCCGAGAAGAACGGCTGGATGGCCGCCATCATGCGGAGGTGGCCGCCGTAGGAGATGGTCACGTCACCCATGGCGCACGCGAACACCGGGACGTGCGCCGGGTCGAGGTGCGGCGCACCCAGCACGGAGTGGTGCTCCCCGATCCACGCGACGATCTCCTCGACGTGTTCGGGCGGGTAGCCGAGACGTGCGAGCGCCCGGGGAACCGTCTGGTTGACGATCTGGATGGAACCGCCGCCGACGAGCTTCTTGAACTTGACCAGGCCCAGGTCGGGCTCGATGCCGGTCGTATCGGCGTCCATCATGAAGCTGATCGTGCCGGTCGGCGCGGCGACGCTGAGCTCGGCATTGCGGGCCCCGTGGACGACCAGACGGTCCACTGCGTGCTGCCAGAGTCCGACGAGGTGCTGGTTCAGGTCGGTCTGCGACTCGACCGCGTCGACGGCGCGGGCAGCGGCCAGGTGGCGCCGGTAGACGCCGCCCCAGGCCTCGGCGTCGTCGGCGAACAGCGGCGCCGGTCCGAGCCGCTCGGCCAGTTCGGTGGAGCGAACCGCGGCGGCGCCGGTCAGGATGCCGGTGACCGCAGCGGCCCACGCCCGACCGTCCTCGGAGTCGTACGGCAGTCCGAGCGCCATCAACGACGCACCGAGGTTCGTGTAGCCGACACCGATGTCGCGGGCGGCTCGGGCCTGGGCGGCGATGGCCTCGGTCGGGTAGTCGGACGCCCCCACGAGGATGTCCTGAGCGGTGACGAGCACCCGCACCGAGTGCTCGAAGGACTCGGCGTCGAAGTGACCGGACTCGTCGAGGAAGGCGAGCAGGTTGACCGAGGCCAGGTTGCAAGCGCTGTTGGCCAGTCGGAGGTGTTCGCTGCACGGATTGCTCGCCACGATCTCCCCGGCGTTCGGCGTGGTGTTCCACCGGTTGATGGTGGTCCCGAACTGCACACCCGGATCTGCGCACTCCCAGGCCGCAGCGGCGATGTCCCGGAGGAGTCCGCGGGCCGGCACGTGCTCGATCGCCTCTCCCGTGGTCCGCGCAGTCAGTGCCCACTCCCGGCCGTCGACCGCAGCGGACATGAACTCGTCGCTCAGTCGAACGGAGTTGTTGGCGTTCTGGTACTGGACCGAGAACGAGTCGGCGCCGTCGAGGTCCATGTCGAAGCCGGCGTCCCGCAGCGCCCTGGCCTTGCGCTCCTCGACCGCCTTGCACCAGATGAACTCCTCGACGTCGGGGTGGTCGACATCGAGGATCACCATCTTGGCGGCACGCCGGGTGGTGCCACCGCTCTTGATCGCACCGGCAGAGGCGTCGGCGCCCCGCATGAAACTGACCGGACCCGAGGGTGCCCCACCGCCGCTCAGCCGCTCCTTGGACGATCGGAGTCTGGAGAGGTTCGCTCCGGCACCGGATCCCCCCTTGAAGATGACCCCTTCCTCGGCGTACCAGTTGAGAATCGAGCGGAGGTCGTCCTCTACATCGAGGATGAAGCACGCTGCGGCCTGCTGCGCCACTCCGGGCACCCCGATGTTGAACCAGACCGGCGAGTTGAACGACACCCGCTGATGGACCAGCAACCAACGCAGCTCATCGGCGAACGCCGCTGATTCCTCTGCGTCGACGAAGTATCCGTCCCGGCCGCCCCAGGCGGTGATCGCTCCGACAACCCGATCGATGACCTGCCGCAGCGAATGCTCCCGGTCAGGCGAGGTGAGGTGACCCCGGAAGTACTTCTGGGTGACGATGTTGGATGCAGTCACCGACCACGACTCCGGGAACTCCACGCCGAGTTGCTCGAAGGCCACAGAACCGTCGCGGTGATCGATGATCCGGGCGTCGCGGAGGCCCCAGACGACATCGTCGAACGGCCCCTGACCCGCCCGGGTGAACCGGCGACCGATCTGGCCGATCCCAGGGGGCTGAACGTCAGGCAACATCAGGGATCAGGCTATCGACAGCGTGTGTCAGCCGGCCGCGGACGCCATCCACCAGCCGGGTCCAGAGGAGCGGACACGGACGATCGGGAGAGGCCTGTCGGATTGTTCCAGCGCGCGGGCGCAGGGAGGTCCGACCCCCAGGAGACACTCCTCGTGGGGCTACGAGAAGCACCAGCCACCATTCCGATCGTCCGTGCCACGACTCCAATGGCGACCCTACGAAGTCGGGCCTGTGGGATGGAAGAGGGACAACATGTGGATTTCTGATGAAGTTCTTCACAAGTTCAGTCATTCGACACCCGATCTGAGCACCTCACCGGGCCACATCGAGCACAGCGGCGGCGGAGAACGTTGATATTGCAGGGATGTGGCGATCGGGTGACATCCACAGCGGTGGACACGGCTGTGGATCCCCTCGTCACGACGAATCGGGAGTTGTCGGTACCCTCTGTACGTGGAGCAACTCGTGCCCGCACCGCTCGCTGCACCCCTCGCCACAACGCTGCGAGACGACGACAGGTCGCAGACGGCGCGGCCGTGGGTGCTTGCCAACATGGTGGGATCGGTCGATGGGGCCTACGCGCGAGGCGGTCGATCGGGTGGGCTCTCGAGCGAGGCAGATCGGGAGTTGTTCCACATCCTCCGGTCGCTCGCCGATGTGGTCCTCGTGGGCGCCGCAACGGCCCGGGCCGAGCGATACCGGCGTCCGGTGGACGCCGGCGACTCCAAGGCCCGCCTCGCTGTGGTGTCCAAGAGCCTGAACATCCCGTCGGATCAGCCCTTCCTGAGTGGGTCGGGGCCGGATCCGCTCGTGTACTTCCCGCAGGGAGCGGATGCGTCCAGCCTCCCCTCCGGGGTCGAGCCGTGCGAGTTGGATTCTGAAGTCGTGCGTCCCTCGGACGTCCTCGCCGACCTCTACCGACGAGGCGCCCGTACGGTGTTGTGTGAGGGAGGGCCCAACCTGTTGGGCCAGATCGCCGGCGCCGGATTGCTCGACGAGTTGTTCTGGACGATCGCCCCGGTCCTCGAGGGTGGGTCCCTGGTCGGCCTGGTGGGAACGGGCGGCCCGTACGGCACGGAACTCCGGCTCCACCGACTGCTCCGGGACGGCGAGGTGCTGTTCGCCACCTACCGGGCCGTCCGAGCGGACGACTGAGCGGGTCAGTTGCCCGACTGCGGGTCCTCCGAGAGCAACTGGATCTCGCGCTCGAAGTCCTGTGGGTCACTGAACGCCTTGTAGACACTGGCAAAGCGCACTGCTGCCACGGCATCGATGCGACGGAGTTCCTCGAGCACGAGCGCCCCGATCTGGGCGCTCTCCACCGGCGAGGAAAACGCTGCGAGGCGTTCCACGACCCGGGTGAGGATCTCCTCGATCGCCGCTTGATCGACCGGACTCCCCTTGCACGCTGCGGCGACACCCGTCCGGATCCGCTCCCGGTCGAACGGCACCGTTCGGCCGTCACGTTTGACCACCATCGTGCTGAACTCATCGAGTCGCTCGAAGGTCGTGAATCGTGCTCCGCACCGCTCACACTGCCGGCGGCGGCGGATGGAGGAGCCGTCATCGGCGGCGCGGGAATCGACGACCCGGTCCTCGAGGTTTCCGCATGCTGGGCACCGCACGCCCCTGACGGTACTCAGAACCACTCGGCGGGGAGCAGCACACGTTGGCCCACCTGCAGGGCGGCCCCGCCGTTGAGAGCGATGAGGTCGTCGATGGCGATTCGAGGATCGACCTCTGGGGCGTAACGGATGGCCACGCCCCAGAGGGTGTCGCCGGGCCGAGTGGTGTGCACGACCTCGGCGACCGCACCGTTGGTCGCAGTTGCCGAGGGAGCGACTGCTGCGGACACACCGAGCGCAGCGACCCGGAGCGCCACCACGGCGAGCAGCGCCAGCACGACCACCACCACCACTCGGCGGATGGTGTAGATCCGCAGCGCAGCGGACGAGGCCGTTCGGCCGCCCTCGATCACCCTGAGGTGTGGATGGCGCCGAGCGGGTGCTCGACGTGCGGGAGCTGAACGGTAGGTCTGGGGAAGGACTGGTGCTGCCATGTCTGTGATTCTCCACTCGGGGTGTGACAGTCAGGGTTCGGCGCCGGTCTGCGGCCCCAGGTCAACGCCCACCGACGCCGAACACCTGTTCGTCATTCAGGATGATACGAACATCCGTTCGATGTCAAGTCAACAATCGAACGGATGTTCCACCTCAGAGGTCCGCTCGGTGCTACGGTCGGAACACCTGTTCGGCACGGTCCCGGTCACGTCGGACCGAGCGATCATCGGAACAGGCGCCATCGGAAACAGGAACCCGAAGAAGCGGAGGCGTCCATGTCCCCCACCAGCGAGCAGCTCACCCAGCGGCAACTCGACATCCTGACGTTCATCGAACGCACCGTCGACGAACGTGGCTACCCGCCGTCGGTGCGCGAGATCGGCCAGGCCGTCGGACTGGCGTCACCGTCGACTGTCCACAGTCACCTCCACACACTCCAGCGGCTCGGATACCTGAAACGCCACGCCACCCAGCCGAGGGCGATCCAGGTCACCTCGGACACGGCGAGCGGAACCACCGCCATGCGGCGCCCGACGCGCCACGTCCCGCTCGTGGGCGACGTGGCCGCCGGAACCGGGGTACTCGCCCAGGAGCAGGTGGAGGAACTCGTACCGCTCCCGGCTGACTTCACTGGTGAGGGCGAGTTGTTCATGCTCCGGGTTCGGGGGGAGTCGATGATCGACGTCGGGATCCTCGACGGCGACTTCGTGGTGGCCCGGGTGCAGTCCGAGGCCCGCACCGGCGACGTGGTCGTGGCGGGCATCCCGGGCGGAGAAGCCACGGTCAAGACATTTCGCCGCAAGGGCAACAAGGTGACGCTTGAACCGGCGAACGAGCAGATGGAGCCGATCGTGCTCGACGCCGACGAGGTCACGCTGTACGGCAAGGTCGTGACGGTCCTGCGACGTCTCTGAGCTCCGGTCGAGGAGATGCCTGAGGGTGAGCCGGAACGAGCTCAGTTCTGGTGGAGCGCCTCGTTCAGGCCCTCGGACCACGCCCCCTGCCGGGGCCGTACCTCCACCGCACCGGTCAGTGAGTTCCTCCGGAAGAGGAGATCGGAGACGCCGCTGAGCGAACGGGCCTTGGTGGTCCCGCCGTCGGGCAAGGTGAGGATCGTTCCAGCGGTGACGTAGAGCCCCGCCTCAACCACACAACGGTCACCCAGGGAGATGCCGATACCGGCGTTGGCCCCCACGAGGCAGTCCTCACCGATGGAGATGACCTCCTTGCCGCCACCGGAGAGCGTCCCCATGATCGAGGCGCTCCCGCCCAGATCCGAGTTGGCTCCGACGACCACCCCGGCGCTGATCCGGCCCTCCACCATGGCTGGACCGAGGGTCCCGGCGTTGAAGTTGACGAAGCCCTCGTGCATCACCGTGGTGCCCTCGGCGAGGTGTGCGCCGAGTCGAACCCGGTTGGCGTCAGCGATGCGCACCCCGCTCGGCACGACGTAGTCGACCATGCGCGGGAACTTGTCGACACCGAACACCGTGAGGCGCTCACCCGCGGCCCGGGCGGCGAGCTGCGCTGCGTTCAGCGCCCGGAGCGGACACGGCCCGCAGTTGGTCCAGGCCACGTTGGCGAGCAACCCGAACACACCGTCGAGAGAGAGCCCATGGGGCCGCACGAGCCGATGAGAGAGCAGGTGGAGGCGAAGGTAGGCGTCTGCGGCGTCGACGGGAGCGTCCTCGAGCGAGGCGATCGAGGTGAACACGACCTGTTGGCGTGTCGGGAGTACGGCGTTCCTCCGATTGGCACCCCTCAGCCCTGCGGCGGCGGCGAGGTTGGGGTGAGCCCCCTGATCCTCCACGCTGATGCCCGAACGTTCGAGCACCTCGTCGAGTTGTTCGTCCTCGAGCCGGGCCGTGCCGGCTGGAGCATCGAGGCCGGTCACGTCGGCGAGGAGGGCCGCCGCACCGAGGTTCTCGGCGAGGTTGACCGTGGCGTACCAGACCGACAGGACCGACTCGTCGCCACAGAGCTCCTCGACGGAGAGTTCGGCGATGCCGATCCCGTAGGCGACCGGATCCACGTGGCCCGGGCGGGCCCGCAGTTCGTCCATGCTCAGTCCGCTCACCGAAGTCTCCCCTCCCCGCCGTTCACAGTCCGTGACTGAGGAGTTCGTCGAGCGCGGCGAAGGTGCGATCGAGGGACGCGGTGGAGACTCGTTCCTCACGGGTGTGTGCGAGCGTCGAATCTCCCGGCCCGAGGTTGATGGCGGCGACGCCGAGTTCGGTGAAGCGGGCGACGTCGGTCCACCCGAGCTTGGAGCGAACCTCGAGGCCGTTGCGTTCCACGAGCGCCTTGACGACTGGATGCTCGAGGGCCGGCCACGCAGCCGAGGAACGATCATCGACGACGAGTTCGTCGCCGGGTTCGATGAACGGTGCGAGGAACGAACGGAGCCAGTCCTCGGCCTGCTCGACGCTGCGGTCCGGAGCGAAGCGGTGGGCGATGCGGACCTCGGCGGAATCAGGCACGACGTTACCAGCGACACCTGCACTGACGTGGGTGGCCTGAAGGGCCTCGTGGAAGCGAAGGCCGCAGATCTCGGGCTGGCGAGGCGTGAACTCGCTGAGCGCCACGAGGAGATCGCCGAGTCGATGCACGGCATTGCGGCCCATCCACGCCCGGGCGGTGTGCGCCCGGGCACCGGCGAGGGTGAGGGTGACCCGGAGTACACCCTGGCACCCCGCCTCGACGTCACCGGTGGTCGGCTCACCGAGGATCGCCACATCGCCGGCGAGCAGGTCGGGTCGGAGTTCGATCAGCTCGGCGAGCCCAGAGTGGTCCGCAGCGACTTCCTCCCGGGCGTAGAAGATCCAGGTGACGTCGACTGCGGGCTCACGATGCCGGCGGGCGAGTTCGAGCATCACAGCGAGGCCGCCCTTCATGTCGGCGGCCCCACACCCCCACACCTCACCGTCGATCAGTCGGGCCGGGAGGTTGTCGTTGACCGGAACGGTGTCGGTGTGGCCTCCGAGCACGATCCGCAGGTTGCGGCCGAGGTCGGTACGGGCCACGAGGTTGTCGCCGATCCGGTCGACCTTCAGGTGTGGGAGATCGGCGAGCTCAGCGGCGATCAGGTCGACGAGGGGACCCTCGGCGAAGCTCACCGACTCGACGTCGACGAGTTGTTGTGTCAGTTGGATGAGGTCACCGGTACCCACGACCATGTTCTACAGCGCCGGTCCACGCCGCCCAACCCGGATGGGCCGGGTCACCTCCTACTGCAGAGGAGGAGGCGGGGCGGCCGGAGGCGGACCCGGAGGAGGCGGGGAGGCCGGAGGCGGACCCGGAGGAGGCGGGGCGGCCGGAGGCGGACCCTGAGGAGGCGGGGAGGCCGGAGGCGGACCCGGAGGAG
>VGBZ01000035.1 GCA_016870275.1 Actinomycetota bacterium
GTCGACTACCCCGACCTCGACCGTGAGAAGGAGATCGTGCTCACCAAGGTTCCCGGCGTCGGCGAGGCGCTCGCTGATGAGATCGCCCGGATCGTCCGGTCGATCCGCCAACTCGAGTTGAAGAAGTCCCCGTCGGTCTCCGAGACGCTCGACTGGGCTCGCACGCTCGTACTCCTCGGAGTGGAACACGTCGACGCCGAGACGGCGACCTCCACGCTCAACATCCTGCTCAAGTACCAGTCCGACATCGCCAAGGCCGCCAAGGAGCTCTCTGCCGAGCCGCCCGGTCCGGGCCGGCCGGGTGGGTCCCCGGGGGTCGCTGGCCGGTGACCGGCCAAGTGGTGACAGGCGATGGGACGTCTCCCGACAGGGTGCCAGTCGCCCCTGGCGCCGCCGCAGGGATCGACTCCGGCCCGGGAGATGCGCTCATCGATCTGCTCGGCGGGTTCGTCGTCGAACTCCGACAGGCGGGGATCCCAGTGAGCCTCACCGAGCACCTCGACGCCGCCGACGCCGTGCGATGCATCCCGCTCGACGACCGCGAGGCGTTCAAGTACTCACTCGCCGCCACGATGGTCAAGAACCACTCGCACTGGCGGGCGTTCTCCACCGTGTTCGAGGTCTACTTCTCGATCCGAGGCAGCGAGCACGCCCTCGACGAGCCTGACGCCGCAGCGTCCCCCGACGACCTCGACGACGCTGCCGGTGCACCCACCGGTGAGCGGCCGGCCAACCAAGGCGGACCCGGCGATGCGCTGACGCCGGAGGAACTCGCCCAGATGCTCTTCCAGGCCCTCCTGCAGGGTGACGACGCAATGGTCCGTGCCATGGCCCGTCAAGCAGTTCGTCGTTACGCAGGGATGGAGCCCGGGCGGCCGGTCGGCGGCACCTACTACCTGTACCGCACGCTGCGGAACCTCGACCTCGATGAGATGCTCGAGCAACTCCTCGATCAGGCCCGAAGTGATGCACCGGAGCAACTCACTCCTCTCGAGGAGCGCCTGCAACACGACGAGTACGAACACCGCATCGCCCAGCTCAAGCAGGAGATCGAAGCCGAGATCCGTCGCCGGCTCGTGGCCGACCGGGGAGTGGACGCCATGGCCAAGACGTTGCGCAAGCCGTTGCCGGAGGACATCGACTTCATGCACGCCAGCCGGGAGGAGATGATCTCGTTGCGCAAGACGTTGCAGCCGCTCGCCCGTCGGCTCGCCGTGCGGCTCGCCCGCAAACGGCGTCACGGTCGCAAGGGGCCGCTCGACTTCCGCAGCACGGTGCGTCACTCGCTCAGCTACGGCGGGGTCCCCGCTGAGCCGAAGTTCCGCTACCCGCGTCCATCGAAGCCGGAGATCTTCGTCGTCGCCGACATCTCGGGATCCGTCGCTGCGTTCGCCCGCTTCACCCTGCACCTGGTCCACGCCATCTCGTCGCAGTTCTCCAAGGTGCGGTCGTTCGTGTTCATCGACGGGATCGATGAGGTCACTCGCTTCTTCGAGGGCACCGAGGACATCGTCGAGGCGGTTCATCGGGTCAACACCGAAGCCGACGTGGTCTGGGTGGACGGCCACTCCGACTACGGACACGCGCTCGAGGTGTTCTGGCAGCGGTGGGGGACCGAGGTCGGACCCAAGACGACGGTCATCGTGCTCGGCGACGCCCGGAACAACTACCACGCCTCCAACAGCTGGGTGCTCAAGGAAGTGCGTCACCGTGCCCGGCACGTCTACTGGCTCAACCCCGAGCCCCGGGCGTACTGGGACACCGGCGACTCGATTGTCGGCGAGTACGGCATCCACTGCGACGGCACCTTCGAGTGCCGCAACCTGCGCCAGCTCGAGCGCTTCGTCGATCATCTCGTCTAGCTCGTCCCGCTCGTCGTGCGGGTCCCCGCTCGGCGCTGCAGCCGTGCGCCGAGTGGCCGCTACGGTGGCGCTGGCGTGTTGGAGAACCCGACACCCCGAACCGAACAGGAGACCGACGTGTCGCTGGTAGATCGGATCACCGGGCGAGTCGACCGCTACAAGCCGCGGGTGACGGAGTGCATCATCTTCGCCCGTCCGCTGCCGCTCATTGCCGACGAGAAGCCGCCCGCCGGCGAGGAGTACTCCTTCCGTGCGGTGTTCGACCCGAACGATCCGTACCTGGCCCAGATCGAGCCACCGGAACGGCTGGAACTCATGAAGCCGTTCTTCGCCCAAGGGGGGTTCGTGGCGCTGGCGATCCACGTTCCGACCGACACCACGGTGTCCAAGATGTGGTTGCTCACCTACACGCCGCAACCGAGCGACGCCAAGCGGGGCCTGCTCCCCATCCACCTCGCCCGTGACGAGTGCTTCATCCTGGACATCTGGACGCACCCTGACTTCCGTCGCCAGGCGGTGGCGTTCACTGTCGCCTACGAACTGCAGGCGATCGTCGATGAGTTCTACCCCCATCTCCGGTGGGTGTACGGCTACGCCCACAAGGACAACGAGGCGTCCCGGGCCCTCATGGAGCTGATCTACAGCATGTGGCCCGTTCAGGAATTCAAGGAGGTCGAGATCGGACCGTTCTGGGTGACGCAGGTCCCCGGTTCCGACACCCCGAAGTTCGGTCCGTTCTCCAAGCGCGGCCGCCACTCAGGGGATGGATTCCAGATGCCAGGACGTCCCCGCTCGGGCGACCTCGCCCGGGACTACCACCACCCGGAGGGCTTCGCCCGCAACCGGCTCGATGCCGTCGTCTCCGACAACTGGTTCTGGAACGGCCCGGAGTGGTTCGACAACGACCACCCGAAGGGTCCCGATGGTCGCCCCGCCACACCGGAGACACTGCCCCGCGTGCTCGACGGGGATGAGCCCTGAGCGCCTGCGGCGCCTGAGCCACACTCCGAGGCGGGTGGTTCGAGCGAGCGTGGGACCTCCTGCCACGCAGTGACGTGCCCGAGTCAGTCCAGATGGAGCCCGCACTCGGTCTTCTCCGAGCCCGCCCAGCGTCCGGATCTCGGATCGTCGCCCTTGGCGACGGGGTGGGTGCAGGGCATGCATCCGATCGACGGGTAGCCCTGCAACGTGAGGGGGTTGACGATCACATCGTGTCGGGTGATGTAGTCCGCCACGTCGTCGGCGTCCCAGTTGGCGATCGGGTTGACCTTGACCAGACCGCGCAGGTCGCGGGACACGATCGGCGTGCCGGCGCGAGAGGCCGCCTCGGAGCGACGCAGTCCCGACATCCACGCGGCCTTGCCGGCGAGCGCACGGTCGAGTTGGCCCACCTTCACCGCTGAGCAGCAGTTTTCGGGATCGGCCTCCCAGAGCGCCTGATCGTGTGGACGGACCGTCATGATCCGCAGGTTGAGGCCGTAACGCCGGCGGACCTGCTCGACGGTCTGCAGCGTCTCAGGGAAGTGGTAGCCCGTGTCGATGAACACCACTTCGATCGCAGGCGCAACACGCACGGCGAGGTCGACGAGCACAGCGTCGGTCATGGAGGCCGTGAGCGACAGCAGTGGGCCGAAGGAACTGACTGCCCAGTCGATGATGTCGGTTGCGTCCGCCGACTCGAAGCTCGCAGCGAGATCGTGGAGTTGATCGTCAGAAAAGGATGCTGGCGTGAACGGTCCCGGGACGGGGTCGTGTCCCGAGGACTCGCCGGCGACCGTGATCTCCAGCGACATCAGACGGCGCACTCCGAATCGCCGACCGATGCCTCGTAGGGGCCGGTCTCGTCGTAGTCGACGTAGTACTCGGGGTGCGCCTCGGGATCGGGGAACTCGTCGAGGTCGGCGAGCATCTCGGTGACGCCGCCGATTCCTCCGCTGCGTTCGAGGTAGGTGCGGAAGTCCTCGCCGATACGGCGTTCATCCCGGTAGGCCGCCACGATCCGGACGACGGCCTCCGGTACGGCCTTGGCCGGGAGGCGCAGCGCCTTCTGGCCGAAGTGGATCTGCTCCTGTCCGACGTAGCCGCCGAGCAACAACTGGTAACCGGGTGCACTCCGGCCGCGGGCGCGCCGTTCGGCGCCGAAGAATCCGATGTCGGCGATGTGGTGCTGGCCGCAGGAGTTGGTGCAACCGGAGATGTTCGTGCGGATGCCGTCGACCTCGGCGAGTCCTGCGGCCTCGAGTGCTTCCCCGATGGCTGACGCCAGACCACGCGATTGGGTCACGGCGAGGTTGCAGGTGTCGGCACCGGGGCAGGCCACGACATCGCGAGCCAGTTCAGCGCCGGGTTGGGCCATGCCAATGGAATCGAGTCGCTCGAACAGGGCCTGCAGGTCGGACTCGGCGAGTCCGCGCAGAACGAAGTTCTGGCGGTTGGTGATCCGGACCTCAGTGCTGAAGTCA
The DNA here is from genome assembly GCA_016870275.1 of Actinomycetota bacterium. Classification (GTDB taxonomy): domain Bacteria; phylum Actinomycetota; class Acidimicrobiia; order Acidimicrobiales; family Microtrichaceae; genus SXMI01. Next base: position 4,325 of record VGBZ01000035.1, read on the forward strand.
CGGGCGATCGCTGCCAGCCCTCGGAACTGGGCGGCGGTCACATCGCCCAGCCGGGACCACGCCAGCGCCGACACCGTTCCCTTGGCCAGACCGCGCACCACGTTGGCCTGTTCCCAGCGGGTGTACGCCGAGGTTCCCGTCAGCGCCACCGGAACGCCCTGGCCGAGAGACGTGACGGGTCCGGTGCCCCTGCCGGCGGGGGAGTCGCCGAGTTCGGCGACCTCTGTCGGGATTCCGCCCGGCCACGATGACGAAGCGAGGAGGAACTTCCTCGAGTGGATGATCCGTCGCTGCAGTTCCTCGAATCCGAGGGTGTCGACGAGCCACTTCATCCGAGCCCGCAGTTTGTTGTCCCGGTTGCCGGCCTGTTCGAACACGCGAACGCACGCCTCAAGTGTGGGGAGCAGTTCGTCACGGGTCGTGAACTCCTCGAGAGCGAGTGCCGGGTGCGGATTCGCACCGAGTCCACCGGCGACGAACACCCGGAATCCCGATTCGAGCGTTCCGTCCTCGACTTGACGGGTTACGGCGACGACTCCGACGTCGTTGAACATGGCTTGGCCGCAGTCGGTGACGCATCCGGAGAAGTTGATCTTGAACTTGCGGGGGAGTCGCTGTGCGATCGGGTTGCGCAAGAAGTGGCGGAACGTCGCCTCGGCCCACGGCTGGATGTCGAGCACTTCGTGCGGGCACGCCCCGGCGAGGTGGCAGCCCATGACGTTGCGAACGGTGTCGGAACAGGCCTCCCGGGTGGTCATGCCCACGGTGGCGAGATCCCAGAGAACCTCGGGGACCTGTTCGAGTTGGACGAAGTGGAACTGCACGTTCTGGCGGGTCGTCAGGTGCCCCCAGCCTCGGCTGTAGCGCTCGGAGATGTCGGCGAGTTTCTCGAGTTGGTGGGGGAGGATGGCGCCGTAGGGCGCCTTGATCCGGATCATCTGGTTGTGGCCGCCCTGACGCTGGCCGTACACGCCGTTGGCGAGGCGGAACACCTTGAAGACGTCCTCGTCGATCTCCTCAGCGAGATACCGGGCGAGTTGCGCCTCGAACTTCTGGATGTCGGCGACCGTGTCGGGGTCGAGTTGGATGCCATCGAGGGATGGCTGACCGTCGGTGTCGAACTCGATCGTCGTCACGTGTCGCTCCGGGGACGGGGGACGGGTGGGAACCGTGCGAAAGTTGATTCTCCCAAACCTGACCCGTTGGATCAAGAATCATACCGGCGCAGCCGCGTCCCGCAGGATCGTCCACGCCAGCGGGAACCACGGAGTGAAACGTGTGGGGTCGGATTCGAGCTCCGACCGGAGGGACTCCGGTTCGACCCAGCGCCATTCGCCGACCTCGCCGGGATCCGGCACGGGGTCGTCATCGGTGCGTCCGGACACGACGTGGTCCCACTCGTGTTCGACGAGTCCGGACGCTTCGTCGGAGGCCCGATAGACGAAGCTGGCGAGTTCATGCAGGTCACCGGGCTGAACGTCGATGCCGAGTTCTTCACGAACCCGGCGAACACTCGCCTCGACGATGGTCTCGCCGGGTCGGGGGTGGCTGCAGCAGGCATTCGTCCACAGGTCCCGGAAGTGGTGCTTGGTGGAGGCCCGTCGGTGGATCAGCATCCTTCCGTCGGAACTGAACAGGAACACGCTGAACGCCCGGTGCAGCGCACCGGCGCCCTGGTGGGCGGCGAGCTTGTCCGCCAATCCGATCTCGGCGCCGGTGGAGTCGACCAGGATGACGGTCTCGACATTGCGATCTCCGGCATCTCCACGTGCTTCGGAATCGGGGCTCACTCCGACAGGCTCGCACGTGAGGCCCGGCCGGACTCGCTGCGGGTCGAAACCGCAACATCTCCGCCGTCGGCGGCGTGGGCGTCACCGTCGCTCCCGTTTCCTTGGCGGACCCAGAGCGACAGGGCCAGTGTCATGAGGGCGAACCCGAATCCCCAGTCCTCCAGCGGTGAATCCCAGAAGATCCGGACACCGGAGAACACCTCGGGGTTGTAGATGACGATCACGGACGACAACTTGGTGAGCCAGCCATCGACTGGGACCTGGAACGCCGCACAGATACCTATGGCGATCCAGTACGCCGGGATCCGGAAGATGCCCGAGCGGATCCACAGGAGTTCAGCGGCCACGACGGCGACGATCGCCGCTGCGGTGAGGACGGTGTACCACGGCATCAGACCAGCTCCTCCGAGGGCCGCCGAGCGGCGGTGCCCCCGTCTGCGACGTCTCGCCCAGCAGGGCTCAGGAACCGCCCGAACACCCCGAGCCGGAGTGCGCCGAGCCAGCCATGTCGTTGGACGGTACGGACCGCCTCGAAGCTGAGTAGGGCGGACAACGGGATGACCACGAAGAACGTCAGCTCCTCGACGGGGATGTTCCCCACCTTCCAGCCCGTGGTGTAGGTGGGCGAGAACGTCCAGTGGTCGAGCCGGATGGCGATCACGTCCCAGGCCACGAACGCTGCAAATGTCGGGAGCATCGTGCGGATCAGCCGGCGGGGCCGCCGGTACACGCGGGCACCGAGGACGAACTCGAGAGGAAGGGTGATCAGCACGCACAGCGCCATGACTCCGAGGTATTGGAACTGTTCGGAGCGCATTGTGATCAGGTCCGGTTCCGGCTGAGCTGGCGACGGATGGTTCCACCTCCGAGGTTGCTTGCCGCCACTGCGAGCTTGCGGGCCGAGCCCACACGGGCTCGACGTGAGAACACGTCGTAGCCGTGTGCGGCGACCTGGTCGAGGATCTCGGAGTACAGGATTCGGGCCGTGCGGATCGCCGTGGCCGATTCCGGAGGGAGCATGGAGATTCCCACGTCGGCGGACCGGTACAGCTCAGCGCACCGGTCGACTTGGAACCTCAGCGCTGCGATCCACTCGGGAGAGACAGTGCGCGACCGCGGATCGGCGCCGAATCGTTCGAGGTCGTCGAGCGGCAGGTAGACCCGGCCGCGATCGAGATCCTCGCCCACGTCCCGTATGAAGTTGGTGAGCTGGAATGCGTTGCCGAGGTCCATGGCGTGCGGGCGGGTGGCGTCGATGTCCTCAGGGCCGAGGATCGGAAGCATCATCTCGCCGATCACCGCTGCGGAGCCGTCCATGTAGATGAGCAGATCGTCCCATGTCCGGTAGGAATCGACGGTCAGATCCATGGTCATCGAGTTGAGGAAACGGCGGAAGTACGACGCATCGAGATCGAAGGCGCGAACGGTGTGCACGACTGCCTTGAGTACCGGGTCGTTCGAGTCCCCAGCGGCGAGGTCGATGAAGAATCGATCACCGAAATCAGCGAGCGCTCGAGATCGGACATCGACGGGAACCGGACCCAGATCATCGACGATGTCGTCGGCGTAGCGGCAGAATCCGTAGAGGGCGTGGACGTGGTGGCGCACCACTCGGGGGAGCACCTGGGCCGCCCAGTAGTAGGTGGTGCCGTATGCCCGGTTCAACTCACGGCAGCGGGCGTAGCTCTCCTGAAGCGACACTGTTCGGCGCGGCGTGCCGAACGGGACGCCCCGTGGTCGCCTGTCGGCCCGGATCGCAGCGGTCGTCGTCACCGGATTCTCCTCGAGGATCGCGCCATTCGGTCGACTCGAGCTGCAGCGAGCTTGCCCGAGATCAACACCATCGGAATGCCCACGCCGGGAATCGTTCCCGATCCGACGAACACGACCCCGGGGTGCCGACGATCCTCGAGGTGTGGACGGAACGGCCCGGTCTGGAAGAACCGATGAGCGAGGGCGAACGGCGTTCCCCGCTCCATGCCCTGGGCCTGCCAGTCGAGCGGGTCGGTGAGGTGCTCCACCTCCACGTCGGCCGGGTAGCCGAGCTCGACGATCCGACGTGCGAGCTGGTTGCGGATCACGTCCCGTTCACGGTGCCAGTCGATCCGGCCATCGAGATTCGGGACCGGCTCGAGCACGTAGAGGATGTGTCGATCGTCAGGAGCGAGGTGCGGATCAGTCACAGTGGGAGCGGTCACGAGGATCGACGGATCGGGCATCCGCGTTCCATCACGCAGCAAGGCGGTGAACGCCTCATCCCACTGTTCACCGAAGTGGATGTTGTGGTGGGTGGTCCCAGTGGGGAGGTCGCCCCTGACTCCGGCGAGCCAGACCGCACACGATGGGGAGTAGCGGCCGACCCGGGTCACAAGCGGTGGTTGGGCGCCGAGCAGTTGGCGGTAGGCCACCGGGACGTCTGCGTTCATGACCACGGCATCGGCCCGGAGACGCTCACCACCGGCGAGGAGGACACCGTTGGCCTGTCCGGCGGCATCGGTCGTGACCCGCTCGACGACCTCGTTGTAGCGAAACTGTGCCCCGGCCTTCTCAGCGGCATCAGCCAGGCCGCGGGGGACGGAGTGCATCCCATTCTGGACCCCGTAGACCCCGGCGACGGAATCCATGTAGGTGATGACACCGTAGATGGCGAGCGCCTCGAACGGAGACAGTCCGGCGTACATCGCCTGGAACGAGAAGATCCGGTGCAGACGTTCGTCGCGGAAGTACTCACCGACGACCTTGTGCAGCTTGCGCAGCCCTCCGAGTTGGAGCAGCTTCACAAGCGCCATCGGACGACGCAACATGTCCAACGGGCTCGACAGGTCGGCGTCGATGAAGTTGGGGAGCTCGAGTTCGTAGAGCTCGGCGAGCCAGTCGGCGAACCGACCGAACGCCTCGGCGTCCTGAGGCCCGATCTTCTCCCTGATCTCCTGAGTCATGGCTTCCCGGCCGGCGGCCACGTGCAGCTCGGAGCCATCGGCGAACAACGCCCGATACGCAGGGTCGAGGCGGGTGAGTTCCACGTGGTCTGCCCGATCGGCACCCACGGCGGCAAACGCATCATCGAGCAGGTCGACCATAGTCATCACGGTCGGACCGGTGTCGAAGGAGTAGCCGTCAAGCTCGAGCAAACCGGCTCGGCCGCCCGGGGTCGATGCCCGCTCCAGCACGGTCACGTCGTGCCCGAGTCCGGTGAGATGACAAGCTGCGGACAAGCCTCCGAGGCCTGCGCCGACGACGACGATCTCCATGTCAGGCTCCTTTTCCTAGGGTGCGGTAATTGGGTCGCTTGCGGGTTTCTTTTCCAGGTTGCGGGCCCGTCGACCGGACTCCGGCAACACGAGCCGGATCATCCCGAAGGGTCGGCCGCTGTGGTGGCACCGGATCACCGATCACGATGGGCGCAGTAGAGCGCCAGGTCGACGAGTTGATCCTGCGCATCACGCTCGAGGTCTATGGAGTCGAGAGCGTCGACTGCCTCGGACAGGAGCGAATCGATCCGATTCTCGACAGCGGCCCGTCCGCCGGTGGCCTCGATCACCTCTTGGATGGCCACGATCTGAACTGGCGTAAGGTCCGGGTCCCCGAGGTGTGCCAGCACCTCGAGCGCTGGCGACAAATGCTGATCCTGGGCCACTGCCTGGGCGTGGAGCACGAGTTGTGTGGGCTTGTTCTCACGGAAATCACCGCCGACAGGCTTGCCGAGCTTGGACTCGTCCCCGAATGCTCCGAGCACGTCGTCGCGCAGCTGAAACGCCTCACCGACCGGGAGGCCATAACCCGTGAAGGCCTCGGCGCACTCGTCGAGCCGACCGGCGAGGGCTGCTCCGAGGTGCAGGGGACGTTCGACGGTGTACTTGGCCGACTTGAACAGGGAGATCTTCTGCGAGATCTCTGGATCCTGGAGAGGAGACGCCGCCGAGACGATGTCGAGCAGCTGCCCCATGACGAGTTCGATTCGGAGCTCGTTGTAGATCGTCCACGCTGTCGGACCGGCGGCGCTCAGCAAGCTGTCAGCGAGGATGAGCGCGAGATCGCCGACCAGGACGGCGACCCCCTCTCCGAAACGGCGTGACTCGCCGATCCAGTCGCTCACAGCGTGTCGGTCACCGAAATGCTGATGGATCGTCGGCTCACCACGCCGGAGAGACGAGCCGTCCATGACGTCGTCGTGGATGAGGGCGAACACGTGGAGGAGTTCGAGGGCGGCTCCGGCGTCGAGCACGCCGATGTTGCCGGGGTCGCCTCCGGCGGCGATGTGGCCGAGGTGACAGAACGCCGGACGAAGCCGCTTGCCGCCATTGGTACTGAAGGCTCGGAGGCGGCTGATCGGTTCGTCGAGCAGACCGTCGAAGGACGACCAACGGGAGTGTTCGGCATCGAGGACCTCGGCGAGACGGACATCGATGCGGCGGCGAAGGTCGCTCAGCTCAACCGGTTCAGCAGCGATGCGTGACTCAGGCGGAGCGGGCATGTGCGAGACAACGCCGAAGCCTGAGGCAGCGATTCCCGATGACGGGTGTTCACCTCGAGTGACAACTCACCATGCTCCGCATGCATCCGTCGGGACGGGTTGCGACGGACCACTCTCGGCCCCAAATCGTGTGGGGACTCAGGTTCGGAGCAGGTCCGCCACGCCGAATGCCAGGTCGAGCGACTGCCGGCCGTTCAGGCGAGGATCACACATGGTCTCGTAGCGCAGATCGAGTTGGTCGTCTGCCAGGTTCTCGGCCCCGCCGAGACACTCCGTGACATCGTCGCCGGTCAACTCGACGTGAACCCCGCCCGGCCAGGAGTCGAGCGAGCGGTGCACGGCGAAGAACTCGCGCAACTCGCCGAGGATCTGGTCGAAGTGTCGGGTCTTCCGGCCGCTCGGACTGGTGAAGGTGTTGGCGTGCATCGGATCGCACGACCACACCACCGGATGGCCGGCACTGCGAACGGCTTCGATGAGCGGAGGCAGCACCTCGGCGATTCGCTCAGCGCCGATCCGGGTGATCAACGTGAGCCGACCCGGGGTGCGGTCGGGGTCGAGGACCTCACACAACGCCAGCGTCTCCTCGACGGTGGCGGTGGGACCGAGTTTGCATCCGATCGGATTGGCGATGCCTCGGAAGAACTCGACGTGAGCGCCGTCGAGCGCCCGTGTGCGCTCGCCGATCCACACCATGTGCGCCGAGCAGTCGTAGTGCTCACCAGTGAGCGAGTCGATCCGCGTCAGCGCTGACTCGTAGCCGAGCACCAACGCCTCGTGGCTCGTGTAGAAGTCGACCTCGTGCAGCGTTGCCTGATCGGCTGGGTCGATTCCGGTCGCCCGCATGAACCGGAGGGCTCGGTCGATCTCATCGGCGAGCGTCTCGTAGCGGCGAGCCTCCGGACTGGTCCTCACGAACTCCTGGGTCCAGTGGTGGACCCGGCTCAGGTCGGCGAACCCGCCCTTGGTGAACGCTCGCAGCAGGTTCAGCGTGGCTGCCGACTGGTGGTAGGCCTCGACGAGTCGCGCCGGGTCAGCACGTCGCGCCGCCTCGGAGAACTCGACGTCGTTGACCATGTGGCCGCGGAAGCTCGGCAGGCTCTGCCCGTCGATGGTCTCAACATCCGACGAACGTGGCTTGGCGAACTGCCCAGCGATCCGGCCGACCTTCACCGTCGGCACGCCGGCGGAGTAGGTGAGGACAACGGCCATCTGGAGGATGATCTTCAGGCGTTCCCGGATGGAGTTGGCCGAGAAGGTCTCGAAGGACTCGGCACAGTCGCCGGCTTGGAGCAGGTAGGCCTCTCCGGCAGCCACACGGGCGAGGGAGTCGGTCAGTTGGCGGGCCTCGCCGGCGAAGACCAGCGGCGGGTAGCCCGAGAGGGTCTTCAGGACCCCGTCGAGCGCAGCCGGATCCGGCCACTCCGGTTGTTGTGCCGCTGGCCGCTCCTGCCAGCTGGTCGGCGTCCACGGTGGGTGATCGATGGCCACCACGTCAGGCTAACCGTGGTGTCGCCCGGGGCCGAAGCCAGTTGGCGGGGCTGGATCAGTAGTTGCTGGCGAGCGCACGCTGGCGCACTGCGGTCACGGAACGCTTCACGAGTCGCCGGGCAGCCTCGGCGGTGATGCCGAGGTCGTCGCCGACCTCCCGGTAGCTCCGCTTGCGGCCGTCGAGGAACCCGAACCGCTGCTCGACGGCGCTCCGTGCCCGCCCGTCGAGGGAATCGAGCAGCGAACACAGCCACTGCCGGTGCTCTTCGTCGAGCAACTCGTGTTCCGGGCCCGGGCCGTCGTCGGCGATGAGGTCGCCGAGGTCGTTGCCGTGGTCGTCGCCGACGCTTCGATCGAGCGACGTCGGGCTGGCGAGCCGATGAAGGAGCGCGAGTTCGTCGCTGAGTTCCTCGCCGGTGCCGGCGCTCTGGCGGAGAGCCGCACGCAGGCTGGCGGAGCGATCACCCGGCAGCCTGACCAGCGAGGCCTTCTGGTCCAGCGCCCGTCCGATTGCCTGACGGATCCAGAACGTGGCGTAGGTGGAGAACTTGAAACCCTTGCGCCAGTCGAACTTGTCGACGGCATGCTCGAGGCCGATGTTCCCCTCCTGAACCAGATCGAGCAGGTCCATACCCTGGGGGAGCGGATAGCGGCGGGCCACGCTCACGACGAGGCGCAGGTTCGACCGGATGAATCGGTCCTTCGCCGCTTCAGCTGCAGCGATTCGACGATCCAGCGTCCGGCCTTTCTGCCCGGCCTGCTTCGCAGCGAGTGCCTCGGCGCCGTCCTCGATCACCTGAGCCAGTTCCCGCTCATCAGCGGCGGTCAGTAGCGGTACGGTGCCGATTGCATTCAGGTAGGCACCCACGGAGTCGCTCATCTTTGAGATCCCCTGTTCTGCCGGTTGGTGGCTGTCGCCGTCGATCCTTCGCCGGAGGCGCACAGCGTGAGTTCCGGCGCCTTCCCATCGGCTGATGTGGCTCGGAGTTGAGGAAGTCACAGGAAAACCTGAGGAAACCTTCACGGCGCTCGGTAACCTCCGGCGATGCCCGTTCCCCGGGTCGGACTCCTCGGCGGAACCTTCGATCCGCCTCACGTCGGGCACCTCGTCGTTGCCGCTGAGGTCGGGGAGGCACTGGCGCTCGACTCGGTCCGCCTCGTCGTCGCCAACGACCCGTGGCAGAAGTCTGCCGAGCGGCGTATCACCCCTGTCGGAACGAGGTTTCGGTTGACCATGGCTGCGGCAGCGACACCCGACTGGGAGTCGCCGGGCCGGAATTCGCCGGCAGTCGCGGCAGCCGACGTCGAGATTCGCCTCGGGGGTCGCACGACGACTGCTCGAACGCTCGGGCACCTGCGGCGTGACGAGCCCGACGTCGACTTCGTGGTCATCCTGGGGGTGGACGCAGCGTTGCGGGTTCCCACGTGGTGGGACGCTGGCGAGTGCCTGCGAGGCGTGACGGTGGCACTCGTGGATCGTCCGGGCGCACCGGCTGCGGACATCCCCGGGGTGATCAATCGTGCGCAACGCGTCGAAGCGACCCAACTCGACATCTCTTCCACGGCGATCCGTCGCCGGGTCGCTGACCGACTGTCCATTCGACACCTGGTGCCACCGGAGGTGGAATGCCTCATCGACACCGAAGGGTTGTACCGACGGGACTGCGACTGAGCGTCCGGCTTCGTTCCGCTGTGCGAGCCACCTATTGTTGAGACCAATGGCGGGTTTCAGCAGTTGACGCTCGGAGAGACACCATCCTCGGAGGTTTCTGATGGCCCAGCAGTCGCTCCTGTGGTTCGTCGCCGACAGTTTCCCGAGCACGCTCGGGTCGGTCGGGGCGCCCAGCGGGTCCGCCGGCGCCGGACCACCGGTTGGTGGGCGGCGGCGACAGTCGCTGCTGTCATAGCGCTGGCGGCGCTCGGCTGGCTCGGCTGGCAGGCGAGTTTGAAGATCACCGGAGGAACTCCTGCGGTCACCGACCCGTCCGCCCCCGGCTACGTGGCCGAGGTCGAGCCGACGCCGGTCGATCTCATCGCCGTGGAGGATTCGGCGGGCGGGTTGGCCGGGGCGCTGATCGTCGTGGGAGAACCCGACGGGTCCGGTGGGATGGTCATCCCGACGAGCTCTCGACTGTTCGTCCCGCCGACAGAGACGTCACCGCAACTCGAACTGGGTCAGGTGTACACCGCCGGGGGACTCGATGCACTCCGTGATCGCCTCGGTCGCGGAGTCGGATTCGGATTCACCTCTGCGGATGCAGTCACTGCCGCAGACACGGTGGCGTTGAGTGGACTCGCAGGTCCCGTCGAGGTCGACAACTTCGAGAACCTCTCTCCGGCGCCGCTTTTCACCGATCCTCCGATCGATCCTGCTGACGCTCCGATCTCCTACCGTTCCGGCAACTTGACCATCGACGGGTCCAACATCGTCGACTATCTCTCCATCGTCGGCCGTGGAGAGACCGTCGACAACCGCTCGTTGCGTCAACAGCAGGTCTGGGAGGTACTGCTCACTGCGCTCGCCGGCAAGAGTGTCGCCGGGACCGGCGGGGCGCTCGGATCGGTGATCGCAGAGTTGCTCGCCGGCGAGTACGTCTTCGAACAGCTCCCGACCGTCACGATCCCGCAACCCGAATCGATCTTCGTGATCACCGTGCCCGATGCTGCGACCCTGCCGTCGTTCACGGCCCGGACCATTGCGGCGCCCATTTCGGCGTTTCCCGGCCAACGTCCCCGCACGCGGATCCTGAACGGCACGGTCGACCCAGCGGCAACGGCCCCGCTCGGACCGAAGGTGGTCGAGTCGGGCGGACTCGTGGCCTCGGTGGGTAACGCTGAATCCTTCGACGTTCCACTGACTCGGGTTGAATGGGTGGCTCCAGCGGCTGAACCGATGGCCCGAAGACTCGCCGAGGAACTCGGCGTCGAGGCCGGTCCGGCCACGGTCGCCCCGACGCTCGCCGACGTGATCGTGGTGGTCGGGGGAGGTGCCGGTTGAACGACCTCGCCCCAGCAGACGGTTCCCCGAGCGACGGTTCCCCGAGCGACGTTGCAGTCATGGCCGCCAACGCCGCCTACGCCAAGGGTGGCTTGGATCCGGTCATCATCGACGTGGCCCCGATCCTCGGCATCTGCGACGTGTTCGTGGTCGTGACCGCAACCAACGACCGTCAGGTAAAGGCGATCACCGATCACGTCCAGGCCGAACTCGCCGATCGGTTCGGCCGTCGGCCCCGTTCCATCGAGGGCACCGACGCCCGCCGGTGGGTCCTGCTCGACTACGGGGATGTCGTCGTCCACGTGTTCCAGACCGAGGAACGGAGCACCTATCGCCTCGAACGGCTCTACGTCGATGCGGATCGCATCGACTGGCGGACGCCCGAGGAGCGCACCGGTTCAGCCTCGGCGTGAGGCCGAACCGCTCGCCGTCCGGGCTCAGGGCTGCTCGTCCGGTCGGGCCGCCTCGGCCCGAGCCCGCTCGGTGATCCCCGACCAGAGCGTTGCCGCACCAGCGAGCGTGAGCACCGCGCACGCAGCGGCGACGACCGCCCAGATTGTCGGACGGGAGTCGCTGATCTGCCAGACGTCGACGTAGGTCAATACGGCCAGGATCGCTCCGGCGGTGCCCGCAATCAGCATCCACGAACCGAGGCGGACCGAGGCGGCGCCGTGGCGGGCGTCGGGAGCGGAGCCGCTCATCGGATTGGGTTCCGCTCCACGGAGACCATGGTGTGCTCCAGCATGCCGCTCATGTCCCCCGTGACCCATCGAGGACTGTCGAGTGGAGCCGATGGGAATCGAACCCACGACCTCTTCCATGCCATGGAAGCGCTCTCCCAACTGAGCTACGGCCCCGAAGTCCCGAGACACTACCGCCCACCGGGGGGCGGAACGAATCAGTCCTTCCCGGCGAGCAGGGGTGCCCGCCGAGGCGTCGCCTACGATGCCGCCGTGCCGCAACCGGACACAGGGGAACAGTTCGACACCCACGAGGGGACCCTCGAACGCTACGACCCCCAGACGATCGAGCCGCGCTGGCAGTCCTACTGGCAGGAACACGGTACCTACCAGGTCGACAACGACGATCCGAGGCCCCGGGCCTACGTGTTGTCCATGTACCCCTACCCGTCCGGTGCGGCGCACATGGGTCACGTTCGGAACTACACCTTCGGCGACCTGCTGACCCGTTACCGGACCATGCAGGGCGAGGCGGTGCTCTCGCCGATGGGGTTCGACAGCTTCGGCCTCCCGGCGGAGAACGCCGCCATTCGCACGGGTCGCCACCCCCGTGGCTTCACCGACGAGCGCATCGAGGAACTCCGCAGCTCGATCACCCGGATCGGCGGGGTCTACGACTGGCGACGGGAGGTCCGCAGCCACGATCCGGCCTACATCCACTGGACACAGTGGATCTTCCTGCGGCTCTTCGCAGCTGGGCTCGCCTACCGAGGACACGCCACGGTCAACTGGGATCCGGTCGACCAGACCGTGCTGGCCAATGAACAGGTGCTCGCCGACGGGACCGCCGAGCGCTCCGGTGCTGTGGTCGAACAACGCGATCTCGAGCAGTGGTTCCTCAGGATCACCGACTACGCCGAGCAACTCCTCGACGACCTCGATGGGCTCGAGTGGCCCGAGCGGGTCGTGATCCAGCAGAGGAACTGGATCGGCCGGTCCGAGGGTGTCGAATTCGAGATGGCGATCGTGGACGCCGACGGATCGCATCGGTCCGACCTGCCCGACGGGACGGCCGTTCGAGTGTTCACCACCCGCGTCGACACGAGCTTCGGGATGACGTTCTGCGTACTGGCACCCGAGCACCCGCTCGTGGCCCGTATCGTCGCCGAGGAGTACGCCGAGCAGGTCGAAGCGTTCGTGGCCCGCGCCCGGCACACCAGCGAGGTGGACCGTCTTGCGGTGGAGGGGGAGCTCTCCACCCGCGGGTGTCCCACCGGGGCCTGGGCGCTCAACCCGTTCACCGGGCGGGCCGTGCCCATCTACCTCGCTGACTACGTGCTCGGCAGTTACGGCACCGGCGCCGTGATGGCGGTTCCGGGCGAGGACCAACGTGACTGGGACTTCGCCGATGCGTTCGGACTGGAGATCATCGAGACCGTTCAGCGACCCGACGGGTTCGAGGGGCAGGCCTACACCGGCGACGGGCCCCATGTGAACTCCCCGGCGGCAACGGAGGAGCAGGACGCCACCTGCAACCTGAACGGGCTCGGGGTGGCCGAGGCCAAGCGGGTCGCCACGGACCATCTCGTCGCCCACGGGCTCGGGGAGTCCGTGGTCAACTACCGGCTGCGTGACTGGCTCGTGTCCCGCCAGCGCTTCTGGGGCTGTCCCATCCCGATCCTGTACTGCGACTCCTGCGGTGTGGTGCCGGTTCCCCTCGACGAGCTCCCCGTGCTCGCGCCCGACGACGTCGAGTTCACCCCCACCGGCCAGTCACCGTTGCAGTCCCACGAGGGATTCCTGAACGCCACCTGTCCGGAGTGCGGTGGCCCGGCTCGTCGGGAGACCGACACGCTCGACACATTCGTCGACTCGTCGTGGTACTTCCTCCGCTTCTGTGATCCGTGGTCGAGCGCAGCACCGTTCCGGCGGGAGGCGGTCGAGTCGTGGATGCCGGTCGACCAGTACATCGGTGGGGCGGAGCACGCTGTTCTCCACTTAATGTACGCGCGATTCATGACCAAGGCTCTCAGTGACCTCGGCGTCACGACACCTGACCTGCGGGAGCCGTTCAAGCGGCTGTTCACCCAGGGCATGATCCGACTCGACGGGACCAAGATGTCCAAGTCCAAGGGCAACCTCGTCGCTCCGGAGGAGATCATCGACACCCTCGGCGCCGACACCCTGCGTCTCGGCCACCTGTCGGTGAAGCCTCCCGAGGAGGACGTCGACTGGGAGGCGGTCGGGCTCGAGGGGTGTTCCCGATTCCTCAACCGAGTGTGGCGACTCGCTCTCCCCGCCTCGACGGAGTGGAACCGGCACGCTGGTCCGGCCGACGACTCGTTGACCCGCGCCACTCATCGGCTCATCGCCGACGTCACCGCTGCGTTCGACCGGTGGTCGTACCACGTGGCGATTGCACGGTGCATGGCGTTCGTGAACGATCTTCAGCGGGAGGCTCGCAGCGACACGGGAGTGTCGCAGGAGTCCTTCGATCACGCCGTCGACACCCTGTTGCTCCTGCTCGCCCCGACCGCCCCACACATCGCAGCAGAGCTCTGGGAGCGACGCCACCGAGGAGAACACATCCACGAACTCGCCTGGCCGGAGGCCGACCCGACCCTGCTCGTCGAGGCGATGACCACGCTCGTCGTGCAGGTCGACGGGAAGGTGCGCGATCGGCTCGACGTGCCGGCCGACGCCGACGAGGCCACCTGCACAGCGGCGGCGCTCGCCTCGGACAAGGTGGTTGCACTCCTCGGAGGCACCGAACCGGCCCGGGTGATCGCCCGACCGCCCAAGGTCGTCAACATCGTCACGGGCGCAGCGTCGTGAGCGGAGACCCACGGTGAGCAGTGCCGAGACGCTCGTGTCGCGTATCGAGGCCGTGGCCGAACGGAGCTCTCAGACGATCACCTTCGTGAACGGCGACGACTCCGAGCAGATCACACTGACCCAACTCCACGTCGAGGCTCGGGCGTACGCCGCCCGGCTCCAGGCGCTCGGGGTGGGACCCGGTTCGCACGTGGCGTTGTTGGGCCCCACGACCCGGTCGCTCATCACGTCCATCCAGGCGGTCTGGCTGACAGGTGCTGCTCTGGTGACCATGCCGTTACCCATGCGGATGGGTGCGATCGAACAGTTCATCGACCAGACCCGCAACCGGATCCGTCGGTCGGATTCGACCCTCGTGCTGATCGACGAGGAGCTGGCGCCGTTCGTGGTCGCCGAGGAGGGCGATCCGCCGTTCGTGAGCCTGGATCAACTCGCTGCCCCCACCGGTCCCGACGCCTCGGACTATCGGCGGGTCGATATCGATCCGGGTTCGCTCGCCGTGCTTCAGTTCACCTCGGGCTCCACATCGGAACCCAAGGGGGTGATGCTCACCCACGAACGCATCTGCAACAACCTCACGGGGGCTGTCGAGGCGGCGGCGATCACCGACGACGACGTCATCGTGTCGTGGCTCCCGCTCTACCACGACATGGGGCTGGTCGGGCTGCTCACCATTCCGATGTCGTTGACCGGATCGCTCGTCCAAGGAGCGCCTCAGGACTTCCTCGCCCGACCGATCCGTTGGATGCGTTGGCTCAGCGAGTTCTCCGGCACGGGGACCGCCGGCCCGAACTTCGCCTACGCCCTCGCCGCCCGGGCGTTGCGTCGCACCGAGGAGGACCTGGACCTGTCGGGAGTGCGGATCCTCCTCAACGGAGCCGAACCCGTCGACCCCGAGACGTTCCGTAACTTCCTCGCTGCTGGAGACCGTTTCGGGCTCCGATCCAACACGGCGTTTCCGGCGTTCGGGATGGCCGAGGTGTGCATCGCCGGCTCGTTCTCCGCGCCGGGTACGGAACTGCAGACCGATGTGGTGGACCGTCTGCGACTCGAGACCGAGCGGGTCGCTGTCGAGGTGCCCGCCGCATCGGGAGGCGCGATCGAACTCGTCTTCCTCGGACGAGCGGTGCCCGGCCTGGAGATCCGCGTCGTGGACCCGGACTCCGGGGCACAGCTCGGGGACCGGCTGGTCGGGGAGCTGCTCATCACCGGGAACTCCCTGACCGAGGGGTACTACGGACAGCCCGATGCGACTGCCGAGCTCATTCGTGACGGCTGGCTCCACACCGGGGATCTGGCGTACACCGTCGACGGCCGTCTCGTGGTGTGCGGACGCATCAAGGACGTGATCATCGTCGGAGGTCGCAACGTCTATCCGCAGGATGTCGAGCGGGTGGTGGGAGAGGTCGAGGGGGTTCGCACGGGCAACGCCATCGCCTTCGGCGTCGACGGTCGCCACGGAGCGCAGAGCATCATCGTCGTGGCCGAGACCCGCGAGTCCCATCACCTCGAGGAGTTGTCCCGTCGGATCGTCGCTGCCGTGACCGAGTCCGTCGGGATTCCGCCCAAGGAGGTCGTGCTCGTCGAACCGGGCACGGTTCCCAAGACGTCCTCGGGCAAGCTCCAGCGATCGGCGTGCCGACTGCAGTTCCAGAACGGCGAACTGAGTCGGGTCTGATGAGCGACGGGACGGAGCTGTCGCACCCTTCCGAACCCGTCGGTGCGTGTGCCGGTGTCCGGTCCGAGACGCTGGCGGGCGTGCATGTTGCGGACCGTAGGGAGTGGCGATCGCCCCATCGATGGGCCTACTGGCGGTAATGTCCGCCTCGAGGGCCGGATCGAGCGAGCCAGGGGGGTGAGCGGGTCGGCCACGGGGAGGTGCGGTGACCTCGGTGACCGGCCAGAGAGATGGATCCGCACGCATCGGCTCCCTTGCGCTGCGTGAACGTTCGTGGTGGGTGCGCCTCGCACCGCTGGCCCCTGCGCTCGGCATCCTGCTGCTGCAGGTCGTGTTCTTCCCCATGCCCGTCGGGGCGATGGCATCAGGGGCGGTGCTCGGTCTGCTCGGCGCCCTCGGGGCGCTCGGACTGGCGCTGGTGTGGCGGGCCAACAGGGTCATCAACTTCGCCCAGGGCGACCTCGGCGCCCTCCCGGCGACGCTGGGGGTACTCCTCGTGGTGCTCGGAGGCCTCCCGTGGATCGTCGGCGTCGTCG
This sequence comes from Actinomycetota bacterium, assembly GCA_016870275.1. Taxonomy (GTDB): domain Bacteria; phylum Actinomycetota; class Acidimicrobiia; order Acidimicrobiales; family Microtrichaceae; genus SXMI01. The sequence continues at coordinate 20,807 of VGBZ01000035.1, forward strand.
CCGGCCTCGGTGCTGCGGTCGTGGTTGGCGTGCTCGCAGATCTGCTCGTCGTGCGACGCTTCTTCTCCTCGCCCCGTCTACTGCTGACGGTCGCAACGATCGGTCTGGCTCAGGTGCTGGCGTTCGGCGCACTGCTCCTGCCACAACTCTGGGATGAGGGCCCGGCGATCCGGACGCTCCCGCCACCGTTCGAGTTCTCGTTCGACTTCGGCGGTGTCGTGTTCGATGCCAACGATCTCCTCGCCGTGTTGATCGCCCCGCTGCTCATGATCGGCCTGGCGTTCCTTCTGCGGGCCACCGACACCGGTGTCGCCGTGCGGGCGAGCGCCGATCGGGTCGAGCGTGCTGCGCTCCTCGGAGTACCGGTCCATCGTCTCGAGGTGCAGGTGTGGACACTCGCCACGGTGCTGTCCTTTGCTTCAGTGATGCTCACTGCCGGGGTGACGAGCCTCCCGTTCGGCGTGGGGTTGGGCCTATCCGTCGTGCTGCGAGCACTGGCGGCCCTGGTCATCGGTCGCATGACCAACTTGGTGGCGATCGCCGCAGCAGCAGTGGCGATCGGGTTACTCGAGCGGGGCATCGAGTGGAACACCGGCGATCCGCTCCTGCTCGCACCGGTGCTCGCTGCGTTGATCCTCATCAGCCTGCTCCTGCAACGGCGCGGGGCGACCCGGGCCGAACGGGACACGTCGTCGTCGTGGCGCAGCGTCGGTGATGTACGGCCGGCGCCGAAGGCCCTCGCCCGCCTGAGGGAGTTCCGCTGGGTCAGCGTCGGGATGTGGACCCTCCTCGGTGCCGCCGTGCTCCTCGGGCCGCTCGCCATCGGGACCAACGGTCAGCTCAAGGCCGGAACGGTGGTCAGCTTCGCCGTCGTCGGCGTGTCCATCGTCGTGTTGACAGGTTGGGCCGGGCCGGTGTCGCTCGGTCAGATGGCCTTCGTGGGGGTGGGTGCGGCCGTCGGCGCACGGGCCATGGGGGAGCTCGGCTGGGAGCCCCTGACCACGATCGTCGTGGCAGCGGCCGCCGGGGCTGTCGTGGCGGTGCTCGTCGGTCTCCCGGCGCTGCGTCTCGACGGCCTCTATCTCGCAGTGACCACCCTGGCGCTCTCGTTGGCGGCGTCGGCATGGCTGTTCTCCAACCGCATCGCCGAGTGGATCCCACTCGAGTCCTTCGACCGTCCTGCGGTTCTGCGCAGTATCGATGTGGACACACCGCTGCGGCTCTACTACTTCTCCGTCGTCGTGCTCGCTCTGGTGCTCGTTGCCCTCCGCGGCCTGCGACGAGGTCGCACGGGACGGATCCTGGTGGCGCTTCGCGACAACGAACCGGGCGTGAGCGCATTCGGCGTCTCACCCGTCGTGGCGAAGCTCACCGCCTTTGCGATCTCCGGTTCCGTGGCTGCGATCGCCGGGGTCCTGTTCGTGCTGCAACAGGGTGCGTTCCGGGCCACCACGTTCCTGCCGGAGGAGAGCCTGACGGTCTTCGTGGCCACGGTGATCGGCGGTCTGGCGAGCCTGACCGGCGGCGTCCTCGGGGCGGTGTTCCAGAGGGGCGCGCAGTGGCTCCTGCCGGCGCCGTGGTCGTTCTTTGCCACCGGAGCCGGGGTCCTGCTCGTGTTGTTGTTCCTGCCCGACGGACTCGGTGGGTTGTGGTGGCGAGTACGCGACCGCTATCTCCGCTGGCTGGCACGGCGTCACGGCATCGCATCGCTCGCCCTCGAGCGATCCGCCACCGAGGACCACATCGTCGATGCCGGTGTCGAGCAGGTTCCCGATGACCCGGGCGTCGCCGTGGCCGAACAGGCGCTCGTCGAGGTCGGCGGTGGCTCCCCGACCATGCCCGACGGACCCACCGGCTCTGTCGGTGGAGTCGACCGATGACCACCGCCACACCGACCCGGGACGGCCTCACCTGGGAGGACTTCCGAGAGTCGTGCAGGGGCGTCATCGCCCCCCGCCGTTGGGCCACCACCGTGCGCCATCCGGGTCGGGCGATTCAGGAGATGATCGGTGACGGTCCGCTCCTGGCGATCCTCGTCCTGTTCGGACTGAACGCCGTCGACGAACTCGACCGCACGGGATTCGGGATCCTGTTGCCCAACATCCGCGATGCGTTCGGTCTGTCCAATGCGGGCGTGCTGACGATGTTGGCGCTGATCGGGCTGGGTTCGCTGCTGCTGCAGCTGCCGATTGCGTACTGGGCCGACACCGGGAACCGGATCGTCATCACGCTGCTCGGGGCGCTCGTCTGGGCGTCGTTCTCGATCATGACCGGTGCGGCGGTGGCGCTCTGGATGCTCGTCGTCGCTCGCATCGGCTCGGGTATCGGTGCGGCCGTTGTTGCGCCCACGCACAACTCGCTCCTCTCGGACTACTACGCCGTCGATCGTCGGCCGGCGGTGTTCTCGTTCCACCGAGCCGCCAACGTCGTGGGGCAGTTCGTCGGACCGCTCCTCGCCGGGGCGTTGGCGTACTACTACGGATGGCGGACTCCGTTCTTCCTCTTCGCCATCCCGACGGTCCTCCTCGTCGTGGTCGGAACCCGGATGCGTGACCCGGTTCGTGGCGCTCAGGAACGCCGCGCCGCCGGTGCGTCTGCAGCAGCGGTCGAGACCGAGGAGCCTCGTGCGAGTTTCGGTGAGGCGTGGCGGCTCGTGTGGAAGGTCGACGTGCTGCGGCGCATCTGGTACGCAACGCCGTTCCTCGCAGTGTCATTCATCGGGTTCGTCGCCCTCGCCAGCCTGCTCTACGAGGAGGTGTACCAACTCAACGAACTCGAACGGGGTTACCTCGCAGCACTCGTGGAGCCGTTCCAATTGCTCGGACTCGCCGTCGGTGCCCGCCTCGGCACCCGACTGTTCCTCCGGGATCCGTCGTTGGTGTTCGAGTTCCTCAAGTGGGTGGCGCTCGTCTGCTCGGCGCTCGCAGCGGTCTTTGCGCTCGCACCAGCGCTGTGGATGACCGTCGTCGCCAACGTCCTGTTGACGACGATCCTGGCGATCCTCCTCCCCGGCCTGCTCGCCACCCTGTCACTCGCCATCCCGGCGCGGGCACGGGCGATCGGGTTCTCCATCTCGTCGTGGTGGGCCATCCCCGGCCTGCTGCTCCTGCCTGCCATCGGATGGGTCAGTGACACCTTCGGCACCCGACAGGGGATGCTCCTGATGACGCCCGTCCTCGCAGTGGGTGGATTGATGATCGCCTCCGGCGGCAAGGTGATCCGCCGCGACATCGCCGACGTCTGGGGTTCGTCTGCGGCGCGCTCCCAGGCGCTCGTGGATCGCGCCGAGGGCCGGTCCAAGCTGCTGGTCGTCCACGATCTGAATGTCGGCTACGGGGGCATGCAGGTGCTCTTCGACGTCAACATGGAGGTGGCCGAGGGCGAGGTCGTCGCTCTGTTGGGAACCAACGGTGCCGGCAAGTCCACACTCCTCCGGGCGGTCTCCGGTGTGACCGAAGCGGATTTCGGCGCCGTGATCCTTGACGGGCGGGACATCACACACGCCCCGCCGAGTGAGATCGCCCGCCTCGGCGTGGGTCAGGTGCCCGGCGGTGCGGCGGTGTTCCCGAGTCTGACCGTTCGGGAGAACCTGCGGACTGCCGGGTGGTTGCTCCGGCGCGATCCGGAACGGCTCCACCGGCGCACCGAACAGGTGTTGGCGTCGTTCCCGGTCCTCGCCGAGCGGATCGACGAGCCGGCGGCCAACCTGTCCGGCGGCCAGCAGCAGATGCTCGGCCTGGGCATGGCACTGCTGAGCGAACCGAAGCTGCTGGTGATCGACGAGCTGAGCCTCGGGCTCGCCCCCGTCGTCGTCGGCCAGCTCGCCGACCTCGTACGAGACGTTGCCGCCGGCGGAACCACCGTGTTGCTCGTCGAGCAGTCGGTGAACATCGCCCTCGAGCTCGCCACCACTGCGTACTTCATGGAACGTGGGCGGATCCGCTACTCCGGTCCCGCCCGGGAACTGCTCGAGCGGCCCGATCTGTTGCGGGCGGTATTCCTCCACGACGCCGCCCCTGCTGAGTCGACTCCGAACGGTCGCACCCACCGTGCCGAGCCCATCGCGGCCACCCACCTCCCGGCGCTGACGCTCGATGGTGTGGTCCGACGATTCGGCGGCGTGATCGCCGTCAACGAGGTGAGCCTCGAGGTGGCCCCCGGGCAGGTCGTCGGCCTCATTGGTCAGAACGGCGCGGGCAAGACGACGATCTTCGACCTGATCTGCGGCTACCAGCCGCTCGACGGTGGCCGCATCCTGCTCGGCGAGCGGGACCTCGCCGGTGCCTCGCCGTCGGAACGAGCCCGGCTCGGACTCGGTCGCACGTTCCAGGGCGGAAGGCTCTTTCCGGGTCTCGGAGTCGCCGAGGCCATTGCCGTGTCGCTCGACCGTTCGATCGACGTTCGGGATCCCTTCAGCGATGCGCTACGACTGCCGGCGGCCTACGACCGCGATCGTGTGGTGTCGGCTCGGGTCGATGAGCTCCTGTCGCTGTTCGGACTCGAGGTCTACCGGGACGTGTTCGTTGCGGACCTGTCGACCGGGACCAGGCGAATCGTGGAGTTGGCCTGCGCCGTCGGCCATCAGCCGTCGCTGCTGCTCCTCGACGAGCCCGGTGCCGGCGTCGCCCAACGCGAGGTGGAGGCACTCGGCGGGCTCCTGTTGCGCATCCGTGACGAACTCGGTTGCGGCATCGTCCTGATCGAGCACGACGTTCCGCTCGTGGCCGCTGTGGCTGATGAGATGGTGGCGCTCGAAGCCGGGAGCGTGATCTCCCGCGGAGCGCCTGCTCAGGTCCTCAGCGACCCGCTCGTGGTCGCCTCCTACCTTGGTCAGGATCGCACAGTGGTCGACCGATCCGATACCAGCCGTTCGGTCCCGGTCAGTTCCGCCACGACGAGCGCATCGACGACGACCACAACCGCCGACACATCCACGCCGCCCGGCACCTCCATCTCGAACACCCAGGAGCAGCAGTGAGCGAACAGGAACCCCAGCCGAACGAACCGACTGATCAGCGACGGATGGCTGCTGGCCCGAGCCAGTCCTCGGGCAGTTCCCTCCGTCGATGGGGCCCGTTCGCTGCGTTGATCGTGGTGGCGGCGCTCGTCGTCGGGCTCCTCATGCGTGGTGGGGGTGACGATGCAGCGGTCGAGGACACTGTTCCGGAGTCCGGGACGATGGAGAACCTCGCCACCGTCGAACTCCCCAACGGTGTTCTGCCCTTCGAAGTGGCTGTGGCACGTGGTGAGGTCGGCGACATCGACTGGGGCGAGCGTTGTGATGTCGAGACCGGCCGCTTGCGGCTCCCGCTCGCCCCGCCCCCGGCGTGCTTCGCCCCGTTCTCCGGTGACAACGGTGGTGCCACCTCGACCGGAGTGAGTGCCGATTCGATCAAAGTCGTCGTCTACACGCCTCAGGCCAACGATCCCCTGCTCAGCTTCATCTATGCCCAGATAGGCAACAACGACACTCCGCAGAAGGTGTTCGACACCTACGTCGGCTTCAACGAGATCATGGCTCGCTACTACGAGACCTACGAACGCAAGGTTGAGCTGATCAAGTACGAGGCGACCGGTACTGGCGCTGATGCTGTCGCCGCAGCGGCCGATGCCGAGACGATCGCCCGGGACATCCAACCGTTCGCAGTGCTCGGTGGGCCGTTGCTCACCGGTGCCTTTGCCGACACGCTCGCCGCCAACAAGGTGCTGTGCATCTCGTGCGCCCCCGGTCAGACCGCCGAGTGGTTCGAAGAGCGCGGACCATACGTCTGGGACATCGGCAAGAACATCGACCAGAACATCATCATGACGGCGGAGTACATCACCAAGCGTCTCGCTGGCGGCAACGCCGTCTACGGCGGGCCGGAAGTCGTCGACAAGCCCCGGGTGTTCGGCCATGTCTACCTTGAGGGGCTGAATGCGTCCTCGGAGCCGAGTGAGCAGTTCCGGACGCTCCTCGCCGAAGGTGGCGTCGAGTTCGCCGAGGAGGCCGCGTATGCCGATCCGGTGGCCCTCGGCGGTTCGGCCCGGGAGATCATGGCTCGGTTCAAGGCCGCAGGGGTGACCTCGATCCTGTTCGCCGGAGATCCGCTTGCACCCCAAGCGCTCACTCAGGCGGCGACCGAACAGAACTATTTCCCCGAATGGGTGATCACCGGGTCGTCGCTGACGGACACGACGATCTTTGGTCGGACCTACGATCCGGAGCAGTGGAAGCACGCCTTCGGCGTGTCGAACCTGTTCGCACGGGTCAGCCCGGACGTCGCCGGCTCCGGGTTCCTGTACCGCTGGTACTTCGACGGAGCCGATCCGCCGGCGCAGCAGTCGGCGCTGGTGCTGCCGAACCTGCAGTTGTTCTACGGGGTGTTGCAGGGGGCAGGGACGGACCTGTCACCGGAGATGTTCCGTCGGGTGATCTTCGCCTCGGAGATCATTCCGGGCTCGGTGATCGCCCCGCAGATCAGTTGGGGTGAGCGGGGAATCTGGCCCGGGGTGGACTACGCCGGACTCGACGATCAGACGGAGGTCTGGTGGGACCCTGCTGCCTCCGGTCAGGACGAGATCGGAGTCGATGGGACGGGGATGTGGACCTACGCCGATGGCGGCCGGCGGTACCTGCCGGGTCAGTGGCCTGACTCACCTCCAGCGCTGTTCGCCGACGACCCTAATGGGGTAGCGATCTACGAGACCTTGCCCGAGGGAATCACCCTGCCGGACTACCAACCCCTCCAGCGCTGACCCTGCGCCTCCCGCCTTTCGAACCTGTGCGGCTCGTTCGTTTGAACCGAGCGAGGCGTACACGTTCGGGGGTGGGGGTGTTGCCGATGGGGGTGTTGTCGGGGAGGGCGTTGGGTGTAGCGATAGTTGGGGCTATGTGTTCTCGGGTAGCGTTTTCTTCTCTGGGAACGCCGGTGTGGGGAGATTGTGACCGTGGTTGGTCGATCTGCTCGGTGGGTGTTGGGCCTGGTGGCGGTGGGTGCGTTGGTGTTGGTTGCCTCGGCACGGGATGCCGGTGCTGTTGAGGCCGGGGTCGGTGTTGAGGTTGGGGTTGCAGCGGAGGTCGGTGTCGCAGCGTCGGGGGGTGTTGGTGGTTCCGGGTCGGGGGGTGCTGGGTCCTGCAGCGGTGAACTTCGCTGGTGCCACCCAGATCACCGCCGGCAGTTCCCATACGTGTGTGTTGGTGGCTGGCGGGCAGGCCCGTTGCTGGGGGAACAACGGCTTCGGGCAGTTGGGGCGTCCGGTGAAATTCCAGACGCCAGTGGCGGTGGTGACATCCCGTAGGGCACGGGGTTCGGTATCGGTTTCTCGGGGTTGACCCGGGGTTGGGTGATTTGGGTCCTGGGTTCGGTAACGGTGTTCCGGGGTTGACCCGAAGCTGAGCAACCCGGCGGGATCAGTGGTGCCGGGTGCTCAAGCGGGTGCTCAGCGGTGTTGGTGCCAGGCGCTGTGACCGGCTCTGGCGGCGTTGTGTTGGCCGGTTGATCGTGCGTTGCGGGTGGCGTGGTGTTCCCGGCTGGCGCAGCCGGGAACGGTACAAGGTCAATTGTTGTACGCCTCGTTCGTCTGAACCGAACGAGGCGTACAAGTTCGGGGATGGGGGTGGACGGGCGGGTGGACGGGCGGGTGGACGGGGGTGGACGGGCGGGAGCGGGAGGGGTGGGT
>VGBZ01000036.1 GCA_016870275.1 Actinomycetota bacterium
AGGCGGCGACAGACCTCCGTTTCGAGGAGGCTGCCCGCCTGCGGGACGAGATCAAGGAATTGCAGCGCGAGCTCCGCCAATCCGGCACCGCCTGACCCGCCCCGCCCCCGCCCCCGCCCCCGCCCCGCCCCCGGCGAACTTGTACGTCTGGTTCGTTTCAGACGAACCAGACGTACAAGAACGCTTCTTGTACGGATTCTCGGGTCGTCGCACCCGTTGATGGGCCGGTCGCCAGCGGGTTGGGTGGGATCATGAGGTCGCCTTTCCTCGGTTCACTCGTCTCCCTCGCTGCCCAACAACACGGACTCTTCAGCGCCGATCAGGCCGATGCGCTGGGGGTGGACCCACAGCGTCGTCACCGGGGGGTGCAGTCAGGTCTGCTGAAGCGGGTCCACCCGTCGGTCTACTTGTTCGCCACAACGGAGCTCACCCGGAGTGGCGCAGCACTCGCTGCGGTTCTGCAGTCCGGATCCGGAGCGACTGCGAGTCACGAATCTGCGTTCTGGTTGCACGGACTGGGTCGACTCGTCGACTTTGCACCAGTTGTGTCCCTTCCGCCCGGAGGTCGGGCGGCGCAGGTCGGCTACCGGGTCCACCGGCACTGCGACCTCGTCGACGAGCACCGGTGTGAGATCGATGGAGTACCCACCACCACTCTGGCGAGGGCCGTCGTGGACACCACTTCGGTCCTCTCCATGGGAAGACTGGCGTGGCTGGTCGACGAACTGATGATCAGGGAGCGGCTGTTGACGGTGGGGGAGATCGGACGGTGCCTCAGGCAGGTCAACCGACGGGGTCGACGCCGCATCCGCAACCTCCAGACCGTGCTCGATGAGCGACTTCCCGGGGGATTCGTGCCGCGCAGCCGACTCGAGCGTCGTGTCGATGAGATGATCCGATCGTCGTGCCTGCCGCGACCTGCAGTGGAATTTCCGGTTCCCGGTTGGACGCGAGGTCCGGGATTTGTCGACCGGGCATGGCCGGACGCCAAGCTCATCCTTGAGGTCGATGGCCGTCCGTGGCACGCCCGCGAGTCCTCGATGGCACAGGATCGTGCCCGTGATCGCGCAGCAGCCGCCGCTGGATGGCAGACGCTACGGGTACTCGACGAGGAGATTGCCAACGTCGGTGCCGCCGTGATCGCCGATCTCGAGCGGGCCTATGCGGTCCGGTTGGCTCTACGCACCTGACACCAGCGGTACAAGTTCGGTTGTTGTACGCCTGGTTCGTCTGAAGCGAACCAGCGGTACAAGTTCGGTTGTTGTACGTCTGGTTCGTCCGAAACGAACCAGCGGTACAAGTTCGGTTGTTGTACGTCTGGTTCGTCTGAGACGAACCAGACGTACAAGTTCGCAGGGGTGGGGTCAGGCGGAGATGGCGGTTTGGCGCAGCCAGTGGTCGGCGAGCACCAACAGCACTGCGGCCTCGACCAGCGGCACGGCTCGCGGCAGGACGCACGGATCGTGGCGTCCCTTGGCGGCCAGCATCGTCGGCTCGTTGTCCCGGGTCACGGTCTCCTGTTCCGCAGAGATCGTCGCCGTCGGCTTGAACGCCACTCGCAGCAGGATGTCCTCGCCGTTGGAGATTCCGCCCTGCACGCCCCCGGAGTGATTGGTGGCGGTGCGAGGACGACCATCGGGCCCTGGCACGAAGGCGTCGTTGTGCTCTCGACCGGTCATCGTCGTGGCGGCGAAGCCGGTGCCGATCTCGAATCCCTTGGTCGCCGGTAGCGACATGACCGCCTTGGCGAGATCGGCTTCGAGTTTGTCGAACACGGGCTCACCCCAGCCCGCAGGTACTCCCCGAGCGACACAGCGGACGGTGCCACCGAGCGAGTCGCCGTTGCGACGGGCCTGCTCGATTGCTGTCGTGATCCGTGCGGCCGCCTCGGGATCGGGGCAGCGGGTCGGGTCCGCTTCCACCTCAGCGAGCGTCACCCCGGCCGGGTCGACGGTCGCAACGATGCCGTGGACGCTCTCGACCCAGGCGAGCACCTCCACGCCGTGGCGTTCGGCGAGCAGTTTGCGCGCCACTGCGCCTGCGGCCACTCGGCCGATGGTCTCACGTGCCGACGCACGCCCGCCGCCGGCCACGGCCCGGATCCCGTACTTCGCATCGGTGGTGAAATCGGCGTGCGAGGGCCGGTAGACGTCGGCGAGGTGGTCGTAGGCACCGGAGCGGGCGTCAGCATTCCGCACGAGCATGGCGATCGGGCTCCCGAGGGTGACGCCGTCCACCGTGCCGGACAGGATCTCCACGACGTCGGCCTCGTCGCGCTGGGTGACCAGTCGGCTCTGGCCCGGTCGTCGCCGGTCGAGGTCGGGCTGGATGTCGGCCTCGGTCAGTTCGAGGCGCGACGGGCAGCCATCGACAACCACGCCGACACCGCCGCCGTGGGATTCACCGAACGTCGTGACGCGGAACAGGGCTCCGCTGGAGGACGACACCGGGCCAGTATGGCAGTAGGCCCAGCGCTGCTCCCGGAGCGTTTCGGCCGGAGCCGAGCGCAGCCGACGGCCTGAGGAACACCTGTTCGGGCAGTAGTCTTCGGCCGTGGCCCGTCAATCCGCCAACCCCGGCGATCGCATCGTCATCCGGGGTGCCCGTGAGCACAACCTCTGCGACGTCAGCTTGGACCTTCCCCGGGATCGGCTGATCGTCTTCACCGGGTTGTCGGGCTCCGGCAAATCCTCCCTGGCGTTCGACACGATCTACGCCGAGGGTCAGCGCCGGTACGTCGAGTCGCTCTCGGCCTACGCCCGGCAGTTCCTCGGGCAGATGGACAAGCCCGATGTCGACGTGATCGAGGGGCTGAGTCCGGCCATCTCGATCGATCAGAAGTCGGCGTCGCGCAACCCCCGCTCGACGGTCGGCACCGTCACGGAGATCTACGACTACCTGCGGTTGCTCTTTGCTCGAGTTGGAGTCGCCCATGACCCGGAGACCGGTGAGCGACTCGTCCGCCAGACCCCACAGCAGATCGTCGATCGGATCCTCGGGCTCCCGGAGGGCACCCGATTCCAGGTGCTCGCCCCGGTGGTGCGTGGCCGGAAGGGGACTTACGAACAACTGCTCGCCGACCTCGCCGCTCGTGGGTTCGCTCGGGTGCGCATCGACGGCGAGGTTCTGGAACTCCCGGTGCAGGTCGACCTGGGTCGTTACGAGCAGCACACCATCGAAGTGGTGGTCGACCGACTCGTCCTGCGTGAGGGGATCGAGCGCCGCCTCACCGAGTCCATGGAGACGGCCCTGGTGCTCGCCGACGGAATCGCCCAGATCGAGATCGTCCCCCGGTCCGAGAACGAGGCCGAACCGGAGTTGCTCACGTTCTCCGAGCGACTGGCGCGCCCTTCGGACGGCAAGAGCTTCGAGGAACTCGCCCCGCGCAACTTCTCGTTCAACAGTCCATATGGCGCCTGCAGCATGTGTGATGGTCTCGGAACCACCTTCGAGGTCGACCCGGAACTCGTCGTCCCCGATCCGGAGGCGTCCATCTCCGGAGGAGCCATCGCTCCGTGGGCATCCGGACACGCCAAGTACTTCCAGCGCCTCCTGTCCTCGGTGTGCGAGACCTACGACATCGACCCGGATCTGCCGTGGGAGCAGCTGTCGGCGAAGCATCGCAAGCTCCTCCTCGATGGCGTCGGGGTCAACCAGCGCGTCGATGTCCGGTTCCGCAACCGCTACGGCCGGGTGCGCAACTACAGCGCCCAGTACGAAGGAGTCATCCCGTACCTGCGCCGCCGCCACACCGAGGCTGAGTCAGATGGCGCACGTGAGGCGGCCGAGGGGTACATGCGGCTCGTTCCGTGCGCTGCGTGCAACGGTGCCCGGCTGAATCCCTACGCCCTCGCCGTGACCGTCGACGACCTCAACATCCACGAGCTGTGTTCCCTGCCGATCGGTGAGTCCACCGCCCGTCTCGCCGAGCTGCACCTCGACGAGCGTCAGCAACTGATCGCCGAACGCATCCTGAAGGAGATCAACTCCCGCCTGAAGTTCCTCTGCGACGTCGGCCTCCACTACCTGTCGCTCGAACGGTCGGCGGCCACCCTGTCCGGTGGTGAAGCCCAGCGGATCCGATTGGCCTCGCAGATCGGCTCGGGGCTCGTCGGCGTGCTCTACGTGCTCGACGAGCCGTCGATCGGTCTCCATCAGCGCGACAACCATCGGCTGATCGAGACCCTCGAGCATCTCCGCAACCTGGGCAACACCGTCCTGGTGGTCGAACACGACGAGGACACCATCTCCGCCGCTGATCACGTGGTGGACATCGGCCCGGGTGCGGGCGAACACGGCGGCCGAGTGGTCCACAGCGGGTCTGTGGCGTCGCTCCTGCGCAACAAGGAGTCGATCACCGGCCAGTACCTCGCTGGCAAACGCTCGATCCCGGTTCCGGAGCTGCGACGAGAACCCGCCGGCGACTGGCTGGTCATCAAGGGAGCGCGCGAACACAACCTGCGCTCGGTCGACGTGGAGATCCCTCTCGGTTGTTTCGTGGCGGTCACGGGCGTGTCGGGGTCAGGCAAGTCGACGCTCGTCAACGACATCCTCCTGCGTTCGCTGATGCAGCACATCTACGGGTCCAAGGTGCCGCCGGGCCTGCACAAGCGAATCGACGGCCTCGATCAACTCGACAAGGTGATCGACATCGATCAGTCCCCGATCGGTCGGACGCCGAGATCGAATCCCGCCACCTACACCGGGGTGTTCGACCACATCCGCAAGCTCTTTGCCCAGACGACCGAGTCCAAGACACGCGGGTACCTACCCGGGCGCTTCAGTTTCAACGTCAAGGGCGGCCGCTGCGAGGCGTGTGCCGGTGACGGCACCATCAAGATCGAGATGCACTTCCTGCCGGACGTGTACGTCCCGTGTGAGGTCTGCAAGGGGGCCCGTTACAACCGGGACACCCTCGAGATCACGTTCAAGGGGCTGAACATCTCGGAGGTGCTGAACCTCCCGTGCGAGGACGCACTCGAGTTCTTCTCCAACCAGCCGACGATCGCCCGTCACATGCAGACGCTCGTCGATGTCGGTCTGGGCTACGTCCGACTCGGCCAGCCGGCCACCACCCTGTCCGGCGGCGAGGCCCAGCGGGTCAAGCTCGCATCTGAACTTGCCAAGCGTTCGACGGGCCACACGATCTATCTGCTCGACGAGCCGACCACGGGGTTGCACTTCGAGGACATTCGCAAGCTGCTCACCGTGTTGAGCCGATTGGTGGACCAAGGCAACACGGTGCTCGTGATCGAGCACAACCTCGATGTGATCAAGACCGCCGACTGGATCATCGACCTGGGTCCGGACGGTGGGGCAGGAGGCGGTCTGGTGATCGCCGAGGGCACCCCGGAACTGGTGGCGAAGGTGCCCGAGAGTTCCACCGGTGCCTTCCTCGCTCCACTGCTCGGCATCGAACGCTGAGCGAGGATCGCACCGTCCTGTTCGACCCGGCGCCGCTCAGGTGATGGCGAGCATCCGTTCGAGGGCGATGCGGGCCCAGTGCGCCGTGGATTCCTCGACGGTGATCTGATTGGGCACCCGGCCCCGGACCAGTTCCTCGAGCGTCCAACACAGGTGGGCGGCGTCGATTCGGAACATGGTCGAGCAGGGGCAGATGAGTGGATCGAGCGATTCGACGCGGACAGGTGTCTCGGTGTCGAGGCGTTGGACCAAGTGGATCTCGGTTCCGACACCGGCGACCGAACCGGCAGGGAGCGCCTCGACCGTGCGGATGATGAAGTCCGTCGAGCCGACGTGGTCAGCGATCTCGCACACGTCGTGGGCGCATTCCGGATGCACGATGACGACGCCGTCCGGATGCCGCTTGCGGAAGTCCTCGACGTGCTCGGGCCGGAAGCGCTGGTGGACCGAGCAGTGGCCGCGCCACAGCAGGAATGTGGCGGCCTTGATGTCGGCCTCGTTCAGGCCGCCGAGTTCCTGGTGGGGATTCCAGACGCGCATGTCGGACTCGGAGTAGCCCATCTGGTGTCCGGTGTTGCGACCCAGGTGCTGATCAGGGAAGAACAGGACCTGCTGCCCCCGAGGCCCGTCCGGGTCCTGCAGGGCCCATTCGAGCACCGCCCGGGCGTTGGTCGACGTGCAGACGGCTCCGCCGTTGCGACCGACGAACGCCTTGAGGTTCGCAGCGGAGTTCATGTAGGTGATCGGCACGACACGTTCGATGTCGGTCAGCTCGGCGATGGTCTCCCAGGCTTCCTCGACGGAGTCGATGTCGGCCATGTCGGCCATGGAACAGCCGGCGTTGAGGTCGGGCAGGATCACCTGCTGGTGGTCGGCGGTGAGGATGTCGGCGGACTCGGCCATGAAGTGGACGCCACAGAACACGATGAATTCCGCCTCTGGGTGCTCCTGAGCGAGGACGGAGAGGCGGAACGAGTCACCCCGAGCATCGGCCCAGCGCATGACCTCGTCACGCTGGTAGTGGTGGCCGAGGATGTAGAGCCGTTCGCCGAGGGTGGCCTTCGCGGCGCCGATTCGCTCGGCGAGTTCGTCGGGTGAAGCGATCGAGTACTCCTCGGGCAGCGGGCGTTGCAGACGGAGCATGATGGGTCCTCCCATGGCGCCGCCCGGGGGAGGCGCTGTCGGGTTCTGTCTGACCGGTGGGGGCAGCCTGGTCGCCTCGCCACGAAGATGTCGGTTTCAGAACACCTGATGAGTTGATGTCGCTGTGGTGGCTCGTGAAGTGAGTGGTGCGGTGTCGGATGCCAGGCCGACCAGAGCATCGTAGCCCGTTGGGGTGACAGCCGAAGTAGCGTCCTGTGACGATGCTCGAGCGACCACCGTCGGGGAGCATCCCGGATGCCCCGGGTAGCTACCAGTTCCTTGATCCAGCGGGACGCGTCATCTACGTCGGCAAGGCCCGGTCGTTGCGTCAACGTCTGGCCAACTACTTCCAGTCGCCGGCCAACATGCCGGTGCGCACTGCCCAGATGGTTGCGGCTGCAGCGACGGTCGAGTGGATCCAGGTGACCAATGAGGTCGAGGCACTCATGCTCGAGTACTCCCTCATCAAGCAGCACCGGCCACGCTTCAACGTCCGGTTGGTCGACGACAAGTCCTACCCGTACCTCGCTGTGACGCTCAGCGACGAGTGGCCCCGGCCTATGGTGATCCGAGGTCGTCGCCGCAAGGGCACCCGCTACTTCGGACCATACGCCCACGCCTACGCCATCCGGGAGACACTCGATGAGCTGCTTCGAACCTTTCCGTTGCGGACGTGCTCGGACACGAAGTTCCGTCGACACGAGCGTCAGGGCCGACCTTGCCTGCTGTTCCACATCGAGAAGTGCTGCGGACCATGCGTCGGGGCGGTGGACCCACCGGAGTACGACCGACTCGTCACCGACCTGATCGGGTTCCTCGAGGGGGACACCGAACCCGTCGTCCGGGCACTCAACGATCAGATGGCGGCGGCCTCCGCTGCCCTCGACTTCGAGACAGCGGCTCGGGTCCGGGATCGTCTCGCCGCAGTGCAGCGCGCCGTCGAGCGCCAGCAGATGGTCGGTGGGCGGGACGAGGACGTCGACGTGATCGGCGTGGCCGAGGACGCGCTCGAGGCGTCAGCGCAGGTGTTCTTCGTTCGCCGGGGTCGTGTCGTGGGACGTCTGGGGTTCGTTCTCGACAAGGTGATGGATCTCGATCCATCCCAGACGATCGCCGCCGTCGTCGAGCAGATCTACGGGGAGGAACCAGCGGTCGGTTACCCGAGGGAGGTGCTCGTCCCCGTCATGCCCGAGGACTCCGAACTCTACGAGGAGTACCTGAGCGCCGCCCGGGGGAGTCGGGTTCGATTGCGAGTTCCCCGACGGGGATCCAAACGGCAGCTCGCATCGACCGTGGAGCGGAACGCTGCTGATGCGTTCACCCGCCACCGCCTGCGTCGCGGCAGCGACCACAACAGCCGTGCCCGAGCGCTGAATGAGCTGCAGGAGGCGCTTGGCCTCCCGGACGCCCCCCTGCGGATCGAGTGCTACGACATGAGTCACCTGCAGGGAACTGACTACGTCGGTTCCCTGGTCGTGCTCGAGGATGGTCTCCCCAGGCCAACTGAGTACCGGAGGTTCAAGCTTCGCGGCATCGAGGGCAACGATGACTTCGCCGCCATGGAGGAGGTCCTGCGGCGTCGGTTCACCAACTACCTCGAGGAGACGGCCAGGCCGGCGTCTGAGCGCGGGCGCTTCGCCTACCCCCCACAGTTGCTGCTCGTCGACGGTGGCAGAGGTCAGTTGTCGGTGGCGGTCAGGGTGCTGGCCGAACTGGGGCTCACCGAGCAGATTCCCGTTGCTGCTCTCGCCAAGGAGTTCGAGCAGGTGTTCGTGCCGGGCCGGAGTACCCCGGTCGACGTCCGGCGGGGGAGCGAGGCGCTCTTCCTGTTGCAGCGGATCCGGGACGAGTCCCACCGTTTCGCCGTCTCGTATCACCGGCAGCTCCGAGGCCGACGGATGACCGAGTCCGTGCTCGACGGTGTGCCGGGCCTCGGGCCACGGCGGCGACAGCGGCTGCTCGAGGAGTTCGGAGGCCTTCGCCGACTTCGCAGGACCGATCTCGAAGAGTTGCGTGGAGCTTCCTGGCTGCCCGACGACGTGGCGGTCGCGGTGCACGACGCCCTGCATCCGAGCGATCCCGGTGGTGGCGATGACTGATGGGCCGCTCTCCGAGTGGGAGCAGCACGCCGCGTGGTGGCGCCGGGAGTTCTCTGCCGGCAACGACGCCGAGTACGACGAGCAGATCCTCCCACTCGTCCAGGCTGCACTACCGGCCGATGGTGTGGTCCTCGACCTCGGATGTGGCGAGGGGCAGGTCGGACGGTACGTGTCTGACGGCCGCCGTCATGCGGTCGGGTTGGATGTGATCCGCTCCCAGCTCGAGTCGGCCAGGGCTCAGGATGGCTGTCGTTACGGACAAGCGCTGATCGAGGTGCTCCCCGTGGCAACGTCGAGTGTCGACGCAGTGATCTGCTCATTGGTGCTCGAACACGTCGCCGACCTCGACGCAGCCCTTGATGAATCGGCGAGGGTGCTTCGTTCCGGAGGCGTGCTGGTCGTGGTGATGAACCACCCGTTGCTCCAGACTCCGGGCAGTGGTTGGATCGATGACCAGCTGGTCGATCCGCCGGAGCAGTACTGGCGAATCGGACCGTACCTGCGGGAGGCGACGAGTCTCGAGGAGGTTGACGCCGGGGTGATGCTGACGTTCCATCATCGTCCACTCGGTCGCTACGTCAACGCAGCTGCGGTCCGGGGTCTGCGTCTCGAACGACTCGACGAGCCGTCACCGCCTCCGACACACCTCCGGGAGTTCTGGAGTTTCTCCGGTGCTGAGAGCATCCCCCGCCTTGCGGTCCTCACCTTCCGCTCGTAGTGACCCCCCAACATGGAAAGTGCCCGCTGACCCCAATCGGGTCAGCGGGCACCTCAGCACTTGCTTTGTGGTGACTGCGAGGGATCAGCAGTCCTTGGACGGTTCGGTGATGACACCGCCGAGCACGTGGACGACCCCGTTCGAAGCAGGGACGTCGGTTGCAACGATCGGGACGCCACCAACGGTGAGCTCCTCACCGACCTTCTCGACCTTGACCTCGCCGCCGAGCGTCTCGACGCACGTGCCTGCAGCGGCAGTCGCCGCTTCAGCGTCGACCTTGCCAGTGATCACGTGGAGCTTGAGCACGTCGGTCAGGGCCCCGGTTGGATCAGCCGCCAGGGCTTCGAGGGTGCTGGCCGGAACGGCTGCGAAGGCCTCGTTGGTGGGGGCGAACACCGTGAAGGGACCCGTCCCTGAAAGGGTCTCGCCCAGGCCGGCGGCCGTCACGAGCTCGACGAGCGTCGAAAAGTCGGGGTTGCCCGCCGCCACGTCGACGATGGTTCCCGAGGCCTCAGGTGCCGAGGTCGACGATTCCATGTCGGCCATCGTCGACGTCGTGTTGCTGTTGGCCTCCTCAGCGGACTTGTCATCGCTGCTGCACGCAGCTCCGAGCAAGCCCAGCCCGAGAACCAGAACAGCAATGGTGGATAGTGTCTTGTTGCGCATCAGTGCGCCTCCTTGTTTAAGTTGTTTGATCTTCGCCGGGAGTCCCCCGTGTGGATGCACTCCGGCCCGGTAGCGTCTGGTTCATGGTCGATCTCGTGGTGATTGCTGGCATGTCCGGGGCTGGTCGAACCCAGGTCGGCAAGACGCTCGAAGACCTCGGCTGGTTCGTGATCGACAATCTGCCCTCGGAACTCGTGCCCAAGGTAGCTGAACTGGCCCGGTTCCAAGAAGATGCTGCTCCGCTGGCACTGGTGGTCGGAACGGGCGTCGACGCAGCCATGGTGGCCAGCGAGCTCGACCGACTCCGGGCCAGCGGCGTCGGTATCCGCACGGTGTTCCTCGATGCGTCGACCCCGACACTCGTCCGACGCTACGGCGAGTCCAAGCGCCGTCACCCGCTGCTGGCGGAGACCGGATCGCTCGAGGCAGCGGTGGATCAGGAGCGTGACCTGTTGGGGGAGGTGCGGGGTGGTGCCGATGTCCTGATCGACACATCCGATCTCAACGTCCATGACCTGCGGTCCCGGGTGCACGACTTGTTCACCCCGGGTGAGCACGCATCGCGCACCCAGGTCACCGTGACCTCGTTCGGATTCAAGCACGGGGTTCCGCCCGACGTCGACCTGGTCCTCGACTGTCGGTTCCTCCCCAACCCCTACTGGGTCGAGGAACTCCGGCCCTTCTCCGGTCGTGATGCGGTGATTCAGGACTACGTGAACTCGTTCCCCCTGACCGAGGAGTTCATCGAGAAGGTGGAGGATCTGCTCGAGATGCTCCTCCCGGCCTACCTCGAGGAGGGCAAGGCGGTCCTGACGGTGGCATTCGGCTGCACTGGCGGCCGGCACCGCTCCGTGGCGATCGCCGAGCAACTGGCCGCATGGCTGAGCGGTCGTGGAATCGAGACCCGCCTACGACACCGGGACGTCGACCGGTGAGCGCCCCGACTGTGGTCGCCGTGGGTGGCGGTCACGGGTTGGCGGCCACGTTGCGAGCCGTGCGGGGGTACGCCGCCTCGGTCACGGCGGTCGTGTCGGTTGCCGACGACGGCGGTTCCACCGGACGTCTGCGGGCCGCAGGGGACCGCCCTGCGCCCGGTGATCTCCGCAAGTGCCTCGTGGCGCTCGCCGGCGGGCCCTCGGCCCTGCTCCGAGCGATGGAGCACCGTTTCTCTGCGGGCGAACTGGAGGGTCACGCCTTAGGCAACCTGCTAATCGCTGCGCTCGAGGACTCCGAGTCCGATCTCGTCGCTGCGCTCGATGAGGTGGGCCGACTCCTCGGGGCGGTCGGACGGGTGCTCCCCACCACGACCGTGCCGGTTGAACTCCGTGCGGTTGTCGGCTCCGGCGCCGAGGTGCGCGGGCAGGTCGCCGTCGCCCGCCAGTCGGACCTCGACCTCGTCAGGCTCGATCCCAGTGACGCTCCGGCCTGTGTGGACGCCGTCGAGGCCATCACTGGTGCTGACCAGGTGGTACTCGGTCCCGGTTCGCTCTACACGAGCGTCCTCGCCGCCACTGCGGTGTCCGGGATCAAGGCAGCGCTCGAGTCGGCGGCTGATCGACTCGTCTACGTGTGCAACCTCCGACCGCAGGCGTCCGAGACCGCAGGTTACGGCCTCGTCGAGCACCTCGCTGCGCTCAAACGCCACGGAGTCACACCGAGTGTGGTGCTCTTCGATCCAGACACCATCGGTCCGGCAACGGAAACCGGATCGATCGTGGCGGTGCCCGCCAGCCTGTGCGACCCCGGTGGGGGAGCGCACGACAGCGACCTGCTCGGCCGCAGCCTCGCAGCGTTGGCCGATGCGGATTGGCGGGGCCTCTAGGGTACGTGGTCGCATGTGTGCGAAAGCAGAGATTTGAGGAGTTTCATGACTGTTCGTGTGGGGATCAACGGGTTCGGGCGTATTGGAAGGAACTTCTTCCGGGCTGCAAAGGCCAAGGGCGCGGACATCGACTTCGTGGCAGTCAACGACCTGGGGTCGCTGGACGTGATGGCGCACCTGCTGGCTCGCGACTCGGTGGTTGGCGCCTATCCCGGGTCGATCGAGGTGAACGACGCTGGCATCGACGTCGACGGTGACACCCTGCAGGTGGTGTCGCACCGGAATCCGGCTGAGATCCCGTGGGGGGACCTCGGAGTGGATGTCGTGGTCGAATCGACCGGCATCTTCACCGATCGTGACGCCGCCGCCGCCCACCTCGAGGGGGGTGCTCCCCGTGTGATCGTCTCGGCGCCGTCGAACGGGGCGGACGCCACGTTCGTCGTCGGTGTCAACGACGACACGTTCGATCCCGCCGAGCACATCGTCGTGTCCAACGCGTCGTGCACGACCAACTGTTTCGTGCCCCTGATCAAGGTTCTCGATGACGCATTCGGTGTGCAGAAGGGTCTGATGAACACGATCCACGCCTACACCGGTGACCAGATGCTCGTGGATGGTCCGCACAAGGATCTACGGCGGGCCCGGGCCGCAGCCATCAACATCGTGCCCACCTCGACGGGTGCCGCTCGCGCCACCGGGCTCGTGTTGCAGTCCATGCAGGGACGGCTCGATGGCACGTCGCTCCGTGTTCCCGTTCCCACTGGTTCCATCACCGATTTCGTTGGCGTGCTGGGACAGGACGTCACCGTCGAGCAGGTGAACGAGGCGTTCGCCGCTGCGGCATCCTCGGGTCCCCTCGAGGGCATCCTCGCCTACAGCGAGGAGCCGCTGGTGAGTTCCGACATCGTCGGTTCCCCGTACAGCTCGATCTTCGACGCCGGCTTGACCATGGCGCAGGGTGATCTCGTCAAGGTCCTGTCGTGGTACGACAACGAAGCCGGTTACTCCAATCGACTCGTGGATCTGGCCCTGATCGTAGGCGCAGCCAACAAGTGAAGTTCGGCGTACCCGAACTCGAGGACCTGCCGTCGCTCGATGGGGCGCGCGTGTTGGTGCGCGTGGACTTCAACGTTCCCATCAACAACGGCGTGATCACCGACGATCTCCGGATACGAGCAGCGGTTCCGACGCTCCAGTGGCTCGTCGACAGCGGGGCGACCGTCACTGCGTGCACCCATCTGGGGCGGCCGAAGGGTACGCCCGATCCGGCGTTCTCCGTCGAACCCGTGCGGGTGCGTCTGGCGGAACTGGTTCCCGAAGTGGAGTTGCTCGAGAACCTGCGGTTCGATCCGGGCGAGACCGCTGACGACCCGGCCTTCGTGGCCCGGTTGGTGGAGGGTCAGGACGCCTACGTCAACGATGCCTTCGGGGCCTCGCACCGATCTCACGCATCGATCGTCGGCCCCCCACGGACGTTGCCGTCGGCTGCGGGTTTCCTCCTCGCCAAGGAGGTCGAGGTGCTCCTCGGGCTGCGAGCACAACCCCGTCGTCCCTTCGTGGCGATCACCGGCGGCTCCAAGGTCTCCGACAAGCTCGGCGTGCTCGAAGCGTTGCTCGGTGTCGCCGATCGGGTACTGGTGGGCGGGGGGATGTGTTTCACGTTCTTCTCGGCCATGGGTCACCCGGTGGGAGCGTCCCTCTGCGAGCCCGACCAGGTTGAAGCGTGTGCGGCCCTGCTGGCGGAGCACGGCGACCGACTGCTGCTCCCAGAGGACGTCGTGGCGCTCGGTCCGGGGGGCGTGATCGGTGACCCCTCCGCCGGGGGCGAGGTGCGGACGATGGGTCGGTCGATCCCTGACGGATGGATGGGGCTGGACATCGGCCCGGGATCGGCGGCTGCGTTCAGCGACGTGATCTCCGAGGCCCGCACGGTGCTCTGGAACGGGCCGATGGGGGTGTTCGAGGACCCCCGGTTCTCCGCCGGCACCCGGGTCGTGGCCGAGGCGGTCGCTGCGTGCAGTGGCACCACCGTGATCGGCGGAGGCGACTCTGCTGCGGCGGTGGCGCAGTTCGATCTGGCCGATCAGATCGACCACATCTCGACCGGCGGCGGGGCGTCGCTCGAGCTGATCGAACAGGGTGACCTACCCGGGTTGGACGCACTCCGGAGTGCACCCAACGCCCGGGACTGACCGAACCAGGAGGTTCAGGAGTGACCGAGGCTCGAACGCCGATCATCAGCGGCAACTGGAAAATGCACAAGAACCACTTCGAGGCCATCCAAGCAGTGCAGAAGCTGCACTACCGCCTCGGTGAGGAGGAGTCCGACGGCGTGGTCGTCACGGTGCACCCACCTTTCACCGACCTGCGATCGGTGCAGACGCTCATCGAGAGCGATCGGATGGACATCGTGCTGGGAGCACAGGACACCTACTGGGAGAGCGAGGGGGCGTTCACCGGGGAGGTCTCGCCGACGATGCTCGCAAAGCTCGACGTGGCCTACGTGATCGTCGGCCACTCCGAGCGTCGTCAGTTCTTCGGCGAGACCGACGAGATGGTCAACCGAAAGGCGACTGCGGTGATCGGCGCCGGGATGACACCGATCGTCTGCTGTGGCGAGACGCTCGAGGAACGTGAGGCGGGGCAGGCCGAGTCGAAGGTCGACGGGCAGGTCCGAGCGGGTCTCGCCAGTCTGAGCGCTGGTCAGGTGGGAGCGCTGGTGGTGGCCTACGAGCCGATCTGGGCCATCGGAACGGGTCGGACTGCCACCTCCGAGGACGCTCAGGCCATGTGCGCCCACATCCGTTCGGTCGTGGCCGACGTCTGGAGTGCTGAGGCCGCTGCAGCAGTGCGCATCCAGTACGGAGGCTCGGTGAAGCCGGGAAACATCGCTGACCTCATGACCCAGGCCGACATCGACGGGGCGCTGGTGGGCGGAGCGAGCCTCAACCCCGACGAGTTCGCCGCCATCGTCCAGTTCCGTCAGCACTGATACGCTCTGACGCCGTGGACATCGTCCGACTCGCACTCTGGATCCTGCAGTTCGCACTGGGTATCGCCCTGATCGTCCTGGTGCTCGTCCACTCCGGTCGCGGCGGCGGACTCTCCGACATGTTCGGCGGTGGCCTCGGCGCTTCGGCTGCCGGTTCCACGGTGATGGAGAAGAACCTCGACCGGATCACCGTGGTCATGGCGCTCCTGTTTGCGTTCAACACGCTGGTCTTCGCACTCGTCATCGACGTCTAGGACCGGCCGTGACCGGCGAGCGGCGTGCCATCTCGCTGCGACGCCGGATTCAGGCGGCTTTCGCCCTTCTGGCGCTTCCCATTGCCGCAGTGGCCTGCGCAGTCGGGTTCGTTCTCGGGTTGCCGGAACTGTTCATCGCAGCGGTGGTGGTGGCCCCCACACCGGCGTGCCTCTGGCGGGCTCTCGGTCGGCGAGGTGCGAGTCGCTGGGCCTGGGTGCTGGCAGCGGCCGGATTCGTCTGCCTCTCGCTCTGGCTGGTCTGGCTCGCCGACAGCGGGGTTCTCCTGGTCTTCACGGGAGCCGGACTCGGATTGATCGGTGCGGCAGCAGGTGCATCAGCGCTCTACCACGTACCGCGTGGAGACCAGACCCGGTTGCGACGGAGCCAACGCCGGATCAAGCGGCCGGTGTTGTTTCTCAACGAGCGTTCCGGCGGCGGTACCGCCGTTCGTGTCGCTCTCCGGTCCGCCGCCGAGGCACGTGGCATCGAGGTGGTGGTTCTCCAACCCGGGGATGACCTGTCCGCTCTGGTGCGGTCGTCGATCGAAGGCGGGGCCGACTGCGTCGGTGCGGCCGGCGGTGACGGCACTCAGGCTGCTGTCGGAGCGGTGGCGGCCGCGACGGGCGTGCCGTTCGTATGCGTTCCAGCTGGAACCAGAAACCACTTTGCGCTCGACCTCGGCCTGGATCGTGACGATCCGATTGGCGCTCTCGACGCCTTCGAGTCGGCCAACTCCATCAGGATCGATCTCGCTGAGGTCAACGGTTGCACATTCGTCAACAACGTGTCGGTTGGTGCCTACGGCGAAGTGGTGGCTGAGCAGCAGTACCGAGAACACAAGTTTGGCACGGCGCTCCAGCGTCTCCCTGACCTCGTCGGACCGGATGCGGTACCCCTCGGGCTCTCGTTCGTCGACAGCATGGGTTGTACCTGCACCGACGCCGTGGTGCTCATGGTGTCGAACAACCGCTACGACCTCTCACCACGTCTGGGATTCGGCTCACGTCCCACGCTTCGCGACGGCCAACTCGGTGTCGTGGTCGTGGAGCCGGCGCCCAGCCTGCTCGGCCCGGTCAAGGTGTCGTCGTGGGAGGCGTCATCGTTCGACGTCAACGGTGGAGGAGTTCTTCGGGTCGGTCTGGACGGCGAGGCGCTCGAGATGATTCCTCCGCTCCGATTCCGGTCGCGCCCGGGTGTCCTGCGTGTTCGCCTTCCGACGCACGCGCCGGGGCTGTCACCCTCGGCACTGCGACCGCCGCTCGGCCCGGAACGGTTTGGTGAGCTCTGGTCCATCGCTCGAGGTGTGCCACCGGGATCCCAGCCAGCACAGCCGCTAGCGTGATGGCGTGTCACATGCCAGCGAGGTGGAGCACCATGAGCTCGGAATCGAGCACATGGAGGATAAGCCGCCGTATCGAGACAAGCTCTCGAGCAAGGACTACGAGGACCAGCTCCGGCTCCTCCAGATCGAACTGCTCAAGGTCCAGCAGTGGGTGAAGGAGACCGGTGAGCGAGTCGTCATTCTCTTCGAGGGCCGTGATGCCGCCGGAAAAGGCGGGTCGATCAGACGGTTCATGGAGAACCTGAATCCTCGCGGTGCGCGTGTCGTGGCGCTCACCAAACCGAATGACACCGAGCGGGGTCAGTGGTACTTCCAGCGCTACGTGCAGCACCTGCCGACTGCAGGGGAGATCGTTCTCTTCGATCGGTCCTGGTACAACCGTGGCGGTGTGGAGATTGTGATGGGGTTCTGCACGCCTCAGGAGTACGGCGAGTTCTACCGACAGGTTCCCGGGTTCGAGCGGAGTCTCGTCGAGTCCGGCACACACCTGTTCAAGTTGTGGTTCGCCGTGTCCAAGAAGAACCAGGCCAAGCGGTTCGAAGATCGGCGGAGCGACCCGTTGCGGGTGTGGAAGCTCAGCCCGATTGACGAAGCCGCCCAGACCAAGTGGGACGACTACACCCGAGCTCGCGACGCCATGCTGGTTCACAGCGACAACCCGACCACCCCGTGGGTGGTGGTGAACTCCAACGAGAAGAAGCGGGCGCGACTCGAGTCGATCCGTCACGTCCTGCACTCCCTCGACTACGAGCACAAGGACACCGAAGTGGCCCGAGCGCCGGATCCGTTCGTCGTCCAGCCGGCCGCTCAGGTCATGGCCCCGACAGGGTTGCCGACCTTCGAGTAGACGGGTGCGGTGCGCTAGGGTCGCACCCTGTCCCCGCCGTGGTGGGGCCACGTCGGAGTGGCGGAATTGGCAGACGCGCTAGCTTGAGGGGCTAGTGCCCGCAAGGGCGTGGGGGTTCAAGTCCCCCCTCCGACACGAACGGTTACCCCACGGGGTTGAGCCTGCACGGTGACGGTCCCGCTGGTGTCGTAGCGCAGCGTCACGCGGAGCTCCCGGTAGAGATCGGCCTTGTCGGTCGGTTCAGCGGCGGCGAGCGTGCCCACGATGTCCCGGAGCGCTTGGACCAGTGCCTTCACCTGGCTGGAGCTGAGCTGCTCACCGGGGATCTGCTCGCCGACCTGTGCTTCGAGTCCTCGGCGCTCGCGTTGTGCCTCGGTGATCCACGAGGCGGCGAGGGCGGGGTCGACGTCGTGGTCGAGGAGTTGGTGGTACTTGGCGATGCGTCGGTCGCAGTCGGCGATAACGGATTCTCTGACATCATGGTGGCATGAGAGCCGAGAGGGGTGTGCGCCGCCGGTTTATCGGCTGTGTCCTCGTCGCGGCGTTGTCGGTGACGGCACTGGCGTGTACCGACTCGTCCGGCAACGGTGAGTCCCGGAGCTCGCTTGCAGGGGCAGACGTGGACGGGAACGGGGTGCGCGACGACGTTGATGCGAAGGTCGGACAGCTCACCTCTGACCCGGCCGTTGCGGCCTACCTCCTCGCCGTCGCGCGCAACCATCAGCAGGTGGTCACGTTCGACACCGGCGCTCCCGATGCCGCCGACACCGCGTTCGCGCTCGCGTCCGAGACCCACCGTCTGATCAGTTGCCCCCCTGCCGGCATCGACCGCGACCGAGCTTTGGCGTTGCTCGAGCAAGTGGCGCGAGCGGTGACCAACACGCCGAGCCGCGAGGCCCAGGTCGACGAACTGGGGGCCCTGATCGACGGACGGTCGTTCTACGCTCCCCGCTGCGACCAACCGGCACCGACGTCGGTCACCCCCTCGACGTAGTCGCAGCGGAACGTCCGCTCCGACTCGGGGCTGGGGGCTGGGGAACTGCGATGCTGCGCCCACGACTCAGCAGGGTCGCCTGTGAGCACCGAGGATTGGCCTTGTCCGGGCCGGTGGGCTTGGTCAAGGGCATCAGTTGAGGCCCCGTTCGACGGCCGGCCCGGGCTCTCCCCGCGGGCGACTGTCATCGGCGTGACGTACCGTGTCCTGCATGACGAGCACCCCCGAGGGTGCTCGTGACGGACGGGAGGGGATCCCGCCGGAATGCCAGCAGTACAGCAACACGCGGGCCGATCAGGCACCTCCCCCCTCCGACACGAACCGCCACGGATCAGGCCACGAGCCGCCAGTGGGCGGTATGGGTTTGTGCGGGTGGGTCCTCCGACACCATCTAAGCGATCGCCCCGATCTCCTCGGAACGGGGCGTCGTCGTTTCCGGGGCGCCTCGGTCCGTGTTGCGCTGTCAGGACGTCTCGGTAGGTTGCCCGAGTGCCTCGGCTGAGTGAGTTCTACGGCATCGCGATTTACGTGTACTTCGCCGGCCACGACGTCGGGCACCCTGCACGTCATCTTCGCTGGCGTCAGCTCGGTGCTCACGATCCTCTCGATCGCTCTCGTCGCCCGTTGGGCCCTCGCACGGCCGACGCTACGCGACTTCGGCCGGTACTCGGTCGCGACACTGATCGTGATCGCGCTGTCTGGCCCGATCGCGGCGG
Source organism: Actinomycetota bacterium (assembly GCA_016870275.1). Classification (GTDB taxonomy): domain Bacteria; phylum Actinomycetota; class Acidimicrobiia; order Acidimicrobiales; family Microtrichaceae; genus SXMI01. The sequence continues at coordinate 19,019 of VGBZ01000036.1, forward strand.
TCGCCACTGCGAGCATGTGGTCGACAATGGGCCTGGTCGAGCGGATCCCCATCTCGGCTTCGTCCAGTGGGCCGCCGTCTCGTCGATCATCCTCGCCCGGTGGCAGCCTGTCCCACGCCAAGCGACCGAGTTGACCGAGACGGCTCCGATACGCGGCTAGTCGATTGCCCCCGAGGCGCCGAGAGCAGGCTCGCCCCGGTCGATCACCGCCAAGTCCTTCTCGTCGGGTTCTCGCGTTCTGGACTCGTGGCTGGGTGTGGGGTCAAGCAGTGGCATCGTTGGCTCGACAGTGGGTGACGCCGGGCGAGCCGGACTAGTCGGGCGAGGCCGGGCACGTCGACGACTTGCTTGACGATTCGGCGGGACCTACAGCCCTAGGTGTAGTGGCCCGCTAGATCGCTCCTGCGGGCGGTCAGGTGTCGCAGGCGACGCCGTTGCGATCCGGGTCGAGGTTGGCAATATCGCCACGTACCAGGCGCTGGCGGTCGTACCACTGCTGCGCGGCGGCACGATCAGGGAAGCTTGCACAGCTGACCCCTGGATCGGGCGGGGGCGGCGAGGGAAGCGGAGGGGCGATCAACTCAGCGTTCGCCGGTGATCCTGACGCCGGGGGCTCGGGCGTCGGGTCATCCGGCGTGCCGTCGCTTGCGCCGGGCTCCGCTGGAGGCGTCTGCGGGATCGTCGGGTCGCTCCAGGTGCGGGACCGCTCGGGGACCGAAGGGGGCGGCGCGGACGCAGGCGCCTCGCCGCCCCCTGTGGTCGCCCCGTTCGCGATCGCGCCGTTGGTCGCGTCGGTCCCGCCCGCCGCGGTGGATGGGCTGACGCTCGATGGGTTGTCGCTCGATGAGCTGACGCTCGATCGGGTGGGCTCGGACCCCCCGGCCACGCGTGTGACCTGTCCGCATGCCGACACCAACGTGGCGGCGCCCACCAGCGCAACGAGGGTCCTCGTCAGAGCTCGTCGGGGACCGGTCAACCCCGCGTCCCCGTTGCTTGCGTGTCGGGCGCCGTCTCCGTGGGGGCGTCGAGATCAGCGTCGGCATCGCCGTCGGGGCAGAACTCCTCGACATGCGCTCCTGTCAGCGCTGCGGTGATCCGCTCGGCCGCGCGACCGTCGCCGTAGGGGTTGGTGCGCTCCGCCATGAGCGCGTAGGCGCTGGGGTCCTCGAGCAGTCGGATCGTCTCGTGGATGATCCGCTCGGGGTCACAACCGACCAGCTTGACGGTGCCGAAGTCGACCGCCTCTGGGCGCTCGGTGACGTCACGAAGCACCAGAACCGGCTTGCCGAGAGCGGGCGCTTCCTCCTGGATGCCCCCTGAGTCAGTGATGATGAGCCGGGCCCGGCCCATGACGTGCACAAGCCGCTGGTAGTCGAGCGGCGGTAGCAGGGTGATCCCGTCGAGGCCCGCCAGCGTGTCGTCGACCGCCGCCCGCACCTCGGGATTGGGGTGCACCGGGTAGACGACGTGGGCGCTCCCCGCCGAGCGCTTCTGGATCTCCGCGATGGCGCCCAGCGCGTCCCGCATCGGTTGTCCAAAGTTCTCGCGCCGGTGCGCGGTCACGAGGATCACGTCTCGATCCCATGGCACCTCGGCCAGAGGATCGCCCGGTGGCGGTTCGAACGGCCGGGCGTGAACATCGAGCAGAGCGTCGATCACGGTGTTGCCGGTGATCCACACCGTCTTGGGATCGTGGCCCTCACGGATGAGGTTGGTGGCGGAGCTGGCGGTCGGCGCGAAATGGAGGTCTCCACAGGCGGCGACCACGAGACGATTGAGCTCCTCGGGGAAGGGCTGCCGCTTGTCGAAGGTGCGCAGGCCGGCCTCGACGTGCCCGATGGCCGCACCCTCATACGCGCCCGCGAGTGCGGCCGCCATCGCCGTGGTGGTGTCGCCCTGCACGAGTATCACGTCGGGCGAGGCGTCGCGGATGATCGGCGCCAGCTCGCCGACGGCGGCACACAACACATCGACTGGCCGCTGGCCCGGCTTCATCAGGTCAAGATCGACGTCCGGCGCGAGGCCGAACAGTTCGCACATCCGGTCGAGCATCTGCCGGTGCTGACCGGTGACGCAGACCACCGACTCGACGTTGGGCGTGCGCTGGAGCCGCGCCACGATGGGCGCCATCTTGATGGCCTCGGGTCTCGTCCCGAAAATGGACATGATGCGAGACATCGACACCTCCTCAGGTAGCGCGAGTGACGTGGCTCAGACCTGGTTTGGTCCGACCCAGGTGTAGCGGCCGAGGCCGTTGATCCCCTCGACGATCTGCTTGAGCGGACCAACTCCATAGTACGGGTGGTAGAAGAAGCTCGCGAAGCCGTCTCGCACGACGAGGTTCTTGGCCGCACGGTCGACGATTTCCGGTGGGAGCACCGCCGGGTGGTTGTTGTAGGCCTCCGCCTCGTAGTTCCCGATGTTCTCCGGGAACACCTTGGTGCCGTACACGTCCACGACGTCGTAGGGGAAGAACTGGCCGATGGGTCGCGTGTAGTCGATAGCTCCGCCATTCAGCACGCCAGGGAAGTACAACCGCCGGTCGTACCCCTTGCCGTAGATGGCTTGTATGGCCTTGTAGTTGGCGACGGAGGCGGCGTAGTGGGGCACCTCGAAGATCGTGGGAAGCGTCAACCCGGCGGACAGAAAGTCCGATCGGCTCGAGTTGATCCGGCGGGTTGCCCATGCCTGGGAGTCACCCGTGACCGGCCCGTCGAGGATCACGCTGTCGTTGGCGTCGACGTGAGCGAAGTAGAACTCGAAGTCGTTCCCACTGATGCCGTCATAGGGGTTGATCCTCTTCCTGAACTGGTGCGTGTGGCCGTGGTGGATGATGGTGCCGCCCCGGGTCTGCATGTAGCGGAGCGCTGACACCACCTGGGGTGCCTGGGCGAGTCTCTGCGACACGGGGGCGCCGTTGTTCGCACGGCCGAGCGGGTCGCGGTACCAGGAGTACGTCGCGATCGAGAACGGAATGCCCTTGGAGTGGAGGTAGTCGGCGATCTCCCGGAGCTGGGCCGGATCGGCGTCAGGGCCCACGTCCTCGAGCCGAACCATCGCGCGGTGCCGCTCCGGGGTTGCGGGAGCGAGCGCCTCGAAGAGCAGGTCCGCCCAGATCAGGTAGCGGTCGTTCTCACGCATGTACGAGTACGGGTTCTCACCGAGGTAGGTGAGGTTGCGTGACCGCACGGCCCACGGGAACGTGGACCCGTCGCTGCGCACCGCCTCGGCCAGCACCGTGGCCTTGGTGAGGTCGACCGAGTAATACGACATGATGCCCGAGTTGTTGAACGGCGATCGGGCGAGGTCGACGCCCTTGTAGCGGACGGTAGGGACCGAGGACGTGTCGTACTGGGCCCACATCCACCCGTAGTCGTAGATGAAGTTGCGGTTCCGTGAGGTGAGCTGCCAGATGTTCGAGTTAATCCACACGACGGGTTTGGTGGTCGTGGCGACGTCGTTGAGGAACGCGATCGGCAGCGGTTCGTCGTAGGTCGAGCCGAGGTAGATGGTGGCCGCGTAGTTGTTGACCTCCCCAGCGGTGTACCTGGTGACCTTCTTCGTGGTCGCCTTGCCGAAGTGGCCCACTAGGTTCGCCGTCTGCATCGCGTAGGCCTCTCCCAGCCAACCCCACTGGCCGGTGCTGTCGAACAGCACCAGCACCTTCAGGTTGGGGTCAGGGGCCGCTGACGCGGAGGAGGTCGGCAGCGCCCACGTGGGCGCGCCGCACAAGAGGCCCAGGACGACGGTCAGGCGCACCCAACTCAGTGTCCGACGAGCACGTCTCGTCCGCAGTGTGGACATCACCCAACTCCTTGGTGAAGTGGTTGGTCGGTGGGTGGCAGAAACGTGGGTGCCGGAGGATCCAGCACGGGGGAGGGCAGCAGTGGGGACGGCGAACCGGACGGCTGGTTGGTGGCTGACTCGTCGCCGGTGCCGACGGTTCTGGCCGTCTTCGCCCAGCCGCGCTCCCCCCGGAGGTGGCGAGCCAGGGCGGACAGCCCAGCGCCCCACCACATGTAGGTGTAGATCACGTACGCGTGCGCGATCAGCAGACAACGCAGCAGCCCCTCTTCGGGCCGAGCGCGCCGATACGCGAGCGCCACCAACGGCGAGATCCCGAAGGCAAGCAGATACAGGATCGCCAGGCGCGTCGGCGAGCTGAGAGTTGACCCGACCGCGGCGGGAGCCCGCACGGACGCGACCACCAATCCTGCGAGCCAGACCAGAGCCAGCGTCTGGAAGAACAGCATGATCAGCGAGCTGACCAGGTGATAGCAGAGGTCGAGCCGAACCCCGATCGGCAAGCAGGATCGAATGACGCGCGGCATGAGGCCCAGGCACTGGAGATGTCCCTGGAACCACCGTGAGCGCTGTCGGATCAGGCGGCGCAGCTCCGTGACACCCTGCTGCGACACCGCGGTGTCGGGCACGAACGCGTTGGTCCAGCCGTGCATGAGCAGGTTGATCCCGAGCTCGAGATCCTCGGTGAGGCAGTCGCTCCAGGGGTCATCGCCGAGATCCATCAGCGCGCTGAGGCGCGTGAACTGCCCGTTGCCACCCAGGCCGGAGGAGCCGAGCTGAGCACGCGCCCGCTGGAAGACCTCGGTGAAGGTCGCGAACTCCACGTCTTGGAGGCGCGGGAGCAACCCGTCGGGAGCGTTGTGGATCAGGACCTTGAGCTGAACCGCCCCGAGCCGCGGATCGGCGAACATCGGACCAACCACGCCGAGCGCGGCTGGGTCGAGCCGGCCGTCGGCATCCAGGACCCCGAGCACGATGGTGTCGGGATGGTCGCCGGCGTCGCGCGTCACGTCGCGCAGCCAACGGAAGGCGGCGTTGAGCGCCACTCCCTTTCCCTCGCGGGCGTTGGGGGCCTGTCGGCGGAACACCGTGACCCGGGTTGGATCGTAGGAGGATGCGATCTCGGCGGTGCGGTCATCGGAACCGTCGTCGATGACGAGGATCTGAATTGGCTCAAAGCCCGGCGTGTCGTCGATGGCCAGTAGCCGCTCCACCGTCCGGCCGATGACCAACTCTTCGTTCAGGCACGGGACCACCACCATCAGGCGCACGGGGCTCGGGTCGTCGGCCTCGGCGATCGGCCGTCGTTGCGCGAGCCGCGCGGCGGTGGTGCGGGTTCCGACGAAGAACATGGTGATCGTGTAGACGATCGCCAAGGTCATCGCGGCCGAAAGGGCGAGAGCAATCATGTGATCTGGTGGAAAACCCTCAGCGGGTGCGTCGCCGTCTGGCCGTGCCGACGGCCATCAGTCCCAGCACGATCAGGGCAATCGCAAGGAGCGCGATCCCCGCTGCCGTCGAGCCCGTGAAGGCGAGTTGGTCTCCCGACTCCGACATTACTAACGAAGCGCCGAGGACGCTTGTTCCGGCCAGGCCAGCCGTTCCTGCGTTGTACATGACAATTTCTCCCAAATTTTGGTGCCCATCCCGCCTGGGCACATACAAGATCCTTCCAACAGTCATGGTGGATCACACAGCGTTGGAGATCAACTGCGACTGTCTCAACCCCCTGGAAGGGGATGTTGAGTGACTAGAGACACGCTGAAATGACTGCTGCTGTGACGTATCACCAAATGGTCTCTCGGCGGCCGAGGTGGGATGTCACCTCGAACGCACGACGCGGCGAAGTGCCCGCCGAACCGAGGGGGCCTCGCTGTGTCAGCGCAGGGCGAGCCCGACGCCCACGAGCATCTTGTAGAGCGGGCTCGAGTCCTCGAAGCCGGCTCGGTCCTCCTCGCCGATGTACACGTCGACATGGCGGGCACCGCCGAGGCCAGGGGTGAACTCGTCCTCGACGACGAACGAGGCGGCGGTCAGCCGACGCTCGGCATCAGCGTCGAGACGTGACCCGTCCTCGAGTCGCAGCGGTGCAACGAGTTGGAAGCGGGTCCCGCGGGCCAAGTCGTCGGCCGCCGCTGAGACGAAGGGAACGAGGCGGTTCCCGTACGAATCGGAGGGGATGTCGTCGAGCCAGTACCCCACGTCGTACGACCAGTTCAGGTAGCGCCCCGCGTGCGCTCCGGACGTCATTCGACCCGTGCCTTCCTGTTCGACCTTGGCGACGAAGTCCTTTGGGTAGGAACCGAGGGTGGCGTTGCCGAAGGAGCAGTCGCGGACCAGGCAGCCCTGCACCGAGCGCCGAGCTCCGGTGTGGAAGGACTCGACAGCGGTGTAATAGACGGTCACGGTGACGCCCGTGATCGACGGGGTGGCTCCCGACTCGGCCGCGGGCGGAGCAGCTTGTGGCGCGGCAAATGGCGGCGGGGAAGGCTGCCGGGAAGCCGTCGTGGGCGCAGGGGCGCGAACGACGGTGGTCGACACGGTTGTCGGCGCCGACCCTTTGGCCGCTCTGGCCGGGGTGCGGTTCTGTAGCGCGGTGGCGCGGGAGCCTCCTCGTGCTTTGCCACGGGTCCCGGGCGGCGAGCACCCGACCACGAGGGCGACGAGCAGCCCGGCACACACCACGGTGACCGTGTGGCGCCAGCGTGGAGACCGCGTCATGTTCGTCACCGTACTCTGATCAGCAGTAGACGCGTGGAGATTGAGCCTGTGGGTGCCTGATTGACACTGCTGGTGGGCGGTGCGGAGTTTCCGAGGCGTTGTGAGGGTCTGGCCGGTGGGCTCGTTGAGTGCCTGCCGTCCCGGACTTCGGGGTTGGCTTCTTTCGGTACTGTCGGCCGGCCGGACTCTCTTGCCGGGGTGTGGCTCGAAAGGGGCGAGAGCACATCGAACCCGAATCAGGAATGCCCGCCACGGCCCCACCTCAACCGGAAGGCCAGCATCTGATGTCCATCATGATCGGTATCGA
>VGBZ01000037.1 GCA_016870275.1 Actinomycetota bacterium
CGATCGCCCGGGCCAGAGCGACTCGCTGGCGCTGGCCGCCGGAGAGCTCTCCCGGTTTGCGGCCGAGGTACTCGGTCAAGCCGAGGGTGGCGGCGGCGTCGGCGACGCGAGTGGCGCGCTCGGCCGGATCCACTCTGACCGTCCGGTTGGCCACGAGCGGCGACTCGATGTTCTTCTCCACGGTCATGTGCGGGTAGAGCGCGTAGCTCTGGAACACCATGGCGATGTCCCGATCGCGCGGTGGGACGTCGTTGACGACACGATCACCGATCGACAGGGTGCCGCCGCTGATCTCCTCGAGTCCGGCGATCATCCGGAGCGCTGTCGACTTGCCGCAACCGGACGGCCCGAGCAGCACCATGAACTCGCCGTCGTGGACGTCGAGGCTGAGCCCGTCGACGGCCACGACATCGCCGTACCGCTTGGTCACCCCGTCGAAGAGAACCCCGCTCACCGCCGGAAAGGTTATTTGATTGCCACGGGCACCGACGTAAGTCCGGTTCAGCTGAGCAGGCGCTGGACCTGACAGAAGCCCGCAGCGGCCTCCGATCCGCTCCGAAGGAGCTCGGACTCGGCGGCGGCCGCCGGCGGGAGCGACTGAGCGCACCAACGGGCGAACATCGTGGTGTCCATCCAGGCGGCCTCGTCGGGGAGGAGATCCGGGGCGGACACCTCCCCGGCGATCGCCAGGCGGCGGAACCCACTCCAGGACCACGAGGCCTCGAGGCGCCGGCCCGACTCGACGAGTGCCTCCGGTGACAGGGGGGTGCGGGGATCGCTCGGCGACGCCGGGTGCAGGGCGGCGGCCAGCGCCCAACTCAGGGTGCCTCCGGCCGTCAGCGCCTCCAGAAGACGATGTGACCAGAGGCCCAAGGTCACGTTCCTGTGCGACGGAGTCGACCCGGGCACGGGAACCCCGAGCACGCAGTACATGGCGTCGACGACCAGTCCGGCCCCGGGTGCGTCCTCCAGCACCTGTTGCGTGCCGTCGAGGTCCCGGGTGCGGATCCGACTTTGGTGTCCGCGGCGACGGTCGAGAACCAGATCGATGTGCAGCGTGGTGCCGTCGATCAGGGCTGACGGAGGTGGGCGTTCCCACGATGCCTGCGCCGTGCGGCGACCGGTACCGACGAGCGAGACGCCGATCGCGGGAGCACCCTTCGGCGCCCGGATTCCGAACAGACTCGCGGCGCCGGAGCGCGGATCGGGCCGGAGAGCGCGGACAGCGACCTCGTGGTCTCGGCGGCCCCGACGAGCGCCCGGGGCGGCGAGCGCAACGAGTGTGAACGGTTCGATCGCCGTCAACAGACCGAACAGGGCGGCAGTGGTGTCAGTGGGGAGTCGGGTCGGACGACGCACGGGTCCCTCCGGCGCAGGCGGTGGGGACGACGCAGCGACGGTGCTGGAGATCCGGGCGTGCCGTCCGACGAGACCCGGGGAGGGGATCCTCTCAGGCGGGTGTGACGGAGGTGTCGCGGACGGGCGGGGACGTGGACCCGCTCACCGGTCCCGTCGATGGCACCCGATCGGTCCAGCCGGCGATCGTCGGCCATCGGCGGCTGACGAGCAACTGGGCGAGACGGGCGTCGCTCACCACGTAGGCCTGGAGCAGATCGATGGCGAGACGGTGCACCTGGGTACGGTCCACCTCCACGGGTTCCTCTCCGACGAGTCGGGACAGCGGCTTGAGCGCACAGCTGATGCCGACGGTCCGGCCGACATCGGCCCGGTACGCCCGGAGTCCATCGAGGTGGCGGTGGTGGTGCCACGCCGCCTCCCCGGAGACGGGGTCGATTCGCAGTCCGATCTCCAGTCCGAGTCGTCGGGCCCGCTCGGCGATGAACGGAAGATCGAAGTGCCGACCGTTCCAGGTGACGAGCACACCGGCGGGTAGCTCGAGGAGTGTCCGATCGAGCTCGACGAGCAGGGTGGGTTCGTCGGCCGCCTCGCCGTCGAGGACGAACGACACGTGCCCGGGAGATCCGTCGTGCAGCCCGAGCGGACCGCCCCAGAGGGCGACCGCGACCACGGGTGACCGTGTGGGATCGAGGCCGTCGACAGAGGTGTCGGTCTCGATGTCGAATCCGTAGAGGGGCAACTCCTCCAGAACGGTGGTGGCGTCGGGTTCAGTTGTCGTGGCACCGGAGGACACCGTCGCATCGTAGGTGGATCCCGTGACGTCGCCGGTCGCTCACCCCCGGATACGCAGCAGCCGGCCCCGCCCGTCCCGGCGACCGTCGCCGAATTCGACCACCGGGCCGCCGCACGACCACGCTGCCGCCCGGATCGCCAGGACGAGTGCATCGAGTACGTCGTCGGGCGCAGCACCGGTCGGGACGCTCGAGCGCCTTCTCCAGCGCTCTGCCACGTGGGGGCGCAGTGCTGTGAGCCGCTCCCGCCTGCCGGCTGTCGTCCGCTTCGGATGGCGCATCGGAGCCCCGGTGAGCGTGGCGAATGCCAGTTCGGGATGGGTCTCGACGATTCGGTCGCTGCGGCGGCGGCTGACCTGTCCGAGCGCAGCATCGAGCTCGGCGATGCGCGGGACGAGGTTCCAGGCCTGCAAGGAGATGCCCGAGCCGGTGGCGTGTCGCTGCCGGGCGAGAGCATCGGCGTAGTCCCGGGCGTCGAGCACGCTGCGGGCGGGAGTGGGGAACACCGAACTGCGTCGGGGGCCGAGTGCTGCCCGGCACTCCCGATCGCAGTCACGAGCGGCGCGCTCCGGCAGACCGATCGGCATGTCGATCGCCACCAACGACAGTGCTGGGTCGGAAATCACCGGTGCGATCGTCGGGGTGACGACGATCGAGTCGATGCACAGCCCCGACGTCGAGGCGGGCGCAGCGTCCGCCGTGGCGTCTGCGGCGACGGAGGCCACCACCACCACCCACCCGTGCCGGCATCCGTCGACGCCTGCAACGCGCACCACCCCGGAACGTGATCGATGCATGGGTGGAGCCTACGGTCGCTGCGGGCGGGACCTCTCGGTGGCTCCGACGATGCGGGCTGGCGAAGCTGCCCGGTGCCACACCCGGTGGCCCCGTAGGATCAGATGGGTTCGACGGGGAGCCCAGATCCCCAGCAGCGCAGGAGATCCTCCCGACCTTGGTTCGCCACCTCATCACCAGCGCACTGCCGTACATCAACGGCGTCAAGCACCTCGGCAACCTGGTCGGTTCGATGCTTCCCGCCGATGTGGCGGCGCGCTACCTCCGCGAGGCCGGCCACGAGGTGCTCGCCATCTGTGCCACCGACGAGCACGGAACGCCCGCCGAACTCGCCGCCGCTCAGGCCGGCGTGCCGGTCGAGCAGTACTGCGCCGATCAGTACGTCGTCCAGCGTGATCTCGGTGAACGCTTCGGTCTGTCCTGGGATCATTTCGGACGGACATCGCGACATCAGAACCGGGAGCTCACCGAGCACTTCGCCGCTGAACTCCACGCCCACGGGTTCACCGAGGTCCGATCCACACCGCAGGTGTTCTCCGTCGCCGAGGGTCGGTTCCTGCCGGATCGTTACGTGGTCGGAACCTGTCCCAACTGCGGCTACGACCGGGCCCGGGGGGACCAGTGTGAACGGTGTGGCAAGCAACTCGATCCGACCGAGCTGATCGACGCGAGGTCGGCCATCTCGGGGAGCACCGACCTCGAGGTCCGCAACAGCGCACACGTGTTCATGTTGCAATCCGCCTTGGCGGACCGGATCCGGGCCTGGGTCGACACCAAGGTCGACTGGCCGGTGCTCACCCGGTCGATCGCCTACAAGTGGCTCGACGAGGGACTCCAGGACCGGGGGATCACGAGAGATCTCGCCTGGGGGTTCCCCGTCGATTCGACGATCTTCCCCGAGGCTGCCGGCAAGGTCTACTACGTGTGGTTCGACGCCCCGATCGGCTACCTCGGAGCCTCCCGGGAGTGGGCCGACGCCACGTTCCTTCCCGAGGAGGCTCAGTCGCAGTTCGACCGGTGGTGGCGAACCGACCGGGGCGCCGAGGACGTCACGTACACGCAGTTCATGGGCAAGGACAACGTCCCGTTCCACACGATCGGGTTCCCGGGCACGATCCTCGGTTCGGGCGAACCGTGGAAGCTGGTGGACCGGCTGAAGTCGTTCAACTGGCTGACGTACTACGGGGGGAAGTTCTCCACCTCCGATCAGCGTGGCGTGTTCATGTCCGACGCCCTCGAACTGCTCCCCGCTGACTACTGGCGCTGGTACCTCATGGCGAATGCACCCGAGTCGGACGACACGAGCTTCACGTGGCCGCTGTTCGCAGAGGCGGTGAACAAGGATCTCGTTGCCACCCTGGGCAACTTCGTCAACCGGACCATCACCCAGGTGGTGCGGCACTTCGGTGAGGTCGTGCCGGACGGCGGTGAACCCGGGGACGTCGAGGCGGAGACGCTCGCTGCGGTGGAGGTCCAACTCGGCGAGTACCTCCACCACATGGACGCGCTCGATTTCCGCAAGGCGACCGCTGCGCTTCGGGCGCTGTGGGCCGAGGGCAACATCTATCTGGAGCGGCGGGAGCCGTGGCGGACCATCAAGGTCGACCGTGATCGCACAGCGTGCACGTTGCGAACCGCACTCACCCTCGCCCTCGTCGACGCCGTGGCCTCGGCACCGTTCATCCCCCACACCTCGGAACGGTTGCGGGTCTGCCTGCTCGGCTCCTCCGACGGCGTCGGTCCACTCGACGGGACACTCGTCCACGCTGCGGCTGCCGCCGTCAGGCCGAGTGCACCTGTGGTTCCGCCGGGCCTGTTGTTCGAGAAGATCTCCGAGGAGCAGGTGGCGGCGTGGGAGGATCACTTCGGTGGAAACGCCGATTCCGACACCCGACCCGCTGCCGCCAAGGGGGTGACGTCGTGACTGCGACCTCCACGCCGCCGACGGCCCGGCAGCGCCGTCCGGCCAAGCCTCGTGGTCCGATCGTCCGAGCCTTCTACCGCGCTCGACTCCAGCTGGCGCGTGTCGTTGCCCTGTTGTTGCTGCTGGCCGTCAGCGGCATGGCGCTCGGTCTGGTGTTGTCCTTCCCGATCAGTCGCCTGCAGTTCAGTCCGAGCGGAGCGATCCGTCTCGATCAGGCCAACCTCGTCGGCCAGCTCGAGGCCGAGTCGGCCCTCGTCGCCGCAGAGGACCTGCCGGTCGAGTGGGTTCCCGGTGACCCGGCTCTCGGCGGGTTCGGACTGTTGGGCTCGACGTTCTGCGGGACCACCGTCGAGCTTCCTACTGCCCTCTCCGATGACAAGGTGGTCGTGTTCCAGAACCCGTCCACCGGATCGGTGCTCATCGGTCAGTCACTCCGGATCGACAAGTGGCAGGCCGGACGCGACTACGTGGCTCAGGTCGATCGGGCGCTGAAGGACTGCGACGAGTTCTACGCCAGCGGCTTCAGCGGACCGATCCGCTCGCGGATCGAGGATCCGCCGGGTTCTCCGGCGATCACCGATTCGGTCGGCGCCACCTACCGGTCGCTGGAGGAACCGCTCCGTGTCACCGAGTGGACGATCCTCGCCGTGGGTGACCTGTTGCTCGCCGTGTCGGTGACCGGACTCGAGGAGTCACCGGAGCAGTTCCTCGACACCGTGGAGAACCGGATCCTCACCCGGCTCGATCCCGCTGACTTCGCCCCGTCGGCGTCGAGCACGACCACGACTGCGCCCGGAGGCTGAGCCGGGACGTTCAGAGTTCGTCGTCGATCAGGTGGTACGCCTCGGCGAGCGACGCTCCCGCCCAGCGACCGGCACCCACGGCGAGTTCGACCTCCCGCTCCCGGAAACGCTCGAGGGGATCCACAGCCGTTCCCGGTCCGCTCCGGGCGAGGTGCGTGGTCACCCACTGGCTTCGATGCGCCAGCAGCGCCTCGATCTTGAGGGTCAGGTCGGACTCCTCGAACGTCTCGGCGTGATCGGCCGCATCGGGTTCGAACAGGAGCAGCGCCCGTGGTCGGTGCGGAGTGAGTCCGTCCCGCAGCTGGTCCGGAGCGAACCACGGGTCGCGTGCGGCGACGATTCCCTCGACGCAGAGCCGTCCGGCTGCGGCGTGGTCCGGATGGAGTCGGTATCGCTTCCACGGGTCGTGACCCAGTACGACGTCGGGTTGGATGCGGCGAATGACCTCACACACCCGGTCCCGAGTGGGGATGTCGGCGCAGAGTTCGCCGTCGGTCTGGTCGAGGAACTCGACTGATCCGCCGCCGAGGATCCCGGCTGCGAGTACCTGTTCGTCCCGGCGGCGAGCGACGAGCGCAGCCACATCAGCGGTCCGGTCCCAGGTTCCCTTGGATCCGTCGGTCAGCACCAGGTGGTGCACCGCAGCACCGAGTCGGGCCCACTTGGCGAGCGTTCCGCCGCACTGGAACTCGGCGTCGTCGGGATGCGCAGCAATCACCAGAGCGATCCGTGGCGTCTCGAGGTCGATCGACGATGGTGGGGGTCTGTCGGAGATTTCGGCTCGTCGGACCACGCTCAGAGTGTGGCACCCGAGTCGGGATCGAGTCCGGCGAGGTCCGCAGGCAGGTCGACGTCCCAGCCGAGATCCGCATCGGGGACCACCACGATCGGGAGCCCGCACGCTGCGGCCTCCCGTTGGTGGGCAGCCGCTGAACCCGGTCCGTAGTGGAACCGGAAGCCGGGTGCCGGTGGCAGCGACAACACGTTGGTGCCGTCGCCCGAACGGTCCGGAACGATCACCACGGCACCGGGGTCGGAGGCCACTGCGGTCGACACGACGTGTCGCAGGTGACCGGGGCGCGCCAGGTCCCCCGGGGCGACGGTGATGCGCGACGACCCGGTGCTGACGCACTCGGAGTAGGCGTGCTCGACCTCGACAGAGAGTCCCCGTCGATCGGAGCGGAACACACCGATCTCACGGCGAATGGCCCACTGCGCGACCTCGTCGTCGTGGGTCACGACGAGTCGTCGCCAACCGAGTCCGGCAGCGAGCACGCCGCTGGCGAGTCGCTCGGCGAGGCGTCGGCGTTCACCTGCGTCGATGACGCCCTCGAGTCGGGACTTGGCGACCCTGAAGGACTGGAGCGGCACGAGCAGGACCGGTGACCCCGCCGTTGCCGGCTCCTGTGGATCATCGGGCGCGCACACCGACGCTCAGCGTAGGGTCCCGGGCCATGCGGATCCGTGTCGCAGTCATCGGCGGGGGGTCGTGGGGGACCACCGTGGCCCACCTCGCCGCCCAGCACGTCCCGACCCTGCTGTGGGCCCGGCGCGAGGATCTCGCCGACGAGGTGAACACGAGGCACAGCAACGAGCGGTACCTCCCCGGCCACCGACTGCACGAGGACCTCCGAGCGACATCGGATCTCGCCGAAGCGGTCTCGTCCGCCGATGTCCTCGTGATGGGAGTGCCCTCCCTCGGATTCCGCAGCGCCCTCGAGTCGTGCGCCGAGCACGTCCGGGCGTGGGTGCCGGTGCTGTCGCTGACCAAGGGCTTCGAGCAGGGAACGCGTCTGCGGATGACCCAGATCATCAACGAGGTCCTGCCCGGCCACCCGGCGGCTGTGCTCACCGGGCCGAACCTGGCCAAGGAGATCCTGGCTGGCGATGCCGCTGCAGCGGTGATCGCCAGTCCTGACCCTGTCGTCGCGCAGCAACTCCAGCGGATCTTCCACCAGAACCTGTTCCGGGTCTACGTCAACCCGGACGTGACCGGATGTGAGGTCGCAGGCGCCCTCAAGAACGTGATCGCCATTGCCGCAGGGATGGCCGATGGCCTCGGTGCCGGCGACAACACCAAGGCGGCGGTCATCACGAGGGGACTCGCCGAGCTCTCCCGGCTCGGCGAGGCAATGGGTGGGAAGTTCGCCACGTTCTCCGGTCTCGCCGGGATGGGTGATCTCATTGCGACGTGCATGTCGGTGCAGTCCCGCAATCGGTTCGTCGGCGAGGAGCTCGGACGGGGCCGGACGATCGCTGAGATCATCGAGGAGATGAACATGGTCGCTGAGGGTGTGAAGACATCCAAGGTCGTGATGGAACTCGCCTCGGAGTACGGCGTGGAGATGGCGATCTCCTCAGAGGTGTACGCCGTCTGCCACGAAGGGCTCTCGGCGTCGGACGCCTACCGTGGGCTGATCCGCAGGCAGGTCGGCGGCGTCGAGTTCTCACGGCTGTCGTATTGAGCATCCGGCGATCGTGGTGCCTCGGTTGGGGACTTCGTCGGTCTGACCGCCCGGCCGTAGCCTGCGAGACGTGAGCGCCGTCGGTTCCGATCCGCCATCTGCGGCCACCGGCTCCACTGGGGCGCTGGTGGGAACGATCGACTCCGGTGTGCTCGCCATCGTCGACACCGTTGGTGCGATCGGCGCCATTGCGCCCGTCGGGGAGCGTTGGACCCTCGACTGGTGGATCGGAGCGGAGGACCGATGGCACCGCTTGTCGACGGAGGTGACCACCCGTCAACGACTCATCGAGGCATCTCCCGTCGTGGAGACCGCCGTGAGGGTTCCCGGGGGTGACGTCCTGGCCCGTGTCGGTGGCGTGGTGGCCTCGGTCGGCGTCGGATCCGCTCCGTCGGTGCTTCTCGAGGTCGAGAACGTCTCGGCAGTCCCGGTGGCGTTGGCGCTGGTGGTGCGACCGGAGCGGGTCGATGGCTCCGGTCGGGTGGTGTCGGTGCGGATCATCGGATCGACACTGGAGATCGACGGGCGGGTGGTGCTCCGGTTCGACCGTCCGATCGCCCGGGCCGTGATCGGCAGGTCCGTTTCGGATCCGGGCGGGTCGAGCGTTGCTGAGCGGCTGGCCGACGGCGATGACTCCGTGCCACCGGTTGCCGGTGAGGATCGTGACGGTCGGATCGAGGCGGCAGCCGTGGTGGCACTCCCTCACGGTGTCACGGTCCGGGCGTTGGTCGGCGGCATGCACGGAGACTCCACCGACTCGTGGAGTGCGCCCGGTCTGAGCGAGGTCGTCGCTGGCTGGGGTACGCACGTGGCAGGGCTCGCGTCGGTCGAACTCGGAGGAACCGAGTGGACAACGGCGTACCGCTCCGCCGGCTCGGCCCTCTTGCTCGCCGGTACCGACATGATCGCCGAGTGCCTGCAACGCCGACGTCGTGAGTCTGAGGACTCCGGTGCCGCTCGGGCGGCGATGGTCTCTGCGGCGGCGTACCGCTGCGGGGCGCACGATCTGCTGGCACCGGTCGCTCGGGCGCTGGCAGGCCAACAGCGGATCGGCGGTTCGTGTCGACTGGGCGACCGCTCCGATGGGAGCGTGGCCATGTTGTGGTCGGCCGCCGGCGTGTTGAACGGGCCGGCGGCGTCGGCGCACGTCGATGAGCTCGTCGCACCGATCGCAGTGGCGGTCCGCAGGCTGAGGCGGGGACACGGGGCCGATGCCGGTGTCGGTACGAGTGCGGCGGCGGGTGCGCTGCGAGCGGTGGTGCCCGGCCTCCTCGCTGCCGGTCAGCCAGAGGTGGCTGCAGACGCAGTGTCAGCGGCACAGGATCTCGTCGCCGACGTCGGGGCGAGTGGCTCGACGAGCGGTGGGCCGGTGGTGCCGGTGGGGTCGAGGTCGTTCGATGCGGTCGCCATGGTCCGTTTCCTGACATGGGCCTCTGCGCTGGCGGCGTCGGACTCACCTGATGGTGTGGATCTGCTCTCGGAGGTGTCCCCGGAGTGGCTCGGGATCCCGATCGACGTCCGGGGTGTGTGGACTGCGTGGGGGCCGGTGTCGTGGTCGTTGCGCTGGCACGGAGAGCGTCCGGCGCTCCTCTGGGAGATCGAACCCGCTGCTGGCCTGGGTGAGGATCCGGTGCCGAGCGTCCGGGTTCCGGGACTGGACCCGTCGTGGCGCGGCGTCGGCTGGTCGGGCGAGGCGTTGCTCAGACCCGCCCTGGTCTCCGTGTCGGACCCGGATGAGGACGCTGGATCGGGTTCGTTCAGCTGACGGCGACGCCGTGGCACCGTGGACGGCACCGCGGGCACTCGGCAATGGTGCAGCCGAGGCGTGGGCTACTTGGCCATGGTGGCGACGACCGGGAGCGACTCGAGTCCGCGGAGGGTGAAACTCGGCCGGTATCGGGGTAGGCCGAGTCCGTCGGGGTCGTCGATGTGGAACTCCTCGAAGCGGTCGAGGAGCGCAGCGAAGGCGAGCTCACCCTCTGCCCGGGCGAGGTGGGCGCCGAGGCAGTGATGTGCGCCGTAGCCGAAGCTCAGCGGGGGAGGCGCGTCGCCCGTGAATCGGGTCACGTCGAAGAGTTCGGGCCGTTGGTAGATCCGTTCGTCGTGGTTGCCCGATCCCTGGAGCACGATGAACGAGGACCCACGCTGCCAGGTCTCGCCGAGCAGCTCGACCTCCTCGAGCGCCACTCGGTTATTGAGTTGGACAGGTGAGTCGGCGCGCAGGATCTCGACGACTGCCGAGCTGAGCAGCGAGCGGTCGTCGGACAGTTTGCGCCACTCGTCGGGGTGCTTGATCAGGAGCCGGAGGCCGTTGCCGATCAGGTTGGAGGTGGTTTCGAATCCGGCGGCGTACAACAACAGGGTGTTGGCGAGCAGCTCGTCGGTGGTGAGCCGGTCGCCTGCCTCTTCGACCTCGATCAACGCCGAGAGGAGTCGGTCGTCGGGGGTGGCCCGCTTCTCGTCGATGAGTTCGGTGAAGTAACCGGCGAGGACCATTCCGGCGGACTCGGCCTCGGCGATCGCCTCGGGGGTGGAGGCGGGGTCGACGAAGGCGGTGATCGCCCGTACGAGCGGTTGGATGTGCTCGTTGCCCTCCCGTGGAACACCGAGCAGTTCGCTGATGACGGCGACCGGGAACGGGATGGCGAGTTCGGCGATGATGTCGCCGCCGCCCTGTTCGGCGATTCGGTCGACGACTGGTTGGAGCAGCGCATCGATCTCTGGTCGGAGTGCCTCGACCCGCTTCGGCGTGAACGCCCGACTGACCAGTCCCCGAATGCGGGTGTGGTCGGGCGGGTTCAACATGAGCATCGTCGACGTGTCCTGATCGACTCGACGTTGCCGACCGGAGATGGTCTCGGACATGTCCATGTCGGCTTCGGGTCGGCCGAGCGCCGGGTTCCTCAGGACGGCGGTGCAGTCCTCGTAGCCTGCGAGTCCCACGGCGCCGAAGGCACTGGTCCATCGACCGCCGCCGGCTCGCAGTCGGGCGTAGGCCGGATACGGATCCTGACGCCCCTCGTCGGTCATGATCGTCGAGCCGAGCAACAGGTCGGCCTCGAGCGGGTCGAGAGCTTCGATCTGTTCGGTCATGTGCGGGAGCTTACGCCCGAACGTGACACCCGGCTCGCAATGTCAGGCGGCGTCGGCGGGTCGAACGTCTTCGAGGGCGAACCAGACCGGGAGCGGAGTGTCGTCGGTGATCCGCCGGATCTGGCAGTCCTCGGCGCGGATGGCGGTGATGGCGAAGCCGGCCGTCCAGCGGTTGTCGAACCGGCTGCGTACCTCGACGAGATCGTCGACGTCGAGTTCGGTGTGGTCGACGGATCGTCGGCTGGCCGTCACGCCGGGCCACCGCGTGGCGGGGTTCCGGTTGCTCGCTCCCAGCCGTCTGCTCACGTCCGATCCCTTCCTGGGCTCTCGCTTCTCGCTGTGTTCGGGATGCTTCGCACCCGCCGGATTGACCCCGAGCGGGCCCTGGAGCCTGAGTAGCTCGACTCTGGTCGATCTCGTAGTGGATGTGTACGCCGTCTTCGGAGCGAATGCTAGTGGATTCTCACTTAAATCGTCCAGATGACCGCGATGAGTGGTATTCGCCCGATTCAGAGCCTGGGTCACCTGAGCGCACCTCGGTGCCCGCTACCTTCCCGAACGGTGGCGTCGAAGCGGACCCCGGACCTCGCTGTTGAACGGCGTCTCTGGTCCTCTGGCCACGACGTGGTCGTCGGCCTCGACGAGGTCGGGAGGGGAGCGTGGGCCGGGCCGCTGACGATCGCAGCGGTCGTGGTGCCTCGGGACCGGCGCATCAACGGCATCCGTGACTCCAAGCAGATCCCCGAGTCGCAGCGGGATGCGTTGTGCGACCGAATCACCTCGTGGTGCGAGCGGTACTCCGTCGGTCATGTGAGCGCAGCGGAGTGCGACTCGCTCGGAATGTCGGACGCCATGGGCCTGTGCGGCCGGCGAGCGCTCGACGGACTCGGTGTGGCGGCCGACCGCATCCTGCTCGACGGTCCGTGGAACTTCCTCGATGACGATCGCGTCATCACGATCGTCGGTGGCGACGTGACGAGCCGGACGATCGCCGCAGCGAGTGTCATCGCCAAGGTCACCCGCGATCGGATCATGCGTACCGATGCCCGCTCGTATCCCGGCTTCGACTTCGAGCGGAACAAGGGCTACCCGAGCCCTCGGCACCGGATCGCCCTCGCCGGTTACGGCCCGACGGCGATCCACCGTCGCTCGTGGTCCTACATGGACCGGCTCCCTTGGCCGAACCTGCGGATCAGGCCCGACGATCAGCTCCGGAGCGGGTTGACCGCGAGGTCCTTGAACGGAGTCTGACTGTCGATCCCGGGATCCTTGGGGAGACCGAGAACGCGCTCGGCGATGATGTTCTTCATGATCTCGTCTGTGCCGCCGGCGACTCGAATCCCCGGGACCCCGAGCAGGAGCTTGGAGAACGCAAAGGTGCCCCACTCCCCGGTATCAGCCTGGATGCGGGGCCCGAGCACGTCGGCGAGCCACTCGCTGTAGGCCACGAGGTTGTTGCTCAGGGCGAGCTTGCCGGTCGACATCTCGGGGCCGGGCAGGCCTCCGGCCTTGATGGCGTCGAGAGCCCGTTGGCTGTTCCATGAGGCGACCGTGAAGTCGCTGACGAGCCGAGCCGCCCGATCTCGGAGGACAGCGTCGTCGCCGCAATCGAAGTGTTCCAGCGTCGCCCGAAGGCGTGGGGCGGAGAACAGCCCTGCAAATCCGCCGGTCCCCGCACCGATCGACGCCCGCTCGTTCATGAGGGTCGTGAGCGCCACCCCCCACCCACCGTCGACCTCGCCGAGTCGGTGCGTGTCGGGGATGCGGACCTCGTCGAGGAACACCTCGTTGAAGCTGGCGCTGCCGGTCATCTGCCGGAGCGGTCGGATGTCCACTCCGGGGGCGCGCATGTCAATGATGAACGCCGTCAGACCCCGGTGCTTCGGGGCATCCGGATTGGTGCGGCAGAGGATCTCGCCGATCTCCGACAAATGGGCTCCGGAGGTCCAGACCTTCTGGCCGGTGAGCACCCACTCGTCGCCGTCTCGTTCGGCACGAGTCTGCAGCGACGCCAGGTCCGAGCCGGATCCGGGTTCGGAGAACAACTGGCACGCCACCTGATCGCCTCGGTAGAGGTCGTTCAGGTAGAGGTCCTGCACCTCCGGGATGGCGTGGGCGAGGATCGTCGGGGCAACCATTCCCAGCGAGATGGTGAACACGCCCATGTTCGGCGTTCGGAACTCCTGCTCGACGGCGAGGTACTCCCGCTCGTAGGCCGCTGGAAGTTCCCGGCCACCGAACTTCTCCGGTCCGGTGATCCAGCCGAACCCGTGGTCGTAGCGGTCCCGGCGCCAACTCCGGGCGAGCTCGGCGTCAGCCGCCTCGGCATCGCGGTCCCGTTCGTCGAACACCGAGATCTGATCCGATCCCTCACCCCACACGAATTCGGTGACGGGAGGCCGCCGTTCGGCCCGACCCTCGAGGAACTCGGTGGCCTCTGCCCGGAACTCCTCGAGCGTGGGTTGGTCCGACACGTTCGCCTCCGTTTCCCCCGGGTTCAACAACCCGGTCTCTGTGGTCCCAGATTCTGTTACCCCCGACTTCAAGTCCCCGGATCCTGCGCCGCCGGGGACGACCCGAGTCCCCCGTGGCGCCGGCGCTTCCGGCTGCTCGAGCAGGACGGCCCTGATGAAACTACCCCGCTCCGGGTCGTGTCGGGGTCAGGGCTAACGTCGAGAAAGTGGACAGCGTCGACGGACCGGCGATGCGCCTGCCCGGCTCCGACCAGTTCGTGCTGGTCGTCGGTGTCTGGCTCGTCGTCGCTGCCGCCGTGGTGCTGCTCGTTGCCGCCGTGCTGCGCTGGCGTCGTCGAAGGAAGGATCCGTCGCAGGGTTGGTGGTCGCCCGGGCTGATCATCGGCGCAGTGCTGGTGGTGGTCGCAGTGCCGATGATCGTTGCGAACCGTCCGATCTCCTTCCGCACGCCGGAGTTCCCGCCCCTGCCCGCCCTGGTGCCGCCCGAGTCGTTCTTCAATTCCAGGGTCGATGCCCTTCCGGTGGCCGCTGAGAGTGAGCGGTGGGTCAACTCCCAGCGCGACGACGCCGGAGCGCTCGGCCTCGTGCCGGGCATCGAGAGTCGTCCCACGCTCGGAGTGGTCTTCGGCGTTCCCTTCAACGTGGTGCGCCCCGACACGCCCCGCTACGACGTGGCGATTGCCCTCTGGCCGGCATCCTCGTCGCCGGGCCCGTATCCGATCACCGACCCCGCCTACATCGAGTCGATGCCCGCTTACGGGATCGACAACCACTACGTCGGCTACGAACCCGAGACCAACACCTCCTGGGAACTCCTCGCTCTGCGTCGCTGGTTCGGTCGCTGGGAGGCGGATTCAGGTGCCGTGTGGGATCTCGATGACCTCGGCTACTCCAGCGGGAAGACGATTGCCGCAGGTCTGCCGTTGCTTCCGGGGACGATCACCTACGACGAGGTGGCGAGTGATTCGCTCGACCACGTCGTGCTCGGCGCCACGCCGATCAGCCGCCGTGAGGACTGGGTGTGGCCGGCGCGATCCACCGACGGCGTGTCCACCGACCCCGATGCCCCACCCATGGGCGCATGGATGCGACTCCGCTCCGATGTCGACATGTCCGCACTCGGGCCCCAGGCCAAGGTGATCGCCGCTGCCATGCAACGCCACGGTGTGGTGATCTCGGACACGAGTGGGTTCTTCACGCTGCGGGGAACTCCGGACGCCCGGTGGGACGATGCCGACATCGACACCCTCCGGACGCTGAGCGTCGAGGACTTCGACTTCGTCGACGTCTCGGCGCTGTTCGTTGCCGACGACACGATGGAAGCTCGGCAGTCGCCGTGAGCGGTCGGGCGGCGCTCCCGCTGATCCTGTTGCCGCCCTCGGAGGCGAAGGCCGTCGGTGGTACCGCTGCGTCGTGGACGCCAGGGACGATGGCGCTCGATCTCGACGAGGTGCGACTCGAGGTGCTCGTGGCGCTCGAGCATGCGATGCGTCGCCCCGAAGCGGAGCGCCGGGCGCTCCTCGGCGTCAAGGGATCGGCTCTCGAACTCGCGACTGCGGCCAACAGGGACGTGCGAACCTCGCCGACCCTCCCGGCGATGGAGCGCTACACGGGGGTGTTGTACGACGCCCTCGACGTCGGCACGCTGCCGGCGATGTCCCGTCGTCGACTGAGCCGATGCGTATTGGTGTTCTCCGGCCTGTGGGGAGCGGTGAGTCCGTCCGACCCCGTGCCGGACTACAAGCTCAAGATGGGTGCCTCGCTGTCGCCGGTCGGGCGACTCGCACGACGCTGGGCCGAACCACTGACTGCGGCGATCGAACCCCTGACCGCGGGGCGACGGGTCTGGAACCTGCTCCCCAACGAACACGACGGCGCATGGCGACCGCGGTGCGACGTCGAACAGGTCACCGTCGAGTTCGTCGAACCCGGCCGGGACGGCCGACCGGTGACGGTGGCGCACTGGAACAAGCTCCTCAAGGGGTCCCTCGTTCGCCATCTTCTCGCCGAGCCGACCACCGCCCCTGAGGACCTCGCTCACTGGGAGCACCCGGAAGGGTTTCGCTACGACGCCCGGCGTTGTCGTTCGGAGCACGATCGGATGGTGGTGGTGATGTCCCGGGGGCTGTGAGACCGTTCCCGCAGGAGATCTGCATGGCCGACCGGTTGGCGGGGGTGCGAGACTCAAATCGTGAGCGACAATTCTGCGTACCGCCGGCCCGAGGACACCGAACTCCGCGCCCGGCTCGATGACCTGCAGTGGCACGTGACCCAGGAGGCGGGCACGGAACGGGCCTTCACCGGGATCTACTGGGACAACCACGACGACGGCGTCTTCCGCTGCGTGGTGTGCGGGGCGCCCCTGTTCGAATCGGACGACAAGTACGACTCGGGGACTGGCTGGCCGAGCTTCTCCCGGCCCGTCTCACCCCGCGCCGTCGAGGAACGGGTGGATCGCAGCTACGGGATGTCCCGCACCGAGGTGGTCTGCGCATCCTGCGGGGCGCACCTCGGGCACGTGTTCCCCGACGGTCCTCCGGAGACCGGCTTGCGCTACTGCATGAACAGTGCATCGTTGGATCTCGAGCCGGCTCGCTCTGAGATCGACCCCGCCGAACAACACGACGAGTCGACCGCCGACTGACACACGAACCGGAGGAGTCCCCGGCGGCCTCAGCTCGTCGATGGGGACCGGCCGGCCGCCGGTTCGGGTGACCGACGGTGTGGATCAGCTTCCGAGGATCTTGGCCTTCTGGGCTGCGAACTCCTCTTCGGTGAGGATTCCCTGGTCCTTCAACTCGGCGAGTTCCTTGAGTTGGGTGACCATGTCCTCACCGGCAGGCGCAGGCGCAGGCGCAGCAGCCTGCTCCTGGTTGGCCTCGGCATCGGCGGCCTGCTGGGCCTTGGCCTGTTGGCGTCGGGCCACGCCCCCGGACACCGCAGTCGCCGTCCCGGCGATCACTGCGGTGCGGGCCATCGTCCCGACGAGTCCAGGTCGTCCCTCGCGTCGTCGCATCATGTCCGCTCGCTCCTGTTCTGATGTTGCGCCGGTGTGTTGTGCCGGCGTGTTGTTGCGGTGTGTTGTGCAGAGCCGAATGTCACCGTCGGCGTGCTCAGTCGTTGTCGAGCCGGGCGAGGGCATCGACGACGATCTCGTGCGGAATTCGCTCCCCAGCGATCACCACGCCACCGGAGCCGCGCACGGCCTCGGCGAAGTCACGGGCCCAGAGGTCCTCCCAGACGATGAACGCTGCTGAGGAGTTGGGTTCGAGGACCTCGGCGGCGAGTTCGATGTCCTCGTCGTTGAGGAGGCCGTCGAGCGCTTGAGCGAGATCGCCGAAGGGCTCGAGTTCGGGGTGGTCCTCGTACTCGAATGCGTCGACGTTTCCGTCGGCGTCCTTGGTGATGAACAACAGGTCGACGATGCGCACGGTGCCAGAGTCGACCAGATCGGTCAGCGCCGGGACGATCTCACCGTTGAACTGATTCCCGGGAAACCCGACGATCAGGTACTCGACTGGGCCGATGCTCATGGTGCTCGCTCCTTGGATTCGCAGGCTGCGGGACTGTAGCGCCCACGGCGCAGGGGTTGCGCCGGTGACGCTGGCGCAGATGCTGATTCGTTCGTCCTGAGGAGATCGTTCACCGGTTCCCGGCGATCCGCCGCCAGAGCGGTACGGGGAGGGACCGTAGTATCGAAAAGAGTGGGCCGAGGATCGGCGGAACCGAGATCACGCCGGATCGCCCGCTCAGCACAGCTCGTCCGACGTGGCGTCCGACCGTCTCCGGGTTCGTGGCGAACGGCGCCGGATCGAGACCCACGGTCATCGAAGAACGAACGAAGCCGGGTCGGACGACGAGCACCCGAACCGAGGTGTCGGCGAGGGCGTCGCTGAGTCCGAGGGCGAACGCATCGAGTCCCGCCTTGGATGAGCCGTAGGCGAAGTTGGAGCGTCGCGGGCGAACGCCGGCCACCGAGGAGAGCACGACCAGGGAGCGTGGTCCACCGGGCGAATCAGCGAGGCGTTCCGCCACGGCGGCCAGGGCTGCTGCGGGTCCGGCGAAGTTGGTTCGCACCATCTTGTCGACCTGTGCCGGGGTGAGACCGAGGCCGGCGTGGTGGCCGAGCAGTCCGACGGCAACGATGACGACGTCGGGTACTCCGACCGCCTCGTGGATCTCGTCGAGCAGCGATTCCGCTCCGTCGACGTCGAGCGCGTCCCAGGCGAGGCCGAGGATCTCCGGTGCTCCAGCGGGGGCGGGGTCGGCGGCGGACAGTGCGGACCGGAGCGCAGTCACGGCGTCGTGTGGGCTCCGGGCGGCCAGCACGACGTGGCGAACCCCGTGCCCGGCGAGCGCAGCCACGCAGGCGGCGCCGATGTCGGATCCACCGCCGAGTACGAGCACGGTCCGGGGAGTGATCGAGGCCACACCCCATTGTGTCGCCCCCGCTCCTGCTGGGACTCCTCGGAGCCGCACAAATCCTGGGGAGGGCCAGGAGGCTCGAGGTGCTGCCGGGGGGCAGTGATGAATCAGGCGCAGTGACCGGAGGAGCAGTTAGGGTCAACTGCTGGTGGTGGGCGGCCAGGAAACGTGCAACAAGCGAGTCGGCCTCGTCGTGCTCGTGGTGGTCCTGGCTTCGAGTGCAATGATCGCTGCGTGCTCCGACGGCGGATCCTCCGGTTCGGCGAGCGACGAGATCACGACGTCGACGGTCTCAACGGTTCCGGCGGTTCCTGACTCGGAGTACAAGGATCTCACTGCGTCGAACCAGGTCACGATCGAGTCGGTCGACAACGCCTACATCCCGCAGTACGCAACCATTCGCCGGGGGACCGCGGTGACCTTCGTCAACGAGGGCCGCACCGACCACAACGTGATCCCTGCCGAGGTTGGCTCGTTCCAGCCGATCGAGGCCGAGGAGTTCGAACCCGGAGAGTCCGCCGCCCGTTACTTCGATCAGCTCGGGACTGTGCCCTACTACTGCTCCCTCCACGGGACGGCCACCAAGGGGATGCACGGGGGTCTGCGGGTCGTCGACTGACCGCTCGTCCGCTGACCGGGAGGGCCTGGCACTCTGAACTCGGTGTGCGTGCGGCCCGGCGGATGCAGTGCCGTGTGCCGGTTGTTCGACGCCGGTGTCACTCGGTGAGGAACGGCCCGTCCTCCTCCCGGTTGGATGCGAGGTCGCACACGACCTGCCGGACGATGCATGCGGTGACCTCTCGGGCGAGCCCGTCGGGCTCCCACGCATTCAGGAAGTCCCCGTGGGCCGAGTACGTGTTGCCGGAGGCGAGAGACAGGTCGTGATCGCCGAAGCCGATCGGGTAGGCCACTGCGACGGTCAGCTGCGGCAGGATGACCGGGTGGGAGTCCGGGCACCTCCCGTCGCTCGAATAGGCAGCGTGGCTCCGATGATCAGCGGACCGGAGGTGTTCCCCGTCCCAGCAGTCGGGGAATGTGAGCACCATGTGGAGGGGCGCACGGTCCGAGCACACAGGCGGCTCGGCCTTGAGGGCGGTCTGTGCGCCACAGACCCATCCCGCCACCTCTCCCGGCCGTGGCTCCGCGGCCAACGGGTCACCGGCGAGAAGTTCGATCCCGAGCGGGTACGGCTGGACCGTCGTGGGGTCGATCCCGGGCGCAGCTCGGTAGTAGGCGTTGATGTGCCTCGGCGTGACCGGCTCGCCGTGGTTGAAGAGCGTCGGTTGCCAGTACGCCGCCGTGTCCGGCGACTTGTCGCAGGTCGTGTCGCTGTCGAGCAGGCTCGCTGCTGTGGAATCGGCCGCAGCCGAGGTCGCACCGTAGAAGTCGTGCCGGTGTGATCGGCCCGGTGCTCCGGGATGGACGATCGGGTCGTCGGGCGCAGAGTGGCTGTAGGTGCACTTCACGACGAACTGTCCGACGCGACCTTGAGGTCCCGTGTGCCGTTCTGCGACCGCTGGCAGCATCAGCGGCCCGCCGGGCGCACCGGTTGCCCCAACCGCACCGTGCGATGCGTGGCCGCTGGCCTCGCTGTGGGTTGAGGACGCAGCGTCGTTGGACGAGCGTCCGCTGGCGCACGCTCCGGCGGCGATTGCGAGGGTGGTACCGAGTCCGGCGACGGCGATCCTCACGGCCCGGCTCGAACCGGAGGGCCGGCGAGCGCTGCGGTGGCGCATCATCGCTGCGCTCAGGTTGGCGGCATGGCCGGGACGGCAATGGTGGCGACGTCGGGGAGCGTGGGGCCGGTGAATCGGGCCGGTGGCGTCGTGGACGGTCCCGGCATGTTGTCCTGGGGTCCGGGCTCCGGTGTCGTCTTGTACGAGTCGGCTGGCGGCTTGGGCGGTGAATCCCCCAGGAGGGTCAGCAGGTCCAACCCTCCGACGGTCCAGTCGCCCGAGCCTGCGCTGTTGATCGGGCACGGTGCGAGCGCTTCGAGGTTCTGTGGTGCGGTCGTGGCGAACGTGTTCCCGCTGAAGCAGTTCCGGAGTTTGTCGACGCTCTCTCCCGTCCCGAAGACGTCGATGGTGGCGACGGCGAGGTCGGCCAGACCCGATCCGGACACGACGTTGCCCTGGACCACGTTCTCGAACGGGTTCCAGATCACGGCGCACGCAGCGAGCAGGCCCTCGACGGACCTGCACTGCTCCGGCGGGATGGGTGGGACCTCGAGATCCCGGACCTCCTCGCACGGCGTGTCCCACTCCGTCTGGGCCGGAGCGGTGTCATTGGAGTCCTCCTCCGGATAGGGGACCAGCCCGATTCCCGTGCGACTGTGGTCGAACACAAGGTTTCGCTCGATCGTGTTGCGGACCCCACCGGGAACGAGGATTCCGTTGCCCTGGGCGAGGAGTGCCACGGAGATGCCGGGTCCATCGAGGTAGTTGTTGTCGTGGACGACGTTCCCGACGATCGTCGACTCCCGTTCCGGGTAACACAACTCGTAGGCGCCCGAGTTGGGAACGATGCCGGCCCGGTTGTTCCGGAAGGTGGAGTTGACGATGAACAGGTCACCTCCAGAGTTCGTCCCCGAGTAGCCGAGACCGTTGTACTCCGAGACGACGTCGGTGATGAGCGCATCGCAGGGGAAGCACTCGCCGATGTAGAAGCCGGCGTCCGGACTGCCTGATCCCAGACTGTGGTCGAACTGCCCGTGGTAGGCGTCGAATGCGTAGATCCCGTAGTCGCCGTTGCGGTACGCCGTCAGGTAGGAACCCCGGTAGAAGTCCGAACCCGTCCAGAAGAACCCGTTGGACTTGTAGTTCCGCGCCGTCATGTTCTCCACGACCACACCGTCGGTATCGAGTACCCGGATGCCGTTTTCGAGTTCGAAGCCGCCGTCGAGGATCACGCCGTTGCGGTCCTCGCCCCGGATGGTGATGTTGGGGGTGGTCACGTCGACGGCTTCGGCGTAGGTGCCGGATGCGATCAGCACCAGATCGCCCTCCTTGGCGGCGGCGACGGCCTCGGTGATCGTCGGGAACTCCGAGGGAACCTGGAGAGGATCGAAGCTCGGCGCGTCACCGGCGCTGTCGACCCCGGATGACGAATTGCCCCCGCACGCAGCAGCCACCAGCGTCAGGCAGGTGAATGCGACGATCACGCATCGGTTTCGGACGTGCAGCATGGTCCCCCCGGTTGTTCTCCGGTCCGGTTGGTCGAACACGGTGGCGGCGCTCCGGCCAGGCTGGCTCTCGAGGATTCAGCCTGATCGGCGCGTGACCGAATGCCGCTCGCCGCTCAGCGGACTATAGGTTCCGACCGCCGCACGGCGACTGTCCGTCACGTGCGGCTCGATGTCGCCGCCGCTCCAGGCTCTCGGTCGTTACACCTGAGTCGATCGGGGTGGGTGCCGGCGAGGGTCGCCGAGGATGTGCCAGGTCCGTGCTCAGGCGGGGAACCGTGGGTTCAGTGGACCGCCTGCCGCCGACCCCGGCGGCGCACCGTCGAGCCAGATCGCCAGGTCGAACGTCTGGTGCGTGGTCGGTTCCGCGGCGATGCGACAGCCGTCGGCGAACCAGATGACCGTCATGGCGGGCCGATCCCGATCAGATGGGTTCTCGCCGGCTGAGTGCAGCGTCCAACCGGCATGAAACGATGCGTCGCCCGCACGCAGGCCACCGTGGGACTCGACCGGAAACCGACCCTGCTCGAGCAACGCTGCGAACTTGGCGTCGGACTCATCGGAGATCGGACCGGTGAGGTCGCCGGCGAGGTCGCCGGCGAGATGGGTGCCGGAGGCGAAGCGCAGCGAGCCGACCTCGTCGCTGATGTCGACGAGCGGCATCCACATGGTCAAGGAGTGCACGGGGCGGTCGTGCTCGAGGGGCCAGTACTGCTGGTCCTGGTGCCACGGTGTGCGACCACCGCCAGACTCCTTCAGGAGTCCTTGATCGTGGTAGAGGCGGACGTGGTCGACGCCCAGCAGGGTCGCTGCGACTGCGGCGAATCGCAGTGAACACGTGAAGGCTCGGATCCTCGGATCGACCTGCCAGAGGTTCCCCGCCTGGAGGAATGCCCGACCGTAGGTGTCGCGCTCGGCGAGTGGTCGGGAGTCCCAGGCGCCTCGTCGGGTGGCGGCTTCGAGCACCGGCCGCCACCTGGCGACCTCAGATGAACTGCAGAGCGATCGGACGACTGCGTGTCCCTTGTCCTGGAACTCCTCGACAATCGCCGGGTCCACCGCACACGGCTCTTCGAGGTCCGGCAGTCCGTCACTCACGGGCCGAGGCTAGCGAGATCGGGTGGCCGCAGGGCGGGGTTGGAGGTGCGAGGTGATTCCCGAAGGGAGTGGAGCGGGTGACGGGAATCGAACCCGCATAACCAGCTTGGAAGGCTGGGGCTCTAGCCATTGAGCTACACCCGCACTTCCACACGCTAGCGGCGGTCACGCCGATTGGTGAACCGAAGGCCGCCCCCGGCTCCCACCATCGCCAGAACCGCCAACAACGCGACGGCACCGCGTACTGTAACGGGGGATTCGAAGAAGGTGCTTCGTGATCACGAGTGGAACAGCCGGTCACTCGTTTGGGCCACGGTTCTGGGGTCCAGCAGGGAGATTCGACATGTTGGCAAAGAAACTCGGAGCCGAGTTCATCGGGACATTTCTTTTGGTGCTCGGGGGGTGTGGGTCGGCGATCTTTGCCGCAAAGGCCCTCTCGCCGGCGCGCAATGAGATCGGGATCGGCGGCATCACACTCGACGCCGCTGGGATCGTGAACAGCGGCATCGGCTACCTCGGGGTGAGCTTTGCGTTCGGCCTGACAGTCGTCGCCGGGGCGTACGCCCTCGGTCACGTCTCGGGCGGTCACTTCAATCCGGCCGTCTCGGTGGGTCTCGCCACGGCGAAGCGGTTCGAGTGGCGTGATGTCCCCGCATACGTCCTGACGCAGTGCGTCGCCGCGATCGCTGCAGTTGCTGTGCTGTGGGCCATCCAGACGAGCAAGCCGGGCGGATTCGAGATCACCCAAGGTGCGTTCGCCTCGAACGCCTACGGCCAGAAGAACGGACGGATTTTCTACGACCTTCCCGGTGCATTCATCACCGAGGTCGTCCTGACCGCCATCTTCTTGATCATCATCCTGGGGGTGACGACCAAGGCGGCATCGAAGGCTCAGGCCGCGCTCGGGATCGGCCTCACGCTCACCCTGATCCACCTCATCAGCATCCCGATCACCAACACGAGCGTGAATCCCGCCCGGTCGCTCGGTCCGGCGCTGTTCGAGGGCGGGACAGCGCTCGGCCAGCTCTGGCTGTTCATCGTGGCTCCGCTCGTCGGCGGTGCGATCGGAGCGGTTGTCTGGAAGCTGGCCACCGGTGGCGACGAGGTCCAGACCGGCGAGAGCGAAGCAGAAGGCGTGGAATTGTCCTGAGGCCAATCGAGGCTCATCCGATCGGACTGCGCGCTCAGGCGTCGGTGACCCGCCGGCGGAAGAGCCGGCCGCGAACGGCACGCCGAACCGGCCGATCCCAGCGCCAAGGTCGCGGGCCTTCGGCCTCGGCCCACTCCCGACCGAGCAACCACGCAATCGTGTAGGCGCCGCTGTTGATCGCACCGTGGAGCAGCACCGGAGCCAGCACGCTCCCGGAGCGGTTGCGGAGCCACGTGAAGGCAAGGCCCGCTGCGCTGGTACCAGTCACGCTGCTGGCGACGGCAACGAGCCGCGCAGAGGTCGTCGGCAGCTCCTGCAGTTTCGGGTTGGAGTTGGCCAACGCCGAGGCCGGCAGGATGTGCCACAGGCCGAACAGCCCAGCGGCGGTCACATCGGCTCGTACCGCCCAGTTGGGCTCCGAGGCGAAGCGGCGACGGAACAGTGCCGGGAGGACGCCCCGAAACGCAACCTCCTCGGTGAGAGCAGTTCCGAGCGGGATCTCGACCAGCAAACGCCACGCGAGCTCGCCGACGCCGACCCGATCGGCTCGGTCGTCGCGGAACGCCTTCCGGGTTCCCGGGATGGCGGCTCCGGCGGCGTAGAACGCCCCGACGGCCGCTGCTGCTCCCGCCCCCCAGCGCAGGCCTCCGAGCAGGTGGCGTCGCGCCAGGCCCAGTTCGGCGCCAGAACACCCGCCGGTCGCCTGCGCCCACCAGACCAGCCCGGTGGCGACGCCGACGTTCCACGGGACGTATGCCCACCGGGGGAGCACCCGGTTGGTCATGACGTTCGAGGCGGTGAGCGCCACCACGACGCCGGCGGCAGGCCACGCCTCGGACTCGGCCCGGGCGGGACGAACCGAGAGATCGTCCCACCAGCCGGGACCGCCGTGGTCGTGGGGCAGGTCGGTCGGCCGGGAGGGCGGCTCGTTCGTCACCGTGGAGCGCAGGTTCACCGGTGGCTGCGGGGGAACTTCCGGGGAGGTCACTCGCTGCGACCGATTGTCGACTCCGGACCAGCGTGCAGGATGAAGCCATCACCGGGTCCACCACCAGCTGTTGCGCCGTGGCTGCCGAGGGCGACG
>VGBZ01000038.1 GCA_016870275.1 Actinomycetota bacterium
GTCCAACGGCGCACCAGCAACGACCCAGCCGCCACCTGAGGCGCCGCCGTCGTCCGAGGCGCCGCCGTCGTCTGAGGCGCCGCCGTCGTCCGAGGCGCCGCCGTCGTCCGAGGCGCCGCCGTCGTCCGAACCCGGCGGCTGAGCGGTGCAGGCCGTTGTTCTGGTCGGGGGGTTCGGCACGCGGCTTCGGCCGCTCACACTCCGGATTCCCAAGCAACTCCTGCCGGTCGCCCACGTGCCGATGATCGAGCGGGTTGTCAGCCACCTCGCCGACTCGGGGGTCACCGAGGTCGTGTTGTCGCTCGGATACAGCCCCGGTACCTTCATCGACCGGTATCCGGCAGGCGTGTGTGCCGGTCTCCCCGTGCACTACGCCGTCGAACCCGAACCGCTCGACACCGCCGGAGCCATTGCGTTCGCTGCTCGGAGCGCCGGCATCGATTCGACGTTCGTGGCTGTGAACGGCGACGTGCTCACCAACCTCGATCTCCGTTCGGTGTGGGACACGCATCGGGCCAACGACGCAGTCGCCACGATTGCGCTGACACCGGTCGAGGATCCCTCACGGTTCGGCGTCGTTCCACTCCATCCCGATGGCCGGGTCGAAGCGTTCATCGAGAAGCCGCCGCCGGGGACGGCTCCGAGCAACTGGATCAACGCCGGGACCTACGTCCTGGAACCCGCAGTGCTCGATCACATCGTGGCCGGACGCCGGGTGTCGATCGAGCGAGAGGTCTTTCCCGAGTTGGTGGCGCAGGGCTCGGTCTACGGCGTCCCATCGGAGTCGTACTGGGTCGACGCCGGGACTCCGGCGGCGTATCTGCAGGTTCACGCCGACGTGATTGCGGGGCGTCTCGGGCTCGCAGATGCTCCCGTGTCGGATTCGGCCGTGATCGACGCCACGGCCAAGGTCGATCGATCGTTCGTCGGTGCTGGCACCGTGATCGGGCCGGGTGCGCTCGTCGCCGGATCGGTACTCATGGACGGAGTCCGCATCGGAGCCGGTGCAACGGTGGACGGTTCGATCGTGGCCGCTGATTCCGTGGTCGGCGACAGTTCCGTCGTGAGCGGCGGGACCGTTATCGGTTACGGCGAGAAGCTCGTTGCAGGCACCAACACGCACGACGGACGTCATCCGTCACCGGAGACCTGGGAGGACGCGTGAAGGCCCTCGTGACCGGCGGAGCCGGATTCATCGGATCGAATCTCGTCGACCGGCTGCTCGCTGAGGGTTGGGCCGTGGACGTGATCGACGACCTCAGCTCGGGTCGCCTCTCCAACCTCGCGCCCGCACGAGCTAATCCGGACCACGAGTTCCACTTCCACCAGATCGACATCTGTGATCCGGCAGTCGCCGACGTGGTGGAGCGGCGGTCGCCGGACGTCGTCTACCACCTCGCTGCTCAGATCGATGTCCGGGTGTCGGTGTCGGACCCGGCGCTGGACGCCCGGATCAACGTCATCGGATCGCTGAACGTCCTCGAGGGGGCGCGGCGCGCCGGAGCCGGGAAGTTCGTCTTTGCGTCCTCGGGTGGAACGATCTACGGCGACGTCGACGGAGCCGATCTGCCGGTGTCGGAGTCGCACGATCAGGTGCCCGTCTCCCCCTACGGAGTGTCCAAGAAGGTCGTCACCGACTACCTGCACACCTATCGGGAGCTCCACCAGATGGAGTACACCTCGTTGGCGCTCGCCAACGTCTACGGACCACGACAGGACCCACACGGCGAGGCCGGTGTGGTGGCGATCTTCGCTGGCCGGTTGCTCGCCGGGGAGCAGTGCCGGATCTTCGGCGACGGGTCCCAGACCCGTGACTACGTCTACGTCGACGACGTCGTGGACGCCTTCGTCCGATCGGCCGAGCGGGGCAGTGGACTGCTCTGCAACATCGGGACGGGTGTCGAGACGTCGGTGGTGGACCTCTACTCGACCATGGCCGCAGCTGCCGGGGTCGACGTCGAGCCGGACTTCGCCCCACCGAGGGCGGGGGAACTGGCTCGCTCGGCGCTCGACCCGGGGCGGGCCGGACTCCACCTGGGGTGGGCGCCCTTCACCGACCTACCGACGGGCACCGCCGCAGTCCTGGACTGGTTCCGGGGCGACGCCGGTCACGCCTGAACCGGGACCTCTCCGCTCACCTATGATCTGACGACCCGTCAGATCGGCGGGCGGCGTGCGGTGGAGGACCGGGGTGGACCGATTCACTGGCAAGGTGGCGCTCATCACCGGTGCGGCGTCCGGCATCGGCCGGGCGACAGCCGAGCGACTCGCCGCTGAGGGAGCGGCGCTCTCGCTGACCGATGTGGCCGCCGACGGTCTCGAGGAGACGGCGGAGATCTGCCGGGCATCGGGTGCCGAGGTGCTCACCGCAGTGGGCGATGTCTCAGAGGAGTCCTCGGTCGACTCGGTGGTCTCAGCATCCGTGGCCACACTCGGCGGACTCGACGTCGTGGTCAACGTCGCCGGCATCCTCCAGTTCCGCGATCTGCGCCAGACCACGCTCGAGGACTGGAACCGGATCATCGGCGTCAACCTCACCGGAACGTTCCTCGTCTGCCGCGCCACCATCTCGCACCTGCTCGAACGGGGCGGGAACATCGTCAACACTGCGTCGACAGCAGCGTTGGCGGGCCACCCGTGGACGACGCCGTACTCGGCGTCGAAGGGCGGGGTGTTCGCTCTCACCCAGACGATCGCCGTGGAGTTCGCCAAGATGGGAATCCGCTGCAACAGCGTCGCCCCCGGGTCGATCCTGACGCCCATCCAGCAGGCCTTCGAGGTGCCCGACGGCGCCGATCCCAAGCTCGTGTACCGGATCATGGCGCTCGATGAGCAGCGCGGGCCGGAAACGGTTGCGGGAGCGATTGCGTTCCTGGCGTCCGATGATGCGGCGCACATCAATGGCACGTGTCTGAAGGTCGACGGCGGGACGCTCGCCTGAGGGCCCACACGTGGATTTCTCCGTCGCCCTCCCGATGCTCCCGCCGGAGCACTTCATCCCCCTGGCCCGGGCCGCAGAGGACGCCGGGTTCGCCTCAGTTGCGGTCCCGGAGTCGGTGTTCTTCCCGGAACACGTTTCTGCGGACTACCCCTACACCACCGACGGGGGTCGGTTCTGGGCTCCGGAGACGCCCTTCCTCGACCCCTTCGTCGCCATACCGGCCATGGCGGCGGTGACCGATCGCATTCGGTTCTTCACCAACGTGCTCAAGCTCGGGATCCGCGATCCGTTGCTCGTGGCCAAGACGGTCACCTCGGCTGCATCTCTCGCCGACGGCCGTGTCGGCCTCGGCGTCGGACTGTCGTGGATCCCGGAGGAGTTCGAGTGGCTCGGCAAGGACATGCGGACCCGTGGCGCCCGGACCGACGAGGCCATCGACATCATCCGACTGGTCGCCACGGGTGAGTTCGTCGAGTTCCACGGGCGCCACTACGACTTCGGGCGGCTCATCGTCCGGCCGGTACCGACGACACCCGTGCCGATCTACGTGGGCGGCCTCTCCGAGGCGGGTCTGCGCCGGGCCGCTCGCCGAGGCGACGGCTGGATCTCAGTGGCGAACACCACCGATGAGGTCGCAGCGGTGGTGCCGCAGTTGCTCTCCTACCGCCGCGAGTACGGCCGCGGCGGACCCTTCGAGATCAAGGCGCTCTGTACCGACGCCTTCGATCAGAACGGCTTTGCCCACATGGCCGAGATCGGAGTGACCGAGGCGATGGTCTGCCCGTGGTTCTACCGTCCGGGTGACACCGAGTCCCTCGATCACCAGGTGGAATCGGTAGAAGCGTTCGGAGCCGAACACATCGGCCGCTACGGGACGACCGCACTCAGCTGAGACGCGCCACGAGCTCGTCGCTTCGTCGGACGAGCTCCTCGACGTCGCCGGTGCGTCGAGTCCACGGCGCCACCCGGGACCGGCGGCAGTGGTACCAGTAACGGCCGCTGATGCGACCGGCATCGGGGTCGGTGGCGAGGAAGATCGACGTCCGGGCGCCCGCCTCGGGGGAGATCAGCACGTACTCGGAGACCTTCATGATCGTGGCGTTGACGCCGTGGGTGTCGCCGTCCTTGCCGAATCCGGTCCGGACCCCGCCGGGGTGGAGGGAGTTGGCCACCACACCGGTCCCTGCGAAGCGCGCTGTCAAGGCCTCGGCGTGGAGGATGTTGGCGAGCTTCGACTGTCCGTAGGCCCGGCCGGTGGAGTACCGCCCCGAACCCTCGACCATCTCCCAACGGATGCCCCCGCTCGCTGCCATGTGGGCCACAGACGCCACCACGACGATGCGAGCCGAGTCGGCGGCGATCAGTTGTTCGCTGAGCAGTTCGGTGAGCAGGTAGTGCCCCAGATGGTTGATCCCGAAGGTCGCCTCGATGCCCTGAGCGGTCTCGGTCCGGCGATCGAGCACCAGTCCGGCGTTGTTGATGAGCACGTCGATCCGTTCGAGATCCGCCAGCGAGGCTGCGAACGCCCGGACCGACTCCAGGTCGGCGAGGTCCAGCGGGCGTGACTCGATCAGGTCGGACCTCGTGCGCCGACGGAGCTCCTCGACCGCCTCGCTGGCAGCGGTCTCGTTGCGACAACCGAGGACGACGCGGTCACCGGAGGTGAGCAGTGCCTCGGCGGTGCAGAAACCGATCCCGGTGTTGCCACCGGTCAACACGACGGTGCGGGGATCGTCCGAAGGTGAGGTCACCTCAGGGAACCTAATCGGAACCGCTTTCGGAGTCAGGGTCGACGTGGCGGGCTCTGCTGGGTGCCAGGGGCCGGTGGTGCCACCATCAGCGGAACAGGTCCTCGCGCGGTGAACGCAACAGGTGCTCTCGTACCGAACTCGACCCGTCGGTGAGCACCATCGGATCGACACCGCGCACGATCGCCACGGGGACGCCGCTCGCCTTGCCCATGACGAGTTCGGCGGCCGCTGCGATCTCGTCGGCAACGGCGACCTCGGTCACAGCGAGCTCGCGGCCGTAGGCATCGGTCGTGCCGCGCAGGTCGACGATGACCTTGATGCCGGCAGCGCCGATGGCCACATCGGTCACACCCCGCCGCCACGGCCGACCGAACGTGTCGGACACCACGACACCGACGGTGGTGCCGCTGCGGGCGCGGATCCCGTCCCGGATGCGACGGGCGGATCGATCGGAGTCCTCGGGCAGGAGCGCCGCTGTCCCGGCGGTGACGTTCGACAGGTCAACCCCGGCGTTCGCACAGACGAATCCGTGGCGAGTCTCGCTGATGATGAGTTCACCGCGGCGGCGCACGATCCGCACAGACTCGCGTTCGACGATGGCTTTGTGGCTGAGCGGATCTTCGGGGTCGACCGGCTCGATCGCACCCTCGGCCTTGGAGACGATCTTCTGGGTGACCACCACCACGTCACCATTGCGGACGTCGGTGGCTGCACAGATCAGGCCGGCGAGGTCGGCGTTGCGCTCGATCTCCGGGAGCCCGGTCACGGGGATGATCGACAGCGCCGACGGGGGTCCGGCGGCACTCATCCTGGGCTCCGGTCCTCTCCGGCTTCGAGACACGCCCGGGTGAGGGCCGCCGCCACGCCCGGACGATCCATCACCGTGTCGGTGACCACGCAGCGGACGCCCTCGGACTCGACTCGTGATGCGAGGTGCGCATCGACGGCGTCGATGACGAGCGTCCCCGCCAACGGCGCGTACCACTTGGCGATCCCTGCCACCGACGGTTCACATCCGAGTTCCCGCAGCATCCGGTCGGCCGGACCCTTGAGTGCAGCGCCGCCGACGATCGGACTGACGGCGACCACCCGCTCCCGGCGGGCGCTCACGGCCTGGGCGATCCCGCCCACAGCGAGCACCGGTCCGATGGACACCACTGGGTTGGACGGGGCGATCACGACCACCTCGGCGTCGGCAATGGCGTCGAGAACCCCGGGGGCTGGTCTGGCCTCGTCGGACCCGCTCAGATGGACGGCTCTGATCTCCACGTCGTGATGCTCGCGCACGAAGTACTCCTGGAAGCTCAGACGCCGGCCGTCGACGGTCTCGATCCACGTGCGCAGCGGATCGTCGGTCGCAGGGAGCACCCGGACCCCGACGCCCCACGTCCGGACGATCTCAGCAGTGACGGCGCTCAGCGGAATCCCGGCACGCCGGCGCGATGACCGGTAGAGGTGGGTACCGAGATCGAGGTCCCCCAGCGTGAACCAGCCTGCGGCGTCGTTGCCCACCGCAGCGGAGGCGTCGACTCCAGCCGACTCGGCGTATCGCCGGACCTGTTCGATGGCTCGCCACGATTCATCGGACCGACCCCAGCCGCGACGCTCATCGACGGCCCCGGCGAGCGTGTAGACCACCGTGTCGAGGTCAGGGGAGACATCGAGACCGTGGATCACGGCGTCGTCGCCGACGTTGACGATCGCTGTCACCTGTGCCGCATCGATTGCCTCGACTGCGCCGAGGAGGAACCTCGCCGCCCCGACGCCACCGGCGAGGACGGTGAGCACCGGACTCAGTGGATCGCGTCGAGGCGACCGGACAGGAGTGCCACGTCGGCGTCGACCATCATCGTGACCAGGTCCTCGAAGTCGACCTCTGGTTGCCACCCGAGGACGTCCCGAGCCTTCTTGGCGTCGCCCACCAACAGGTCCACCTCCGCCGGCCGGTAGAAGGCCTCGTCGATGACGACGAACTCCTCCCAGTCCAGACCGACGTGACCGAAGGCCACCTCACAGAACTGCTGGACGGAGTAGGTCTCACCTGTGGCCACCACGTAGTCGTCGGGGGAGTCCTGTTGGAGCATCTGGTACATGGCCCGCACGTAGTCTCCGGCAAAGCCCCAGTCCCGCTTGGCCTCGAGGTTCCCGAGTCGGAGCTCGCTGGCTCGGCCCAGCTTGATCTTGGCCACGGCATTGGAGATCTTGCGGGTCACGAACTCGAGGCCGCGGCGGGGAGACTCGTGGTTGAACAGGATTCCGCTCGATGCGTGCAGGCCGTAGGACTCCCGGTAGTTGACCGTGATCCAGTGGCCGTAGAGCTTGGCCACGCCGTAGGGGGAGCGCGGGTAGAACGGCGTGGACTCTCGCTGGGGCACCTCGACGACCTTGCCGAACATCTCCGATGAGGAGGCCTGGTAGAAGCGGATCCCGGGGTCGACGATGCGTACTGCGTCCAGTAGTCGGGTGACGCCGAGCGCAGTGACGTCGCCGGTGAGAACCGGTTGACCGAAGCTCGTCTGGACGAAGCTCTGTGCGGCGAGGTTGTAGACCTCGGACGGTCGGTAGGTGTTGAGCAGGTCGATGAGGCTCGCCTGATCAAGGAGGTCGCCCTGCACCGTGGCGATGCGATCCTGGAGATGGGCGATCCGCTCGTAGGTCACTGTGGACGACCGGCGGACCATTCCGACGACCTCGTAGCCCTCGTCGAGCAAGAGCTCGGCGAGGTAGGAGCCGTCCTGTCCTGTGATTCCGGTGATGAGTGCTCGCTTGCTCATGTGGGTCCTTCTCGTGGAGGAGTCGGGGCGGGAGGGGGCGGTGACACTGGCTCAGGCCGACACTCGGGAGCGTGCGTCCTCGAGGAGGTCGGCAAGCGTCCGATCGAATGGGATCTCCGGCCGCCAGCTGGTGTCGGAATGCAACCGGCTCGCATCTCCGACCAGCACCGGGATGTCGATGGCGCGCTGCAGGTCCGGGTCAGAGACGAGTTCGAGGTCGGCGGGGGAGAGGTCGATCATGACCACCGCCAACTGCTCGATGGCGATGGCTGTTCCTGAGCAGACGTTGTACGCGGCTCCGGCTCGGCCGTGCTCCACCAGCAGGCGGTAGGCGCGGACCACGTCCCTGACGTCGGTGAAGTCCCGCTTCGGGCTGAGGTTCCCGACCCTCAGTTCAAGCTCGCCACTGCGTTCTGCGGCCACGATCCGGGCGGCGAGGGCGGGTGCCACGAACTTGTCGCTCTGACCGGGACCGAGGTGGTTGAAGGGTCGGGTCCGGACGACCTGCTGGCCGAATCCGAGGAAAGCCTGCTCGGCCACGGCGTCGGCGGCCACCTTGGATGCGGCGTACGGGCTGACCGGCCGCAGAGGGCTCTCCTCGGTCAACGGGAGGTCGGCAGGCGTGACCCGGCCGTAGACGTCGGCCGAGCCGATCGTGAGGATGCGTTCGACGCCCACCTTGCGGGCGGCCCACAGCACGTTGAGCGTCCCGTCGGCATTCGAGCGGAACGTCTCGTGGGGCGCGGACCACGAACCACCGACGTCGCTGGCGCCGGCGAGGTGGTAGATCACCTCCGGGCGGACCCTTGCGAGCAGATCGAGGAACGCTGCCGGGTCCGTGACGTCGATCCGATCGATCGAGAAATCGGTCGTGGCGACCTCGTCGCCGGCCTCGGAGAGATGCTTGGTGAGGTGGCGACCGACGAACCCTCCGGCTCCGGTGACGAGCGCTCTCAAGGTGACAGGTGCTGGTGGGCGACGTGGTGCACACGAGGATTCTAGGTCGCAGTCCGTCCATCGTTCGGCTCCGCGACCAGCGCACCCGCCTGCGTTACGATCCGGCGAAGTTCCGAGCGTGGGTGCACCGCCCACGCGCCCCCCGGAGGAAGCCGCCATTCCTGAGGAGCGCCCGAACGGGCCTCACGACCATCCGTTCGAATCGTCCGATCTCCCTGTCGACGGCGACGAGGGTGCAGATCCCGATCCGTCAGCCGGGTTCGTCTGGACCGAGGACGACGACGCCGAGGATGAGCGGTGGGGCCTCACAACCGAGGCCGGCGTCGTGGGGACCGGCGTTCCGCCGGTGGTGGCTGTCGTTGTCGCTCGGGACCCCGGCGCATGGTTTGAGGACACGCTCCGTTCTCTCGCCCGCCAGGAGTACGACGAGTGCTCAGTCGTCGTGGTCGACAACGCGAGTTCGACCAGCATCGCCGAGCGGGTCGGACGAGTGCTCCCACACGCCCGGATGGTACGTCGCGAGACTGACGACGGATTTGCCGCAGCGGCCAACGAGGCGCTCGCGTTCGTCGACGAGGCGCCGTTCATCCTGCTGTGCCACGACGACGTCGTGCTCGGCCGGGAGGCCGTCACGGCGTTGGTGGCCGAAGCCTTCCGTGACAACGCTGCCGTGGTCGGAGCGAAGCTCGTCGACTGGCGCAACCCTCAGGTGCTGCTGTCGGTCGGTCTCGGTGTGGACGACTACGGCGCTGCTGCTGAACTGGTCGACCCGGGCGAACTCGATCAGTCCCAACACGATCAGGCGCGCAACGTCTTCGCCGTCTCGACGGCGTGCATGCTGCTTCGCAGCGACTTGTTCCGGAGTCTGGGCGGGTTCCGGGTGGACATCCCGATCGTCGGGGAGGAGGTCGACTTCTGCTGGCGAACCCTCATCGCCGGCGGGACGGTGCAGTTCTGCCCGAAGGCGGTCGTGCGTCACCGGTCCCGCTTCGACGAACGCCGTCCGATCGACCGTGATCATCTGGCGGTTCGTCATCAAACCAAGATGGTGCTCGCCAACGTCGAGCTCCGTCGTGCGTGGTACCGGGTCCCGTTGTCGTTGACGCTGGCGCTGTTCCACACGGTGGCCTCGATCCTGCTCGGTCGGTTCCAACGGGCCGGCGATGACCTCTCGGCGCTCGGCCGAGGCCTCCTGGCGCTCCCCCGGACCTTCAGCGTGCGCCGTTCGATCCGTCGCTTCCGCCGATCCCATGACCGCGAGTTCGAGCCGCTCCGACACCGTGGGAGCTACCGGTTGGCGTCGCTGGTGCGCACCGACGACGGCGAGAACCGACTCGCCGCCGCCACAGAGGGCTCGCGTAGCTACTTTCGTCAACTCACGTCCTCCGACAGCCCGGTGGCCACGGCGCTGGTCGTCGTCACCGCTGCCATCCTGTTCATCGGGACGCGTCGACTCTTCACCGGCGAGATCCCGGTCATGCGTGAGTTCGTCGACGGCGCCCAGGGCGCCCGAGCTCTGTTGGGGGAGTGGTGGACGGCGTGGCGGGCCGCCGGCCTGGGTGAGTCCACCGTTCCGCCTCCGGTCGTGCCGGGCTTCGGTGCGGTCTCCGGCGTGTTGCTCGGATCGGTGGATCTCGCTCGGCGCCTGCTGGTGTTGTCCCCGTTGCTCATCGGCGGGCTCGGTGCCTGGAAGCTCTTCAGTCGGTCCCGTTCAACAGCAGCCCGTGCCGCAGCGGTGTCGGCCTATGCCCTGGCACCCCTGGCGCTCAATGCGCTGGGGAGCGGTCGGCTCCAGGCGCTCTGGGCCTGGGCGATTGCGCCGTGGTTCCTCCGGCGTGTGGCCGCACGCGCTGAGGCGTCGCCGTTCACTCCACCGTCGGTGCGGCGCAGCGGTTGGTTCCGCCACGTTGCCGGGAACGCCCTGCTGCTGGCGGTGGTAGGTGCCATCAGTCCTGCGGGAGCGGCGCTCGTGGCACTCAGCACGATCCTGCTCGCCGTTGGGCCGTTCCTCGCCGGCGAGCGCCGGCCCGCCGTGCGGATGGTCGTGGCGACGATCGGAGGGACCGTTGGTGCGGCTGCGGTCCTGGCGCCGTGGCTCGCGGCATCGGTGCGTTCCGGTGACCTGTCCTCGGTGACCGGCGTCTGGTTCGGCCGGATGAAGACGCCCTCTGCTGCGGATCTCCTGAGCGGTTCGTACGGGCCGGTCACCTACGGCTACCTCGGGTGGGGCCTGCTTCTGGCGGCGTTGGTTCCACTCCTCATCGGTCGCAGTTGGCGCTGGACATGGGCGTTCGCCGGTTGGTTGGTGGCTCTCGGCTCGTGGGCCGGGACGGTTGCGCTCGTCGAACGGGGGTGGTTCGCCGGGGCCGGTGTCGAGTTGGTCCTCGTCCCAGCGGCGATCGGCCTGAGCGTCGCCGTGGCGATGTTGGCGTTTGCCTTCAACGAGGACGTGGTCGGATCAAACTTCGGGTTCAGGCAGATCGTCTCCGGTGTGGGTCTCGTCGCCCTCCTGTTGAGCTTCGTCCCGGCCCTTGTCGGGGCGTCCGACGGCCGCTGGTACCTTCCGGCCGGCGACTACTCACGAGCTCTCAACCTCGTGGCCCGAGGCGACGACTTCGCCACGTTGTGGGTCGGCGATGCTGACGTCCTCCCCGTTGCCGGCTGGGAGCTCAGCGGTGGGAGCGGACTCGCCTTCGGGCTGAGCGAGGGGTTCGAACCGACCATCACCCAGCGGTACCGCCTCGACGGTGGCGCCCCGGTGCAGCAGATCGACCGTGCACTCTCCGCTGCGATGGTCGGCGGGACCGCCCGGCTGGGTCAGGCGCTCGCACCCATGGGGATCCGCTACGTGCTGCTCGTGGATCGCCCGGCTCCGGAGCCCTTTGCCCCGCTCGAGGTTCCGCCGCCCCTCGGGGCCGAATCGGCGCTGCGTGAGCAACTCGACCTGGATCAGATCCCGCTCGCTCCGGGGGCGTCGCTGTTTCAGGTCGACGCGGCCTGGCCCCTGCGCAGCAACGTCACCGGGCTCGAGCTCCCCGGCGGAGGTTCGGCCTCGCTCGCCGAGCAACTCGCATCGCCAGCTGTGCCGGCGCCACCGGCGGTTCTCGGTCTCGGACCGGGGACCAGTTTCAGTGGTGAGCTCCCGGCCGGTGCCGCCGTGGCCCAGGCGGTCACCGCCGATCCGGGGTGGGAGCTCACGGCGTCCGACGGAACGATCGCTGAGCGCTCCGACCTGTTCAGCTGGGGCCAGCTCTTCTCGGTCGGACCCGCCGGGCCGGCCACACTCGAGTGGCGGACCCCGCAGTCCTCCCGCGGCCTGCAGGCCGCTCAGGTCGCCGTGGCGATCGTGCTGCTCGCTGCGGTGCTCCGGCGCCGTCGGGCTCCGGTGCGTCGGGTGCGCAACGTCGAGCGTCCCGTCGACTTCGACAAACCAGCACCGCGCCGTGACGTACAGCGGGTCGACCTCGACGTGCCCCCCGAGAACTCTCCGGTGGACCCGACGTGAGGTTCGTCCGCCTACTCGCCGTACTGGTCGTCACCGCCGCCGTCGTCGGGCTGCTCCTCTGGCTTCCTGACTCCACTCCCCCGGAGAGGGTGGCGCTCGATCGTCCGACCATCCCGGCGGTGTTCGAGTCGGGCGCCCCGTCTGCCACCTGGTACTGCGCGGCGTCGAGTTTCGGGACACCCGAACCCCCGGCCCACGAGGTCGTGCTCACCAACTCCTCCGGATCATCGGCGAGCGCCCGCCTCACGCCGTTCGGGGAGACGGCTCCGGCTGAGGGCGTGACCGTGGATGTCCCGGCCAATGGGGCGACGACCGTCGACCTGGCCCAGACGTTCCTGACCACCGGATTGTCGATCGTGGTCGAGTCCCCCGCTCCGGGACTGGTCGTCGAACATCGCCTGAGCGATGCGACCGCGGCGGACCAGGTTCCCTGTGCCACCCTCACCTCGGACCTCTGGTGGTTTCCGGCGTTGAACTCCTCCCGAGGGGCGACGGCACTGCTCACGCTGTTCAATCCCTTTCCAACCGATGCCGGTGTGGACGTGGAGGTGGTCCTCGACGCCTCGGCCCGCACGCCGGCTGAGTTGAGTGGGATCGTGGTGCCTCCGCGCTCCATCAAGGTTGTCGACGTCGGGGCGGTGGTTCAGCGGCGAGACGTCTTCGCCATCGTGGTCCGTTCACGGTCCGGTCGTGTCGTGGCCGAGGCGACGCAGTTCTTCGACGGCTCCGCAGCGCCACGCGGCCTCCGCATGAACGTCGGGGTCGCTGGAGAGTCCCCGCGCTGGGTCTTCGCCGGCGGGTTCACC
Source organism: Actinomycetota bacterium (assembly GCA_016870275.1). Taxonomy (GTDB): domain Bacteria; phylum Actinomycetota; class Acidimicrobiia; order Acidimicrobiales; family Microtrichaceae; genus SXMI01. The sequence goes on from VGBZ01000038.1 coordinate 12,735, forward strand.
GGCGAGGGCGTGGCCGAGACGGCGGTCGTTGTGAATCCGGGCAACGAGCGGGTGAGCGCCGAGATTCGGGTCACCCCGTACGGAGGTTCGGCGACGGCTCCCGAACCGATCGTGCTGGACATCCCGCCACTGCGTTACGGACTGGTGGATCTCTCCGCCGAGGGTCGGATTCCCCCGATCGGCTACCACTCCGTGACGGTCGAGACCGATGGAGCCCCGGTGGTCGCTTCTCTGTTGACGACGATCACGGGGCCCCCGGCGGCACCGGCGGATCCGGCCGCACCGGCCCCGGACTCCTCGGTGCGTCCGGCTCTCGGATCGGGTGTCGGCATCGCCACGGGGAGCCCGGTCGCTGCCGGGTTCTGGATCGTTCCTGCGCTCGACGCGAGTGCCGTCCCGGCGCCCGTGGTGTTCGTGCACAATCCGTTCAGCACTCCAGTGAATGTCGCTGTCGTACCCATCGACGCCGGTCTGGATCCAGCAGCGCAGAGCGAGGCCACCACGGAGGTGGAGATCCAAGCTCACGACAGCGTGGCGCTCACGGTCCCAGCGGCGTCAGTGGCTGGCCAACTCGTCGGGTTGCGACTGTCGGCCATGGCCCCCTTCGTCGCGGAGCGTCTCGTGACCTACCCCGGCCAGGATGAACTCGCCACCGGATCGGCCGTTCCGGGACGGTCGGAGCGCTCGGGGCCGGTGCTGCTCCCGGCACTGCGTCCGAACGGCTGAGTTCTCGTCGAACTCGACGGCGCGGCACACTCGGGATCGTGGATCGTCTCGTCGTGGCCGTGGTGATCGCAGTTGCCGTGACCGCTCTCGTGCTGTGGCGCCAACGCCGTTCAACCGCATCGACCCCGGTGACAGCGCCGGCGATTCCCCGAGAGATCCTGCGATCGGATTTTGACCGACCGGATGCACCGTGGCTCGTCGTGGTGTTCACGTCGTCGTCGTGCTCGACCTGCGCCGGGGTGGTGCAGCGATGTGGACCGCTGGCGAGCGATCAGGTGGCCGTCGTCGAGGTCGAGGTGCACGAGCGTGCCGACCTGCACGCCCGCTACGGGATCGACTCGGTTCCCGTCGCGCTCATCGTCGATGCCGCTGGTGAGGTCGTCACCTCGTTCGCCGGACCTGTGTCGAGCACGCACCTGTGGGCAGCTGTGGCCGAGGCCCGTGAACCGGGGTCCACTCCACCTGGTTGTGCCGAGACGACTTGATCCGGTCAGTCGGGACGGGGTGACTGCTGCCGCGGATTGGTCGGCAACGGGTTCGGGCCGGGATGGCCCGGTGCGAAGCCGGGTGGGATCGGAGAGGGAGCGGAGCCGGTGGCGGTCTGCGGATCGTGGACGACCGCCGGCGGTGCCACCGGCGGGCTCGGTGCGGGCACGTCGGGCTCGGTGCCGTTGGCGACTCGGATCAGCCGACTGACCTCCGAGCCGGAGATCGTCTCGTGTTCGAGCAGGGATCGGGCCACGAGGTCGAGGGCCACACGGTTTGCCGTCAGGATCTCTGTGCAGTGTTCCTCGGCCTGGCGCAGGAGGCGTTCGACCTCGGCGTCGATGGATCGGGCGGTCTCCTCGGAGTACTCGCGCTGGTGGCCGAAGTCCTCGCCGAGGAACACCGGTCCCGACGTGCCCCATGCTCGTGGGCCGATCTCGTCGCTCATCCCGAACTCCGTCACCATCCGTCGGGCGCGTTCGGTCGAGACCTGAAGGTCGTTGGCCGCACCGGTGCTGCGATGGGAGAAGATCAGGTCCTCAGCGACCCGCCCGCCCATGGCGACGACGATGCTCGACTCGAGGTAAGCCTGGCTGTAGGCGTGCTGTTCCTCCTCGGGGAGCTGTTGGGTGACACCGAGTGCCATGCCGCGGGGGAGGATGGTGACCTTGTGAACCGGGTCGGCGTCGGGGAGCAGGGCTGCGCAGAGCGCATGGCCCGCTTCGTGGTAGGCGGTGATCTCCTTCTCCCGATCCGACAGGACCATCGATTCCCGGCGCTGGCCCATCAGGACCCGGTCCCGGGCGTCCTCGAAGTCGTGCATCTCGACGATCGTGCTGCCCCGGCGCACGGCGGTCAGGGCTGATTCGTTCACGAGGTTCGCCAGATCGGCGCCGGACATTCCCGGCGTGCCTCGAGCGACGAGGTCGAGGTCGACGTCAGGGGAGAGCTTCTTGTGACGGACGTGCACTGCGAGGATCGCCTTGCGGTCGTCGAGTTCCGGGAGGGGTACCACGACCTGCCGGTCGAAGCGGCCGGGCCTGAGGAGTGCCGGGTCGAGGATGTCCGGGCGGTTCGTGGCCGCCATCATGACGATGCCCTCGGAACCCTCGAAACCGTCCATCTCCGAGAGCATCTGGTTGAGCGTCTGTTCCCGCTCGTCGTGTCCACCGCCGAGACCCGCACCCCGCTTGCGGCCGACGGAGTCGATCTCGTCGATGAAGATGATCGCCCGACCGTGCTTGCGTGCCGATTCGAAGAGGTCTCGGACCCGGCTGGCCCCGACGCCGACGAACATCTCCATGAAGTCCGAACCGGACACCGAGAGGAACGGCACGCCGGCCTCGCCGGCGACGGCGCGGGCGATGAGCGTCTTACCGGTCCCCGGAGGACCGACGAGTAGGACGCCCTTGGGGATCCGGGCTCCGATCTCGAGGAACCGGTCGGGTTCCTTCAGGAAGTCGACCACCTCCTTGATCTCCCGCTTGACGCCCTCGTAGCCGGCGACATCGGTGAACAGCGTGGCCGGTCGTTCGGTGGTGTAGGTCTTGGCTCGGGATCGGCCGATCGACATGATCCCGCCCATCTGACCCTGTGCTCGGCGGTTCATCCACACGAAGAACCCGACGATCAGCGCCACGGGCAGTAGGAGGGGAATGAGCGACGTGAAGAGGTTGGGCGTCGGGTTGTCGAACGTGACCTCGACTCCCTTGGAGTCCATGGTCGTGAGGAGTTCCGCCGGAGGCTCGACCGGACCCGAGGTCACGAACTGCTCGCCACTCTTGGTCGTCCCGGTCACGGAGTTGCTGACGTTGTTCCAGTTGACCTTGGCCACGTTGCCGTCCTCGACCTGTTGGACGAACGACGAGTAAGGAATCGGCTCTCCCGGCTTGCTCGACATGGTGAGGGCGCTCACCACGGTGAGGCCTACAACGGCCACGAGTACCCAGATCAGCCACGAGGGCAGACCGCCCTTTCGTCCGGGCTCCCCTTGGGTCCCGTTTCCGCTGCTGCGGCCCGATGGATCGAAGTTCTCTCCAGCCATTTCCTACAGCCTAGGACCAACGAGCGACGACGCCACGACGGGAGGGTCACTCCGGGGCCCCAACGCCGAGAATCTGAGGTCCGTCACCGGATCGGGATCCCACCCGAGCGTGTTTCGCAGCGATACGGTCAGGGGCGTGAGCCGTCTGTGCGCCCGACCCGGTTGTGACCACGCCGCAGTGGCGACGTTGTCCTATGCGTACGCCGAATCGACGGTCTGGCTCGAGGACCTCGCTGCGGAGGCCCACCCCATGATTCACGACCTGTGCGCCATCCACGCCAACACCATCCGGGTGCCCCGAGGATGGGACCTCTGCGATCAGCGGGCCGTGGCGACTCGTTCGTCCACCCTGGGTCTCATCGGGGCGTGAACCCGGACCCGGTGTCCGTTGGCGCCGGAGCATGGCCTGATCCGGAGAGCCGCTGGGGTCTCGGTGAAGTCGCACTGGGAATCGTCGCATCCCAGGTGCTCCTGCTCGTGGCGCAGGTGGTGGTGTTCGGTCTCGCCGGGTGGACGTCGGTCGAAGAGGTCCCCCTGTGGGCCACGGCGGTCCTCCAGATTCCCCTGTGGGCCGGTTGGATCGCTGCGCTGGCGGTCGCCGGTTCTAAGGGACACGGCGTGGTGCGGGAGTTCGGGTTCACCATCCGCGGAATCGATGTGCCCATCGGCCTCGGTGTGGGACTCGGAGTCCAGTTCATCGTGGTGCCGCTCATCTACTGGCCTCTCCTGTCAATCCTCGGCAGGACTCAGGACGACCTGGCCGAACCCGCCCGGAACCTGGCCGACAAGGCGAGCGGTGCGGCCGGCTGGGTCCTCCTGGGTCTCGTCGTCGTGGTCGGCGCACCGGTCGTCGAGGAGTTGTTCTACCGAGGGTTGCTGCTCGGTGCGCTCCGCAAGCGCCGCTGGCCGGCAGTGATCGCAGCAGCGGTCTCGGGGGCCGTGTTCGCTGCGATGCACTTCCAACCCCTCCAGTTCCCGGGTCTGTTCGTGCTCGGCACGATCCTCGCCCTCCTCGTCCTGCGCACTGGCCGCCTCGGGTCCGCAATCGTGGCGCACGCCACGTTCAACGCAGTCACGGTGGTGGCGCTGTTGTCGGCCTGACGCCGGTGGCGAACAGCGCATTCCGGCCCGTCGAGAGGGATCGGCTACGCTCAGCGTTGGGTTCGTGACCGTCAGGAGGCCGACCATGCCGACAGCCCGGTGCGAGGTGTGTGGGGGCGATCTCGTCGCGATCGAGTTGACCGTCGACGGACGTGACCTCGTCATGAGTTCATGTTCGATCTGCGACACCCGAACGTGGCGCAGCGACGGTGACGCCATCGAGCTCGACGGGGTGATCGCCGACCTCAGCTCGGCGCCCCGACGCTACAAGCGATCGTTGTCGAACTAGCCGGGCCCGAGCGGGTGCGTCTGTTTTCGGGCGCTTCCGTGGCACGATAAAGCGCCCATGAGCACCTCGGACGACCTCTCCAATCCTTCAACAGTCGTGCCCAGCGGGGACGCATCGTTCGCCGACAGCCCAGCCGGTGCTGACCGTTCCGATTCGATGCTCGCCACGGCGGTGCTCGACCCCGTCGCCGACGCATCGCCGCCACCGCTTGAGGATCGCCTCGTCCTCGTCGACGACCCTGAGTATCCACAGCACCGGTTGACCAACATCGTGTCGTGGGTCGTGGTCGGCCTGACCTGCGCCGTCGTCGCAGCGACCATGCACCCCGAGTGGATCTTCCAGAACACGACTGCGACCGGTGGCGACATGGGTGCCCACGTGTGGGGTCCGGCGTTCCTGCGCGATGAACTACTTCCGTCGTTGCGGCTGTCTGGTTGGACACCGGACTGGTACGCCGGCTTCCCCGCCTACGTGTTCTACATGGTGATTCCGTCGCTGCTCATCGTGGCGCTCGACGTGGGCCTACCGTGGTGGCTGCTGCCGTTCGGCCTCGCCGCGGTCGGTGCGGGCGCGTGGTGGGCGCTGGGGCGCACCCGCTCGCCTCTCCTCCGGACGCTGGTGTGGATCGTTGCGGGCGTCCTCGTGGTGTTGTTCATCCCGCTCCCGTACAACGTGGCGTTCAAGATGGTCGCGGTGCTCGGCATCGTCACGATGCCGCTGGCAGGTTTCGCTCTGGGACGGGCCGCCGGGCTCCCGTTTCCTGTTCCTCCACTCATCGCCCTAGGCGCCACGGCGTTCCTCTACGAGACCGGCTTCACGATCTACGGCGGCAACATCGCGTCGACCATGGCGGGCGAGTTCGCCTTCTCCATCTCGCTCACACTCGCTGTGCTCTACCTCGCAGTGCTCGTCCGGGGCATCCGGACCGGCTGGGACCGGGCGCTCGGAGCGCTGCTGTTCGCCCTGGTGATCCTCTGCCACCTGATCCCGGCCATCTTCGCTGTCGTTGCCACGGTCGTGTACCTGTTCACCCGGCGTGAGGATCGCACCCCGTGGTGGGATTCGGGGACCGCCGGTCGGTCGATCGCTGCGGTCCTGTTGGCGTCCGCCCTGCTTTCGTTGTGGCTCTTCCCTGCGGTGTTCCCCATCCTCGGGACGCTGGTCGTGGTGGCGCTGTTCGGCGGTTTCGACACGCGAGTGTTCAAATGGGCGGCGCTGGTCGGACCGATCGGTTTCCTCGCAGCGGCGTTCTGGTTCATTCCCTTCTACCTCAACAGCACCTACCTGAACGACATGGGTTGGGAGAAGCTCACTGAGTACTCCCGGTACCTCTGGCCGGACCCGGCCGTGTTCGACATGCCGTACCGCAACGTGGTGTTCGCTCTCGCTGCGCTCGGGGTCGTGCTGTCGATGGTGCACCGCGTCCGCCTCGGCTGGTGGCTCTCGCTGCTGATCGTGACGCACGCATGGATCTTCGTGCTGCTCCCGCAGTACCGGCTCTGGAACGCCCGCATCCTGCCCTTCTACATCCTGGCGCTCTACCTGCTCGCAGCTCTCGCAGTGGGTCTGATCATCCGGTCACTGGCGCTGGTCGTCGGCGACGTCCGCCGTCAGCGGGACGAGCCGGCGTGGGTCGGCGTGACCGGACTCGTTGCGGTGTTCGTGGTCATGGCGGTCTCGCTCGCCGGGGCGCTGCGGATCCTGCCGGGGGGTCAACTCGTCGCCGATCCATCGGGCTCGGGCGCCGCCACCTACGAGTGGCTCGGCATCGGGTTCCCCAAACAGAACATCTCGAGCGGGTGGGCCTACTACAACTTCCAAGGGCTCGAGTCCCGGCCGGCGTACCCCGAGTTCGATGGCCTCGTCACGACGATGGGCGAGGTCGCCGCAGAGCGGGGCTGTGGTCGGGCCATGTGGGAGTACGAGAAGGAACTCGACCGGTTCGGCACCCCGATGGCCCTCATGTTGTTGCCGTACCTGACCGACGGTTGCGTCGGGTCCATGGAAGGCCTGTACTTCGAGGCTTCCTCGACGACTCCCTACCACTTCTTGAACCAGTCCGAGCTGTCGGTGGCGCCGTCGGGGGCGCAACGCGATCTGCCCTACGGCGGGTTCAACATCGGACTTGGTGTGTCGCACCTGCAGTTGCTCGGTGTGAAGTACTACATGGCGACCTCGGCGGAGGCGATCGCTGCTGCCCGGACCGAGCCCCGCCTCGAGGAGGTGGCGGCGTTCGCCTCGCCCGACACCGGCGACGGCGTTCAGCGCAACTGGGTTGTGTTCGAGGTGGCTGACTCCGAGATCGTGGCGCCGCTCGAGAACCAGCCGGTGGTGGCCTCCGACGCCGACGACCACGTCGACGGATGGGTGTACGGCGAGCGCCCTGAGGCCCGACCGGGTCAGGCCCTGGCGCCCAAGGCACCCGGCCCAGCGGTGAACTGGTACCTCGATCCGGAGCGATGGGACGTTCAACTCGCCACCTCCGGGCCTCAACAATGGGCACGCGTGCCGGCTGAGGACCGGGCGCCGCCGCGGGATCCGTTGCCCCCGGTGGAGGTCTCCGACATCCAATCTGGTACCGATGAGATCTCCTTCCGTGTCGACCGAGTTGGCGTACCGGTGCTCGTCAAGGCCTCGTACTTCCCCAACTGGCGGGCCGACGGAGCCGAGGGGCCCTACCGGGTTGCCCCGAACCAGATGGTCGTCATCCCCACGGAGGAGCAGGTCACACTCAGCTACGGCACGTCGTGGATCGACGTCCTCGGCTGGCTCATGGCGATCGTCGGATTCGTCGGGATCGGTTGGTTGGCGGTCGACGATCAGAGGCGTCGCAATGCGGCGGAGGCTGCGGCACGCGATTCGGCGGAGGCTCCGGTGCTGGTGAACGCCGGTGCCGTTGCCGCCGCCGACAGCGTTGCCGACGCGGATACCGGTGCCGGTGAGTCCGCAGTCGGTCCCCAGCCGGACGCTGCGGACGAATCAGCCGCTGATTCGTGAACCTGCTCCGGCGCTTCGTCCTCATCGGGACGATCGCCACAGTGGTCGACGTCGCTGCCCTCCTCTGGCTGCGCCAGCGGCTCGGTTGGCCGGTTCCGCTCGCCGACGCCTCAGCAGTTGCGCTCGCCACCGCCGTGTCGTGGATTCTCCACGGATGGCTCACGTGGCCTGATGATCCCTCGCAGCGCTTCTACCGTGCGGCGCGTCCGTATCTGGCCACGGCGCTGGCGGCACTCGTCGTCGACGTGGCGATTCTCTGGGCGCTCGTGGCCCTCACCGATCCTCGCAAGGCCTGGGCGCTGGTGGCCGTCAAGATCCCGGCGCTTGGTGCAGCGTTCGTCGTCCGCTCGGCCAACTACAGGCGGGTCATGGTCGATGCGGTGCGTAGCGATCAACGGCGGCCTCGCCCACGGCCGCCGTCCACCGGGCGGTACCGGTTGAGCGTGGTCGTTCCTGCCTACCGGGAGGCCGACCGACTGCAGCACACGATCGCTGTGATCCGCAGTGAACTGTCCCCGATCGCCGCTGACGGTGGATTGGAGGTGATCGTCGTCGACGACGGCTCAGATGACGGAACCGCAGAGGTCGCCCGGGCAGCCGGTGCGGACCAGGTCGTCGTGCTGGCGCAGAATCGCGGGAAGGGTGCGGCGGTGCGTGCTGGAGTGCTCACCGCCGAGGGCTCGACGGTGGCGTTCATCGATGCGGATCTGGCGTACTCGCCGGCGCAGCTCGCCCGCTTCCTTGAGCGGATCGAGAACGGCTGGGACGTGGCCGCTGGCAGCCGCCAGCACACCGACACGCTCACCGTCGTGCGAGCCGGGCGGCTTCGTGAGGTCGGTGGTCGGATCGTGAACGTGTTGACGGGGGTGGTCCTGCTCGGCCGGTACCGGGACACGCAGTGCGGTCTCAAGGCCATGCGTTCCGACGCTGCTCGACTCGTGTTCTCCCACTGCACCATCGATCGATTCGCCTTCGACGTGGAGGTCTTCCACCTCGTCGAGCGCTACCGGCTCAGCCTGGTGGAGGTACCCGTCACCGTCGTGAACTCCTCTCGTTCGACCGTGCGGATCGTGCAGGACTCGGTACGTCTGTTGACAGACCTGATCCGAATCCGTCGGAACGCTCGCGTCGGCCGGTACGAACTGGTGGGCGTCGAGGAGCGGCTGCCGCCGGCCATCTGACGGCTCCGCCGGGCGTCAGGGGTCGCTTCGAATCACAACTAAGGTCAGCGACGTGACCGAATCGCCGTTTGCTGCAATCGTCAAGGCCTACGACGTCCGGGGAGAGTGCCCCGGGCAGTACGACCCCCACCTCGCCCGAGCGCTCGGCGCCGGGTTCGCTGCTTTCGCCGTGGAGGAATCGTCTGGGTCGGACTGTCCAGTTGATCGAATCCTGGTGGCACGCGACATGCGTCCGACCGGGGTGGAGATGAGTGCAGCGTTCGCCGAGGGTGTTCGGAGCCAGGGGGTCGATGTGGTCGATCTCGGACTCTGTTCGACCGACGAGACGTACTTCGCTGCCGGTCACCTCGATGCTCCAGCAGCGGTGTTCACCGCCTCGCACAACCCGTCCCGCTACAACGGCACGAAGTTCTGCCTCGCCGGCGCCCGACCCGTCGGGGAGGACAGTGGGCTCCCCCGGGTTCGGGAACTCGCCGAGGCGTCGCTCGCCGGAGACCTCCCGGACGCCGACACACCCGGCACGTCATCGTCAGCGGACGTGCTCAATGCGTTCGTCGACCACGTGTGTGGTTTCGTCGACGTCGCTTCACTCCGTCCCCTTTCGATCGTGGCCGACACCGCCAACGGGATGGGTGGTCTGGTCGCTCCGGCAGTCTTCGCCCGTCTTCCGGTGCAACTCGAGATCCTCTTCGGTGAACTCGACGGCACGTTCCCCAACCATCCGGCCGATCCCATCCAGCCGGTCAACCAGGTGGCGCTGCGGGAGCGGGTGGTCGCCACCGGGGCCGACCTCGGTCTGGCGTTCGATGGCGACGCCGACCGGGTGGTGCTCGTCGATGAGCAGGGGGTGACGCTGCCCGGTTCCACGACGACGGCGATCATCGCTGCCGCAATCCTCGATGCCCGGGGCGGCGGCACCGTGATCCACAACCTCATCTGCTCCAAGGCGGTGCCCGAGGTCATCCGGGAACACGGCGGGCGTCCGATCCGCAGTCGCGTCGGTCACTCGTTCATCAAGAAGCTCATGTCCGACGAGGGGGCGGTGTTCGGCGGCGAGCACTCGGCGCACTACTACTTCCTCGACAACTTCCGGGCCGACTCCGGGTTGATCGCCTCGATGTTCATCCTGGATCAGCTCTCGGTGACCGGACTGCCGTTGTCGGAGCTGCGGAAGCCGTTCGAGCGCTACGCCGGATCGGGCGAGATCAACACCACTGTGTCCGACCCGCACGCCATCATCGAGCACGTGGCCGAGCACTTCTCCGGCCTCGATCAGGACCGTCTCGACGGGCTGACCGTCGACGCCGGCGACTGGTGGTTCAACCTGCGCCCGTCGAACACCGAGCCGCTGCTCCGACTCAACGTCGAGGCGGCCGATCCGGCGGCCGTGGCTGAGCGGGCGGCCGAGGTGCAGGCCGTCATCGCAGAATCGGACCACTGACGATACGGTCTGGTGCGAGGAATACCTGCCTGCGCCGAGGAGCCACGTTGCCATGACCACCGACGACCAACTCGACCCGCGACTCCTCGAGATCCTGGCGTGCCCGGAGGACAAGGGTCCGTTGTGGTACTTCGCCGGTGAAGGGGTCCTCTACAACCCACGGCTCCGTCGGAGCTATGAGGTTCGCGACGGGATCCCGGTCCTGTTGATCGACACCGCCACCGCCGTGAGCAGTGACGAGCACGACCGGTTGATGGCCCTCGCCACGGCCGACGGAATCGGCCCCTCGTTCGAGGAGTGACTGCTGTGGTCTCCAACCACGTGGACTCTCTCGACATGCTCGGGGCTGCACTCGGCCTGGCCGAGCAGGTCGAACGGGCCGCTGCATCGTCGTGGGCGGTCGACGGCCTCCCATCGGGCGACGGTGTGACGTCGGTGCTCGTGGCCGGGATGGGCGGCAGCGGAATCGGTGGAGATGCCGCCGCTGCGCTGCTCGTCGGGTCCTCGCCGGTCCCGATCGTCGTGTCGAAGCACTACGAGTGCCCCGGGTTCGTCGGCCCCGACACGCTGGTCTTCGCCAACTCCTTCTCCGGCAACACCGAGGAGACGCTCAGCACGGTCAACCAAGCGGCCGAACGCGGCGCACGCATCGTCGTCGTCGCCTCCGGAGGCCGGCTGGTCGATCTCGCTGAGCGTGTCGGCGCTCCGGTCGTGCCGGTCGACCCGGCCATCCCGATGCCCCGGGCCGGCATCGGGGCCGTCACGGTCCCGTTGCTCGTCGTCCTGGAGCGGCTCGGACTGGCCTCGGGCGTCGACGACGCCGTCGAAGCCGCAGTACGCCAACTTCGGCGCCGTCGTGATGAGCTCGCACCCGGCGTCGACGACTCCGCCAGCCGACTGGCCCGCCGGATCGGCCGGACGATCCCACTCGTCTACGGCGGCGGTCCGCTCGGGGAGGTGGCCGCCTGGCGC
>VGBZ01000039.1 GCA_016870275.1 Actinomycetota bacterium
TCGTCCTCGTCCTCACCTTCGAAGAACGCCTGCATCGCTGCGTCGGCAGCACCGTCGTCACCTGCCGACGCTTCTCCTTCGGCCGGGGCGTGGTCGTCGGGGAGAGACTCGGCGACCTGGGACCACGATCCGGGCGCCCAGTCACCGGAGCCGTCGACGGCTGGGTCGGCCGGTGCGGGATCAACGACGACCACCTCGTCGACCGCAACGATTTCCGCTCCGGCCGGGAGCACCTCATCGGGGTGAATCGACAGGGTGGCCCGGGCCCCGAGGCGATCCGGGTCGGTGGCGATCCGTGCGAGTTCCTCCGCGGTCCTCGTCAGATCCTCGCGGTAGCCGGCGAGGCGGGCCTCGAGCTGGGTGATCACATCGCCGAGCTGAGCCCGGCGGTCCTCGAGCCCCACGACCTCGTCCTGGGCCCGGACTCGGCGCTCGGCATACTCCTGTTCGGCCTGGATCCGGGCCCGACGGATCAGTTCGTCGGCTTCGGCCTGAGCCTCGCCGAGTTGGCGATCCGCCCGGGACTTGGCCTCACCGAGGACGACCTGGGACTGCTGGCGGGCGTCAGCCTCGATGGCCTCGGCGGTGCGCCTCGCCATGAGGAGGGTGCGAGCCGCCTGATCGACCTCGGCCTGCTCACTGACCGCAGCAGCCGCCGAGGCAGCTGCCCCGGCCTGATTGGCAGCGGCGACGGACTGGGTGGCCCGCTGCTCTGCGGCCGCAGCCCGTTGGCCAGCCTCGGCGATCTTGCCATCGGCGATCGCCACCGCCTGCTCGAGTTGGCGGTGACGGGCGAGCAACTGGGCGAGGGCGGTGCCGGCCTCCTCGAGGAAGGTCTCGACCTCCTCGGTGTCATAACCCTTGCGACGTTCGGTGAACTCGATCGTCTCGAACAGTTCTGGAGTGAGTTCCATGGCGGCAAACTGTAGTCCGCGGGCCTCGAAATAGTCCCGATCCTGAACGTGGACGGCGTGATCAGAGTCCTCGGACGAGGTTCTGCAGGAAGAACAGGACGAACAACACCAGCATCGGTGAGAGGTCGAGCGCCGCTCCGCCGAGTCGAACCGGGGGCAGGACACGCCGGATCGGACCGAGGAGCCACTCCGTGGCAGTGAACGTGAACCGTTGTGCTGCGTTCAGGAGATCGCCCCCCGGCGGGAACCAGGAGAGCACGATTCGCACGAAGATCAGGACGATCAGCACGGTGATCGCAAGTGACAGAAGTCCACCGATGCTCACGTCGAGGATCCGATCTGCAATGAGACCAACGGGATCTCAGTTGTCGCCGTAGTCGCCGTCACGCATTCGCTGACGCTCGTCCTCGGAGATGTGGGTACCGGCGGGTGAGAGCAGGAAGACCTGATCGCCGACTCGCTCCATCGACCCGTCGAGCCCGTAACAGAGCCCTGAGGAGAAATCGATGACGCGTCGCGACACCTCACGGTCGAGGCCCTGGAGGTTCAAGATGACCGGTTGGGACTGACGGAAGGTATCGCCGACCTCCTGCACGTCGTTGAAGTGGTCCGGCACGACGAGATGGGGCTGACCAGTGCTCGGCAGCGGGCGGACGACGCCCCGAGAGTCGGAGGACTCGAGCGCCGAGGAGCCGTGGGTATCGTCGGTGTCATCGAGCACGCGAACGCCGCCGTCAGTCTCGTCGAGTCCACGGGAGCGACTCTGGATCGGGGTGACCGTGGCTCCGGTGGTCACCACGACATCGCCGTCGAACTCGTCGTAGTCATCGTCGTACTGCTCGTCGACCTCGGCGGCCGGGCGGCTGAGCGGCTCGTAGGGATCGCTGCCCAGTCCGAGCCACGATTTGGCGTTGTTCATCCAGTTCGACATGTCACTCTCCGCGATCGTGCGGGCCTGCTCCCTGATCGAGGCGAGAGTGTAGTTGGAGTCACTGTGACGACGCCCCTCCGACCCGGCGGTCACCGAACAGCAGGCTGCCGAGCCGAACCATCGTCGAGCCCTCCTCGACCGCAACGCGGTAGTCGCCGCTCATCCCGATCGATCGTTCGGCGAGCCCGAGGTCCTCGGCGGTGCGAACCACCTGAGCAAAGCCCGTACGAGACAGCTCGGGCGGACCGGGAACCCCGACAGCCATCAGTCCGATCACAGCGAGGCCCGCTCTGCCCGCCTCACCAACGAGTCCCGACACCTCAGCGATCCGACAGCCACCCCGGCCGGGAATGCCGGCGAGGTCGACCTGGACCATGATCCGGGCTCCGGGATCACGGCGGGCGATCTCGGCGATGATCGAGGAGCGGTCGACGGTCTGCCAACACCACACGTCGCCGGCGATCAGACGGACCTTGTTCGACTGGAGTTGGCCGATGAAGTGCCAGCGCGGCGCCACCCCGGTGGCGAGGATCGGCGCTGCGCCGGCGCGCGCCCGGAGGTCCTGGGCGTAGTTCTCCCCGAGGTCGACGAGACCCGCTTGGAGCGCAGCGACCACCACGTCGTCAAGATGGGTCTTGGTGACCCCGACGATCCGCACGGACCGATCGGTCAACTGCGCGATCTCCGCACGGACCTCGGCGATCCGCCGTCGCACGGCCTCTACGGTGAGCTGATCGTTCACGGCGCAACGACGCTTCGGCGCCACACAACGGTCGCCTGCCGACCGGTGTCCCGACGGGCCCGCCAGGAGTACCACTCGCCACCGAGGACCGTGCACGGGACGCGCAACGACCCTGCGGGCACCTCGAGTCCGGCCTCGGCGAGCGCCACCCCGACACCGGCGCGCAGGTCGAATGCCGGGCGGCCGTCGAGTGTCACCGACCGCACACCGGGTCCGAGACGCTCGACGAGGGACTCGAGTTCTGGAGGAGAGAACTCGTTGGCACCCGCCGAGATGCAGGCGTTGAGTTGCCAGCCGATGCGTCGAGCGCCGCAGTCCCGCATCACCTCGACACACGCTTGGATCACGCCCGCAGCGAGTCCACGCCATCCGGCGTGCGCCACTCCGAGCACGCCCTCCTCGGAGTAGAACGCCACACCGGCACAGTCGGCGGTGAGCACACAGAGCGCCGCATCGGGCCGATCGGTGACTGCGGCGTCGGCGCTCGCACCGACGTGGTCGCCGGGTTGTTCCACCACCACCACATCGGCGCCGTGCACCTGGTCGAGGACCGTCCACCGACACGGGGCGATTGCCTGTTGGCGCTGGTGGAGGACCTCGGTCGGCACGGACCGGGCCAGATCGCCCCACGCCGGCCCTGTCAGCACCACGTGGGTCCCGTTCGCGGGTTCGCAGGGGGCCAAGCGGCGCCGGGCTACTTCAGGAAGGACGGGACGTCGAACTCGTCGTCTCCGCCGAAGAGGTCGTCGTCGTCGGAATCGAACACCTTGGGGCCCGACGGGGCCGGTTCCGTCGGCGATCCGCCAGCGGTGCTGCGACGGGGAGAGCGGCCCTCATCCCAGCGCTCGAATCCAGCAGCGATCACCGTGACCCGGACCTCGTCGCCGAGGTCGTCCTCGATGACGGTGCCGAAGATGATGTTGGCCTCGGCGTGCGCCACCTCGTGGATCACCTGCGCCGCAGCGTTGACCTCGAGCAGGCCCAGCTCCGAACTTCCCGAGATGTTGAGAAGGATGCCTCGGGCTCCGTCGATGGCTGCCTCGAGCAGCGGCGAGGAGATGGCGTGGCGGGCGGCATTGAGCGCCCGATCCTCCCCGCTGGCGTAGCCGACCCCCATGAGCGCACTGCCGGCGTCGGTCATGATCATGCGGACATCGGCGAAGTCGGTGTTGATGAGACCCGGCGTGGTGATCAGGTCGGTGATGCCCTGAACGCCCTGCAGGAGGACCTCGTCGGCCATCCCGAAGGCGTTGAGGACAGAAGTCTTCTCGTTGGCGACCGACAACAGGCGGTCGTTGGGGATGACGATCTGCGTGTCGACCTTCTCCTTGAGCCGGTTGATCCCGTTGTCGGCCTGGACCGCTCGGCGCCGTCCCTCGAAGTTGAACGGCCGGGTCACCACGGCGATGGTCAGGGCACCCTGGGACTTGGAGATCTCAGCCACCACCGGAGCGGCGCCGGTTCCGGTGCCGCCACCCTCGCCAGCGGTCACGAAGACCATGTCGGCACCGCGGAGGACCTCCTCGATCTCAGCCCGGTGGTCCTCGGCCGCTTGGGCTCCGACGTCTGGATCGGAACCGGCGCCGAGTCCCCTGGTCAGGTCACGACCGATATCGAGCTTGATGTCGGCGTCACTCATCAACAGCGCCTGGGCGTCGGTGTTGATGGCGATGAACTCGACCCCACGGAGGCCGGCATCGATCATGCGGTTGACGGCGTTGCAGCCGCCACCGCCGATTCCGACGACCTTGATGACGGCGAGGTAATTGGTGGGGTTGGTGGCCATGAGGTCCTCCTCGGGCTGGGCGGGGTCTCGGAGCGCTCCGGTCGATCAGAGACATTGGCGCCACAGGTGTGGCACCGATATGTGGGTCTACCTGAACTTCACCGGACTCAACCTCTGGTTTTGGGAGACACTACGGCTCCAGTAGAGGTGGATGCAACGATCCTCAGCCCGTCGACGGGCAGGACCGCACCAGCGTCGGCCGGTCGGGACGTCTCACATCGAGCGTCTCGAGGCATTCGAGATCGACGCGGCCTCCGAGCATCGCCTCGGCGGCCGCGATCTTGGATGTCAGCTGCTCGAGCGGTCCGAAACGGACCGTGGCGCGTCCGAGGATCTCGGGGAGGCGGAATTCGAGATCGACCGCACCGTTGCGATCCGGACCGTTGAGTTGCGCGTCCGTGAGCAGCGGCCGCAGCGACGACGGAATCTGCTCGAAGAGCACAGCCGCAACCCGAACCGGATCCGGGAGCAGCGCCCCCGGAGGTGGCGGTCCCTCAGGGAGCAGGGTCGGATCGACCCGCAGGGTCGGCACCCCAGCCGGTCCGGACGGAT
The DNA here is from genome assembly GCA_016870275.1 of Actinomycetota bacterium. Lineage (GTDB taxonomy): Bacteria > Actinomycetota > Acidimicrobiia > Acidimicrobiales > Microtrichaceae > SXMI01. The sequence goes on from VGBZ01000039.1 coordinate 4,926, forward strand.
CCGGAACTGCTCCGGCCGGGTCCGTATCTGCTGGAGCGGAGCGGCGGACCCGCCCACCCGGACCGATCTCGAGCGTCACCGCTGCGGCGACACCCGGTGCGCGGCGGGACGGATCACCCTCGGTGACCTCGAGGAGCAGCACGGTGCGTGCAGGGGCGACGTCGATCGAGACGCGATCGGGCCACCCCCGACGAACCCGGACCGACGCCACGTCTCCCAGCGCTGCGACCCGGGCCCGAACGGCGTCGGGACGGACGAGCAGCCAGGGATCACCGGGGTTCACCTCGGCGGCGCTCCGCACGGCCTGTTCGAGCGACGGCTCGGCGACACCGGCAACTCGGACGTCGACGTGCTCCACGGCGGTCGCTGGAGCGAGCACGACGGCGGTTGCGGCTCCAGCGATCACGACGAGAACCGCCGCTGCGACCAGCAGGCGTCTCGGCCACGGCGATCCCGGTGTCGGTCCCGGGGACGGACGAGCCCGGCGGGCCCGGAGCACCGGCTCGCCGTTGCGATCGTCGGTCGATCGACCGGGAGTCAGGGTCCCCGTCACGGGTCGTCCTCTGATCGGACGAGCGCCGCATCCACCGCCTCGTCGAAGTCGGGGTACCCCACGAGGCACGTCTCCGGGTGGAGTCGGACTCCGGATGACCGATACACCGAAGCAGCGGCCTGCACCATCAGGGCGAACACGTCGTCGGCGGAACCACCCTCGTCGGCGATGATGAAGTTGGCGTGCTTGGAGGAGATCTCGGCGGTGCCGAGACGCAACCCCTTGCCGCCGGCCAGCTCGATCAGGGCCCCGGCGGAGGACCCCGGCGGGTTGGTGAACACCGATCCGGCGTTGCGACCACCCGGCTGGTTTGCCCGCCGCCACGACACGATCTCCCGCAGCACCGCCGGGCCGTCGACTTCCTCAGCGGAGCTGAGCCGCAGATCGGCGCTCACGATGACCTGCTCGGGCCGGAGAGCCGAGGTGCGGTATCCGAGCCCGAGCTCGCCAGCAGCCATGGTGACATCCTCACCGGTGGCGAGATCCACGATGCGGACCTCGGCGAGAGAAGCTGCGGTGTCGGACCCGTGGCCCCCGGCGTTCATGCGCACGGCGCCGCCGACCGACCCGGGGACACCCTTGGCCCACTCGAAGCCGGTCAGACCGGCTGCGACCGTCCGTTCAGCGAGCACGGGCAGCTTGACGGCCCCGCCCGCCCGGACGATCACCGCTCCCGGTTCCGGTTCTCCGGGGAGGAAATCGATGTTGACGAAGCCCTCGCCGAGGGTCAGCACCAGCCCGTCGACACCGGCATCAGCGACGAGCAGGTTGGACCCCTGACCGATGACGGCCACCGGTTCTGACGATCCGGAGCGACGCCGCTCGGCCACGGCGACTGCGATGGAGACGAGCTCGTCGGGATCGGCGACCTGGACGAAGCAGTCTGCTCGGCCGCCCACCCGATAGGTCGTGAGCGAACCGACCGGGTGATTCCGCCGGAGACGGTCGCCGAGGAAGCCGAGCGACTCGGCCAGCCCGGTCACGGGGTGCGCTCCCTCAGCCCGGCGAGTACCCGGGGCCCGACCGTCGTCACGTCTCCGGCTCCGACGGTTACGAGCACGTCCCCCTCACGGAGGTCGTCGAGCAGGAAGTCGACCACGTCGTCGAGCGTGGGCCGCCAGACGAGCGGCGAGGTCCGGCCCGTCGCCGCCACGGCCTCGAGGAGCAGCTCGCCACTCACTCCGGGCCGAGGGGCCTCACCGGCTGGGTAGAGCTCGCAGAGCACGAGCACGTCGGCGTCGTCGAACGCTGCACCGAACTCCGACCAGTGACGCTCGGTCCGGGAGTAGCGGTGCGGCTGGAAGACCGCCACCACCCGATTCCAACCACCGGAACGACACGCAGCGAGGACCGCTCGGACCTCGCTGGGCAGGTGGGCGTAGTCGTCGACCACCGTCACGCCGCCGACGGTGCCGAGCACCTCGAACCTGCGACTCACCCCGGCGAAACCCTGCAGCGCCGCCGCCGCAGCGGACACGTCGGCGTCGAGCACGAACGCCAGGGACAGTGCCCCGGCTGCGTTCAGGGCGTTGTGGAGACCAGGGAGCGGAACGCGGACCTCGTGCCAGGAACCATCTGGAGTGCGCAGGTCGAAACGGGTGGACGTGGCGTCGTGGGCGAGGTCGACGATGCGGACGTCGGCCTCGGCGAGGACACCGTAGGTGAGCGCACCGACACCGTCGCCGAGACGTCGGGCGATCGGATCGTCGACACAGACCACCGTCGGTCCCGATGTCTCGGCCAGGAAGCGGGCGAAACCACCGACGAGCGCATCCATCGAGCCCCAGTACTCCAGGTGATCGGCCTCGACATTGGTGACCAGCGCCGCCGCCCTCGGTCCGACCAGGAAGGTTCCGTCGCTCTCGTCGGCCTCGAGCACGAGGTTCCTGCCGGATCGGATCCCCGCCGCTGCACCGAGCGAAGCGACCGGCGCCCCGATCAGGAACGACGGATCGAGACCGGCGCCGCCGAGGCCGACGGCACTCAGTGCTGCGGTGGTCGTCTTGCCGTGGGTACCGGCGATCGAGATGAACGGATGCCGCTCCCCCACCGCCGGGAGCAGGTCGATCCGACGGAGCACGGGAACACCGCCGAGTGCAGCGGCGGCCACCTCGGGGTTGTCATCGGCCACAGCGGTCGAGGCGAGCACGTAGTCGACGTCGGCGACCAGCGCTGCGTCGTGCCCGACCGTCACGGCCACCCCAGCGGCACGCACATCGTCGAGCGCATCGGTCTCCCGCCAGTCGCTGCCGGACACACGGTGACCGTCCTCGGCGAGGAGGACGGCGCAGGCGCTCATCCCCGGACCGCCGACGCCGACGACGTGGATGCGCCGGGGTCGGCGCAGGTCCACCGGTACGACTGCACCTTCAGCGTCCCCGGCCACCGGCGGCCACCTCCTCGACGAGTTCGGCGACGGCCGCTGCTGCATCGGGACGACCGAGCGATCGGGCCGCTGCGGCCCGTTCGGCGAGACGACCGTCGTCCAACCACTCGTCGACCAGCCTGACGACGCTGTCGGCGTCGACGGCGGCGTCGTCGAGCACGACGGCCGCCCCGGCGTCAACCAACGTCGCTGCGTTGGCGCGCTGATGGTCACGGGGGGCGATGGGGAGCGGAACGAGAATCGCCGGGACCCCGATGACGGCGAGTTCGGCGACCGTCGTGCCACCTGAACGACACAGGGCCAGATCGGCAGCGTCGAGCACGACCTCCATGTGCTCCTCGTAGTCGATCGCCCGGTACCAGAGTCCCGAGGGCTCGGTCGTGTTGGAGTCGTGAACGAGATCGCGGATCGCCGGGGGTTGCGCAGCGAAGTCGCGACGGCCGACGACGTGGTAGACGGCGAGGTCGCTGCGGTTTGACCATCGCAGTGCGGCGTCCCACACGGACCGGTTGATGCTCGTGGCTCCGAGGCTCCCCGCAAAGACGACGAGCAGGTGACGTCCCGCTGGGACGCCGAGTCGGGCGCGGGCCCCGTCACGGTCGCGATGGGCGGCGACGGCCAGGATCTCCGGCCGGACAGGGTTGCCGGTGACCACCGAACGAGGCAGGTCGGTCCCGGGGAACGCAACGGCGCACGCCTTCGCCCAACGTGCCGCCAGACGATTGGCGGCTCCCGCACGAGCGTTCTGATCGGCGACGACGAGCGGGACCCGCCACACGAGCGCAGCAATCGATCCCGCAGCGCTGGCGAACCCACCGACGGCGAGCACGGCGCAGGGGCGGCGCCGACGGACCAGCGCCACGGCGATTCCAACCGCACGCAGGAGTCCGACGACTGCGCCGACGTTGTCCCAGGTGAGCCGACGCTGGATTCCCCGACCGGGCAGCAGGGTCACCTCGAACCCGGCCGCAGGGACCAGTTCCGCCTCGATGCCCCGTGACGCCCCGATGAAGGCCACCTCGCGCTGATCGAGCCCACGGTCCACGAGGGCCCGGGCGACGGCGAGCGCCGGCAGGACGTGACCCGACGTACCGCCGCCGGCGATGAGCACGGCGGTGTGGGCGGGGGCGGTGTTCACCGTCCGGTTGGCCGCTCGCTGGCGACCCGCAGGAGCAGGCCGAGGCCGATGAACGACACGACCAACGAACTTCCGCCGTAGGAGATGAACGGCAACGTGATGCCCTTGGTGGGCACCAGCCCGACGGTCACTGCGACGTTGATGAATGCCTGCACGCCGAGCCACACGGTGATCCCGACTGCGAGGAGATTTCCGAACTGGGTGGCGGAGCGACGGGCGATCGCCATGCCGCTCAAGACGATCACGCCGATCAGCACGACCACCGCAATCGCTCCGAACAGCCCGTACTCCTCACCGATCACCGACACGACGAAGTCGGTGTGCGCCTCGGGGAGGTATCCCCACTTGTTGCGTGACGAGCCGGGACCCAGACCGAACAGACCGCCCGTGGCCAACCCGATCTGCGACTGGATGAGCTGGTAACCGGCCCCGTCGGCGTAGGCCTCAGGGTCGAGGAATGCTGCGAGTCGGGCGGCGCGGAACCCCTCGAGGAACTTCACGGCGACTACCGCCACCCCGGCGAGCAACCCGACGATCGCAACGAGCACCCGTCCCGGGGCACCCGCAACCAACAACATGCCGAGCAGGATCACGCCGAGGAGCACCGTCGTCCCGAGATCGTCGCCGATCATCACGAGAACGCCGAGGAACCCCGCCACGCCGAGTGGAGCCAGCAGACCCCGTCGGGTCGAGAGATCCCGCCCCGGCTCCGACAGCAGGCGGGCGAGGCACACCACGAGTGCGAGCTTGGCGAGTTCCGACGGTTGGAACTGCACGGCGTCGACGCCGAGCCAGCGGGTCGAGCCGTTCCGGGACAACACGAGCGGCAGGATCGGCCCTCCGACCCGACGACTCAACTCCGATACCGAGATGTAGGCGAGCGGCAGGGTGGAGAAGCCGAGCAGCAGCCAGACCAGTTGCTTGCGCCAGACCTCGAGAGGGATTCGGCTGACGACCAGCAACGCCGCAACGCCAACGGCGAGCCAGAGGAGCTGACGGACCACGAAGTACCAGACCGACTCGCCCTGCTCGACGGCGAGCACCTGTGAGGCGGAGTACACCGTCAGGAGTCCGATGACGCAACAGGCCGCCACTGAACCGATCAGCACCCGGTGTGGATCGGGCAACGCGCCCCGCACCTCGCTGCGACGCTGTTGGGGCACCCCGGTGGTCGTCACGGACGCACCGCTCCTGCGTGCTGGCGGACTGCGGCGGCGAAGTCCTCACCGCGCTCGACGTAGGAGGAGTACCAGTCGAACGATGCGCAGCCCGGCGAGAGCAGGACGGTGTCACCAGGACGTGCGTGTGCCGCAGCGAGCCGAACGGCATCGTCCATGGATCCGGCCGTCTCACCCGGGCGGTCCGGGAACGCAGCGATCACTGCGGATGCAGATTCTCCGATCCCGATCACGGCCCGGACGCGCTCGCTGGAGTCGCCGAGGATCGACAGGTCGAGGCCCTTGTTGCGTCCACCGGCGATGAGCACGACTGAGTCGAACCCGGCGAGGGCCGCCAGGGTCGAGTGCGGAGCCGTGGACTTTGAGTCGTCGATGAACTCCACACCGTCGACCTCGGCCACGAACTCGACCCGGTGGGGTGGAGGTGCGGTGGAGCCCAGCGCCGCCGTCACACCCGCAGGGCTCGCACCGGCGGCGAGGGCCGCAGCAGCTGCGGCGAGCGAGTTGGTGATGTCGTGGGGCAGGCGGCGGGGCAGGTCCTCCACCGCAATCAGGTCGGTGAGCAGTCCTTCCGCTGACCGCACCACGAGTCGGCCGTCGATCACCGTGGCGAGGGCGTCGACATGTCGCATGGACGCTGGGGTCGAGTCGATCCCCACGATGCGGACCCCCTCGGGAATCGTCGCCGAAGCGACCACGGGGTCATCGAGGACGATCACGGCGGTGTCCCCCGTCCCCTGATCGGCGAAGATCCGTTCCTTGGCCGTCCGGTAGCTCTCGAGATCGGCGTGCAGGTCGAGGTGGTCCGGCGCCAGGTTCAACCACACGGCGACCTCGGGACGGAAACGCCGCGTGTGCGCCAGGCGGAACGAGGAGGCCTCGACGACGAACCACTCCGGCTCGGGGTCGTCGATGGCCTCCACGAGCGGGACCTCGAGGTTGCCCACGGCGCGGTTCGCAATCCCCGAGTGCGCCAACATGGCTGCGGCGAGCAGGGCCACCGTGGTCTTGCCGTTGGTCCCCGTGACGGCGAGGAGTGGGCGATCGTCCCACGCTCCAGCAAGATCGAATTCCGAACAGATCGGGACTCCAGCAGCGGTCGCAGCAGCGATGACCCGGTGGAGGTCTCCGAGCACCGGTGCGGGAACGACGGCCTCGACGCCGCTGAGCAGCGCTGCGAGCTGACCCTCGTCGGGAGCGACGTGGACCGCCACGTCGAGTTCTGCTGCGAGGTCGTCCAGACGATCACTCGCTGTGTCGTCGACCAGCACGGCCTCTGCACCACGACGGGCCAGCGCTCGCGCCACTGCGCTGTTCGTGACGCCGATCCCGTAGAGCAGGTACCGACCGGCACTCACCCGAGACCTCCGTTGCGCACGTACTCCCTGAAGAACAGACCGAGACCGACCACTGCGCACGCCGCAGTGAGGATCCAGAGGCGGATCGTGACGGTCGGCTCGACCCGTTCGCTGTCGATCCCCCGCTGCTGCGACTCGCGCTCCTCGAGGTCGTGGTGGATCGGCGCGTGGAAGGGACGCTTCTTGAACAGTCGGAACGACGTCACCAGCCCGATCACCGAGAGGGTCTCGATCACGAACAGGCCACCGATGATCGGGAGCAGCATCACCGTCGAGCTGCTCAATGCCAGAACGGCGAGTCCGGTACCGATGGCCAGAGAACCGGTGTCGCCCATGAAGATCCGTGCCGGTGGAGCGTTCCACCAGAGGAACGCAGCGCACGCACTCATCATGGCGGCGGCCACGATCGCCAGGTCGAGGCCGACGTTGATCAGGTAGTCGCCGAAGTGACGGAAGATCCAGTAGCCGACGAACACGTAGGCTCCGAACACGATGGCCCCGGCACCCGCTGCCAGGCCGTCGAGGCCGTCGGTGAGGTTGACCGCGTTGGCAGCAGCCGAGATCACCAGCACCGCCCAGAGAACCCAGACCCCTCGCCCGAGTTCCCAGCCGAGGTCGTCGAAGCGAGCGAAGCTGATCGTCGTGTAGACGTCCGACCGCCACAGCATCGACGTGGCGAATCCCACGCCGACCAGCACCAGACCGATGCTCTTGGTCTTCTTGGTGAGCCCCTTGTTGCGGGCATCCCGCACCTTGATGAAATCGTCGATGAACCCGACGAGCCCGGCACCGGCGATGGCGGCCACGCACATCATCCCGGTCCAGGTGAAGATGCCCTTGGGAGTGAGGTTGGCGGCGAAGTAACCGAAGCCGACCCCGGCCACGATCGCCACACCCCCGAACGTCGGTGTTCCCGCCTTGCCGGTGTGTCCGACGGGAATGTCCTCGTTGATGGGCTGCGCCACCCCGCGACGGGTCAGGAGACCGATCAGGATCCGGGTCGTGACCCAGGCGACGACGGCACTGACCCCGGCGGCGAGGAGCAGTTGGATCACGGCGCAGCACCGCTGGATCCACGGCCCCGCAGTTCCTCGGCGGCCACCAACCGGTCGTCGAAGGGCACCGTCACATGTCCGGTGGTCTGACCGGTCTCGTGTCCTTTTCCAGCAATCACCACCACATCACCTTGGCCTGTCGAGCGCACCGCTTCGCGGATCGCCGCTCGGCGGTCGGCGACCTCGACGAGTCGGCTCCGCAACGCCGCTGGGACTCCGGCCGCCACCTCACTGCGGATGGTCGCCGGGTCCTCGCTCCGTGGGTTGTCGTCACTCAGGTAGGCGACATCGGACAGCGCAGCGGCGACCTCCCCCATGGCCGGGCGTTTGGTCCGGTCTCGATCACCGCCACAGCCGAAGACCGTGACGACGCGACCATCGGCCGCCGCTGCCCGGCGAGCGGCGGTCAGGACGCTGCGGAGGGCATCGGGGGTGTGGGCGAAATCGACGACGACGAGCGGATGGTCGTTGCCGTCGACCTCGACGCGCTCGAAGCGGCCGGGCACGGTGGGAGTCGACTCGACGGCCCGGGCGATCTCTGCCGCATCGAGTCCGAGCGCTGCTGCGGCGCTGCAGGCGACGAGGGCGTTGGCCACATCGTGCTCACCTGGTCGCTCGAGCCGCACCCGGGCGCCCCGCCATGTCCACGACCACGCCGCACCGTCCCAGTGGAGGTCGACGGCGTCCTCGATGTCGACACGCTCGACCGGTCCGGTGGCCTCACGGGCCAGACGCTGGCCCCACGCGTCCCCCACCCAGATCACCGCCCGTCGACTGCGGCTCGGCTCGAACAGCGTGGCTTTCGCCCGGAAGTAGGACTCCATGTCCCCGTGGAAGTCGAGGTGGTCGACACCGAGGTTGGTGAAGACGGCCACGTCGAGACACAGCCCGTCGACCCGACCGAGAACGAGTGCGTGCGACGACACCTCGAGAGCGACCAACTCGATGCCGGCGGCCACGTCACGGGCGAGTCGTTCGTGGAGCTCACTGGCCTCCGGTGTCGTGCGTGCACCGCTCAGGGTGCCGATCACATCGACCGGATGGCCGCACCGATCGGCGATGTGACCGATCATGGTGGTCACGGTGGTCTTGCCATTGGTGCCGGTCACCCCGACGGTCATGAGCGCCTCGGCCGGTCGGCCGAACACGGCTGCTGCGGTCCGCCCGACGACCGCCCGGACGTCGGGCACGACGATCTGCGGAATCCCGGCGATGAGCGGATCGACGACCTCACGTTCGACGAGGAGTGCGCTGGCTCCTCGCTCGACGGCCTCAACGGCGTGATCGTGGCCGTCGTGGAGGTCGCCTCTGATGCAGCAGAACAACGCCCCCGGGACGACCAGACGGGAGTCCTGGCTGATGGAGGACACCACAGCATCGGCGGGACCGACGAGACGTCCATCGAGCGCTGCCCGCAACTCGCCGGCGGTCATCTGCGGTGTGGTCACGGGGATGCATCCAGGATCGAGGACCGGTGGTCGTCAACCCGTCGATCCTGCCGCACCATCGGCGTCCGTCGTCGTCGCCGCCGGCTCGGCCCGGATGAGTCCCCCCATCACGCCGGTCGGTGAGGTCGGGATGACGGCGAGTTCCCGGATACTCAGGCGAGCGAGGGCGGTGAACACCGGCCCGGCCGTGAGCGCCCCGGTGCTCCCGAGCGGCGTGTCGAACAACAGCACCGTGATCGAGACCTGTGGTCGCTCGGCCGGGAAGTAGGCGGCGAAGGTGGTGACGTAGTGGTAGGTCCGATCTGGCCAGATGTAGCTGTCGGTCGCATCGAAGGGCACTGGGCTCGGCATCCGACCGGTACCGGTCTTGGCGGCGACGGTGAATCCCGGAATGCCCAGTCCCTCTGCCGTGCCGTCCTCCACGACGGCCCGGAGGGCCCGGTCGACCCGTGCGGCGGACTCCTCCGAGACCACGCGTCGCTCCGGTGGTGGTGCGATGGGAGACCGGGTGCCGTCCGGGGCGATCGTTGCGGCCACCAGCCGGGGAGCCACGTAGGTCCCGCCGTTGGCGATCACGTTGTACGCAGCCCACAGCTGCAGCGTGGTCGCCGACTGGTAGGTGCCGATCGACGCTGCGGCGAGGTCCGGTTCGGTCCAACGCTCTGCTGCCGGCAACAGTCCACTGCTCTCCGCCGGGTGTCCCACCTCCGTTCTCGAACCGAATCCGAAGTCGTGCAGCGCCCGCTCGAGGCGTTCCGCTCCGAGGAGTTGTCCGATCTTGATGGTCCCCACGTTCGACGACTTCGCCACGATGGCGTCGACGTTCATCATCTGGGTCGGATGCTGACGGTGATCCTCGAAGGTACGGTCGGCCACGTCGATACGCCACGGGACCTCGAACTCCGTGGCGTCCCCGACGACGCCGTTCTCGTATGCCGCCGCAGCGGTGACGAGCTTGAACACCGAGCCCGCCTGATAGGAGTTGGCGAAGGCCAGCGGACTCGATGCCGGCCCCACCTCGTCGGTGCGTTCGTCGTGTTCGAGGCCCGCCACGGCGAGGAGCTCGCCAGTCGACGGTCGCCCGACGATGGCGATGCCGCCTGCAGCACCCGAGTCACGGACGCCGGCACCGAGGATCTTCTCGGTCTCGTTCTGGAGCGCACGATCGATGGTGAGCTCGACGTCATCGCCGGACACCGGCGCCTCCCGAATCTCCTCCGAACCGACGATCGTGTCGCCACGTCGGGACTGTTCAGCGACGCGGATGCCGTCGGTGCCGGACAGTTCGGCGTCGAAGATCTTCTCGATCCCGCCCATCTCGGTGGGTCGCCCGTCGGGGTCGAGGTGACCGACGAGCGCTGCAACCGAATCCCCTGATGGGTGGAGCCGGCGATGGGACACCTCCGCTCCGAGTATCCCCTGGAGGTTCTCCTTGCTGAGCGCAGTGCGGGCCGCCTCCGCTGCGCTCACCGGTACGTCCGTGGCGACGACCACGTGGTCGTCGCTGGCATCGGCACGACCGAGTGCCGAGGTGATCCGCCGTTCGCTCACCCCGAGCGGACCGGCGACGGCCCGGGCGATGGTGGCGTGGTGTTCGGCATCATCAATGCCGGCGTCAGCGAGTGCGAGTCGACTCAGTGCCACCGACGCCTCGGGGACCGTGACGGCGAGGTCCACACCGCTCCGATCCAGAACGGATCCACGGAGGGCGGGCACCCGTTCAGTGACCGTGCGGTCACCAGCCCCACGAGCGACGAGGTTCGCCGACGACGCCAGTTGGACGTGCGCCAGCTTGGCCACGATGCCGGCGGCCACGACAGCGAAGCAGACGGCGATGATCCACCACCGTGCCGGGTGGACACGCACCGGGGCGTCCCGCCGACGACGGCGCTCGTCGAGATCGACGACTCGGGAACGGGACCGGGTTGCGGTCATCCCACCTCGACCACCGGTACCGGATTCACCGGCGACACCGGTCCGCCATCCACCGTGGCCTCGAGCGGCCCGAGCGGGGCGGCCGGAACCGCGGCGACGACTGACGGCTCGACCAGTCCGGACCGCTCAGCCTCCTTGGCCACCGCCGCCGGCGTCTCGGCGCGCACGAGCTCGATGACGAGGTCGCGCTGGAGCGAACGGGCGTGTTCGATCTTGGTATCGAGGGTGTCGGCGTTCTGTTGGGCGGTGATCCGTTCCCCATTGAGGGAGACACCAGCAGCACCGACCGCCACGAGGCCGAGGACCAGCAACGAGAGTGCGGATGGCCATCGGATCCGGATCCGACGGCGGGCTCGCGGCCCGGCCGACTCCTGGGGGAGCGGCCGGGCCGACGATCGGGCCGCCCGGGGGGGAGGGGCGACGGCCCGAGAACTCCTTCGACGTGGGGCTTCGAGCGCCTCGGCCCGAACCGCACTCATGCGGGCTCTCCGAGACGTTCGACCGCACGGAGGCGGACGCTCTCGGCCCGACGGTTGACGGCGACCTCCTCAGCCGACGCCTTCCAGGCACCGCGACGAAGCAATCGGACCGTCGGTTCGGCTCCGCACACACACGGCAGACCGACAGGGCACTCGCACCCACCCGAGGCGGCGTCGGCGAAGCGATCCTTGACCATGCGGTCCTCCAGCGAGTGGTACGCCAGGACGGCGAGCCGGCCACCGGGCTGCAGGAGCGCCACGGCATCGTCGAGCGCAGCGGCGAGTTGGTCGAGTTCGGCGTTGACCTCCATGCGGATCGCCTGGAACGTGCGCTTGGCGGGGTGACCGCCTGTGCGCCGGGCCGCCGCCGGAATCGCATCACGAACGACCCGAGCGAGATGGGCCGAATCCTCGATGGGGCGCGCCGCCACGATCGCCCGGGCGATCCGACTGGCGAAGCGCTCATCGGAGTTGTCGCGGATGATTCGGGCGAGCGCTGCGTAGTCGTAGTGGTTCACGACGTCATCGGCGGTGAAACCCTGCGATCGGTCCATGCGCATGTCGAGCGGACCCGCAGAGCGGTACGAGAACCCACGGTCTGCATGGTCGAGTTGCGGTGAGGAGACTCCGAGGTCGAGCAACACGGCGCTCACTCCCTTTCGGTTGGTTGATCGATGAACTGGCGGATGGTCGCCGACGACCTCAAGCAGGTCGCCAGCCGAAGCGCGAACGAGTTGGGTCCGATCGCTGAACGGGGCGAGACGGACCGCCGCAGCGGCGAGCGCCGCTTCGTCACGGTCGATCCCGAGGAGCTCGAGTCCGGGGTGGGCTGCGAGGACCGCTGCGGCGTGACCGCCGCCGCCGAGCGTGGCGTCGACGAAGCGTCCGTCGGGGACGGCTGCGAGGAGTTCGACCACGCGGTCGAGGAGCACCGGAACGTGGTGGAAGGACTCATCATCCACACCGCTCCTCGATGCAGTCAGACGCGCAGTCGAAGAACCGTGAATGCTCCGCAGCTTCCGGGGCAGCCGTCACAGGAAGCTCAGTTCTCGAAGTTCCTGCGCCAACGTCGGCTGACCGGCGGGCGGACTCACCACGGAGGCCTCGAAGCGGTTCCATGCTGATCGCTCGTAGATCATGGCGTGGGAGCGTTGACCGACGATCGTGACGTCACGGTCGAGGCTCAACGAACTCCGCAGTCGGGCGTTGACCATGATCCGGTGCTGGTTGTCCGGCGTGACCGGAGATGCCGATCCGATGATGTAGCGGAGCGAGTCCCGGCTCAGCTCGCCGCTCTGCTCGACCCGCCGAAGCCACCGGGGCCACCCATCTGCGGTGTGGAGGCCGACCCCGTCACCCTGATGGCACAGGAAGCCACCATCTGCGAACGCCTCCCGGAACGACGAGGGCAGCACGAGCCGGCCCTTGGCGTCGATGGTGTGTTCGTGGGTGTCGTAGAGCTCCACTGACGGGTCCGGTGCCTGGGTCGTCAACCGACGACCGGGATGGGTGTGGATGGGAGGACCGGGGGGCCGCGCCGCCCCCCGGTCCTCTACTTCGACCCACCCTATGACACTTCGGCTCCCCAGACAACCACTTCCTCCCACCTTTGGTCGCTGCTCCGAGGACCTACCTCGCCGCTGACCTACGGCGGTAGCCCCCCGATCAACTGCTCGATCAGCCCATCAGCGACCCCGGAGAGGCCACCGTTCCCGCCGCCGACGGGCCCCACTCGATGCTCGAGCACCGGAGCGAGGATTCTCCGGAGGTCGGGATCGGCAACGAGGTCGACCACAAGCGGCGGGTCCCATCGGAGGTGGGCGATCGTCTGGAACCGGGCACCCGAGCGGGTTCGACGTTGGGAGATGCCGACGACCTTGCGACACCGTTGGTCGAGAACCTCCCCCGGCCCCGTCGAGGCAAAGCAGATCACCGAGCCCAGCGCCCGGTCGACCAGCGAGGAGCGATGCACCGTCGCCCCCTCGCCGCACACGGCCGACCACCACTCACCGACCCACCAGGCCGACCGCTCCACATCGTCGTCCCAGAGCGGGTCGCCCCGGGGGACGAACACGTCGATCCAGACGTGGGACTCCCGCTGGAGCACCACCGCTCCCCCACCGCTGCGCCGTCGCACGACAGACAATCCGCAGCGGCGAGCGGCATCACCGCAGAGGTCCGACTCCGGCTGACGGGATCCGAGAACCACTGCGTCGTCGAGCACCTCGTTCGTCCGGACGGTGCGACCGGGCCCGATGGGGCGCTGCAGGAGGTCCTCGGCCGACCCCCGCGCGAACTCGACACTCCAGCCACTGGCCACGGGGTCAGTCTCTCACCCGTTCGGCCGGATCGGCCCGGAGCCGTAGTCTCTGCGCATGGTTGGGCGTCGACGAGCGGCACGGGTGGTCGTGTTCGATCCATCCGATCGGGTCCTGCTCATCGAGGGTCGTGATCCTGCGGGACGGGTGCCGGGTCGCTGGTGGGAGGTCCCCGGAGGAGGAATGGATCCCGGCGAGGACTCGGCCTCCACCGCCCGGCGCGAACTCTGGGAGGAGGCCGGTATCCGAGAGGCCGAGATCGGCCCGTGCGTGTGGATCCAGCAGGTGCAGTACACCTTCGGTGGGTTCCACTTCGACCAGGACGAGTTCATCCACGTGGCCCGCTGCGACGGGACGACGACCGGGCCGGGCGGCCTCGAGCACCTCGAGGCGCTGGCGTTCGGGGAGCAGCGTTGGTGGGCGGTCGAGGACGTCCTCGACCACGGGCTTCGCACGATCCCCTATCGGATGCTCGAGTTCATCGCCGATCTCGCCAGCGGAATGCTGCCGAGCGAACCGATCGACATCTCACCCGAGGACCATCACGTCGAGCAGTGGCGAGCCTCGCACCGAGCCCACGACGCCTAGTCCGGGCGACGTCGGTCCGTGGCGGCGTGGTCGACGGTCCAGCGGCGCAGTCGTTCCGGGTCAGGCGCTGAAGCGAGCCCGGAGCCGACAGGAACCCAGACGCCTCCGTCCCCGGTGGAGCCGACCGCTTCGGTGATGTCCTCCTCGAGGTAGCGAGCGGTCGGGCCGACATCGGTCGGCAGGCGACAGCTCCCCGATGCTGCGAGACGAAGAGCAGTCGACCGGCCGACACCGAGTTCGAACATGCCACCGACGAAACACGTCCCACCTTCCTCAACGACGGCGTCGGCCACTGCGGACGCTGCGAGCACTCCCCCGAGGCGAGCAGGCTTGATCGACACGATGCTGCAGGCACCGGACCGGAGGGCGGTTCGGACCTCACCGATCGACGTGGCGGACTCGTCGACGGCGAGCGGCACGTCTCCGGCCACGGCCAGGCTGCGCCAACGCTCGAGGGGTGCCCGGGGCGGGTACGGCTGCTCGATGTACGCCAACGGCAGGGCGAGGAGTGATGCGAGACGCTCGGCGTCGACGGCCGTCGGATCCGGATCGAACGAGCCGTTGGCGTCGAGCGCCACCGGAATCGGGCCGACCGCATCGAGGACCGCCCGGGCCACCTCGAGCGCCGAGTCCGGAACGACCTTCAGCTTCAGCGCCGATGCGTCCGCAGCGAGCGCCACCGCTCGGTCCACGACCTCGTCGATGACGCCGCCGGCGAGTGCGACCACCGCAGTGGTCGGCACCTGTTCCCGTTCGCCGAACAACGCCGCTGCCGAGATCGACTCGGACCGGAGACGGGCGTCGAGGGCCGCATCACGAATCGCTCCGAGGGCAGCGGGCCGAGCCGGTGAATCAGGTATCGAGCCTGTCTCGGACAACGAACCGAGCGCTGGGCCGATCAGCCACGACCAGGCCTCGGCGGTGGTCTCGGTGGCGTAACCCGGTGTCGGAAGGGTCGGACACTCACCCCAGCCGACGTGCCCGTCGGTCCGCTGCCAGCGAACCAGTATCGATTCCCGATCGATGAGGTCGTGGTGGGCGCTGTGCTGGGACCGTAGGAGTGGAACCCGTACCCGGAACACCGCCACGTTGGCCGGGGACTCGATGTCGGAACCATCCGGGTTCACTGCGTCGACCATCGGCGACACCACTCGAGGTACGCCACGAGATCACCTGCAAGATCCACTCGATCAGTCCGGAGCGGTTCGCTGCCGTACGCAGTCAGCAGTCGGAACTCCAAGTAGGCCCGGGAGGGAACCGGCAGGAACGGCGCTCGGCGCCACCAGCCGCTCGGCACCAGCCGGAACCAGACCCGCACGGCAACCGGCCAGAGGTCGATGCGACGGGCGACGGCGAGGACGGCCCTGCCCGTGCCCGGTGGCCGGACCGCTGCGGATCTGCGCTGCGCCACGTCGGCGAACCTATCCCGACAACGCCACCGCAGCAGCGCCGAGGAGTGGTCCGGTGTCGCCGGTCCCGCATCCACTCGGCACGATCCGAGCACCTCGGGCGAAGTCGAGCCGGGCGGAGCGGTCGAGTTCCTCGGCTGCGGCATCGAAGAAGTCCGAGCCGTAACCGAGAGCGACCGAGCCGGCCACGACTGCGAGTTGCAGGTCGAGCAGATGGCAGACCGACGCCACCGCCCTCCCGACGAGCCGACCGGTGCGAATCCGCACGGGGAGGGGCGCCTCGGCCGCAGGCCGGCCCGTGATCGCAGCGATCGCCGTTCCGGACGCCTCGGCCTCGAGGCAACCGCGAGCTCCGCAGGCGCACCGGTGCCCCAGCGGATCGACACAGACGTGACCGATGTGACCGGCGTTCCCCGCTCGCCCGTCGAGCAGTCGGCCGTCGAGGACGATGCCACCGCCGACACCCGTGGAGACGACCATGGCCAGGTAGTTCGGGACGCCGCTCGCAGCTCCCCAGCGACCTTCTCCGAGCGCCAACGCCTTGGCGTCGTTGTCGATCTTCACCGGCAACCCTGTGGCCTCCTCCAATCGGGCGAACAGGGGGAACCCACGCCACTGCACGATGTTGAGCGGTGAGACGGTCACGCCGCCCCGCTCCATGGGGCCGCCACACCCGACACCGAGCGCTTCGACCCGCTCGCCCTCCTCGCCGGCTGCGTCGACGACCTCTGAGAGCAGTGACTCGACCTCAGCGAAGAGTGCCTCTCCGTCGACCCCGGCCGTCGGGCGACGAGTCGAGCTGAGGATCACCCCGTCGGCACGCACCACGCCGGCGGCGAGTTTGGTTCCTCCGACATCGAGCGCCAACACCGTGCCCACGACCGCACCGTACCCGGGCGCGTAGCACCGGGGAGCGGTGGCAGACTCAATCGGTGAGCATCACCGAGCCCAGCGCAACCCGGACGTTCGCATCGGTGTTCGACGAGATCCGCAGGAACATCGAACTCGTGCTGCGGGGCAAGACCGAGGCCATCGACCTCGCAGTGACGTGCCTCGTGGCCGGCGGCCATCTGCTGATCGAGGACGTCCCGGGAGTCGGCAAGACCACCCTGGCCAAGGCGCTCGCCCGGTCGGTCACCGCCCGGTTCGGGCGGGTGCAGTTCACACCCGACCTGCTCCCCTCCGACGTGCTCGGGGCCTCGGTCTGGAACCAGCAGGACTCCACGTTCGAGTTCCGTCCCGGACCGGTCTTCGTGAACCTGCTGCTCGGCGACGAGATCAACCGGGCCTCCCCCAAGACGCAGTCCGCCCTGCTCGAGGCCATGGCCGAGGAACAGGTCACCGTGGACGGCACGAGCTACCAACTCGCCCGACCGTTCATGGTGATCGCCACCCAGAACCCCCTCGAACACCACGGGACGTTCCCACTTCCCGAGTCCCAACTCGACCGGTTCACCATGCGGCTCGCTCTGGGCTACCCCGATCGCAGCGCTGAGCTCGAACTGCTGCGTGGACGAAGGCAGTTCGACGACATCGAGGACCTCAACGCAGTGGCCCATGCACAGGACATCATCGCCATGACCCGCCACGCCGCAGGGATCCACGTCTCTCAGGCGCTCGCCGCCTACGTGGCCGACCTCGCCGCTCGGAGCCGGTCCGATGGCCGGTTCGCCCTGGGGATCTCACCACGGGCCGCCATGGCGCTCATCCGCTGTGCCCAGGTGCGCGCTGCGGCGGCCGGTCGGGACTATGCGACTGCGGACGACGTCAAGGCCCTCGCCGTCCCGGTGCTCGCCCACCGGGTGGTGCCCCAGGCCCGGAGCGGGCCCGGGGCATCGCCGAACAGCGACCTGATCGCTGATCTCCTCCGGTCCACCCCGGTCCCGGTCTCCACCGCCCCCGCCACCGCCGATCCGTGAGGTTCCGGCGCACCCGGCTCACCCGCCCCGGCGCCGGGGTCCTCGGGGTCGCAGCGGGCTCAGGTCTCCTCGGTTGGCTGATCGGCCAGCCGGAACTCACCGGTCTGGCGGCCCTCTCGGCCATCGCGTTGGCCGCTGCAGCGGCATGGGTCCTCACCGCACCGAACAGCACAGAGGTGACCCGCACGCTGATCCCGGCCCGCACGCAGGTGGGTTCGGAGGTCCTCGTCCAACTCCGGATCCGCAACCGGGGCCGTCGGCGGGTGCCGGTCCAGCGACTCTCGGAGCGTGCGGGCTCCCACGGCACGGTCACGCTCAACGTCGCTCCCATTCCGGCAGGATCCACGAGGGACCTCACCTACCGCTACGCAGCCCAACGACGAGGCGTCCACCGCCTCGGCCCCACATCGATCACCGTCGAGGACCCGTTCGCCCTGGTCCGTACGAGCGGCGAGTGCGGTGGCGTCAGCGAGTTGATCGTCCTCCCGCGAACCTGGCCCGTCCCTCAACTCCCCGGTGCGGCCGGCGGGCAGGCCCTCGATCGACGGACGCCACTGCCGAGTCCGGCTCGCCACGACGAGGAGTTCGCCTCGTTGCGCAGCTACCAGCCGGGCGACGATCTCCGTCGTGTCCACTGGCGGTCCTCGGCCCGGCAGGGTCGACTCGTGGTCCGGCAGTACGACCCTCCGTGGTCGAGGCGCACAACGCTGCTCCTCGACGTGCGCCGCTCCTGCCACGACGAGCCGTCGTTCGAACGAGCGGTGTCGACGGCGGCCAGTGTGATCGAAGCCGCCCGAGCCAGCGACGACCTCATCAGGCTCGTCACGACCAGCGGAACCGACTCCGGGGTCATCTCCAGCGACGACGCCGCAGCGCTGCTCGACCAGCTCGCTGCGATCAACTGGGTCGTCGCCGGATCGCTCACCGAGGCTCTCGACCGGCTCCGCCCCAACCCCGATGGCCGCCTGGTGATCTGTACCGGCGCCCTCGATGCCCCCGGCCACAGCCTCGTCACCGAGGCGACCCGCGGCTGGACCCAGCGCCAC
>VGBZ01000040.1 GCA_016870275.1 Actinomycetota bacterium
AACACCAACCTCAACGCCTTCGAGACCTTCAACGACGACCTCCCGGGGCCGGCCATTGCGCTGATCACCCAGTCGGGCCACCAAGGACGTCCGGTGTTCCAGTCCCAGGAGCTCGGAGTGAAGCTGAGCCACTGGGCGCCGGCGGGCAACGAGGCCGACCTCGAGTTCGCCGACTTCGTGAAGTACTTCGCCGACCTCCCCACCACCGGAGCGATCGCCGCCTACATCGAGGGTTTCAAGGATGGCCGCACGATGATGCTCGCCGCCGACCACGCCGCCAAGGCCGGGGTGCCGCTCGTGTGCGTGAAGGTCGGCAGGACCGAAGAGGGCCGCTCGATGGCCAAGAGCCACACCGGCCACCTGACCGGCTCCGATCGCGTGGTCGGCGACGTGTTCCGCCAGTTCGGCGTCACGCGGGTCGACGGACTCGACGAACTCACCGAGGTCTCCGCCACGTTCTGTCGGACATCACCACCTGCGAAGGGCCGCGCCGCTCAGCGTCGAGTGTGCATCTACGCCATCTCCGGCGGCACCGGCGCCCACATGGCCGACCTCGTCGCCGACGCCGGGCTGTGCCTCCCGGATCTCAGCGCCAAGACGCAGAAGAAGCTCCGGGAGCACATCCCCGGCTACCTGCGGGTCTCCAACCCGGTCGACTCGGGCGGTCCTCCGTCCTCTGACGAGCGCGGCATCCACATCCTGCGCGCCATCGTCGCCGATCCCGAGATCGACATGGTGATCGTTCCGATCACCGGAGCCCTGGCGAGCATCTCCAAGCCTCTCGCTCGCGACATCGTGACCGTGGCCGGGGAGACCACCAAGCCGATTCTCGTGGTCTGGGGCTCCCCGACCTGGGACGAGGTCTACGAGAAGATCCTGATCCCCTCGACGGTCCCGACGTTCCGGACGTTCCACAACTGCGTCACTGCGGCTCGGGCGTGGTTCGACCACCACGAGTTCCTCGAGCGGTACCAGAGTCCGTTCGCGAAGGTTCCCGCCAAGCCGTCGAAGGTCGCCCGGGAGGTGGCGCATCTCCTCGAGGGCGAGGGGTCGCTCGCCGAGCAGGACGCCAAGGCGGTACTCGCTGCCTACGGAATCCCCGTGACCCGAGACGTGCTGTGCTCCACCGCCACAGAGGCCACCAAGGCCGTTCGCGAGCAGTTCGGCGGCGGGCCGGTCGTCATGAAGATCGCCTCGCCCGACATCCTCCACAAGAGCGACCTCGGTCTCGTCGCCGTCGGCGTGGAGGGCCCCGCAGCGGTCCGCCGAACGTTCGAGGAATTCACCGCCGTGGCCGCCAAGCGGGCCAAGCGGGCCCAAATCGACGGCGTCCTGGTCTGCGAACAGGCCGAGCCAGGCGTGGAGTGCGTCGTCGGCGTCTCCCGCGACGAGCTCTTCGGCCCCGTCGTAATGTTCGGCCTCGGTGGCGTGTTCGTCGAGGTGTTCGCCGACGTGGCGTTCCGGGTACCTCCCTTCGACAAGGCCGAAGCCCTCCGAATGATCGAACAGACCACGGGCTCGGCGCTCCTGCGCGGTGCGCGTGGTCGACCGAAGGCCAAGGTGTCCGCCGTGGTCGACGTGCTGCTCAAGGTCCAGCGCCTCGCACTCGACCACGCTGATCGCATCGTCGAGTTGGACATCAACCCCCTCGTCGTCCGCCCCGACGGCGTGGTGGCACTCGACGCTCTCATCGTCCGCGGCTGACGTGCGGGACCAGACCGCCGTCGTCGGGATCGGTACGACCGAGTTCGCCAAGCAGCTCGAGTCGACCGAGCGCCGCCTCGCTCTCGAGGCGATCGCCTCAGCATTGGCCGATGCCGGGCTCGCCCCGAGCGAGGTCGACGGGATGGCGTGCTACTCGATGGAGTCCACCGAGGAGATCGACATCGCCCGCAACCTCGGTTTCGGCGACGTCACCTACTTCTCCAAGGTCCCCTACGGTGGCGGGGCCGGATGCGGCGTGGTCGGTCAGGCCGCCATGGCCGTCGCCGCCGGCCAGTGCTCCGTGGCGGTGGCGTGGCGCTCCCGCAAGCGCGGTGCACGCGCCTCGAGGCCATGGGCCGGTGTGGCGCAACGGGTCGGCAGCGATCAACAACGCTGGACCCGCCCGTACGGCCTCCTGCGACCGGTCGACGAGATCGCCGTGCTCACCCGTCGGTACATGCACGACTACGGCGGCACCCGCGACCACCTGGCCAACGTGGCACTCGGCGCCCGACACCATGCCAACAACAACCCCGCCGCGACCATGGGGCACAAGGTCATGACCCGGGAGGACTACATGGCGGCCCGGTGGATCTCCGAGCCGCTCTGCCTGTTCGACAACTGCCTCGAGACAGACGGCGCCTGCGCTGTGGTCATCACCAGTGCTGAGCGCGCCCGGGACCTCCCGCAGCCACCGGCGCTGCTGCACTCCTGGGCTCAGTCGCTGCCCGCCCAGCACCAGACGATGACGAACTTCTTCTGCGACGACCCGCTCCGGGGACCGGCATGGGCGTGTGCGGACAAGCTGTGGTCACTCAGTGAGGTCGGCCCGGCCGACGTCGACGTGGCTCAGCTCTACGACGCGTTCAGCCCCCTCGTGATCCTCTCCCTCGAGGGGTACGGGTTCTGCCAACGAGGCGAAGGCGGACCGTTCACCGACGACGGCGGCATCGAGATCGGGGGACGCCTCCCCGTCAATACCTCGGGCGGCGGGATGTCCGAGGCGTACCTCCACGGCTTCAACCTCATCGTCGAGGCGGTGCGACAGGTCCGGGGAACCTCCACCAACCAGGTTCGCGACGCCGAGTTCTCACTCGTCACCTCCGGAGAGGGCGTCCCGACGGGTGCCATCCTGTTCCGGAGCGACCGCTAGGAGGCCGTGTGCAGGAAGAGATGCTCCTCCCTGAGCTCGACGAGGAGAGCGCCCCGTTCTTCGACTACGCCGCGGCCGGCGAGCTGCGAGTGCAACGGTGCTCCGCCTGCGGGACGCGTCGGGTGCCACCCCGGCCGATGTGTCACGCCTGCGGCTCGACCGACGTCGAGTGGGAGTTGCTCTCCGGTCGGGGTCGGGTGTGGAGTTTCGCCGTTCCCCATCCCCCGCTGCTCCCCGCCTACGCCGCAGTGGCCCCTTACAACGTCGTCGTCGTCGAGGCCGAGGAGGACCCGGCCATCCGGTTCGTGGGCAACCTCGTGGGATCCGCAGACGGCCCCCTCAACGAGATCGATCCGGAGTCCATCGAGATCGGCGAGCCGGTGACTGTCGTGTTCAGCTCCCCGGTCGACGACGGCCTGGGCCCCGTCGTGCTCCCCCGATGGGTGCGGGCCTCGTGATCACCCCGGAGGACGTTCGCCTCGACGGGCGGGTCGCACTGGTCACCGGCGCTGCGGTCGGGATCGGTGCGGCGTGTGCGACCACGCTGGCAGCGTTCGGCGCCGATCTCGCCCTCGTCGATCGCGACGGTGAACACCTCGACGAGGTCGCTGCGGCAGTGACCGCTGCGGGTCGCTCCGCCACCACCGCTGTGTTCGACGTGCGGGACCGTGCGGCCGTGCGCGAGTGGGTCGAGGCGACGGCGACGCACTTCGGTGGCATCGACGCCGTGGTGAACAACGCCGCAGGAACGTTCAGGGCGCCGTTCGATTCGCTGTCGGACCGCGCCGAGGACGCTCTCGTGGCCGAGAACCTCACCAGCGTCACGGCGGTCGCCCGCGCCGCACTCCCCCACATCCGAAGCGGCGGATCGATCGTCAACATCACCAGCGTCGAGGCCCACCGGGCCGCCCCGGGTTTCGCCGTCTACGCCGCCGCCAAGGCCGCCGTGGCCAACCTGACCCGCTCGCTCGCTCTCGAGTTTGCCGGCCGACGGATCCGAGTGAACGCCGTGGCCCCCGACGTGATCCCAACGCCCGGCACGGGGATGCTCACGCACGCCTATGCCGCCAAGGCGGAGCAGGGCGAATCGCTGCAGCCGTGGCCGGACGCCGGACGACCCGAGGACGTTGCTGCGGCCGTGGCATGGCTCTGCTCACCCATGGCGGCGTTCGTCACCGGCAGCACCGTGCACGTCGACGGCGGGACGTGGGCCGCCGGGGGGTGGCGCCGCGTGATCGATCAGGGCGACTACACACTGTGAGACACCGATGAAGCCGGGCAGATCGTGAAGTTCGGAGTCCCCCTCGCCCGGGTGCGGCCCGACCTGTGGAACGACGTCGTGGACGCCGCCGAGGCGCTCGGATACGAATCCCTGTGGCACTCCGACCACCTCGTGTTCCCCACGCAGATGGCGGGATCACCCCACGACGTGGAGTCCGGCGACGACGCCCATCCACCAGTTCCACCCGAGACACCCATCTACGAGCCCGGGGCGCTGCTCGCCCACGTGGCGGCCCGCACCGAACGCATCCGACTCGGGACGTTCGTCTACCTCCTCGCCATACGGCACCCGTTCGTCGCCGCCCGCACGTTCGCCACGCTCGACGTCATCTCGAACGGGCGCGTCGAGGTGGGTGTCGGAGCCGGTTGGCTCCGCTCGGAGTGGGTGGCGGCCGGATACGACCCATCCACACGGGGCCGGCGGCTCGATGAGTCGATCGAGGTGTGCCGCCGTCTGTGGAGCGAGCCCATCATCGCCCACGACGGTGAGTTCTGGCAGTGGGACGAGGTGGCCTTCGAACCCAAACCCGTTCAGGAGCGGCTGCCGGTGCTGGTGGGGGGCGAGAGTCCCGCCGCCCTGCGCCGGGCCGCACGTCTCGGTGACGGCTGGATCGGGATGGTCCACCAGGTCGACGAGGCAGCGGACTGGGCCGGACGGGTGCGCGCCGCTGAGGACGCCGTCGGCCGGACGGGGCCGGCGGTCGAGATCACGATGGGTGGCACGGTCACCGACGACGCAGACCTCGACGCCTACGAGCGAGCCGGCGTCGACCGGCTCATCGTGGCGCCGTGGCGCCGGTCGAGCGACGCCGTGACGGCGCTCGAGGAGTTCGCCCGCCGGTACTCCGGCTGACGGCTCAGGCCGTCTTCTTGATCTCGGCTCGTGCGGCCAGATCCACGATCCGCACCGGTCGCTCCGGGACGATGATCGGCTTACCCGAGGACTTCTCCGAGGTGTCCACGTCGCTCGCCCCGGCCCGGAGCGCCCCCACGGTGCACTGCTCACGGGGGATCACCGAGAACGGGTCGTAGTGGAACAGTCGCATGGCGTTCTGGTGGGTGATGGCGTCGATCTCGGCATCGGGGATCCCGGAGAGCGTGGCGGCGAGCAACTCCGGCGAGGACGGCCAGGTGGAATCGGAGTGGGGGTAATCGCACTCCCAGGTCATCATGTCGATTCCGACGAGGTCGCGGTTGCGCAGGCCCACGGCGTCGTCGATGAAGCACGTGATGAAACGCTCACGGAACAGCTCCGAGGGCAGCATCGGCAGGGTCTGGCCGGTCCAGGCACGGTGGTGCTTGTAGACGTAGTCGACCCGCTCCAGGAAGTACGGGATCCAACCGATCCCGCCTTCGGACAGGGCGATGCGGACGTGGGGGAACTCGATCAGCACCCGGGACCACAACAGATCCGCAGCGGCCTGGACGATGTTCATGGGCTGCAGCGTGATCATGACGTTGATCGGCGCCTCCACAGAGGTGATCGTCAGTTGCGAGGACGATCCGATGTGCAGACACACGACGGTGTCCGTGTCGGTACACGCCTGCCAGAACGGGTCCCAGTGATCGCTGTGGAAGCTCGGCCAGCCGAGCTTCTCGGGGTTCTCCGAGAACGTCACCGCCCGACACCCCTTGGCAGCCACTCGGCGCACCTCGTCGGCCATGACCTGCGGATCCCAGATGGCCGGCAGGGCCAGCGGAATGAACCGGCCGGGGTGGGTCCCGCACCACTCGTCGATGTGCCAGTCGTTGTAGGCCTGCAGCATGGCGAGCGCCACGCTCTTGTCCTCGGTGCGGCTGAAGAGCTGACCGCAGAACTGCGGGAAGCTCGGGAAGCACATGGACCCGAGCACTCCGTTGGCGTCCATGTCCCGGACCCGCTGATCGATGTCGAAGCAACCCGGACGCATCTCCTCGAACGACGTCGGCTCGATGCCGTACTCCTCGGCCGGCTTTCCGGCGACCGCATTGAGTCCGATGTTGGGCAGCTCCTGACCCTCGTAGAGCCAGATATCGGTGCCGTCGTCCTTGGTCACCACCTTCGGAGCAAGGTCCTTGTACTTTTCCGGCAGGTGGTTGCGGAACATGTCGGGCGGTTCGACCACGTGGTCGTCGACCGACACCAGGATCATGTCATCGATGTTCACGGCGTACTCCCCTACGTGTCTCGTGTCCCGTGTCTGCTTCCCGATGTCCCGTCATTCTGCCCCCGCAAGCACCTGCCCTGTCGAGCGGATCATGACCGGTGCAGCAGGTTCATGGTGGACGTGATCACTGGCTCTCCGGCGTCGTTGGTGTAGGTCGTCTCGACGACGAGGAACGTCATGGTCCGTTCGCCGGCCTGCTTCTGGTACAGGTCCTTGACGACGCCGGTGTATTCGAGTCGGTCGCCCACCACGACGGGCTGGTGGTAGGTGAACTCCTGTTCGCCGTGCAGGATGAGGCCGCCGCTGGCGATCAGCGTGCCCATCACCGACGCCATCGGGTTGACCCCGCCGGTCGGATCGGGTGGCTGCTCCTCCTCCCACTTGCTGTAGTTCTGCAACGCAGAGAAGAAGAACGTCGGCGGGGCCGGGATGTCGGCGAACCCGGCGTCCGCGGCTGCATCACGATTTCGGTAGAGCGGGCGGTCATCGAGCACCGAAGCGGCGAAGTTCGATACGACGGCCCGTTCGATGTGCACCACCCCGGCGCCGGTCGGCTTGCCGATCCACGACTCGAGATCGAGTTCCTCTGCCTGCGTCATTGGGTCCCCCGGGTCGGTGGTCTGTTACGGTCACGCCGAACCTGACGCATGCGTCAGGTTGTCGCTCATTCAACCACATCGAACTCAGCCACATCGAACTGCACGGAGGGAATCAGACATGGGCATCGTCGACGGGAAGATCGCCATCGTGACCGGCGCCGGCCGGGGCGTCGGTCGGGGCGAGGCCCTCGAACTCGCCGCTCAGGGCGCCCGGGTCGTCTGCAACGACCTCGGGGGAACCTCCAAGGGCGAAGGGACCGACAGCGCTCCGGTCGACGAGACCGTCTCGCTCATCACCGAGCGTGGTGGCGAAGCGGTCGCCAACTACGACGACGTGTCGTCCTGGGAGGGCTCCTCGGCGATCATCACCCAGGCGATCGAGACCTATGGGGCGCTCGACATCGTCGTCAACAACGCCGGCATCCTGCGGGACACCTCGATCGTGAAGATGACCGAGGGTGACTGGGACAAGGTCATCGCCGTCCACCTGAAGGGCACCTTCAACATGACCCACCATGCGTGCGTCTACTGGTCCGAGGAGTCCAAGGCCGGCAACCCCCGACGGGCGTCGATCGTCAACACCGTGTCCTCGGCCGGGCTGCAGGGCAATCCGGGACAGGCGAACTACGGTGCCGCCAAGGCCGGGATCGCCGCCTTGACGGTGATCACTGCGCTGGAGGGCGCCCGATACGGCGTGCGAGCCAACGCCATTGCGCCCGGTGGGGCCACCCGGATGGTGCACGAGACCATGCCGAACATCCCGCTCCGTGAGGCCAACGACGTGCCCGACGGCGAGTTCGAACGGCTCAACCCCGGCAACTCCGCTCCCATGGTCGTCTGGCTCGCCTCCGACGAGTCGATCCTGGTCTCCGGCCAGGTCTTCCGCGCCGTCGGCGCCGACGTCACCCACTACCACGGCTGGTCGCTCGGTGCGACGGCGTCCAATCAGATCAAGGGCGAGCCGGCGAAGTGGGATCCGGCCCGGCTCGGCACCGCGCTCGCCAAGGACGTCTTCGGACTGCAGCCCGGCGGTCTCAAGATGGCCGGGAAGTCCTGAAGCGCAACGACGCTCACGCCGTGGCGAAGAAACTCCGGTGGATGACCGCAGCGAGGGTGTCGATCGCTTGACGGTCCTCCGGGGTGGCGAGCACCGCCGGCGCCCGCTCGATCAAGGCGAGCAGCGCCACGAGACGGGTTCCGGCGTCGTCGGGATGGGACTCGCGCAGACGTCCCCCGAGCGCCGTTGCCAGCACCCCGAGCGTGTTCCGGCCGAGTTCGGCCAGACGCTCGTCGTCGACGAAGTCATCGACCCAGGCTCGGATCACCACGCCGTAGGACCGATGGATGGCGACGTAGTCGGTGAGCCAGTTGCGCACGATGCGTTCGCCCCGG
The DNA here is from genome assembly GCA_016870275.1 of Actinomycetota bacterium. Taxonomy (GTDB): domain Bacteria; phylum Actinomycetota; class Acidimicrobiia; order Acidimicrobiales; family Microtrichaceae; genus SXMI01. The sequence continues at coordinate 8,277 of VGBZ01000040.1, forward strand.
GCGTCGGCCGGCACCTCGGCGAGCGCTGCCACGAGCGGCGAGAGCTGCGTCGTGCACTCCTCGGCCAGCGCCACGAGGATGTCCTCCTTGTTGGCGTAGTAGAGGTAAAAGGTGCCGTGCGACACTCCAGCCGCTGCCACGACGTCGTCGATCCGGGTCGCCTCGAAGCCCTTGGTGGCGAGGACATCGGACGCCGCATCGAGCAGCTTCCTCCGGGTCTCAGCGCCCTGGCGGCGTGTCGGCTCTGGCAGGGGGTTCGTCATGCGGCTCGGCAGTCGGCGGTCTAGGTCGTGCTGGCGCCCACGGTGAGCGAAGCGGCCCGGCGCTACGGAGATCGTAGTGCCGTGGTCGCTCCCGACGGCTGGGAGTTGAGCTATCGGGACCTCGACTGGATCTCCGACGAAGTGGCCGCACACCTCCTCGAGCGGGGTCTCGGGCCCGGCTCCACACTTGCCCTCGCCCTCCCACCGTGCCCGGAGTTCACCATCCTGTACGCGGCTGCGGCCAAGGTCGGAGCCGCCACCGCCGGCATCAACCATCGACTGACCCCACCCGAGCGGCTCGCCGTGGCCGAGCGAGCCGCCGCCGACCTGCTCCTGACACCGTCCGGCGAGACGCTCGGAACCGACAGCGAGCAGGTGACGCTTCGACGAGTCGACGGGCCGAGCGAAGTGCTCGCCGGCCTCCGAGAACCCGGCGGTGTCCCACCGCCGCTCCCCGACGACCCAGACCGACCCGTGGCGATCGTGTTCACCTCCGGTACCACCGGCACGCCCAGAGGGGCCGTGTTCGCCAGTCGCCAACTCGCCTTCATCCGCCACATCGACACCGGTGATCAGTGGTCCGGGCGGGACGCTCCGACGGTCCACACGCTCGCAGCCACAGCGATCACCCATCTCGGTTCCATGACCAAGCTGCCGGGCAACCTCCTGCGGGGCGTCACGATCCATCAGGTCGAACGCTGGCGCGCTGCGGATGCCCTCGCCATCACCTCCCGGTTCGCTGTGTCGACGATCGCAGGCATCCCCACGCAGGTGGCACTCATGTTGCGGGACCCGACGTTCGACTCCACGGATCTGAGTTGCGTCCGGTCAATCGTCGTCGGCGGTGGCCCGGCGACCCGATCGCTGCTCGAGGAGGCCAGGGAACGACTCGGCGTTCCGCTGGCGGTCCGGTACTCCTGCACCGAGGCCGGGATCGGCCTGGGCACGGCGATCGACGATCCACCCGAGGACGCTCTCGAGTCCGTCGGGCGGCCGCATCCCGGCGTCGTGGTAACGATCCGCGACCGCGACGGACGACTGCTCGACGCCGGGGAGATCGGTGAGGTGTGCCTGTCGTCGCCAGCGGTGATGAGCGGCTACCACCGCGACGCCGAGGCCAGCGCTGCGGTCCGCACCACCGACGGCGCCGTCCGCACCGGCGACCTGGGCCTGCTCGACGATCAGGGTCGCCTGGTACTGCGGGGACGAACCCGCGAGATGTACATCCGGGGCGGGTTCAACATCTACCCGGTCGAGGTCGAGGGAGTGCTCGCCGAGCATCCCGAGGTGGCCGAGGTCGCAATCGTCGCCCGGCCCGATGACGTGATGGGTGAAATCGGCGTCGCTGTCGTCGTCGCCCGGAAGGCCGCCGATCCCCCGACACTCGAGGACCTCCGGACCTTCGCTGCTGAGCAGGTGGCAGCGCACAAGCTCCCCGAGGACCTCCGGCTGGTCTCCCGGATGCCGCTCACAGCGATGGACAAGGTCGATCGGTGTGAACTGAAGCGCCGGGTGGCCCGAACGGAGAACACCTGACACCAGCGTCAGGTTCGCATAGGTTCACGCCATGTCCGATCGACCGGTCGCCCTGATCACCGCCACTTTCCGAGGTCCGGGCCTCGATCGCCTCCGAGAAGAGGTCGACGTGGTCGAGGACCCCTGGATCGGTCACGTCCCGCTCCGCATCTGGGACGGCAAGGCCCTCGCCGAACGGGTTCGGGAGACCGGGGCTGAGATCCTGATCGTCGAGTCGGACTTCGTGATGGGCGACGAGATCCTCGACGCCGGCCTGCGGATCATCGGCTCCACACGGGGCGATCCGAACAACGTCGACCTCGCCGGTGCGACCGCCCGAGGGATCCCCGTCCTGCACGCACCCGGCCGCAACGCCGACGGCGTCGCCGAGCTCGCCGTCGCCCTCACGTTGGCCTGCACCCGTCACGTTGTCGCCGCCGACCGCGACCTGCGGGAACACCAGACCTTCAAGGACCACACGATCCCCTACCAACGATTCCGTGCCTGGCAACTCGCCGGCCGCAGCGTCGGTCTGATCGGACTCGGAGCAGTCGGCCGGGCCGCCGCATGGCGATTCGCCGGACTCGGCATGGAGGTGTTCTCCTACGATCCGTTCGCTCGCGACGCGACGCACGACGACCTCAACACGCTACTCGGCGACGTCGACATCGTCTCGATGCACGCCGCAGTCACACCCGAGACGTTCGGTCTCATCAACCACGACCGGCTTGCGGCCATGCGACCCGGAGCCGTCTACGTCAACACCGCCCGGGCCGGCCTCCACGTACTCGACGATCTCGTTGAGGCGCTCCGCAGCGGCCACCTCTCCTCAGCGGCCCTCGACCACTTCGACGGCGAACAACTTCCCGGGGGCCACCCGCTGATCGAGATGGACAACGTGGTGCTCACGCCACACATCGGCGGAGCCACCTACGACACCGAAGTCGTCCACTCGACGATGCTCGCCGACGACGTGCTCGCTGTACTCCACGGCGAGCGTCCCACCCGATGCGCCAACCCGGAGGTCCTCTCGTGAGCGCTGCAGAATCCCTCGCCGCCGTCAGTCCCGAACGCGTGGCCGACGTCCGCGCCGAAGTGCTCGCTGCGGCACAGACCATGTACCAACGCGGACTCGTCGAGGGCACTGCCGGGAACGTGTCCGGGCGACTCGCCGGCGACCTGGTCGTCGTGACGCCGTCGTCGTTGGCCTACGGCGACATGACGCTCGAGGACCTCGTCATCGTCGACCTCGACGGCGCCACGATTGTGGGCGACCGTTCCCCCACGTCGGAGAAGTCCCTCCACCTCGAGTGCTACCGCCGCTACAGCGAGGTCCAGGGAGTGGTGCACTGCCACGCCCGCTACTCCTCGATGTTCGCCGTGGCCGGACGTCCGATCCCAGCCGGGATCGACGAGTTCGTCATCTACATCGGGGGCGACGTGCGCTGCGCCTCGTACCAGCAGTCCGGCACCGACGGACTCGCTCACGCCGTGGCCGCTGAACTCTCCGACCGTTCCGCAGCGCTCATGGCGAACCACGGCCTGGTGTGCGTCGGCAAGTCCGTCGACGACGCCCTGCACTCGGCGCTCGTGGTGGAGCACAACGCTCAGATCATGTGGGGAGCCGAGGCGCTCGGCGGAGTGGTGCCGTTGCCGGAGAAGGCCGTCACCGACTTCACGAACATCTACGGATTCGTCCGGGGCGAGATGTGGCCTCGCCCCTGAAGCGCAGCGAGCGCCGCCCGGCCGGGTTCGCAGGCGGCATCGAGCGCCGCTCGCTCCTGATCTGACAGATCGCCGTAGCGAGCGGGCGGGACGCCGTCGACCAGCATTGCGGCCTGTTCGGCGAACCGCGGCGACGGCGGGAACTCGAAGAACCCAGCGAGGTCGCCCATCACCTCGACGGGTCGCTCGACGAGATCGACGAAGGCGACAGTGAGCAGGCGCTCCTCCGGCAGCGACGCTGCCGCCTCGCAACCGCGAACCATCTGGTCCGACCAGTAGCGCCCGTAGAGTTCGATCGGCGGCTGACCCTCGAGCCACGCCCGCACCAGCCGGTCACGGCCCTCCTCGGAGTCGTCATCGGGATCGACACCGTCGGGAACGACCCCGTAGACGAGTTGGACGGCGAGGCGGTAGAGCGCGTGACGGCGCATGCTGAGCGCCACCTCGGGGCCGTCCCGGTGGAGGTGGACGAACCGGGCTTCGGAAAAGTGCTCGTCGAGATCGGCGAGGTAGTCGACCGAGGAGCCGGATCGTTCGACCCACATGCCTCCGCCCGCCCCGGCGGCGAGACGGTCGAACAGGGCGCTGTAGTGCTCGGCGATCGGAGCGACCGGTCGGAGCCGCAGCCACTCGAGGGTCCGGTCGAACAGGGCGTCGGGATCATCCGACAGGTACGGGAGCGTCGAGACGAGCAGCCACGGGACCGGATCGGAACGGCGGTAGCGGTCGGTCGCACGGAATGGGTACGTGATCTCCTCGGCGGTGTAGCCCCGACTGAGCGCGTCGTGGGTCACCTGGTTCGGTGTGCTGAGGATCGCTGCGACCTCTGCACCGCTCACCGGGTCGGTGCTGAAGCGTCGCCCCCAGTCGAGTCCGGTGAAGCACTCGTTCAACGACACGACATCGGGATGCTCGGCCAGCATGCGCGAACACAGCGTGGATCCGCATCGGCCGGTTCCGACCACGAAACGCCCGAACCCGCCGGTCATCGGAGAGGCTGGTCCCGGACAGTCGGCCTCACCGGGACAACCGCCGTTGCAGCGAAGCTCGTCGGCGACGGAGCGACCGATCACGTTCGATCGGATCGACCCGCTTCGTACCCGACGGCAGGAACTCCGCCAGCCGCTCGAGCGGCACCCTCGTCTGCGGAACCGCCGGCAGGTCGTCGGCATCGAGGTAACGCACCGCCAGCGTGCCGGTGCTGTGACCGGCCGCATCGAGCCAGTTGGCCACACCCGGATCCTCGTGTGCCACGACCAGGCGCACCACCCCGTCGGGATCGACTGCGGCCTGGACGTGGTTCAACGACACCTGCCGGGTCCCGACCGCAGCGGTCTCCCAGAACCAGGTGGCGAGCTGGACACCCCAGTAACGACACGCCGGTGGGCGCAGTTCGACGATCACCGCCTCGCCCGGGTCACAGCGGTAGCCGGCCATTCCGTAGGCCTGTCCGGTCAACCCGGTGGCGGTGTCCGGAGCGACGAACGGCTCGACCGGTCCCGGATCCGACTCCGCCAGCGTCCGGCCCCACTCCCACCAGCACCGAGCGCCATCGTCGAGCCACGTCCGGAGGAGATCGAGTCGCCCAGCGAGTTCGGCCTCGTTCGCCAGCGGCGGCGGCAGGACGACATCGACCCGCTCCACTGCGAGTCGGGCCGGCGGCGCATCCCAATCGCCGAAATACTCCCGCAGGAACAGGTGGGTCACGTCGGCATCGAAGGGGCCGACCACCAGCTCTGCAGTGTTGCCTGATGTGGTGAACGCCTCCCGGCCCCACGACGCCCGACAGCGCCACTCGGTGGCCCGGCCGTCGGCGAAGTGCCCCGTGTTGGCCTGCAACTCCCACACCGCCGAGTCGCCGGGATCGCCGGTGATCCGGTACGTGCCGGAGGGATCCACAGCGCACAGCCGGTAGTTGCAGTCGGGATTGTCGAGCCCCCAGGACAGACGGGGATCGATGAACCGCACGAACTCCGGATCGTCCGGATCCATGAACTCCACGCAGGTCAACACGCCGGCGGCGAGGAACCGCAACAGATAACGCACCCCGTCTGCCCGGTGGCGTTCGTCGTCAGGGACGTCCGGGCCGAACACGAGCGGGGCGAGGGCAGCGACGTCACCGGCGAATGCCCGCCACGCAGATGCGTCGAGCGTTCCGGTCACTCGTCTGACCACACCGGCGGCCGACGCTCGGCGAACGCCCGCCCACCTTCGACCGTGTCGGACATGCGCACCAACTCGACTGCCTGCTCGTGACCCCGGGCCAGCACGGATTCGGGGGCGTCCCAGGAGGCCTGGCCGATCAACTCCTTGGAGTACCTCACGGCCCTCGGTGCGAGCGCCCCGATGCGATCGGCGAGGCCGAGGGTCACCTCGAGCGCGGACCCGTCGGGGACGACCCGGTTCAGCCACCCCATCGTTGCCATCCGTTCCGCATCCACGGGCTCGTCGCCGAGCAGGGCGAGCTCGAGGGCGTGCGCCGGGAGCACCTGACGAGCGAGCGCCCCGAGCCAGTGACTCGGCAGGTTCCAGCGGACCTCGGGCAGTCCGAACGTGGCACCGGCACCGGCGATCCGCAGATCGCAACCGCACGCCAACATGAACCCACCCCCGAGGCAGTGCCCCTCGATCGCTGCGAGCACCGGCTTGGCTGCGACCGGTTCGGCGAGTTCCGGGAACGGAGTGTCGCTGAATCCGCCCGTGGCCACAGCCGTCACGTCCGCCCCGGCGCAGAACGTCCCACCGGCGCCGGTCAACACGCCCACCCGCAACGTCGGATCGGCATCGAGTTCGACCCACGCACGCCCGAGGTCGTGCAGCGCCGTGCCGTCGTAGGTGTTCAGCCGCTCCGGGCCGTCGAGCGTGACCACGAGCACGGCGTCACGAACCTCGGTGCGCACCACAGCGGCCACGTTCCGATCCTGACACACCGATTAGTGTGATCGGGCCGTGGGCGATCCGAGCAGAGCAGAAGGAAGCAACAACGAGGGAATCCTCGACCACGCCGAGCGCCGCACGCTCGTTGCGCTGTTCGACACCCTCGTGCCTCCCGGCCCGGTCTCCGACGACGGAAGCCCTGCGGTCCCCGGTGCCGGAGCCGCCGGTGGGGACCGCTACGTCGAGGCCCTGCTCGGGGCGTTCGAGTTCGACCCTCCTCGAATCTGGGCGGGTGGGCCATCCTCGGGTCGACACGGAGGCGAGGATGGATTCTCGTCGTTCCTCGAGCTGTCGGGGTGGGAGGCCCGGGCGTGGCGTGAGCGGATCACCGGTTGGACCGAGCAGTACCGGACGGCACTGGCCAAACTCGGCGTGGACTTCGCCGACCTCGATCCGGGCGAACGCCGGGCGCGCCTGTCGACGCTGGATCCAGCGTTCTGCGAGCTGGCGTTCGAGCACGCCTGCGAATCGCTCTACGGCGACCCGGTCTACGGAGGCAACGACGACGGCCGGGCGTGGACGGCCATCGACTTCCGTGGCGACACCGCCCCAGCGGGCTGGACCGACGCCGAGGTGACCCACCCGTACGGCTCGAACGGTCCGCCGTGGTGACCGACTGCGACGCAGTGATCATCGGCAGCGGGCCGGGTGGAGCCACTGCGGCCCACACCCTGACCCGGGCCGGTTGGGACGTCGTGGTACTCGAGAAGGGCCGCAACCACCTGCTCGAACTCGAGGCGCCGTACGGGCCGCTCGGCCACATGTCCAACGACGAGATCAAGTTCACCCGTCGGCACGTCCTCGGCCCCGACCCGATGCTGGAGCCCCGTTCGTTCCGTCGAGATGAGTCCGACGGAGATCGGCTGTACGTGGGTGACGTCAACAACCTCCCCTCCACGGTCGGCGGTGGCGGCGTGCACGCCGACGGCAAGTTGCCCCGGTTCCGGGAGGACGACTTCGCTCTGCTCTCCACCAAGGGAGCAATCGACGGGGCTGACGTGATCGACTGGCCGATCTCCTATGCCGACCTCGAGCCCTACTACACCGAGGCGGAGCGACTCATCGGCGTTGCCGGCGAGGAGACCAACCCGTTCGCTGCATGGCGATCCGGCCCCTACCCCATGCCGCCGGGCGCCGACATGTTCGGAGCCACGTTGACCGCACCGGCGGCTGAGCGACTCGGACTGCACCCCTATCGGGCCCCGACCGGCGCCAACTCCATCCCCTACGACGGCCGGCCGGCGTGCGTGAACTGTGGGTTCTGCGGCTACTACGGCTGTCCGGTCGAGGCCAAGGGTGACCCGGTCGCCCTGCTTCGCGCAGCACTCGGCAGCGGCCGCTGCCGGATCATCCCCGAGGCGCTCGCCGTCGGCGTCACCCGCAGTCGGAACGGTCGCACTGCCACCGGCGTCCGGTACCTCGACCTGTCGGTCGGTCCAGGGACCGGGGATCCACCGGAACGGGAGATCCGGAGTCGCTACGTGGTCCTCGCCGGCGGGGCCTTCGAGACACCCCGCCTGTTGCTCCGCGACGACCTGGGCAACTCCTCGGACCAGGTCGGTCGCAACCTCATGGTCCACTTCCAGACGCTCACCGCCGGCGCGTTTCCGTTCCGGGTTTTCGGAGCGAGCAGGGGGCGTTCGGTCACGCACGTCCACGACGACCACATCGTCGGCGACGACGCCCAGGACGCTGCGGCCCGGGCCGCCGGCCTGCCGTGGATCCGAGGGGGCCTCGTCGAACACGGCGGTGCCGCCGGACCGATCCAGGAGGCGTTGATCTACGGACCCGGAGAGCACCACCCTGTAGCCATGGTCGACTCGTCGCTCCGGGAACGGCTCTGGGTGTTCACGATGCAGGGCGAGGATCTCGCCCGGCCCGACAACCGGATCGACCTCGACCCGAACCTGCGGGACGCCTGGGGCGGGCCCGCCGGCCGGATGACCTGGTCACCGCACCGCCACGAACTCGTCGCCTCGGCGCATATCGGCCCGATCCTCGAAGAGGTCCTGCGCAACGCCGGGGCCGAGTGGGCCGTGACCAGCACCTCGCCTCCGATCGGGCCCGACGCCGCACGCCACCCCATGGGACTCCCGCCGGCGAGCCGCCACATCGTCGGGACCGCACGGATGGGCCATCGCGCCGAGGACTCCGTGGTCGATGCAGAGGGGCGACTCTGGGACTGCCCGAACGTCGTCATCTGCGACAGCTCGGTGTTCTGCACCTCGACCGGTTACGGCCCGACGCTCACGCTCGTGGCACTCGCAGCGCGCACCACCCGGCTCCTCGCCGGCACCCCCCTCAGCGGGGCAGGCCCAGGATCCGATCGCCGATGATCGTCCGCTGGATCTCCGAGGTCCCCCCGGCGATCGAAGCCGCCCGCGACCACAGGTACTGACGGCTCCACGCCCCCGCGACTTGTGCGTCGTCGCCGAGGACGTCGAGCGCCGTCGACGACAGGTGCTGAGTCATGTCGGTCCAGGCCAGCTTGATCCAACTCGACTCCGGTCCCGGCTCCTCCCCCGCGGCCAAGCGGGTGAGGGTGCGGAGGTTGTGCAACCGGAGCACCCGCAACTCGACGAACGACTGCGCCAGAGCGTCGGCCACCTCGGTTCGATCCAATGCCCCAGAACCCGCGGCCAAGCGGTAGAGGTCCTCGAGGAACACCTCGTGGACCACCTGCTCCTTGAACGGGAAGTTGGTCCCCCGCTCGTGGGCGAGCGTGGTGTTGGCCACCGACCACCCCTCGTCGAGTCCGCCGACCAACTGATCATCCGGAACGAAGACCTCGTCGAGGAACACCTCGTTGAACTCCGACTCACCGGTGATCTGCACCAACGGGCGCACCTCGATGCCGGGTGCGGTCATGTCCACGACCAGGTACGAGATGCCCCGGTGCTTGGTCGCCTCGGGATTCGTCCGGGCGAGGCAGATCCCCCAACGAGCCACGGTGGCGTAACTCGTCCAGACCTTCTGGCCGGTCAGCAGCCATCCACCGTCGACCCGGTCTGCTCGCGTCGACAACGACGCCAGGTCGCTCCCGGCGTCGGGCTCGCTGAAGAGCTGACACCAGATCTCCGATGCGTCGACGATGCCCGGCAGCCAACGCTTCTGCTGCTCGGTGGTCCCGCAGGCCAGCAGCGTCGGGCCGGTCAGGTTGATCCCGACCCGATTGACCGGCTGAGGCGCACCGGCTCGGGCGTACTCCATGTTGAACAGCGCCACCTCCACCGGTGACGCCCCCCGACCGCCGAACTCCTCGGGCCAGGTGAGGCCGACCCAACGACCCGATGCGAGCGTCGCCTGCCAACGACGGCCCCACTCGATCTCCTCGTCGAGATCGCCGAACGGTGGCGGCGGCACCAAGTGCTCAGCCAGCCAGGCGCGGGCCTCGGCGGCGAAGGCCAGTTCCTCATCGGTGAACGACAGATCCATCTCAGATCTCCCAGAGGTTCGCTCGCCCGGCGTCGACGAGCGCCCGGTGCAGGGTCTCCTCGTCCGGTGCGGTGAAGGGTCGGTAGGACGACTCGCCCCGGTCTCGGACCCACAGCACGTCGTCGTCGACTCGATCCCGGCGCATCTTCTGGTGCACGAGCGTGCGCTTGACGATCTTGTTGGTTCCCGTGGTGGGGAGTTCGTCGGCGATCCGGACGTAGCGAGGCCGCCATTTGGGCGGAAGCCCGGATTCATCGTCGATCCATGCGGCGAAGGCAGAGGGCACGAGATCCGCCCCGGGCTGGAGGACGACGGCCACGGCGAGCTGGTCACCGGCGTGGACGTCGGGAACGCCGTACGCTGCGGCCACCACCACATCGGGGTGGGCGGCAATGGCCTCGTCGATCGGTCCCGCCGGGAAGTTCTCGCCGTCGACCCGGACCCAGTCCGCTGTTCGACCGGCGAAGTAGAGGTATCGGTCCTCGTCGAGATAACCGAGGTCGCCCGACCAGTACCACCCGCCTCGTAGCGCAGAGGCCGTGGCCTCGTCGTTGTTGTAGTACCCCTCGAACGGTCCACCACCAGCGGTGTTGACGATCTCGCCCACACACTCATCGGCGTTCACCAGGCGCCCGTCGGAATCGAAGCGGGCCGGCGGAAGCTCATTGCCGTCCGGATCGACCACGACGACCGTCGGTCCAGCCACACCCATTGCGCCTCGGCGTGGGACGACGTCGCGACTCACGGCAATCGCGCCCTCGGTCGACCCGAAGGCGTCGATCACCTGGACGCCGAACCGACGTGCGAACGTCTCGAGCACCTCGGGCGAGCCCTCGTTGCCGAATGCCACCCGGACAGTGTTCTCGTGGTCGTCGGGACGTTCGGGGGTCGACAGGATGTAGCTGAGCGGCTTGCCGGTGTAGTTGAAGTAGGTGGCCCCGTACCGGCGCACGTCGACCAGCCAGCCCGACGCCGAGAACCGGCGGGCCAGCGCCACGCTGGCTCCGACCACGATCGAGGGCGCCCATCCGACCATCAAGGCATTCGAGTGGAACAGCGGCATGCAGATGTAGCCGACGTCGGTGGGCCCGAGTTCCATGAGCATCCGCATCCGGTTGCCCGTCACGAGCAGGCGACGTTGCGTGCAGACGACCGCCTTGGGCGCTGAGGACGTCCCGCTGGTGAAGATCAGTGCCCACCGGGTCTCGGGGCCGGGTTCGATACCGGGGTCCTCGCCACTGACCGACTCCAGAGCCGCTGCGAGATCAGTACCGGGATCAGTACCTGGATGATCGAGATCGCCGTCGAGGTCGAACCGGTGTGAGACGAGCACCTCGGCTCCACCGAGCTCCGGGCGGATCGCAGCGATCGCGGCTGCGTGTCCGGGTTCGGTGATGATCAGGTCGACGTCGGTGTGGTCGACGTCGCGTGCGAGGTGGACGCCGGTGCGGGTGTGGTTGAGCCCGACCACCGTGGCTCCAGAGAGTGCAGCACCGCCGAGGGCGAAGAGATAGTCCGGGGTGTTGTCCAACAGGACGCCGACGTGGAGCGGCCGACGAGCGGCGCGCCGACGGTCGGCGAACAGTTGCGCCCACCGACTCGACTCTGCGTGGTATTCCGCGTGCGTCCAGGTTGCGTCGCCGAAGCGGATCGCCGTTCGCTCCGAAAGCGTTCCAGTGGCGTTCGCCCGCACCAGCGCTGCGGCGTCGGCCGCTGGGAGCGGGGCCTCACCCGGAGCCGGAGCGTTGGGGGAACCATTCACGGCGGCGAGATTACTGACGCCAGCGTCAGGTTGTCACGATCGGGCGCTATGGTCTCGCTGCATGAAGAGCGGCACCCGGCAGAGCCGTGGCGAGGCCACCCGGGCCCGACTGCTCGACGGCGGTCGGAGTGTGTTCGCCCGTCGTGGATACCGCTCGACCCGCGTGGGTGACATCGTCGCTGCCGCTGGCACCTCCCAGGGGACCTTCTACCTGTACTTCGACTCCAAGGACGATCTGTTCTCCCAGCTCCAAGCCGAGGTGGCACTCGAGTTCGACCGTCTGGCCGCCGACCTCCCCGCCCTCGGGCCCGATCCGGAGTCCGTCGAGGACCTCGCAGCCTGGATCGAGCGGTTCCTCGCTGCGTGCCACCGCCATCGGCCCATCCTCCGAGCGAGCACCGAGGCTGACGCTGCGGTTGGACGGGACAGCGTTGCGGCCCACCTCGCTCCGCTCGCCGAAACGCTCGCCGAGCGAAGCGGTCTTCCCGAACGGAGGTCGTTCGATCCGGGCGTGGCCTCGTTGGCACTGATCGCCACCCTCGAGCGCCTCGACCACATGGCCGGCGACGGTCGCTTGGATGTGACCGATCAGGACCTCGCTCGAACGACGGCTGACATCGTGTCCGACGGGCTCTTCGGCCCTCGGCCTGACCTGACAACCACGGACCGAGGCGACAAGATCTCCAAGCGCGTGCGCGCCAAGTCAACCTGACGCTAGTGTCAGCTTGCGGGTGGACCACCGGGGGACCGCCCAAGATCGGGGAGGATCACCACGTGAACCAGAGCGTCACTCACCGCAGCCGGCCGCCTCGCCCACTTCGGACGACACGATCGTTCGCTCTGTTGGCGCTGATCGCCGCCGCAGCGCTCGTCGGTGCTGCGTGCGGGAACTCTGACTCATCCGGAGACGGATCCACGACCACCGCAGCGAGCGCACCGAAGACCTCGGCGCTCGACCAGACCAACGTGCCGGTCGACCAGCCGGGCGTCACGCCGACAGAGATCCGAGTGGGAGGTGTGGCGTCGGTCACCAACCCACTCGGCGGGAAGTACGGAGACACCTTCGTCGGCGCAAAGGCCTACTTCGACAAGATCAACAGCGAGGGCGGCATCTACGGTCGCCAACTCCAACTCATCGCCGAGCGTGACGACAAGATCGCCAACAACAAGGCGGAGGTCGAGGCGCTCCTCACTCAGGACAACGTGTTCGCCATCCTGCCGATCGCCACGTTGCTCTTCGGAGGGGCCGACGCCGCCGCGGCCTCCGGAACACCGACGTTCGGCTGGACCATCAACCCCGAGTGGGAGGGCACCGCCGAGCAGCCCAGGGCAAACCTCTTCGG
>VGBZ01000041.1 GCA_016870275.1 Actinomycetota bacterium
GCTCGCCGTGGTCGTCCGCACCCGGGTGCTGCCCGCTGGCCACCCGGGCGAGCACGTCGGATTCACCGAGGGAATCCGGATCCTGCGCCGTGAACGGATGCTCCCGGTCGCTGTGGCGTTCGCGCTCGGCGCACTGGTCGAAGGTGGCGTCACCACGTGGGGCGTGCTCCAACTCCGTGAACAGGTTGATGCTGGAGTGTTGTTGGGGGCCACCAGTTCGATGCTCGGATTCGTGATCGCCTGTCTCGTCCGTCTGGCGGCGGGTCGGATCGCCACGCAGAGCGGAGCGCGCCTCGTGCTCGTGTTGGGGACCGCTGTGTCTGCCGTCGGGCTGTTCGTGTTGGCTGTCGTCCCGGTCACGGCGCTCGCCGCCACGGGGCTCGTCCTCGCTGCCGGTGGAATATCGGTCTCCTGGCCGCTACTCATGTCGGAGATCGGCCGCGGTCGACCCCGTCCCGGGGCGCTCGTCGGTGCGCTCAGCTCGGTGGGCTACATCGGACTCGTGATCGGACCGGGACTCATCGGCCTGATCGCAGGAAGGTTCGGCCTGCCGGTCGGCATCCTTCTCCTGGCGCTCAGTGCAGCGGCGTTTCCGGTGGTGCTCGGGCTCCACTGGCGGAGCACCGCCGGCGTCAGCGGGTGACGATCACGCTCGAGCCGTGGCCGAACAGCCCCTGGTTGGCGGTGATCCCCACGTGCGGGGAACCGGCCTGACGGTCTCCAGCGGTGCCGCGCAGTTGCCAGGTGAGCTCGCAGACCTGCGCGAGCGCCTGGGCGGGGACCGCCTCGCCGAAGCACGCCAGTCCCCCTGACGGGTTGACGGGGAGTTGACCGCCGAGTTCGGTGACGCCGTCGCGAACCAGTCCCTCGGCCTCGCCCGGTGCGCAGAAGCCGAGATCCTCGTACCAGTCCAACTCGAGTGCGGTGGACAGGTCGTAGACCTCGGCGACGTCGACGTCATCGGGACCCAGCCCCGCCTGTGCGTAGGCGGCATCGCCGATGGCCTGCTTGAAGGTCCGATCGGGCACCGGGAGTCCGGCAGCGGAGTCGGTGGCGAAGTTCGGCATCTCGATCACGGTGTTTGGGAACGTGGGAGTGACGGTGCTGATCGCCGCCACACGAACGAGGGGATCGGAACCGGCGTGTCGCCTGGCGTAGTCCATGGATGTGAGCACCACCGCCGCACCGCCGTCGGAGGTGGCGCAGATGTCGAGCAGCCGCAGCGGGCTGGCCACGAGCGGCGAGGCGAGCACGTCGTCGATGCCCACTTCCTTGGCGAAACGGGCGTACGGGTTGGCTGCACCGTGGCGGGAGTTCTTGACCTTCACCCGGGCGAAGTCCTCCGGGGTGGCGCCGTACAGATCCACCCGTCTCCGGGCGTAGAGGGCGAAGTAGGTCGGGTTCGTGGCACCGAGCAGGCGGAACCGCAGCCAGTCCGGGTCGTCGGTGCGTTCACCGGCGTTGGGCTTGAGGAAGCCCTTGGGTGTCGTGTCGGCGCCGACGACCAGAGCGACGTCGCACATGCCGGAGAGGATCCGCTGCCGAGCAGCCTCGAGTGCCATGGCGCCCGAGGCGCACGCCCCGTAGGCACTCGTCACCGGTACGCCCGTCCACCCGAGCGCCTGGGCGAACGTGGCGCCGGCGACGTAGCCGGGGTAGCCGTTGCGCATGGTGTCGGCTCCGGCGACGAAGCCGACGTCACGCCAGTCCACCCCGGCGTCGGCGAGAGCGTCCCGGGCCGCGGCGACGCCGTACTCGACGAAGTTCCGACCCCACTTGCCCCACGGGTGCATGCCGACGCCGAGCACGGCGACCTGTTCGACGCTCACGACGCACCTCCGTGGCTCACCGGCTTCCACTTCCAGATGAGATTCTCGATCGTCGAGCCGTCGGCGTCGGTCGTGGCGTCGAGCGTGTCGACGACGAGCTCCATCTCCATGCCGATCTGCAGGTCGTCGACACTCACACCGGCGACGACCTGACCCATGACGACGAGTTGTTCGGCTTCGAGCTCGACGGCGGCGATGCAGAACGCCTCGTGCGGATCGGTGACAGGAACGTACGGTTCCGGAGGCTGGTACTGCGCATCGGTGTACGACCAGAGCCGACCGGTGCGGGACAACTCCACCTCCTCGAGGCGGCTGTCGAGGAACCCCGGTGCCCGTGACGCCACCCGTTCGGGCGGGAAGAAGTAGGTGCCGCTCTCGGTGCAGCGGGTGCCGATCAGGGCGGGAGGGGTGCCGTCGGTCGGAGTGGTGAACCACCCCTCGACGACCGGACGTCGCTCTGGCATCTCGTCGACTCCCTCGAAACCCGATCTGACGACCTGTCAGATCGGGGCGAACCCTACCGGACGGCGGTTCAGGGGTCCGTCCCACAGGGGTAGCCTGACGCTGTGTCGTCCCCGACCGCCGAGCCGGCCTTCATCGACACCGCCCTGTCGGTCCTGTGCGACTCGGCACTCGATCCGATCGTCGAGATGGTCCTGCTCGCCCGTGACGGCGCCTACGAGGCCCACGCCCCTGACGGTTCGGTCCGCTTCGAACGCAGCATCACCGACGGCCCCCGTCACGACTGGGAGTTCACCGAACTCGAGGTCCGGGGCCGCAACCCGCTCGGCGACCAGGCCCGGGACCGTTTCGCTCCGCTCGCCGAGGAACTCGCCCACCGGTTCCCGCACCGGACGGACAACGCCTACCCGTTCGCCTACGAGCAGGTGGCGCAACTCTTCGACCATCCGGCAGCGCCCGATCTCTGCGTGATCCACACCTCGGCGCACCACTGGGCGTCACTCGGTGGGCACATCGGCGAGCACGGATCGCTGGCGAGCATTCAGTGTCGCGCCCCGTTCATCGTCTCGGGCTGTGGCGCGGCGCGGCTCGGGTTGACCGACATGCCGGCACAACTCGTCGACATCGCCCCGACCGTGCTCGCACTGCTCGGACTGGACCCGACCGGTGGCACCGGCCTCGACGGCCGGCGACGTGAGGACGCCCACCTGCTCGCTCAGGACGGCGACGTCCTCACTGCGCTGCTCGACCCCCGGGAGCGCCCCGATCTGGTGGTCGGGTTTCTGCTCGACGGCTGCAACCCGAACGTGCTCTACGACATGGCCGCATCGGGTGAGGCTCCTCACGTCGCCAGGCTGATGGCGGAGGGCTCGACGCTTCGCAACGGCATCGTCTCGTCGCTCCCGACCGTGACGCTCCCCAACCACACCACCGTGATCACCGGGCGGCACCCCGGTCACCACGGTGTCCTTCACAACGCCTGGTGGGACCGATCGCTGCAACAGCAGGTGGTGACCAACTCTCCGGCCACCTGGATCTCCGCCATGGACCCGCTCCTCGGTGGCACCGACAGCATCCACGCCGCAATCCGTCGAGCGGAACCCGAGGCGTTCACGGCGTCGATCAACGAACCCGCCGACCCCGGCGCAGTGTTCTCGACCTTCGATCTGATGCGCCGAGGGGTGCGGGTGCCGTTCCCGAAGACCGCCGAGGGCCTGCCGCACGCCACGGAGATGTTCGTGCGGCCCGTGAAGGACTACGCCACGTTCACGCAGGTCGATCACCACGGTGTGACCCAAGCGGTCGGGATCATCGAAGGTCGCTACCTCGACACCGACTACCCCCTGCCCAGGTTCATGTGGGTCAACTTCTCCCTGACCGACTCGGCGTTCCACGAGGGTGGGCCTCACTCGGAGATCGCCCGTGCGTCCGTTCGGGACACCGACGGCCGGATCGGCGAGGTCCTCGATGCGCTGGATCGGCGAGGTGTGTCGGAGCGCGCTGCGGTGTTCCTCTGTGCAGACCACGGCATGGAGGAGTCCCAGCCCGGTGTCGACGGTGATTGGACGCCGGCATTGCGGGACGCCGGGATCGACGTGCGGGACGAGGCGTTCGGCTTCCTCTACCTCGACCCGACCAAGGGCGCGGCGAGCAGTTCGTCGTAGGGTTCGCCCATGCAGAACCCCAACGTGGACATCGGTACATACGGGATCTGGACCGGGGCGCTCGATGCCCAGCCGTCCGGCTTGGCGCGGGACTGTGCCGCTGAGATCGAGGAACTCGGTTTCGGGGCGCTGTGGATCCCCGAGACCATCTTTCGGGAGCCGTTCGTCCACTCGTCGTTCCTGTTGGAGGCCACGTCGTCGCTCGTCGTCGCCACCGGGATCGTCAACCGCTACGGAAGGGACCCGCTGACCTGCAACGCAGGGATGCAGACCCTCAACGAGGCGTACCCGGGCCGGTTCCTGCTCGGGCTCGGAGTGAGTCACGCCCACTTGGTCACCGGAGTCAGGAAGCTCGACTGGTCCAAGCCCTACACGGGGATGGTCGAGTACCTCGACCGGATGGAGGAGTCGTTGTTCTTCGCCCCGATGGGCGATCCACCGGCACAGATGGTGCTGGCGGCGCTCGGGCCGAAGATGCTGCGCCTCGCAGCAGAGCGGACCGCCGGAGCACACCCGTACTTCGTTCCACCGGAGCACACCGTCATCGCCCGGGAGGCCATGGGGCCAGAACCGCTGCTCGCCGTTGAGCAGATGGTCGTGTTCGACACCGACCCCCTCTCGGCGCGAGCCACGGCCCGGGCCAACATGGCGATCTACCTGGGGCTGCCCAATTACGCCAACAACCTCCTGCGTCTCGGGTTCACCGAGGACGACGTCGCCGACGGTGGGTCCGATCGACTCGTCGACGCCATCGTGGCGTGGGGGACGATGGACGACGCACTCGCCCGGATCCAGGCGCACCTCGACGCTGGGGCCGACCACGTGTGTGTCCAGGTGCTCGGCGACAACCAACTGTTCCTGCCGCGCACCGAGTGGCGGGATCTCGCAGCGGCGCTCAATCTCAACTGATTCCGGGCACGGGCTGGTCCGACCCATCCACGGCGGCCAGGAACGCAGGACGCTCGCCGCCGCCGTGGACCCAGAGCGCCGATCCGCTCACGTACGACGCCAGCGGCGAGGTGAGCCACCGACAGGCCTGAGCGAGGTCCTCGGGGGTGCCGAGCCGACCGGCGGGCACCGTGGCGGCCACGCGTGCCTGCGCCTCGGCGTCGCCGTAGTGGAGTTCGGCCTGTTCGGTGGCGATCAGCCCGGCGATGATCGCCACGAGGCGGGTGGTGGGCGCCCACTCCACCGCCAGTGACTGCGTGAGGTTCACGAGCCCGGCCTTGGCTGCCCCGTACGCAGCGGTGCCCGGTGAGGGCCGGGTGGCGGAGACCGATGCGATGTTGACGATCACGCCGGTACCCCCTGCCGCTGCGCCGTCGAGGAAGTGGTGGTGGGCGCGCTGGGCGACGTGGAGCGGAGCGAGCAGATTCAGTCGCACGATCGACTCGCTGAAACGCGGCGAGGCCGTGGCAGCGTCGGCCTCGGGTGCACCGCCGGCGTTGTTGATCACCGCATCGAGTCGCCCGTGTCGCTCGACGGCGGCGTCGACAACGGCAGCGGCCTGTTCGGGGTCGCGCACATCGGCGGCCATGAACGACGCGGTGCGTCCCCGAGAGGACGGCAGGTCCTCCGGTTCGGCCCGGCCGCACGTGACGACCTCGGCGCCCCAGTCGAGGAACCGTTCGACGATCACCCGGCCGATTCCCTTGGTGCCGCCGGTGACGACCACCACCTTCCCCGTGTGGTCGAGGACGTCGGTGCCGGGCACATCGTTCACGTTCGTGGACCCTACCGGGCTGCGCGGCCCGCTGACCCCGGCTGCGGCCGGGCCTAGTGTCACCGCTGTGCAACTCGGTGCCGACCCCGATGCGATCGACGAGTTGGCCCGGGCGCACCGTGAACTGTCGACCCGAGTACGTCGACGGGTTCACTCGCTCCATTTGGGGTCGTCATGGACCGGTCCGGACGCCCGCCGGTTCACCGACGACTACAACCAGTTGGTCGCTGACCCCTCCCTGCGAGCAGCGGTGCTGCTCGAGTCCCTGGCTGCGGAGTTGGTGCGCCAGGCCCGGGATCAGCGGTCGGCCTCGAGCGCCCCGGCTGTCGGCGAACAGGTCTGGGTCGACGAATCCGGAGACGGCCGGTTCGTCCACCGAGTGGGTCCGTCCGACGCCACGACCGTCGTGATCCTCGTGCCGGGCGTCGGCACCGACCTCGGCGATCGACCGGCGATGATCCGAGATGCCGAGCGCGTGCACGAGGCTCTGGCGCCGGCAGTGTCGTCGTTGGCGGTGTTCGCCTGGCTGAAGTACGACCCTCCCGACACCGTCCCCGGCGCGATCAGTCCTCACCCCGCCAACGTTGGTGCCGCCCGACTCGTCGCCGACATCGATCACCTCCGGCGCCCCGGTCGGGTTCCTCCGGTGGAGCGGTTGGTGGTGCTCGGCCACAGCTACGGCGGGGTCGTGACCGGACGGGCGGTAGCAGGTGGTGCCCGGGCCGACGCCGTGGTGCTCCTCGGCGCACCCGGTATCGGGCTCCCCGATGCCGATCGAGTCGTCGGTCGAAGCGACGTCCGGGTCTATGCGTCCCGGGCCGAGGACGACCCGATCGGATACGTGCCGGTCGTCGCCGGGCCGGTCTACGGTCCGGATCCGCTCGACGTCGCCACGCCACTGCGCACCGAGGCGTCCGGCCACAGCGACTACCTGAGCGACCCGGTGTTGCTCGAACGTCTCGCTGACGTCATCGGCGAACCGGTACGGTCCTGATCCTCCGAGGAGCAGGGGAGCCCACATGGGATTCACGGTCACCACGTCTGAGCAGGTCACCGAGATCGTCGTCGATCATCCGCCGGTCAACGCCCTCACGGTGTCGGGCTGGTACGAACTCGCTGACCTCGTCACTGTCGCCGGCCGCAACCAGGAGGTGGCTGCTGTTGTGTTGCGGGCTGAAGGCCGCGGGTTCAACGCCGGGGTGGACATCAAGGAGATGCAGTCGACCGAAGGGTTCGCTGCGCTGATCGGCGCCAACCGCGGTTGTTACGCCGCGTTCAAGGCGGTCTACGAGTGCGAGGTGCCGGTGATCGCCGCGGTCCACGGCTACTGCCTCGGCGGTGGGATCGGACTGGTCGGCAACAGCGATGTGATCGTCGCCGCAGAGGGCACCAGGTTCGGACTCCCCGAGGTCAACCAGGGTGCGCTCGGTGCGGCGACCCACATGGCTCGACTGGTGCCACAACACGCCATGCGCGAGTTGGTCTACACCGCAGAGCCGGTCGACGCCTCGGTGCTGCACGGATGGGGGTCGGTCAGTCGGGTGGTGCCGCTCGAACAGCTACGTGATACTGCGCTCGACCTCGCAGCGGTGATTGCGTCCAAGGGTCCGTACATCATCCGCCGGGCCAAGGAGTCGTTGAACGGGATCGATCCCGTCGACGTGAACCGGAGCTACCGGTTCGAACAGGGCTTCACCTTCGAACTCAACCTCGCCGGTGCCGGCGACGAGGCGCGGGATGCGTTCGTCGAGGGACGCCAGCATCCGCCGAGGTGACCGACCTCTCCGGCCTGAGCGAGCTGACTGACCCGACTCGTCGGGCCGCTACGACCTGAACCGGCTGCTCAGCCGGCTGGGGCACCTTCGGGAGTCGCTCCACCGGTCAGTTCCGGGCACGTCATGGCATAGGCGCCGAGGGCATTCTGTGTCTCCTCGGTGATGGACGATGCGTTGGCAATGGTCGACGGGTCCCAGTTCGATGCTTCGCCCTCGGCGATCAGTCCGTCGGCGGCGTTGCTGAGCACGGGGCCGTTGGCTTCCTGTCCGGCCGGCGGGCTCTCGCTGAGTCGACGGAACACCGACGCGAGCAGTTCGGTGGCGGCCTTGGTCTGCTCGGCATTGGCCGGGGTCGGCAGGGAACCGGCGTTGTAGATGACCGACAACAACCCGCAGGAGTCGGGAGCCGAGTCGAACTGAGCGTTGAGTCCTTCGACCACATCGGCGAACTCGTCGTCGGGGACGGTCGACGTCGGAATGGTGTCCTCGGCAGTCGGCTGCTCGCCACCGTTGTCCTTGATCTCGCCCGCTGCAGTGGTGGAGGGCTTGCTCTCCTCGTTGCCACCGCAGCCGGCGAGCCCGACGAGGAGCGTCATGGCGACGAGGGCAGCGGCGAGAGCGCAGTGGCGTTGACGAAGCGATCGATGCATGGGGTCACGGTAGCGGAGAACCTCGGTTGGGTGGCTCAGGTGCACCCGTCTAGGTTGTGATCTGACACAGCGTCAGATCAGGGGAACCCGTTGCCCGGAGCAGACAAGACCACCACTGTCGACGAGATCGTGGGTGAACTGCGTCCGGGGATGGTGGTCGGTATCGGTGGCTGGGGAAGCAGGCGCAAGCCCATGGCCATCGTGCGCGCGATCCTGAGGTCGGACCTGAGTGACCTGACGATCGTCGCCTACGGGGGCCCGGACGTGGGCCTGCTCTGTCGCTCCGGTCAGGCTTCGCACGTCGTGTCCGGGTTCGTCTCGCTCGACTCGATACCTCTGGAACCGCACTACCGGGCCGCTCGTCAGAGCGGCTCCATCTCTGCGTCCGAACTCGACGAGGGCATGTTCCTGCTCGGACTGCAGGCCGCGGCCTGGCGGGTGCCATTCCTGCCGACCCGGGCGGGACTCGGCTCCGACATTCCCCGACTCATGGATCACATCGCCACCGTGCGGTCTCCGTACCCGGATCCGGAGTCCGGTGAGCACGAGGACCTGATTGCGGTTCCGGCGTTGACGCTCGACGTGGCGTTCGTGCACCAGCATCGTTGTGACCGGTCCGGCAACGCCGTGTGGTTGGGTGAGGATCCGTTCATGGATGATCTGTTCGTCCGCGCCGCCGATCGGGCGTTCGTCACCACCGAGCAGGTTGTTCCCACCGAAGAGCTCCGCTCGGGCGGAGTCGACATCACACGACAGCGCATCTCACGCCTCGATGTCGACGGAGTTGCCGAGACGCCCAACGGCGCCCACTTCACCGAGTGTCCACCGCTCTACGGTCGCGATGAGGTGTTCCAGCAGCGCTACGCCGCCACTGCGAAGTCCGACGAGGCGTGGGGGGCGTTCGCCGCTGAGTTCCTCGAGCTCGACGAGCAGGGCTATCAGGCCAAGGTCGCCGAGTTGAGCGAGGTGGCCCGGTGAGCGCGGTCGCCGAGTTGAGCGAGGTGGCCCGGTGAGCGCCCCCCGCCGAGCCGACGTCTGTGCGGTGGCGATCGCCGAGGCGTTCCGCGGTGATGGTGAACGTCTCTGCAATCCGATCGGGAACCTGCCGCTGATCGGCGGGCGGCTGGCGGCGGCCACGTTCGAACCGCTGCTGGCACTCACCGACGGCTTCTACACGCTCATCGACGACGTTCCCCCGGTCGGCCTCGACGACGAGGAGCGGTTGGCCCAGCGGGTCGTGGGCTCGTGGAACCCGTACCGCGAGATGTTCTCCCTGCTCTGGCACGGGCGTCGACACGTGATGATGGGCGCGACGCAGGTCGATCGTTACGGGAACCAGAACATCGCTGCGATCGGCGACTGGAACCACCCCCGGTCGCAGTTGCTGGGGTTCCGTGGCGCCCCCGGTAACACGATCAACCACACGACGAGCTATTGGGTTCCGAACCACTCGCCCAAGGTCGTCGTCGCGGCCGTCGACGTGGTGTGCGGGGTCGGCTACGACCGGGCCGCCGAGCTCGGACCGGCGTCGTCGCGCTTCCATGAGATCCGGCGCGTCGTCACCAACCTCTGCGTGTTCGACTTCTCCGGACGTGACAGCCACGGGGTGCCGGTGTTGACGTTGCGTTCGACCCACCCCGGTGTCTCGGTGGCCGATGTGGTGTCGGCGTCGGGGTGTGAGGTGGCCGTGCTCGGCGACATCCCGACGACCCGCGGACCGGACGACGGCGAGTCGGACCAACTCGAGCGACTCGATCCGGCGGGTAGTCGGTTCGCTGAGGTCCCCGACCCGTGAGCGATCGGCACCCGGCGCTCCGCACGCGCGCTTGTGAGCTGTTCGGCGTCGAGTTACCGATCGTGCAGACGGGCATGGGCTGGGTGTCCGGGGCCCGGTTGACCGCTGCGACCAGCGCCGCTGGCGGCCTCGGCATCCTGGCGTCGGCGACCATGACGCTCGCCGAGCTCGACGACGCCGTGACGAAGGTGCAGGAGCGGACTGAGCGCCCGTTCGGCGTCAACCTCCTGCCCAGCCAGCCCGACGCCCGGGAACGGATCGACCTGATCGTGTCCCGCGGCGTGCCGGTGGCGAGCTTCGCGGCTGCGCCGCGGGCCGAGCAGGTGGCCGCTCTGAGCGAGGCCGGGGTGGCGACGGTGGTGACCGTGGGAGCGAAGCGCCACGCCGAGAAGGTTGCTGCGATGGGCGTCAGCGCCGTTATCGCCCAGGGCGGCGAGGGCGGTGGACACACCGGGTCGATCCCGACGTCACTGCTGCTCGGCGAGGTCGTTGACGCCGTCGCCGGCACCGATGTGGTGGTGCTCGGAGCCGGCGGGTTCCACGACGGCCGGGGTCTCGTCGCAGCGCTCGCCCACGGAGCCGACGGCGTGGCGATGGGGACGAGGTTCCTGCTGAGCGCCGAGAGCCAGGTGCCGGACCACGTGAAGGCGGTCTACCTGCAGACGTCGCTCACTGGGACGGTCGTGACCTCGGCGATCGACGGTGCTCCCCAACGGGTGATCCGCACGGCGCTGATCGACGCGTTGGAGAAGCTCCCGTCGCCGCTGCGGTTTCCGCGGGCGGCGTCGAACGCGCTGCGTTTCGCCTCGCAGAGCGGGCTCTCACCGCTCGATCTGGTGCGCACCGGCGTGCAGATGCACGGCGAGCAGGATCTCTCGTGGTCGCAGGTCGCACTGGCAGCGAACGCTCCGATGATGACGAAGGCGTCGGTCGTCGACGGCGATCTGGAGGTCGGGATCCTGCCGACGGGTCAGGTGGTCGGGGCGATCGCCGAGGCGCCGTCGGTCGCCGAGATCATCGAGTCGATCCTCGACGAGGCCGACGAGACGCTCCGCCGCCTTGCCCCCTGATCCCACCCCCACCCCAACCCCCACCCCCACCCCCACCCCCAGCTTTGTGGTGCGAGCGACATGCATATGCATGTCGCTCGCACCACAAAGCCGGGGGTGGGGCGACGTCAGGACCGGTCGCGGAGGCGGGCGTAGGCGTCCCGGACCGTCGCAGTGGCATCGGCACTGGTGCCGGCACCGTCGAAGGCACCGTCCCCCGGGAGCGCCAACGTCGATGACGGCCGACCCCACTGCGCGACGATCTCGTCGACGGTCGAGCCGTGCAGCACCGCTGCGGCCTGAGCGGCCGCTCCCCGGGCGACGGTCTCTTCGTCGGTGACGGCGTGCCACTCCCGACCGGTCAGGTCGGCGAGCACCTGCCGGTACGCCGGCGAGCGCGCCCCGCCGCCGACGAGCAGGTGGTCACCTGCGGGTGGCTGGTCGAGTTGCTGGACGAGGGCGTCGTAGCCGTCGAGGAGACCGCACAGGACACCCTCGACGGCGGCGCGTGCGACCTGGGCTCGTTCGACCTCGGGGCGCAGACCGGCCAGGACTCCGGTGGCGTTGGGCCGGTCCGGTGTCCGTTCACCCGACAGGTACGGCAACAGGGTCAGTCCCGACGTCCCGGTCGAGATGCTGAGCACCAGGTGGTCGAACTCGTCGAGATCCACGCCCATGAGCCGGGCGATCGCGTCGGTCACGCCCGTTGCGTTGAGCGTGCAGACGAGCGGAAGGTATCGGCCGGTGGCGTCGGCGAACCCGGCCACAGCACCGGACGGGTCCGCCGTCGGGTGGTCGCTCGTCGTGAAGACGGTGCCGCTCGTTCCGAGGGACACGACGACATCACCGGCGCACAGCCCCAGGCCCAGCGCCGCCGCCATGTTGTCGCCGGTCCCCGGTCCGACGACGACCGTCCCGGGGATCCCGAGGGCGGCAGCGGCATCCGGTGTGATGGTCCCCGGTGACTCCGTCGGGCCGAGCACCTCGGGCAGCCATGACTCATCCACCGTGTCCGGCACGGCGAGGTCGAGGAGATCCATCCGGTAGCGGCCCTCCGCTGGTGACCACCAACCCGTCCCGGATGCATCACCCCGGTCGGTGGTGTGGCGTCCGGTGAGCCGACGCGTGATTTCGTCGTGCGGCAACAAGACGTGTGCGGTGGCGTCGATCACGTCGGGCTCACTCGTGGCGATGTGCGCGAGTTTGGCGATCGTGAAGCTGGCGAGGGGCACGCTGCCGCACGCGTCCGCCCAGGTCCGGCGTCCGAGGCGGGCCACGAGCCGGTCGGCCTGTGCGGCCCCCGAGGTGTCGTTCCAGAGTGGGGCGGCCCGGAGCACCTCGTCGTTGTCGTCCAGACAGACCAGACCGTGCTGTTGGGCGGCCACGGAGATTGCGACGACGCTGTCTCGAGCGTCGCCGCACTGGGCGAGGGCCATCCCGAGCGCCTTCCACCACGCATCGGGGTGTTGTTCGGATCGTGGCGGGGTGATCCTCGGATGCAGAGCCCGGCCGACGGCGACGAGCCTGCCGTCGTCGACGTGACGCAACTCGACCTTGGTCGACTGGGTCGAGGAGTCGACGCCGGCGACGAGCGGGGCGTTCACCGGACGCCGAGGAGCAGTTCGACGACGAGTTGGTCGAGCCGTTCGTGCCCGTGTCCGCGACCCGACAGTTCTGCGGGGTCGAACTCCTCGTGGCGCAACGCTGCGACCTGGGCGCTGTCGGTCCAGTCGACCTGAGCAACTCCCAGCCGGTCGGTCTGGGCCACGGCGAGCGCCTCGGCGATCTCGGGGTCCTCGTCGAAACGCCGTGACTTGTCGGCGAGGATCAGGTAGCTCCGCATGCATCCGGCGGCGAAGTCCCACACACCCTCAGGGTCCTCGGTCCGGTAGGCGTGGGCGTCGAAGTGACGCATGCCGTCCCAGCTGGAGGACTCGAGCAGACGGACCGTGTAGAAGGCGTCACGCTGACCCTCGGATGCGAACCGGAAGTCCTGGTCGTACTTGCCGATTCGCTGGGCGTTCAGGTCGATGTGGAACAGCTTCCCGGCCCACAGCGTCTGCGCCACGGCGTGGTGGAAGGACAGACCTGACATGGTCTCGTGGGCGAACTCCGGGTTGAGACCGACGAGTTCGGGCCACTCCAGTGTCTCGATGAACGCCAGTGCGTGTCCGACCGTCGGGAGGAACAGGTCGCCCCGGGGTTCGTTCGGTTTGGGTTCGAGTGCCAGACGCAGGTCCAAGCCTTGGTCCCGGATGTACGCGCAGCACACGTTGACCGCTTCGGCGTAACGGTCGAGCGCTGCAGCGACGTCCTTGGCGGCGTCGCACTCGACGCCCTCGCGGCCGCCCCACATGACGTACACGTTGGCGCCGAGTTCCGTGCCGAGGTCGATCGCACGCAGCGTCTTGTGCATGGCGTAGCGACGCACGTCGGGGTCGTTGGCGGTGAACGCGCCGTCGTTGAATACTGGGTCCGAGAACAGGTTGGTCGTCGCCATCGGTACACGGAGTCCCGTGTCGTCGAGGGCCCGTCGGAACCGGCTGACGATCCGGTCTCGCTCGGCGGGGGAGGAACCGGGCGGCACCAGGTCGTCGTCGTGGAAGTTCACGCCGTAGGCGCCCAACTCGGCGAGACGCTCGACTGCTGTGACCGGGTCGAGCGCCGGACGCGTCTCGTGGCCGAACGGGTCGCGGCCCCGATTGCCGATGGTCCACAGTCCGAACGTGAAGTGGTGCTCCGGTTTCGGCTCGAACTGATCCTCCACGTCGTCCCCTGATCTGCTCGCCGTTGCCGGTGCTGTACTCGGCTGTTCTCGTTGCCGCTTCCGTTGTGATCGCCGGGCCGAGGCTACGCCGAGCGGAGCGACGCATGCCCCGAATCCACGGCGTGCGACCCGGTTTGCCCCACCGGATCTGACGGGTCGTCAGAACACGCGGCAGACTGACCGAGTGGACCTCAGATGGAGTGACACCGAACTTGCGTTCCGTGAGGAGTGCCGGACATGGCTGAACGCCAACGTTCCGTCACCCCCACTGGCCTCGGGGGACACCCGGAGCGGGTTCGCCGCCCACCTCGAGTGGGAACGGGCGTTGCACGACGCCCGCTGGGCCGTCGTGTCGTGGCCCGAGGCCTACGGCGGCCGTGACGCGTCGCTGTGGGAGTGGTTGATCTTCGAGGAGGAGTACTACCGGGCCGGCGCCCCGCAGCGGGTGACCCAGAACGGCATCTTCCTGCTCGCTCCGTCGATCTTCGAGTTCGGTACGGTCGAACAGCAGGATCACTACCTGCCGCGCATGTCTTCGGCGACGGACCTGTGGTGTCAGGGCTGGTCCGAACCGAACGCCGGGTCGGACCTGGCGGCGGTCACCTCTCGGGCCGTGCGTGACGACGCCGACGGGGGTTGGCGGCTCACCGGCCAGAAGACCTGGACCACCCGGGGAGCGTTCTGCACCCACCTGTTCGGCCTGTTTC
The DNA here is from genome assembly GCA_016870275.1 of Actinomycetota bacterium. Classification (GTDB taxonomy): domain Bacteria; phylum Actinomycetota; class Acidimicrobiia; order Acidimicrobiales; family Microtrichaceae; genus SXMI01. Next base: position 14,422 of record VGBZ01000041.1, read on the forward strand.
GGACCGACGCCGAGGCCGTGCGACACCGGGGCCTCACCTACTTCCTGGTGCCGCTCGACGCCGAGGGCGTCACCGTCCGGGGTTTCGGTCGACTCGACGGCGACGAGGGCTTCGCCGAGGTGTTCTGCGACGACGTGTTCGTCCCCGACAATCCCTTTGGCGCACCTGCTGATGCAGCCGCTGCGGCCATGGCTCGGGGCGGCATCCTCGGCGAGGTCCATCAGGGCTGGAGTGTCGCCATGGCGACGGCCACCTCCGAGCGTGGCCTCACGCTGCGTTCGCCGGGTCGGTTCCAAGCCACAGCGGCGCGGCTGTTGGACCTGGCCCGGGAGCGGGACGGCGAGGGTCGACTCGGCGAGGCGCTCGCTGATCGCGTGGTCGACGCCTGGGTCGACGCCGAGGCGTATGCGCTCTACACGCTCGGCGACGTGACCGGGATCGTCGAGGGCCGGTCACCGGGAGCCCGGTCGTCGTTCAACAAGATCTTTTGGTCCGAGCTCGACGTTCGGCTGCACGAGGCTGCCCTGGATCTGCTCGGTTCCGACGCCGAGCTCGACGGGCCGTGGATGAAGGGCTACGAGTTCGCGTTGTCCGGTCCGATCTACGCCGGCACCAACGAGATCCAACGCAACATCGTGGCCGAGCGGGTACTCGGCCTCCCGAGGAAGTAGCAGCGTGCGGTTCGAACTCACCGACGAACAGGTTGACCTGCGCGACGCCGTCCGCGGACTGCTCGAGGATCGCTGCCCGCCGGATGCGGTCCGAGCGGCCTGGGACGGAGACGGCCGGGTGCGTGCAGCGTGGGATGCGCTCGTCGAGATGGGTGTGCTCGGCGCGCTGGTACCCGAGTCCGCCGGCGGTCTCGGGATGACCGACGAGGACGTGGTGCCGCTGCTCGTCGAGTGCGGCCGGGTGGCGCTGCCGGACCCGGTGGCGGCATCGGGGTATGCCTCAGCTGTGGCGCTCGGGGCGCTGCTCGACGACCTGACCGGGGGTGGTCTCGCTGCTGACTGGTCGGGCCGGATCGCCTCTGGTGCGGTACTGCTGCCCGTGGTCGACGCCGGTGCCCCGCTCGCCGGTGCCACCACCGCCGATGGCTTCCTGTGGTGCGTTGCCGATGAAGTGGTGCTGGCCACGCCCGAGGACGTCGATCTCCAGCCCCAGCGGTCGGTCGACGGGGCGCGCCAGCCGGCCACGGTCGTCCGACGGAGCGGCGAGGTGGTCGCTACCGGGGACCTGGCCCGTCGTGTCGGATCGGCGGCAGCCGAGCGGCTGGCGGTCGGTGCCGCAGCGGAGTTGGTCGGTCTGGGTGAGCGGATGCTCGAGATGACCGTGGCCTACGTCGGGGAGCGTCAGCAGTTCGGTGTTCCGGTGGGGAGCTTCCAGGCGGTCAAGCACCAACTCGCCGACGCTGCGATCGCCGTGGCCTTCGCCATGCCGCTCGTCTGGCTCGCTGCGCACTCCCTCGCTCACTCCGATCCCGATGCCGGCCGTCATGTGGCGGCTGCCAAGCTCCGGGCCTCGACTGCCGCTCGACACGCAGCGGCGGTCTCGCTGCAGTGCCACGGTGCGATCGGCTACACCGTCGAGTACGACCTGCACCTGTTCATGAAGCGAGCCTGGGCGCTCAGCTACGAACACGGCGATCCCGACGCATGTCGGTCTCGCCTGCGGGCCGAACTGGGTCTCGCCGGCAACTCACGCTGAGATCGAACGCGGCTGCTGGTCGATCGGATCGACCGTGGGGAGGGTCCGGGTGGATCCGGCGCCGAGCTGCTCGAACCTGCGGGCCTGGGGCAGGACCGATCGTTCGAGCGACCCGACGGCCTTGTTGTAGGCGTCGACTGCTCGAGTGAGGGAGGCGCCGAGAGCCGACACGTGACCCACGAAGGTGGTCGTGCGGTGATGGAGTTCTCGGCCGAGCTGGGCGATGGTCTGGGCATCGTCGGCGATCCGTTGTTCCCGCCAACCGAGAGCGACGCCACGCAGGTGGGCGAGCAACGTGGATGGTGACGCCAGCGCGATGCGGCCGGCGAGCGCCCGATCGAGCAGGTCGGGCTGGGAGCGGTACGCCTCGGCGAGCAGTGAGTCGCTCGGCAGGAACACGATCACGACGTCGATGGCACCTGGCACCACCTCGTCGTAGTTGCGGGAGGCGAGGGACTTGATGTGCTCTCCAACTGCCCGGGCGTGATTGGCGAAGTGGTGGTCCCGTTCGGCTGGATCGGCGGCGCTGACCGCAGCGAGGTAACTGTCGAGGGGCGTCTTGGCGTCGATGACGACGCAGCGACCCGATGGCAGGTGCACCAAAGCGTCGGGGCGGGACCGGCCCCCGTCGACCGACACCTGGGTGTTGTAGCTGATGTGCTCCTCGAGGCCGCTCAGGCGCAGGACTCGCTCGAGTTGCATCTCTCCCCAGTGGCCTCTGGCCTGGTTGTCGCTCATGGCGCCGGCCACCGCCCGGGCCTCCTCGGCGACGGCTCGGCTGGAGGCGGTGAGGTCGTCGACCTTGACGGCGATGACTGCGGACTCCTCCCGTCGTCGGGCGTCGAACTCACCGATGGTGCTGGCGAACTGCTCCAGACGGGAGTTGAGGGCCTGGGACTGGGATTCGAGGTAGCCGGTGACTGCGGCTTGTGAGCGGTCGGCGGCGTGTTCGCTCGACTGACCGAGCGAGCGGCTGACCGAGCGGCTCACGGAATGGCTCACGGAGCGGCTGACGAACACGGCAGTGACGGCGATGACCACGGCGATCAGCACCGCAGCGACGAGCGCAGCGACGAGAGTGGCTGGGGTGATGGTGATGTTCTCCACGGCCACATGGTGCCGGGTGGGTGTGACAGCGACCCCGGCACCGGCGATGCTGGGGTCGTGTTCGGTTCGAGGCGGCGACGGGAACGGGCGGAACTCCTAGCTGCTGGGTTTCCTGAGCAGTGGCGGACACTGTGTGCAGAGCGCTTTGCGTGGCACCCGGCGCTGACCGAGGAGGAACGTCGGCGCTGGGAGCGTCGCACGCACGAGATGGTGCTCAACACCTCATGGGAGGCCGCACGCGGGTTCGACGTCACCGACGAGATGGCGCTCACCATCGCCGCCCAGGCCCAGTTGCTCGTCCTCGGCCTTCCTGACGGAGCGCTCGCTCCGGTCCACGCCGTCGTGATCCACCCGAGCACGATCGTGATGGACGGCGAGCACTCCCAGGTCGACGGGGTGGTCTCCGACGATCCCACACCGATCCTCGGCGAGGCCGTCGAGCACGGCCCGCTCCTGTTCGCCTGGGACGAGGTGGTCAACGACACCGAACACCCCGAACACGGTCGCAACGTCGTGATGCACGAGTGCGCCCACGTGCTCGACGGGGCGGACGGGGTGTTCGACGGAACCCCGCTGATCACCGACCCCGAACTCGCCGAGGCGTGGGTACAGGCATGCAGCGAGGCGTACGACTCGGTGGTGGAGGGAACCGACCCCGGGGTGATCGATCCCTACGGTGGCGTGAACCCCGCAGAGTTCCTCGCAGTCGTCACCGAGGCGTTCTTCGGTGAACCCCATGCGCTGCGCCGGGCCCATCCGGATCTCGCTGATGTGCTCGGGCGCTACTACCGGGTCGATCCACGCCGCTGGAATCAGGCCTGACCCGTCCATGGGGATCGCCCCACTCTAGAGTTGCGCGGCGTCGGTGCCCGCCCCCGAGGCCCGCTGGAGTCGACCGTGACCACATCAACTTCAGGCCCGATCGAGACCGACTCGCCAACGTCCACCGATCGGCCGCTCGGCCCCGGCACGGCGACGGGTCGGAGGCGTGCGCTCCCCGAGGCGATTCGTGCTCCCTTCAGCGATCCGGCACTACGAGTCCCGACGATCGTCGGCCTGATCGGAGCGGTCGTTGCGGTCGCCGCTGGAACGCTCGTCCGACCCGGAGGCGCACCGACGCTCCTGTATCCGCTCACCGGACGGTTCATGGTCTGGGGGGACCGCACACTGGTCGTGGTCGTGTCGCTGTGCGGTGTCGGTGCTCTGCTCGCTGCATGGGTGGCGGTGTTCACCGCCGTCCGCCGCCGGTACCACGAACGCAACCCGGTCCCGGTGTCGACCGCAGTGGGGCTCTGGCTCGTCTGGGCGCTGCCGTTCGCCCTGGGACCGGCGCTGTTCAGCCGGGACATCTTCAGCTACGCCGGTCAGGGCGAGACTGTCGCTCAGGGTTTCGACCCGTCGATGCTGGGCGTGCGAGTGCTCGGCCCGAGCAACGAGTTCCTGGCGCTCGTCGACCCGGTGTGGCGTGGCACTCCGTGCCCCTACGGTCCGTTCTGGCTCTGGATCAGTTCGGCGTTCGCCAGCCTGAGCGGTCACCAACCGCTCGTTTCGGTGCTGATGTTCCGGATCCTGGCGCTCGCGTCGGTGGCGGTGTCGGTGTGGTGCCTCATCCGGCTCGCCCGGCACTACGGAGGCGACGTGGCCACGGTGGTCGTCCTCGCCGTCGGCAACCCGATCGTGATGCTCCATGCGGTCTCCGGAGCCCACAACGAGGCCCTGATGATGGCGCTCATCCTGATCGGCATGGTGCTCGCCGTCGAGGGCTACCTGATTCCGGGCGTCGTGGCGTGTGCCCTCGCTGCGTCGATCAAGATCCCGGCCTTTGCAGCCGTGGTGTTCCTCGGGTGGGCCGCCGCCGGCCCCGGATCCACGCTGGCCCGGCGACTGTGGAGCACCGCCTGGGTCTCGGCGGTCGGTGGAGCGGTGGTGGCTCTGGTGTCGGTCGTCTCAGGTCGGGGATTCGGCTGGCTCGGCGCTCTGCAGAGCGCCGGTGGTGCACGCTCGCTCGTCGCACCGGCCCGGGTGGCGGGGATCGCGGCGGCCGACGTGCTCGGCTGGATCGGCATCGATCTCTACGACGCCGACGTGAAGCGAGCGACGACCCTGCTCGGGTTGGGTCTGGCAGCAGTCCTCTCGGCGTTGATCCTCCTGCGGACCAAGGATCGGGTGCCGTTCGTCTCGCTCGGTCTGGCGCTCCTGGTGGTGTCGCTGCTCGGTCCGGCCCTCTACCCGTGGTACGTGCTGCCGGCGTTCGCCGTCATGGCGCTCACCCTGCGCGAGTCGAGGATGTGGCTGATCATCGTGCTGTCGGTGATCGGGTGCGTGATCACGTTCCCGTCGGGCACGACGGCGCTGTACCGGGTGGGCGGCCTGGGACCGTGGATCGTTCCGGCGATCACGTTGGGCGGGCTCATCTTCTGGTACCGAACCCTGCGGCCGCGTGGTGACGCCGCAGACGAGCCCGCCGACCTGGAGCCGTCCGCCGCTCCGGGTCCGTTCGGTTGATCCGACTGCGAGGTGGATCCCGTGGCCGGTGCTGATCCCGTGGCCGGTGCTGATCCCGTGGCCGGTGCTGGTCCCGTGGCCGGTGCTGATCCCGTGGCCGGTGCTGATCCCGTGGCCGGTGCTGGTGACGACCTGCTGAGACGCACCGCATCGAATCGACTCACCTGGGCGGTGT
>VGBZ01000042.1 GCA_016870275.1 Actinomycetota bacterium
CACCCCCGACGACCGCACCCCCGACGACCGCACCCCCGACGACCGCACCCCCGACGACCGCACCACCGACGACGGCGCCGCCAACCCTCGTGCCGAGTGAGCCTCCGAGTTCACAGTTCGATGCTTGCGGTGCGCTCCAGCGAGCTGCGTCCGACACGACCGTCGTGCTCCCTGACGGTGTCTGGTCGATCGGGGACTGTCGAGTCCAGGGTGGCGGCCGGTCAGGTGTGACGGTTCGATCAGGGTTCCCCAGCTCGCCGACGGGAGCTTCGGGCTCGGCCAGAACGCCACCGGTGCTCGTTGGCGCTCTGGCCTGCTCGGACTGCGACGGTTGGACGTTCGACGGGGTCAGCGTCCGGGGCAATGGAGCGCTCGCCGATCCGGGATACGTCGTCAACATGACCCGTGGGAACGGATGGCGCTGGACGAACTGTGATCTGTCCAACGGTGTGGATCCATCCGGCCGGCGCTACGGGGTGCGCGGAGTGTTCGGCACCTGGGAGGCGGCACGCAACTGGCAGGTCGACAACTGCCGCATCCACTCCAACGGGTCCTCACGGCCGACGGTCCCGCAGAACAACTTCGACCACCTCGTCTACATCAACGGCTTCAACACGGCGGTCTCGGCCAACGCCAAGCTCGGCCCCGGGAACGTCTTCGAGAACAACCGCTGGGGAGCTCCGATCAAGGTCGGCTTCGGAGTGAGCGCATCGAACATGCCAGTCGGTGTCCGAGGCGTGAGGGTGTTCGACAACACGCTACGAGCCAACTCCTCGCCCGACGGGAACTGCGGGATCCTCGTAGCTGGTGACAGCCTCGGGACCGTGCTCGAGGGAAACCGGATCGACTGCACCGACTTGCCGGATGCCACCACCTTGAACCCCATCCTGCTCTGGGCATGGCCGGCGGGGACCACCGTGCACATCGAGAGGAACACCATCATCGGGTCGGGAGGTTCGGGAGTACCCACGTCTTGCGGCGCACGGACGGGTTCGACGGCCTATGACCGGAGCATCCTGATCCAGCAGTGGTTGATCAACTGGTGGATCACGGTCAACTCGAACGGCTGTCAGTTCCAGGGAGTCACGACCATCGGCAACAAGTCCGTTGACTGACGAGCCACCGGGATCCGGGAATGAGGGCGAGCCGACTCTGCGGTAGGTTCTGACGGCCCGTCAGATTCTCGTCGGGCACCTGTCCGACACCCACCGATGCCGCCTGAGGGCGGGACAGGAGTCGTCTCGTGAACCAGTCACCCGCCCCCGATGCTCCGCTCGCCGGCGTCCGGGTCATCGAGTTCTCACTGCTCGGTCCGGGCGCAGTGGGAACGCACCTCGCTGATCTCGGCGCCGATGTCATCAAGGTCGAGCCACCCGCCGGGGACTACATCCGGCAGATGACCTGGCCGATCATCGAGGGTTCGTCGCTCCTCCACTGGCACATCCACCGCGGCAAGCGATCGATCACGCTCGACCTGCGCACGCCGGAAGCCCAGGAGATCTTCCGTGACCTCGTTCGCGGTGCCGACGTCGTGGTGGAGGCCATGCGCCCCGGAGCGTTGGCGCGGCGGGGGCTCGGTTACGAGGACCTCCTCGAGGTGAACCCGTCGATCGTGTTCTGCACGATCTCCGGCTACGGGATGACCGGTCCCTACGCCGATCTTCCGAGCCACGGGATCGCCTACGACACGTGGGCGGGAATCGTGAACGTGGCCTACAACGAGGAGGGGTTCCCCTACCTCCCGGAACACGCCTCGATCGGGATCCACGCCGGTCCGCTCTTCGCTGCGTTCGGAGTGCTCGCCGGTGTGGTCAAGGCCCGGGCCACCGGCGTCGGCTCGTTCCTCGAGGTGGCGCAATCCGATGCGTCGGCGGCCATGGACTGGTTGCGCTCGGAGACCTGGAGGGCCTACGAGCGACCGGAGTCGGAGGTGACGGGTAACGCCAGCGACGACTACGTGCGTCGAGCTCCGGGCACGGCGGGGATGGAGGAAGGAGTTCGGTACCAGGTCTACGAGTCCTCTGACGGCCACGTGCTGTTCATGGCGTCCGAGCAGGAGTTCTGGCGCAACTTCTGTGCCGGTGTCGGTCGTCTCGACATGTTCGAGCGCTGGCCCGGCAGCAAGTACGGCGACCACGCCCGGGGCAATACCGAGATGCGGCGCGAGCTCGTCGAGATCTTCCGGACCAAGACCTCAGCGGAGTGGATCGAGTGGGCGGGAGAGGTCAACACCACGATCGCTCCGATCAACACCCCGAAGACGCTCGCCGACGATCCGCAGTTCCTCGACCGTCTGGGCTTCATGCCGTACTCCGAGCACGGCGCCGATCTCACGCCACACCCGGTCAAGTTCGTCGACGCCGAGCTTCCGATCCCCGGGCCCGCTCCCACCGCCGGCCAGCACAACGACGAGGTGCTCGCCGAGGTCCTCGGTTACGACGACGAACGGATTGCCGACCTTCGACGTTCCGGAGCCCTCGGTGCGGCCGCCGACGCATCGTGAAGTTCGCCCAGGCGCTCATCGGTGCCGACCCGCGTGGGTGGAACCGCATCGCATTGGCGGCGGAGGCGGCTGGGTTCGATTCGGTGGCGGTGTCGGACCACGTCGTGTACCCGAGCTACCTCGATTCGGCCTACCCGTACACACCTGATGGCGTTCCACTGTTCAGTCCCGAAGAGGACTGGCCGGATCCGTGGGTGGCGATCGGAGCCATGTCGGCGGTGACGACCAGATTGCGCTTCCTCACCAACGTCTACGTCCTGCCCCTGCGCAATCCGTTTGTCGTCGCCAAGGCGGTCGGCACTGCGGCATTCCTCTCGGGCGGGCGGGTTGGACTGGGAATCGGTGCCGGTTGGATGGCCGAGGAGTTCGAACTCCTCGAACAGCCCTTCGCCCGCCGGGGCGCCCGCATGGACGAGATGGTCGAGATGCTGCGAGGCCTCTGGTCCGGTGGCATGGTCGAACACCACGGGGAGTTCTACGACTTCGCCCCTGTCGAGATGCGCCCTGCGCCTCCGGAGCCCGTGCCGATCTACGTCGGCGGGCACTCAGCGGCAGCGTTTCGCCGGGCGGCGCAACTCGGGGACGGTTGGCTCGGGGTGCAGTACCCGCCGGAGGAACTGATCGCCCACTGCCGGACATTGGCACGGGTGCGCGAGGAGTCCGGTACTGCGGACCGGCCGTTCGAGATCATCGCCTCACCGTTGGCCGCACCGACCTCGGACCTGCTCGAGGAACTCTCCGGGGAAGGGGTCACGACGATCCTGACCTCGGCGTGGATGGCGCTCGGGGAGTTCCAGCCCGACGTCGACCGGGCGGTGGGCCTCGTCGAGGCGTTCGGAGAGCGCTTCTTGTCCTGACCTGAGCCGGTTCCCCCGAGATGACCTCGGCCGCCGGTCCAGGGTGCCGCCGATCAGGCAACATGTCGGGGTGGACACGCTCACTCCAGACCCCGGATCGGTCGATCCTCCGGGCGACCGACCGGTCCGTGATCTCGGGCCGATCGTCGGTCGGGAGGTTCCCGGAACCGCCGTGCCAGTGGATCCGTCGAGTCGGGACGGCGAGGAGTGCTCCAGCGCCCCAGTCTCGAGTGCATCTCCCTCCGATCTGGCCCAGCCGCCCCGTGGCGACCTGGTGGCTCCTTCCCGGGCCACGCCGTACCAGACCGTCAGCACCGAGATCCGTGAGGCGCTCGAGGACGTCCGTGCGGCGCACCGACGGGGCCCCAAACCCAATTCTCGTCCTCTGCCGAACTGGGTGTCCCGGCTGGCGTGGTTCCTCGACGACGCCTTCGCCGTTCCCGGCACCGCTGGTCGACGGGTCGGGGTGGACGGAATGCTCTCGTTCGTGCCGGTCGCAGGTGACCTCGCCGGCCTTGGACTGTCCATGGTCGTGGTGCTCGCCGGTGTGGCCGCCGGGGTCAGCATTCCAACGACGCTTCGCATGCTGTTGAACGTCGGTCTGGAGTCGCTCGTCGGGCTCATCCCGTTCGGTGGAGCGCTCTTCGACATGATCTACAAGGCAAACAACCGCAACGTTCGACTCATCGAGCGCGATCTCGACGATCGTCGAGGGACGAGTCGCTCGTCGCTGGGGGTCCTGATCGGAGCAGTCTTCGCAGTTGCGGTCGGGGCGGCCATGGCGCTCTTCGTGGTGTTCGCCGGTGTGATCCTGTTGGTGGCGTTCGTGGCGTGGCTCGTCGGGTGAGTCGGCCGACCGATCTCCGGGCAGTAGACGGCCGTGTCCCGGGTCGGCGGGGGCTCGCGACGCGAGCTCGATTGTTGGACCAGACCAAGGACCTGCTCGCCACCACCTCCTACCGCGATCTCAAGGTCGTCGACATCGCACGGGCTGCGGGCACCTCGCCGGCGACGTTCTACCAGTACTTCCCCGATGCCGAGGCGGCGTTGCTGGCGCTGGCGGACGAACTGGTGGGCGAGGGCCGGGAGCGCCTGACGCGCCCCGTGCGCACTGCATCGTGGTCGGGGCGAGGCGCGTACGACTCCTGTGAGGTCATCGCTGGGACCTTTCTCGACTTCTGGGACGACCATCGGTCGTTGCTCGCCGTGATCGACCTTGCGGCAACCGAGGGCGATCAGCGGTTCCGCGAGATCCGTATCCGATTGCTCAACTCCTTCACCGACGCACTCCGGGACGTCGCCGAGGATCAGCGGTCCTCCGGCCGGTTGCCGGCCGACCTCGACCCCACCGCCACGGCGTCGGTGCTCGTGGCCATGCTCGCTCAGGTCTCAGGTCACCGCTACGGCATCGAGCGCTACGGCACCACGACGGGTGAGATCAGGAGGGCCATGGCCCGGCTCCTGTACTCCGGGGTCACCGGCCGCAAACCGCCCGGCTGAGCGAGTCGGCGTCCCAGCGCTGGGGGATCTACAATCTGACGACCCGTCAGATTTCTACCTGGGAGTCAGCATGGACTTTGAGTTCTCCCCTGAGCAGCAGGCCTTCGCCAAGGAGGTCGAGGCGTTCCTCGATGCCCACGACGACCCGGACGTCTTCGACGTGACCCGGGAGAACATGGCCCAGATCGTCGACACGCCCGCTCGACGAGCCTTCATGAACCAACTCGGCCGCAAGGGGTGGCTCGGGATCACCTGGCCCGAGGAGTACGGAGGCTCCGACGGAGAGGGCGTCTACGAGTACATCCTCAACGAGGCCCTCGCCGGCCGCGGTGGCCCGCAGATCGGCAAGGGCGTCGGGATCATCGGCAAGACGCTGATCGCACACGGGTCGGACTTCCTCAAGGAGGAGTTCCTCCCGAAGATCCTCGAGAACGACGTCGAGTTCGCTGTGGGCTACTCCGAGCCAAACGCCGGCTCCGACGCCGCCTCGATGCGGCTCAAGGCCGAACGTCACACCACCGACGACGGACGGACGGGTTGGCTTCTCAACGGCCAGAAGACGTGGACCACCTCGGCTCACTTCGCCGAGTGGTACTGGCTCGGAACCCGAACCAACCCGGACAACAAGCACATGGGCATCACGCTCATGCTCGTGCCGCTCGATCAGGAAGGCATCACGGTCAAGGGGCTGTGGACCTTGGGCAACGACGAGCGCACCAACGAGGTGTTCATCGACAACGTCTTCGTGCCGGACGAGTACGTCGTCGGTGAGGTGGACAAGGGGTTCGTCTACATCTCCCAAGCACTCGATCTCGAGCGTTTCACCATGTTCACCTACAGCCCGATCAAGGAGCGGCTCGACCTGTTGACGGATCACGTCCGGACAGCAGTACGTGACGGCGAACCGCTCCGCGACGACCCGGTGATCCGCTCCCAGATGGCCAACCTCCACACCCAGGCCGAGGTTGCCCGGGTGCTCGGATTGAAGTTCGTTTCCGAGGCGGTCAAGGTGGAGCACGCCGCCAAGGCCGGCGAGCCGTTCCAGCCGCCGACCGTGGTGGCCTCGGAGTACAAGCTGTTCGCCACCGAGTTCTCCAAGCGGCTGGCCGACGCATCCATGGACATCACCGGCCCGGGGTCGCAACTCCGTGTGGGAACCGAGGACGCCCCGATCACCGGGCGGTCCGAGTCGACCTACCGCTACACCGTGATCGACACGATCGGCGGCGGTTCATCGGAGATCCAGCGCAACATCATCGCCCGGCGGGGCCTCGGCCTGCCGAAGTGCTTCTGAGCTGACGGTTCGAGGTCGGACGTTCTGGTGTTGGACGGCTGCGGAGCACTCTGTGGCGTGCGCGTGCTCGACCTGTCGACGGTCGGTCCAGCGGCGCGAGCATCGAGGATCCTGTCCGACTACGGCGCCGATGTGGTGAAGGTCGGGGCCGTTCCCCGGTCAGGTGTCGTGCAGATCACTCCGCCCCACTACGCCTACTCCGGCCAACGTGGGATGCGCCGCATGTCGTTCGACCTCAAGTCGGAGGCCGGGTGCTCGGCGTTTCTCCACCTCGCCGATGCCGCCGACGTGGTCATCGAGTCCTTCCGGCCCGGCGTGGCGGCTCGGCTCGGGGTCGGGGCCGGTGACCTGCTCAGCCGCAATCCCCGACTCGTGTACTGCTCCACCTCCGGCTTCGGGCAGGACGGCCCCCGTCGCTCGTGGGCCAGCCACGATCTCAACTACCTCGCAGTGGGCGGGTTCCTCGACTGCTCCGGCCGGACCGCTGACGGTCGGCCAGCGCTCCCCGGTGCCACCGTCGCCGACATCGCCGCCGGCGGAATGCAGGCAGCCATGTCGATCATGGCGGCGCTGCTCGAGCGGAACCGGACCGGCACGGGCCAGCACCTCGACGTGTCGATCGCCGACGGCGTGTTCGCCATGATGAGCCTGTACGTCGACGAGTACCTCGCCACAGGAGTCGAGCCAGGGCCCGGTCACTACATCCTGACCGGACGCTACGCCTGCTACGACACCTACACCTGCGGCGACCGTCGACATCTCGCAGTGGCTGCCATCGAGCCGCAGTTCTGGGCGAACCTCTGCCGGGCGCTCGGCCTGGAGCGGTGGATCGACCACCAATTCGATGACTCCGTCCAAGATGACGTTCGCTCCGACGTGGGCGCCGTCATCGCCACGAGGAGTCGCGACGAGTGGGTCGGTGTGCTCGGGCCCGGCGACTGCTGCGTCGCACCGGTCAACACGGTGGCCGAGGCGACTGTCGACGAGCAGTTCCTCGCGCGTCGTGTCGTGCTCGACGCCGAACATCCGGTGGCGGGTTCGTTCCGTCAGGTGGCGGCGGTGTGGGCCGGGACCGTCGAGCCCAACGAACCAGTGGTCGTGCCCGACGCAGCGATCAGCGACGCAGTGGAGCTGCTCACCGAGGCCGGAGTGGACCCCGACCGGGTACGGCAGTTGGTCGAGGACGGAGTGGTGGCATGAACGCCGACACCACGGGACCCGACGAGGTGGCCGACGAGCTTCCCGGTGACGTCGTGGACCTGATCGGCGTGGCGCAGTATCCGAGCTTGGCCGGTTTCGATGTCGAGCGGAGCTACTCCTGGAACACCCTCGCAGCCACCGGGAACGGCAACCCGCTCTTCTGGGACGACGACGTGGCCGCCGAACTCACCGGTGGGCCGATCGCCGTTCCGAGCACGCTGTCGCTGTGGATGCGCCCGCACTACTGGGAGCCGGGAGCCGAGGGCGAACAGGTGGCGTTGCAGGTGCACTTCGATCTCAAGGAGCGCTTCGGTCTCCCCGAGGCGGTGATGACCGACAACACGCTGATCTTCGGCGAGCCGGTGCGTCCCGGCGATCGGATCAGCCACGCCCAGGTCCTCCGATCGGTGAGCGGACCGAAGACGACAAAGCTCGGCTCCGGCCGGTTCTGGGTCATCGACGTCGAGTATCGCAACCAGCACGGCGCCCTCGTGGGCGTCGAGACCTACACCGGATTCGGCTACCGCCGACCCGATGACCGGGCACCCGATCAGCCAGGGTCGAACCGGTGAGCGCCCCTGCTCCGGTCCTCCACGGCGCCGTTGCGGTCGGCGAAGTGCTCCCGTCACTCGAGGTGTCGGTGACGCCAACGACCGTCGTACTCGGTGCGATCGCCAGTCGCGACTGGCGTCCGATGCACCACGACCACGCCTTTGCCACCGAGCGCAACGGCGTGGCTGACATCTTCTTGAACACGCCCAACCAGGCAGCGTGGTTCGAGCGGTACCTCACCGACTGGACCGGACCACGCGGCCGGGTCGGCCGGATGCGGTTCCGCATGCAGGACTCGGTGTTTCCCGGAGACGTCATGACCTTCGTCGGACGGGTGGACGGCGTGGAACTCGACGCTGCGGGCTGCGGGTTCGTCAGCGTGGCCGTCGAACTCCGTGCTGCTCACCCCGATCGAGGCGAACGCCTCTGCACGACGTGCGCCGCCCGAGTCGCCATCCCCGTCTCGCCCGATGACAACCCCTGGTCCCGAACCGGTGACCAATGGAATCCCTGACCACGACGCCGTTCCGCCCGTGCGGAGCGACGAGGAGGAACCACTGACATGTTGGATCTCGACTTCACCGAGGAACAGGAGATGCTCCGTGAGATGGTGCGCGGGGTGTGTGCCCAGCACGCTGACGGCGCCGTGCTTCGGGAGTTGGAGGACGACCCCGACGGGGTCGCCCGGGAGCTCTGGACACAGCTCGCCGAACTCGGTCTGCTCGGGCTGGTGATCCCTGAGGAGTTCGGTGGCGCCGGATCGAGCCTGCTCGACGGCGTGGTGCTCTACGAGGAGTTGGGCCGTGCGCTCGCTCCGGTACCACACCTCGAGAGCTGCGTGATCGTCGCCGGCGTGCTCGAACTCGCCGGCTCTCCGCAGCAGGCACAGGAGTGGCTCCCCCGGATCGCCTCCGGGGATGCGATCGTCGTCCCGGCGTGGCTCGAACCGGGCAACGGGTACGCGCCCCGGGGAGTGGCACTCACAGCGAAGGTCGACGGCGACGAGTTGGTGCTCGACGGGACGAAGTCCCACGTGCGGTTCGCCCGTGCGGCCGACCGGCTCGTGGTCCTGGCCCGAACCGGGGATGCGCCCGAGGCGATCGACCTCGTGCTCGTCGACCCGCTCGCAGCCGGGGTGACGCTCGAGCAGCAGCACTCGCTCGCTGCGGACACGCAGTACCGCGTGCGGTTCGAGTCGGTGCGGGTGCCGTTGGCGGATCGGATCGGGGACCCGGGCACCGGCTGGACGACCTGGTCGCGGGCCATGGAGCCCGCCATGGTGCTCGTTGCGGCCCTGGCCAACGGGGGCGCTGAGTATGCCCTGGAGATCACCAACCAGTATGCGAAGGACCGGGAGCAGTTCGACAAGCCGCTCGGTGCGTTCCAGGCCATCTCGCACTATCTCGCCGACGCCCGCACCAATGTCGACGGGTCCAAGCTCCTCACCTACGAGGCGGCGTGGGCGGCGTCCACCGGTCGGCCGCTGCGCCGTCTGGCTCCGATGGCCAAGCTCTTCGCCGGAAACACCTACCAAGAGGTCACGGCCATGGCCCAGCAGGTCTTCGGTGGAGTGGGGTTCACGTTGGAGTACGAGATCCAGCTCTACTTCCGCCGGGCCAAGCAACTACAGATCAGCTGGAACGACACGAGACGTTGTGAGGAGCTGATCGCCGAGGTGGTCCTGGCATCAACGTGAGGGCGGATCGCCGTCGCCGGGCAGCTGTCCGCCGGGGCGAGCGCCGATCTTCACGCAGCGGGGTGATTGAACCTGGCGCAGGCGGCTCGGAGTACGTCGGGTTGTGCCCCCCACGCCGTGAGGAGGTCGGCAGTGACCTGCTGGGTGAGGACGTGTGCGTCGTAGGCGTCCGCCTCTGGCAGCCCCGACACCGACGCCACGTTGGACACGAGCAGGGCGCCGTGGATCGCCCCGGTCCAACGGAGCGTCCGGCGGAGGTCGTCATCCTCTCCGGGTGCCGGTGCGAGGGCCCCGGCAGCGACAGCACGGGCGAGAAGGTCCTGAATCGCAGCGAGGAATTCGAGGGAGTCCGGCAGGACCGCCACGACGTCGGCCGGATCGATGAGGTTCTCGGGAGTGGTGACGAGCATCTGGAGGAACTCGAACTCGTTCGGGTGGGTGGTCCGACTCTCGACGAACAGCCACGTGAAGCCGAGCACGCGCTCGAGCGAGCCGACGGGCGTCTCCGCCGGGTCCAACGTGGACTCCCAGGTGGTGGTGGTCGACTGGAAGGTGGTCATCAGATCACGGACGGCGTTGGACATGAGCGCCGCCAACAGGGCCGACTTGGACGGGAAGTACGTGTAGATGGTCCCGACGGCGCAGTCGACCCGATCGGCGATCGCCTGCATGGTGAGCCCGTCGACACCGGTGGACGCAACCAGTTCCGTGGCGGCGTCGAGCAGAGTCGCCCGACGGGCGGCCCGTCGATCCGTCGGGGTCGGCGCCTCTTCGGAGATCGCCTCTGCCTCGTCGATCGTCATGTCTCCCGCTCCGTGGCCGACTTGCTGCCGTTGGTGGCACTGCTCGCCGACAGCGACCCACGCATGGGGTGGCTGTCTCTCCGAGATCCTAGACTTTGCGATCTGCGTCCCGCAGGGCGGCGCCCCAGAGTCAAAGTTCCCGGCAGCCGATCGGCGCCACGGGGGCTCGAGTGGGGGCGGCCTGCGGGGGGCGGACATCTGGGGTCCACAGGACCGAACAGGCACGTCGTGGTGCATCGAGGAGAGTCGAGTGAGTGGTGAATCCATGAGGGGCATCGTCGGGGCCTCCGCCTACGTGCCCCATTGGTCGCTCGATCGTTCCGAGATCACCGCCGTCCTGGGCAGTGGCCGGGGACGGGGACGGCGCAGCGTGGCCTCCTTCGACGAGGACCCCCTGACCCTGGCCGTGGCCGCAGGTCGCCTCGCCCTGTCCGGTCTCGATGGGTCCGGTCGCTCCGGTGTCAACCCGATCCGATCGCTGACGTTCGCCACCACGGCGCCGGTCTACCTCGAGAAGTCCTCGGCCCCGATCGTCCATGCGGCGCTGGCGCTGAGCGATTCAACTGCCACGATCGATGTGGGCCCGGGCCTGCGGTCAGCGGCGGCCTCGCTACGGGGTGCGTTCCACTCGACCGATCCGGTCGTGGCGGTCCTCGCCGGAGACGTCCGGATCGGACTGGCAGGGTCGACCGATGAGCTCGGCGGTGGCGACGCCGGCTCGGCGATCATCGTCGGGGACGCCACGGTCGCACCGGTGCTCGCCGAGTACGTGGCTTCGGCGTCGGTGACACAGGAGTTCCTCGATCGCTGGAGAGTCCCGGGAGAGGTTCGGGTCAGGGCCTGGGAGGAGCGTTTCGGACAGCTCCGCTACGACGAGCTCGCAACGTCGGCGTGGGAGCGGGCGATCGTTTCCGCCGGCGTCGACAGCGCCGACGTCGCTCGGGTGGCGGTCAGCTCACCGAACCAGCGGGCCGGGCAGGCGCTGACCAAGCAGCTGGCCGCAGCCGGTGTGAGCGTTGCGGATCGTCGCGATGACACCGTCGGGTTCACCGGCGCCGCACACCCCGGGCTGCTGCTCGCCGAACTGATCGAGCAGGCGGAGCCGGGCGAACTCGTGGCGCTCGTGGCGCTCGCCGACGGCGCCGACGTCACCATTCTCCGGCGGACCGACGTCCCCTGCACCGGAGCGACCGTGGCCGATCAGGTCGAAGCGACGATGCCGGTGAGCTACGGCCGGTACCTCACGTGGCGCGGACTGCTCGCTGCGCAGCCGCCCAACCGGCCGGAACCGGCGCGCATGTCGGCGACCGCTGCGGAGCGGCGCGCCGAGTGGAAGTACGGCTTCGTGGGGAGTCGCGACCGAACCACCGGCGCCGTGCACCTGCCTCCCGCCCGGGTGTCGTTCCGGGGCGGAGCCGTCGACGACATGGATGCCGAGCCAATGGCCGGCCGACGCGCCAACGTGGCGACCTACACCGTGGACTCGCTGGCGTACTCGCCGTCGCCGCCGGTGATCTTCGCCGTGTGTGACTTCGAGGGTGGCGGACGACTCCCGGTGGAGTTGACCGACGTCAGCGCCTCGGAGGTGAGCATCGGGATGGAGGTCGAGATGACGTTCCGGCGGGTGTCGACCGCTGATGGCATTGCGAACTACTTCTGGAAGGCTCGGCCGGTTCCGGGTACTGGGGGGGTGTCCTGAGATGGGGAGCCACGGAATCGCCGACCGGGTGGCGATCGTGTCGATGGGGTGCACAGCATTCCGGGAGCACTGGGACCGCAGCACCGACGACCTGGCCATCGATGCCACGCTCGAGGCACTCGCACCCCTCGACCTCCGGCCGGCCGACGTCGATGCGTGGTGGTTGGGCACTGCGCAGTCCGGGATGTCCGGGATCACGCTCGCCGCTCCGCTCAAGCTTGAGGGCGTACCCGTCACCAGGGTCGAGAACTACTGCGCAACCGGGTCCGAGGCCTTGCGTCAGGCCTGCTACGCCGTGGCCTCCGGCGCCTACGACGTCGCCGCTGCCGTGGGCGTCGAGAAGGTGAAGGACTCGGGGTACCAGGGGCTGAATGCCTTTCCCATCCCGACCGACGGCACGCAGCGCAGCCTGACCGCAGCGGCGATGTTCTCGTTGGTGGCCCCGGCGTACGCCGAGAGGTACGGGATCGACCCGGCCGAGCTGCGCCGAACCCTGGCGAGGATCGCGTCCAAGAACCATGCCAACGGCGCCCGGAACCCCCGCGCTCAGTTCCGTCGGGAGATTGACGTCGATGCCATCTGTGCCATGCCGGAGGTCGCTGGGATGCTGTCGGTGTTCGACTGTGCCGGTGTGGCCGACGGCGCTGCCGCCGCCGTCGTGGTGCGCGCCGAGGACGCACACCGCTACACGGATCGCCCGATCTTCGTGAAAGCCTTGTCGACGGTCGCCGGGAACGGTGCCGGGCTGCTCGACCCGGATTACGACTACACGCACTTTCCCGAATGCGAGTGGGCCGCTGCGGATGCCTACGCCCAGGCCGGCGTGACCGACCCGCGCCGCCAGCTCGCCATGGCCGAGGTGCACGACTGCTTCACGCCCACCGAACTGGTGCTCATGGAGGACCTCGGGTTCTCCGAGCGAGGCGAGGCCTGGCGGGACTGCGAGGCGGGCGTGTTCGACCTGACCGGTGAACTGCCGGTCAACACCGATGGAGGGCTCAAGTCGTTCGGCCATCCGGTCGGTGCCTCAGGCCTGCGGATGTTGTTCGAGTGCTGGCTGCAGCTCCGGGGTGAGGCTCCAGAGGACCGGCGCATCGCCACAGCGGACCGCGGACTGGCGCTGACCCACAACCTGGGTGGCTACCCGGGCGAGATGGTCAGCTTCGTCGGCATCTGGGGATCGGAGCTCGGGTGAGCGGAAACGACGCGGAGGTCGTCGGGGAGGCGGCGGCGTTCCTCCGTCGGCTCGGGTCCGCCGGTTCGCATGCCACGGTCCTGTCGGTGTTGCTCGCCGGCGACCCTCCCGGAGTCGGTGACGCCCGCAGTGACGGTGCGAACGGCGGCCTCGAGGATGCCGCCGAACTTCCACGCAGCTCGGCCCCGGAGGAGGACCAGGCCGGTGGGGCAGCGACATGCTGGACCGCCCAGGTGGTCGGGGAACTCGCCGAGCGACTCGAACCGCTGATCCGTACGACGGATCTGCTGCGTCACCTCGGCGCAGGCGAGTTCCTGCTCGTCGTCTCCTCCGGCGGGGAGCTCCCCAGCGCCGCACTCGCCGATCGGGTGCGAGGAGTCGCAGCCCTCCCCTTCAGCACCGAATCCGGTGACTTCTCTCTGGCGCTGCACGTCGGTGTGGCGTCGTACGCGCTGGATCGAGAGGACCCGACGGTCGTGATCGAAGCTGCTCGTTCCGACGCCCGTAACGGCCGCTGATGGCCGCTGCCATCCCCTCCGGAGAGGTCGTCTGGGGACTGCAACTGCCGGTGCAGTCGCAGTCGACCCTCTACGTACAGGAGTGGGAGGCCGCAGCCGGCCCCGCTGAACTCGCTCTGATCGCTGTGGCGGCTGATCGGGCCGGTGCGTTCTACACGGCGGTGTGTGATCACGTCGCCATTCCCCGCCCGGCCGATGAGACCATGTCGACAACGTGGTACGACACGGTCGCCACGCTGGGGTGGCTGGCATCGCAGACCTCTCGCACGCACCTGCTGAGCCACGTCTACGTGCTGGCGTACCGGCACCCGTTGGTGACGGCGAAGTCCTTCACGACGCTCGACCACCTGAGTGGCGGTCGGGCGATCCTCGGTGTCGGGGCCGGTCACCTCCGCTCGGAGTTCGACCTCCTCGGAGTCGATCACGCCGGCCGTGGTGCCGCCACCGATGAGTCGATCGAGGTGATCCGGGCGGCCTTCGACGAGGAGTACCCCGTGATCGGCGGACCAGGTGCCGAGGTCGGTGTCGGCGTCGGACCCCGCCCGGTGAGAGTCGGCGGGCCGCCCATCTGGGTCGGCGGGTCGTCCGTGCCGGCCATGCGACGCGCAGCCCGGCTGGGAGACGGTTGGCTGCCGCAGGGGCCCCCCGAGATGGGCATGCGGGCCGCAGTCGACTTCATCCGATCCGAACGCTCCGACGCCGGCCGGCCGGAGGCGTTCGATATGGGGATCAATGGTGCACCCGTCCGCTTCGGTCCGCCGGCCGACGGAGATCCCGAGTGGGTGTTGTCGGGAGCGCCTGAGGAGATCGCATCCGCAGTGCGCCGCTATCGAACGGTCGGGGCCAACCAGATCCAGGTCCGCTTCCTCGCCGGGTCAGCGGCTGAGTACGCCGAGTCCGTCGAGCGATTCGGTGCCGACGTCTGGCCCCTCGTGGCCGACTGAGCGGCCTCAGCTGCCGGCGTCGAGTTGGCCCCGGAGCTCATTGACGAGCGCCTCGAGTTCGACGAGCCGGTGCGCCATGCCCTTGACCATCGATCGGCTGAGTGAGGGGAGATCGTCGAGCAGGGTGTTGAAGCCGCGACGGTCGATCACTTCGAGCACCACATCGCTGGTGGCGACCACGCTGGCGGTTCGGGGGATGGTCTCGAGGAGTGCGAGTTCCCCGAAGTAGTCGCCCGGTCCGAGCGAGGCAACGGCAACGTCGTCCTTCACCACGTCGAGGGAACCCGAGACGACCACGGCGAACTCCTGTCCGAGGTCGCCCTGGCGCATCACGACCCGACCGGGTTCGATGCTGACCTCGTCGGCGAGGCGGTCGATCTCTGCGAGTTCCGCCTCCGAACAGCCAGCGAACATCGGCAGGCGTCGGAAGCGTTCGTGGGTGTCCCGGGTGGCGCTCACGACGGGAGCCTAACCTCAGCCCGGCGGACCGGGCCGTCCGGAACGCTGACCCGTGAGGGGAGGCCCTGTGGTTGTCATGTACGCCCTGCTCCGCCGCCGGCCGGAGTTGAGCCACGACGAGTTCGTCGATCACTGGCGCAACGTGCACGGTCCGTTGATCGCCGGGATACCCGAGCTGGCGCGTCACATCGTCCGTTACGAACAACACGTTCGGCATCGGCCCGACGGACTGTCCGGAAACGACGGCCTCGACGGTGTGGCGGCGCAGTGGTACTCGTCGATCGACGACTTTGCGGCGTTCATCTCCGAGCCCGCATACGCCGAGCTCATTGCTCCCGATGAGCGGAGGTTCCTCGACACCGACCGGATCGAGTTCATCATCACCGAGGAGCCGACCGTGGTGATCCCCGGCCCGGATGGGAGAGAGGCGTGAGTGGCGTACTCGTCACCGGAGGTGCGTCGGGGATCGGAGCGACGACGTGTGCGCACCTCGCCCGGTCGGGGTATCACGTCGTCGTCGTCGACCGGAACGCTGATGGCGCCGGGGCTGTTGCTGATGCGGTGGGTGGTACAGCGTTCGTCGCCGACGTCAGCGACCCGGCGCAGGCCGAGTCGTCGGTCGCCGCCGCCGTCGCCGCTGTGGGTGACCTGACGGGCCTCGTGACGTGCGCCGGGATCGGCAACCTCAAGCCGCTCGAGGACTACACCGACTCGGAGGTCGACCTGATCTGGCGGGTCAACGTGACCGGGACGTTCAACTACCTCCGGTCGGCTGTCGGGCACCTTCGAGCGGCGCAGGGCCGACTCGGGCGACCGACTGCGGTCGTTACCGTTGCGAGCGTTTCGGGGGTTAGACCGACGCTGGGTGAAGGGCCCTACGCCGCAGCCAAGGCCGCAGTGATCGCCTTGACGCAGTCGGCCGCTCTCGAGTGGGCGCCGGCGGTGCGGGTCAACTGCGTCTCTCCCGGCTTCGTCCGGACGCCGCTCAACGAGGTGCTCGCGAGCGATCCCGGCACCCGGGAATCACTCGAGGGACGGACCCCGATGCAGCGGCTCGGGACGCCGGAGGACGTCGCTGCGGTGGTCGAGTTCATGTTGAGTCCGGACGCGGGGTACCTGACCGGGCAGAACATCGTCCTCGACGGCGGCAGCACACTCCTGTCGGCCCAGATGGACCCGGTCCTCGGACCCCTCCTCGAGATGTTCCGGCCCCCGCCGCCGGCTCCGCCCGGATCGCCCGATCCGGGGTGACGAGAACACGTTCCACCTCCGAGCGGTAGCCTGCCGTCATGGTGTCCAACAGCGGTGAAGCAGGCAGCGAAACGATCGATCTCCCGAAGATCGTGTCGGTCGACGACCACGTGATCGAACCCCCGGGCGTGTGGCAGGACCGGCTCCCAGAGCGCTTCAAGGATGCGGGCCCGAAGTCGCTGCGACAGCGCGGCACCATGAGCTTCGTGGGCGGCGTGTTCAGCTTCGAGCCAGATGAGTCCGGCGAGGTCGGCGACTGGTGGTCCTTCGAAGGCGGCCGGTTCCCGCTCACTCGTCTGGAGGCCGCCGTCGGCTTCGAGCGTGACGAGGTGCAGGTCGTGCCGATCACCTACGACGAGATGCGACACGGGTGCTGGGATCCGATGGCCCGCCTGGCGGACATGGACGCCAACTGGACCGAGGCGTCGATGTCGTTCCCGTCGAGCTTCGTGCGCTTCTGCGGCCAGCGGTTCCTCGAGGCGCAGGACAAGGAACTCGCCGATCTCTGCGTGAAGGCCTACAACGACTGGCAGTTCGACGAGTGGTGCGCCGGCTCGGACGGCCGACTCATCCCGCTCGCCATCGTGCAGCTCTGGGATCCGCAACTCGCTGCGGCCGAGGTGCGCCGCAACGCCGAACGTGGCGGCCGTGCGATCACGTTCTCGGAGATCCCGGCCTATCTGGGCCTGCCCTCGGTCCACGATGCCGGCCATTACTGGGATCCGCTCTTCGCGGCGTGTGCCGAGACCGGCACCGTCGTGAACATGCACATCGGTTCGAGTTCGAAGATGCCGTCGACGTCGCCGGATGCCCCCGCCGCAGTTGGTTCCACGCTCACGTTCAACAACGCCATGGCGTCCATGACGGACTTCCTGTTCTCCGGGGTGCTCGTGCGGTTCCCGGAGCTGAAGCTCGCCTACTCCGAGGGTCAGATCGGCTGGATTCCCTACATCATCGAGCGGGCCGACAAGGTCTGGGAGGAGAACCGGGGCTGGGGTGGTATCGCGGACCTCATCCTGGAACCGCCGAGCACGTACTACTACCGGCAGATCTTCGGTTGTTTCTTCGACGACGTCTACGGTCTCGACAACATCGAGGCGGTCGGTGTGAACAACGTGTGTTTTGAGACGGACTACCCGCACTCCGACTCCACTTGGCCGCACTCCAAGGAGGTGGCCCTCAAGTTGATGGGCGACCTGCCCCCCGAGTTGCAGCGCAAGTTGGTGCGCGGGAACGCCATCGACCTGCTCGGTCTCGATCTCGAGCCCTGAGCCGCAGGGCGTTACGCGTACCCGTTGATGATCCGACCGGCGCATCCTGCTCTCCGCAACAAGCACGTCGCTGCGAGGAGGAGCCGTGGTGGGTTTGCGTGATCGGGATCGTGGCGCCCTCCATGACGGGTTTCGTTGCGGAATTCCGGGCCACCCGTGGCCACCGCCGTGCCGCCGGTACTCCCGATCTGCCCGCCGCAGTGCCCGGGACACCACCGGGGGACCCCGCGCCCCCACCCGGCCGGACCTGACGGGACGTCGGGTTCTTCGTTAGCGTCCCGTCCTATGCCGGAACGTACGTACTCGCTGATCATCGGAGGCGCCACCGTCGAGCCCGAGGGTCGCTACGCGATCGTCAACCCCGCCACCGAGGAGGTGGTGGGGGAGGCGCCCGAGGCGTCCGTCGCCCAGGCCGAGGCGGCCGTACAGGCGGCTGCCGATGCGTTCCCAGCGTGGTCGCGCACCTCGCCGGAGGAACGCGCCGTCCTGCTCGACCGCGCCGCCGATCTGATCGACGCAGCGGCCGATGAGCTCGTCCCGCTGGTGCAGGCCGAGACCGGCGCCACCTACCGCACCACCAAGACCATCCAGGTGCCTCAGTCGGCAGCCCGTATGCGCCGCTATGCGCAGGGCGCGCTGGAGTCCACGCTCGATCCGTTGCCGCCCGCTGTGATGCCATCGACGGTGCTGGCGCCGGGTGGCGTGATCAACGCGGCGGCGAACCGGGTGCCCGTGGGCGTGGTGAGCTGCATCACGTCCTACAACTTCCCGATGGTGAACATGAGCGGGAAGATCGGCCCTGCGCTCGCCATGGGCAACACGGTGGTGGTGAAGCCCGCACCACAGGACCCGCTCGCTGTGATCCGCATGGTGGAACTCCTGCAGGAGGCTGGGTTCCCGCCCGGCGTGGTGAACGTCGTGGGAGGCACCGGAATCCCTGCTTCCGAGGCGATCGTGGCGCACCCCGCCACCGACATGATCTCCTTCACCGGGTCCACCGCCGTGGGCCGGCGCATCGGCGAGGTGGCGGGTGGCCAGATGAAGCGCCTGCTGCTCGAGCTCGGCGGCAAGGGTGCGTGTGTGGTGTTCGACGACGCCGACCTGAAGGCTGCGATCGGGGGTATTGCCTCGGTGTGGGGGTTCCATTCCGGCCAGATCTGCACGGCGCCCACCCGGGTGGTCGTCCACCGCTCGGTCCACGACCAGCTCGTCGAGGGCCTGACGGGCGCAGCGGCGTTCATGAAGGTGGGTCCGCCGACGGAGAAGGACACCGTGGTCGGGCCGGTGATCACCGACGTGCACCGGAGTCGCATCGAGGGCTACATCTCCGCCGGCGTGGCGGAGGGAGCGGAGGTCGCCGTCGGCGGTGGTCGTCCCGACGGACTCGACGTGGGGTTCTACGTGGAGCCCACACTCCTGGTCGGTTGCGACAACACGATGACGCCGGTGCGAGAGGAGATCTTCGGACCGGTCGTCGTGGTCGTTCCCTTCGACGACGACGACGAGGCCGTCGCCATCGCCAACGACTCCGACTACGGGCTGTACTCCTACGTCTGGAGTGCCGACACGGCCCGTGCTTGGAACGTGGCGACCCAACTCCGCTCAGGCGTCGTCGGGATCAACACGCTTCAGCGGAACCACGAGGCGCCCTTCGGCGGGTTCAAGCAGTCCGGTGTGGGCCGAGATGGCGGGAGCTACGGCTTGCAGGCCTACTCGGAGATCCAGGGACTCGTCTGGACCAGCTGACCCCCCC
>VGBZ01000043.1 GCA_016870275.1 Actinomycetota bacterium
CCAAGGCCACCGGGTTCGACCTGGAGCGTGAGTCGCTCATCACCACCGACATGCACGTCCGCTACCTGGGCCGGCCCCGCACCGACGGCGTGGTGGGCAAGGCCTCCATCGTCCGACTCGGTCGCCAGCTCGTCGTGGTCGACTGCGAGGTGGTCGACGACGACGGCCACCTGGTCGCAGCTGCGGATGTGGCCCTCATGGTGGTGCCGATCCGACGTCCGCTGGAGGCTGTCGAGGACCAGGGAGGTGCACGGTGACCGACACCGAGCGCGACCTCCCCGCCGACGGCTCTCCCTGGGACTCGATCGTCCCGCGCAGCGGGGAGGAGCCACCGACCGACCGTCGCTGGGGTGGGCCGGGGAGCGGGCCTCCGGTGCCCGTCGAGGACCTGCACTACGAGCTGGTTGGGCGCCCCGAGCCGCCGCCGGTCCCCAACGGCTGGTACGCCATTGCGGCGTCGAGCGACGTCGCCGCTGGTGATGTGCTCTCGACGATTGCTGTGGAGCGTGAGCTCGTCGTGTTTCGCTCCGCCGACGGTGCAGTCGGCGTCCTCGACGCGCACTGCCCTCACCTCGGGGCGCACCTCGGAGGAGGGACGGTCGTCGGGTCGTGCCTGCGTTGCCCGTACCACTCCTGGGGTTTCGACGTGAAAGGGGCCTGTGTCGAGATCCCGTACTCCGACGCTCGGATCCCGGCCCGGGCTCGGGCCGGTCGGTATCCGACGGTCGAACAGGACGGGATGATCCTGTTCTGGTTCCACGTCGGGGGACTCGAACCCACCTACGACGTCCCGCTCGTCGAGGAGTGTCAGGACCCGGGCTTCTCCGACCCGTACGAGTTCCGGATCGAGTTGGTGGCGTCGTTGCAGGACATGGCCGAGAACAACGTCGACTACACCCACTTCCGTTTCGTCCACGGCCGAGCGTCGCTCGATGCGTCGACATCGCAGTTCTCCACTGACGGACCGTTCTCGACGGTGATCGAGCGGTTCGACGATGCCGATCTCACGTTCACCCGCTGGACGTGGGGCCCTGGCATGGCGCTGCTCCGCGTGCCGGAGTTCATGACGATGCACACCGCCACCACACCGATCGACCGCCGACACGTCCGACTGTTGTGGAACTTCTACTTCCCCCCGTCAACGGTGGCCCTCGCTGCGGAGATCATCGACGGTGTCGTCGGCCCCCACGGCCTCCTGGCTGACGTGCCCATCTGGCGGGACAAGGTGTTCCGGGAACGCCCGCTGCTCGTCCGCGGCGACGGCCCCATCACCGAGTTCCGACGGTGGTACGCCCAGTTCTACGAGGGGCGCTGACAGCCCCTGGCCCGGGCGTCGGTCGCGAGCTGTTCCTTACTGGCAGTAGCCTCCGTGAGTGCCTCGATTCCTCGCTCGACTCTGGTTGGCCCTCTGGCGATGGCGGACCGTGCCCGGTCCCGAACCCGTCCCTGACCGGTGCGTGATGATCGCTGCACCGCACACGTCCAACTGGGACTTCCCGATCACGCTCGCCATGGCATCTGTCAGCGGCGTCCGGATCAACTGGCTGGGCAAGCGTGAGATGTTCGCCGGTCCGTTCGGTCCGATCATGCGGGCGCTGGGCGGGGTGGCGGTGGACCGGAGCGCACCGGGCGGGCTGGTCGAGGCGCTCGCCAAGAAGTTCGCCGACCGCGATCACCTGGTCCTGGTCGTTCCGGCGGAGGGGACCCGATCACGAAGTGAGTACTGGAAGTCGGGCTTCTATCGGATCGCTGAAGCCGCTGACGTCCCGATCGTGTGTGCGTTCGTCGATCGCCGCACCCGGTCCGGTGGATTCGGTCCGGCGGTGCGCACCACGGGTGATCTCACCGCCGACATGGACGTGATCCGCGCGTTCTACGCCGGCAAGACCGGCCTCAAGCCCGATCGGTTCGGGCCGATCCGCCTGCGCGAGGAGGGCGACTCGACCGACGTCGAGGGTGACACCTGAAACACGTAAACTGCGTCCGTGGAGTGGATCAGCAACCCTGAGATCTGGACCGCCCTGCTCACGCTCCTGTTCCTGGAGGTGGTGCTGGGGGTCGACAACGTCATCTTCATCTCGATCCTGGCGGGCAAGCTCCCGGCCGATCAGCAGGACAAGGCCCGCCGTACCGGACTGCTTGCCGCCGGCGGGATGCGGATCGTCCTGTTGATGTTCGTCGGCTGGATCGTCACGCTCAAGGAAGAGCTGTTCGAGGTCTTCGGTGTTGGCTTCTCCGGCAAGGAACTCATCCTCCTCGCCGGTGGTCTGTTCCTGATCTACAAGGCCACCAATGAGATCCACGACAAGCTCGAAGGCCAGGAGGGCCACGCCTCGGCCAAGGTCGCCCCGACGTTCGGGGCGGTCATTCTGCAGGTCTTGATCCTCGACGCTGTGTTCTCGATCGATTCAGTGATCACTGCTGTTGGCATGACCGAGTACGTACCGGTGATGGTCACAGCGGTGTTGGTCTCAGTCGCGATCATGCTGATTGCGAGCAAGGCCATCTACACCTTCGTCAACCGGCACCCCACGGTGAAGATGCTCGCGTTGTCCTTCCTCCTGCTGATCGGTGTGACGCTGATCGCCGAGGGGTTCGGTCAGAAGATCCCGAAGGGCTACATCTATTCGGCGATCGCGTTCTCGGTGTTCGTGGAGGCGCTCAACATCCGGGCGAAGTCCAAGGCCAAGCACGCTGACGAGGTCGTCCACCTCCACGAGCCGTACGTCGACGACCACGAGTCGTCGTCGAGCTCCTGAGTCAGGGCACCGGACCGCTGGGCCCACCGCTCCCGGTCGTCTCCATCGACCGCCTCGACCCGTCGGTCGTCGTTGACGCGCTCCACCAGTCGGGTCTCCTGCTGGTCGACCGGGGCGGTGCGGGTGACGAGGAGCTGCGCGAGCTGCGGGAGGTCGCTGGTCGATGGTTCGAGCAGCCCGACCACGTGAAGCGCGCCGACGCCATGTCCCGGTTCGGTCGGACCTGGCGTGGCTGGTTCGAGGTGGGGGGTGAGCTGACGGCGGGCAGGCCAGACGGCAAGGAGGGCTGGTACTTCGGGACCGATCTGCCCTCCGACGACCCGAGGGTCCGGGCCGGCACGCCGCTGCACGGGCCCAACCCGACGCCGACGGGCGTGGGTGAGCTCGGCGGTGCGGTCGACGCGTGGATGCGGTTCGCCACCGGCGTCGGGCACGCGCTCCTGGTGTCGGTGGCCGAGGGACTGGGGCTGCCCGGCGACTGGTTCCGACGCTCGTGGTGTGCCGACCCCGTGGTGCTCTTCAGGATCTTCCGCTACCCGCCGGAGCGCGAGGTTTCCGACGGCGTGGGTGTCCAGCAGCACACCGACTACGGACTCCTGACCGTGCTGGCCCACGACGGCACCCCCGGCCTCCAGGCCCTGATCTCCGACGAGTGGGTGGACGTGCCCGCAGACCCCGGCCTCCTCGTCGTCAACATCGGCGACATGCTGGAGCGGGCCACTGGCGGGTTCCTCCGCTCGACGCTGCACCGGGTGCGGTCGCAGTCCTCGGAGCGCTACTCGTTCCCGCTGTTCCTCGACCCCGGCTGGGACGTCTCCGTCGACCTCCTGCCGCTGGACCCAGCCCGGTTCCCACCCGTCGGCGGTGAAGCCAACCGGTGGGACGACGTCGATCCGTTGACTGACTCGCTCTTCAACGGCGAGTGGACCTACGGCGAGTACCTCACCCGCAAGGTCGGTCGGGTCTTCCCCGACCTGATGGCCTGACGCTCGCCGAACTCAGCAGACCGGCCGGATCCCGTAGCCGGCGGCCTTGATCAGCGGGATGACCTGGGCGGTCGCCTCGACGGTCGCAGCCCGCTCGCCACCACCATCGTGCATGAGGATCACCGCACCCGGCTGGAGCTGTGAGGTGATGCGCTCCACGATCGTTCCGGCCGCAGGCCGCTGCCAGTCCCTCGTGTCGATGGACCACAGCATCGTGTGGTCGTTGCCGCTGGCGGTACGGATGATGTTGTCGACTCGCTCGTTGACCTCTCCGTAGGGAGGACGCACACACCTGGTCTCGATGCCCCGATAGGCGAACCAGGCATCGATGGGGCCGATCTCGTCGGCCACGCCCTGATCGCTGAGCCGCGGGAGTCTCGGGTGGCTCGATGTGTGGTTGCCGATCCGATGGCCTTCGCGAACGATCCGGTCGAGCAGTTCCGGATATTGCTGGGCCACTCGGCCGAGGACGAAGAACGTTGCGGTGACGTCGTTCTCGGCGAGGATGTCGAGGATCTGCGGGGTCCAACGTGGATCCGGCCCGTCGTCGAATGTGAGTGCCACGACCGGTTCACCCGGGGCGGCGTCGCCGGTGTCGACCATGGTGACCGCACGAGTCCCTGGCAGTCGCGGGATGGTCGTCGTGGTCGTGGTGGTGGTCGTGGTGGTCGTCGTGGTCGTGGTGGTTGTAGTCGTCGTGGTGGTTGTGGTCGTCGTGGTGGTCGTGGACGAGCCGACCAGGGTCCACCACGTTCCCCCGACGAGCGCAGCTGCGGCCACGGCGGCCGCTCCGGCGGCTGCGACCAGCTTGGTAGACGCACGCCGCCTGGACGATCGCTCCCGTCGAACGACACGCATCGGCTCGGGAGGCAGGTCCCCAGTTGGTGGTGACACGAAGAGTCAGGATAGAAGGCGTTGGGGGCTGCGATCGTGCAGCAGATACCGTGCGACGATGCCGCTCGAGAAGTTGAGTTCGACGCAGCACGCCGTGGTCGTCGAGGTCGGTCCGCGGGATGGTCTCCAGGCTGAGTCGATCGTGTTGCCCGTGGCGGTCCGAGCCGAGATGATTCGGCGTCTCGCTGGAGCGGGCCTCGCCCGGATCGAGGCGGTGAGTTTCGTCCATCCGGATCGGGTTCCCCAGATGGCTGACGCCGAGGCGGTCCTCGCAGCGGTTCGCTCTGACGAGGCGATCAGAGGGACCCATCTCATCGGACTGGTACTCAATCGCAGAGGGCTCGAGCGAGCCCGAGAAGTCGGCGTCGACGAAGTCAACCTCGTCGTTGCGACCACCGATGCATTCTCCCTGGCCAACCAAGGCCGTCGAGTCGACGAACTCGTCGCCGAGTGCGGCGAACTCGTTGCCGAAGCAACCGAGGCCGGACTACCCGTCTCGGTCACCGTCTCGACATCGTTCGGTTGCCCGTACACCGGTGAGGTGCCGCTCGGTCAACTCGTCGGTGTCGTGGAGCAACTCGTGGCGATCGCTGTTCCGGACGAGTTGGCCCTCGCGGATTCGATCGGCGTTGCGGTTCCCCGCGATGTCGTCGAGCGTCTCGCCGAGGTCAGTGCCGTCATCGACACCGAGCGTGTGGCGCTCAGGTGTCACTTCCACGACACTCGAAACACAGCGATTGCCAATGTCGCCGCAGCCTTCGGCGTCGGGGTCCGGACCTTCGATGCGTCGGTCGGCGGTTTGGGTGGGTGCCCGTTCGCTCCCGGAGCCACTGGGAACCTTGCGACCGAGGACCTCCTCTATCTCCTCGGGCGGTCGGGGGTGGAGACCGGCGTGACACTCGATGCTGTTCGATCGTTGACTCCTTGGCTGGAGGAACAGCTCGGACACTCTCTGCCGGGTGCGGTGGTCCGCTCCGGAGGATTCCCGTTGGGTCAGTGAACGCTTGCGTCGACGGGTCGGTCGGCCTCTAGTCTCAGCGGACACGGGACATGGTGTTCTGTCGTCGAGGCCCCGGGGTTCATGCGCTGAGCCCAATCGGACCCGACTGCGCAGGAAACGGGGGACACGTGAGCGAGGGTCTGATCGCTGCTTCAGAGGCCGCTGCATTTCAGTTCAACGGACAGGACATCCCGTGGTTGTTGGACCATCGCGCCGCGCACCGGGGCGACCATGCGTTCCTGATCTGGGAGCCCAAGGACGGCGCCTCTCGCACCTGGACCTACAGCGAGTTCGCCGAGGCGACCAAGCGGATGGCGGCCGGCCTCGTCGCACGTGGCGTGGCGCTCGGAGACACGATCCTGATCCACGCCGAGAATTGCCCGGAGGCGGTCATTGCGTGGTACGCCTGCGCCCGAATCGGGGCAGTGGCCGTCACCACCAACACGCGGAGCGTTGCGGCCGAGGTCAACTACTTCATCGAACACACCCGTTGCGTCGGAGCGATCACCCAACCAAGGTTCGCCGGAGTGGTGGCCGAGGCTGGACCTGATCTGGGCTGGATCCTCGTCACGGACGACAATTCCGGCGAGCCCGCCTCCGAACACGAGTTGGCCCACGGGCACGAGTCGTTCTCCACGCTCGACGGTGACCCGTCGGTATTGCCGGAGCGGCCAGCCGACCCGATGCTCCCGGCGGGGATCCTCTTCACCTCCGGCACCACGTCCAAGCCCAAGGCGGTGGTGCACACGCATGCCAACGCGCTGTGGGCCGCCAAGGTCAACCCGGTCAACGTCGACTTCCGCCCGGACGACACCTACCTGGCGTCGCTGCCGTTCTTCCATGTGAACACCCAGAGTTGGGCCATCTGGACGGTGCTCGGGACAGGTGGGACCGTCGTGTTGCAGCCGAAGTTCTCGGCCTCGAGGTTCTGGCCGGTCATCGAGCAGTACGGCGTGACCCACATCTCGCTCATTCCGTTCGTGATCAAAGCGGCATTCGAGCAGGGGATCCCCGAGAACCACACGGTCCGGGTCGGAGTGTTCGGGTTGATCATGCCGGTGCTCGAGCAGTTCATGAACATCAGGGTGGTCGCCGCGTACGGGATGACCGAGTTGGTCACACACTGCATCCGTGACAACCCGCATGAGAGCTACCCCGATCTGGCCATGGGTCGACCGGCTCCCGGCTACGAGGTGCTCATCGTCAAGGAGGACGGTTCGCTGGCCCGCGAGGGAGAGATGGGTGAGATCTGGGTGCGGGGAATCCGAGGGGTGACGGTGTGCCTCGAGTACCTCGGGAACGACGAGGCGAACGCCAAGTTCTTCACCGACGATGGCTGGTGTCGGACCGGGGACATCGTCCAGGTGCTCGAGGACGGGAACCTCGTCTACCGGGATCGGGACAAGGATGCCCTCAAGGTCGGAGGAGAGAACGTCTCGGCTCGGGAGGTCGAGGACTGCATCCGGCAGGTCCCCGGCCTGGAGGACATTGCGGTCGTGGCCCGGAGCCACGAGATGCTCGACATGGTCCCCGTGGCGTTCGTGATCCTGTCGGACACCTCAGCGGATCAGGACTCCCTCGCTGAGCAGATCATCTCGGTGTGTCGGGAGAACCTGGCTGACTTCAAGGTGCCCCGTGCGGTGTACTTCGTGGAGGAGTTCCCGACCGCGGAGCTGGGCAAGGTGTCCAAGAAGGATCTCCGCGAACTCGCGGACACGTACCCCGGATTCGACTGAGCGATCACCGACGACGTCGACCTGCGTCGATGCCGGAGCGCTCGGACGGGTATACGTACCCGTAGGTGCAACAACCCATCAGGGTTACCTTCCCATTGGCTGGGAGGATCTGCGTGGGACTGATGGAGCCAGCAGTCGAGGTCGCCGGCGACGACCTGACCGACATCGAGTACGTGGCGAGTGGCGGGACCGGGGTGGTGTATCGCGCCGTGCAGCAGTCCCTCGGTCGCGTGGTGGCGCTCAAGGTGCTCCACGGCGTCGACCTGCGAGAGGATCGGATACGACAGGAGGCATGGATCCAGGCGCAGGTCTCAGAACACGCCAACGTCGTCACCCTCTATGGCACCACGACGGTCACCGGCCTGCGCACTGCGCTGATCCTCGAGTTCGTCCCCGGCGGTTCGCTCTC
The DNA here is from genome assembly GCA_016870275.1 of Actinomycetota bacterium. Taxonomy (GTDB): domain Bacteria; phylum Actinomycetota; class Acidimicrobiia; order Acidimicrobiales; family Microtrichaceae; genus SXMI01. The sequence goes on from VGBZ01000043.1 coordinate 7,785, forward strand.
CGAGCGCATCGGGCGTGCCGGTCCGCTGGAGGCGGCCGAATGGCTCCGACTGGCCCGGGAGCTGTCATCCGCGCTCGCTGCGGCGCACGGGGTCGGGATCATCCACCGCGACGTGAAGCCGGCAAATGTCCTCTTCGCTGCCGACGGATCCACCCGACTGGCGGACTTCGGCATCTCGGGCGGCTGCACCCGGACCGTGCCGCACCTCGAGACGTCCGTGGCGTTCGCCGCGCCTGAACTGCTCGGGGGCGACCGGCCGGATCGGAGCAACGATGTCTTCAGTCTGGCGCTCACCGTGCTGGTGGCTGCGCTCGGCCGGCACCCGTTCGGTGACCGGCTGCCGGTCGCCGCAATGGCAGCTCGGATACAGGGTGAACGTCTCCGATTCACCGACTGGATTCCGTCGGTGCCGAAGGGCCTGGGAGCGTTGCTCGACGGTTGCCTCGACCCTGAACCGGAGGAGCGACCGACGGTGGCGGAACTCCTCAATGGTCTTCCAGCGGTGATCACCGACGCCGACCGGCATCTGGTCTCCCTCGGGCGGCCGTCGAGTGCGCTCGAGGTCGGATCCATCACCGTGACCGACGATCGATTCGGATTCGGCTGGAAGCTGCTCGAGTCCGTGCAGTTCAGCGTTGCCGGTGGTGGGGTGCTCGCACTCGTTGGCCGCAAGGAGAGCGGTGTGCGACTTGCGCTCGAAGTGATCGGGGGTCTCCGGCAGCCCTCGTCGGGCTCTGTCGTAGTGGGCGGCGTCACCATCGAACCGCGGCGATCCTCAGGCGTCCGTCTGGCCTACGTCGCATGCGAACCCCAGTTCTTCACCTCTCTGTCGGTCAGACGAAACCTCATCCACTTCGCCGGACTCACCGGCTCGAACCGGGCCGCAGTCGCTGATCGAGTCGAGTCGATCCTCGATGCAATGTGGCTGCGGGACCGGGCGAATACGCGGGCGTCGTCGCTGTCGCCGGCAGGTGCGCAGCGCCTCCATCTGGCAATCGCCATGGCGTCGGATCCGACGGTGGTGCTGATCGATCGGATCGACACCCCCCGGGACGACGCCGCCGTCTCCGAGCTGGCATCGGCGGTCGCGATCATGGCCCAGCGCCGCATCGCTGTGGTCGTGGGTACCGATGATCCACAACTGGCCAGCCGCCTCGCTGATCGATTCTGTGTGCTGTCCGCTGGGCGTGTCGTTGCGTGTGGTGGGCCCGATGCTGTGGTACCGGAAGACGGAACCGAGGAGATCGTCGTGACGCTCGACTCGTCGGGCCGAGCGCCCTTGCTCGGACTCGGTCTGGAGGTCGTCGGCATCGAGCCACTCGCCGACTCCCGAACGAGGGTCACGTTCCTCCCTGGGCCGGGCGACACGATCGAAGCCGTCGTGGCGAGCCTTCCCGAGTCGATCCGATCCACTCTCACCTCCGTGGAGGTACGCAATCGGTGTCTCACCGATCACCTGAGTCGACTGCTCGGTGACTCCCCAACCGGCTCGACCTCCGCCCGATCGGAATCGCTTCTGCGATGCTGATCCGGTTCAGTCGTCTGGTTCGCCACGAGTTGGCCCGACTCCGATCCCTCTGGCTGCCGCTGTCGCTCTGCTTCGCTGCGCCTCTGGCGATGCTCGCACTCCACGGTGACCGTTGGCGTCTCTTCGGTCGAGCCGGCGAGTCGGAGCAGTTGCTGGCCGAGCCGTTGTTCGCAGCGGGTGGACTCGCCACGGTGGCTGGAATCGTGGCGCTCGCCAGCGTGGGCTCCTCGTTCCTGAGCGACTGTGAACACCGGACCTGGCACCGCGTGCGGGCGCTCGGGGTGAGCGCCACCGAACTCCTGTCCGCCAAGTTGGTCGCTGCCTGCCTGATCGAGTTGGCGATCTTCTCGCTCCTCGCAGCGACGGCGCTGCTGCTCCGGGACGCCTCACGCTCTCAGCCGTCGCCGGTCGTCTTCATCGTCGTCGTAGGAGCCGCCTCGGCCGTGAGCGTCTCGTACTGCCTCGTCGCCTGCTCAACCTGTCGGAGTCAGGCCGGGTTCAGCGCCCTGATCTACTTCGGCGCTCTACTCGCTGCGGGACTGGGGGGTGCCATCGTCCCCGGCTCGGCGTTGCCGGAGTGGGCACAGGTGCTGGCGCACGCCGTTCCGACCTACTGGTCCACCCGGGCGTTCGAGGCGGTCGTCGTGGGCGGGGCCGGCCTGATCGACGTGTGGATTGAACTTGCGGTCCTGTTCGGTTTCTGCACGTTGTTCACCGTCGTCGGCTGCGTCACGTTCGATGAGAGCCGGGCACGCTCAACGACGGTGTGACCCGGCAACGCTCACTCGGCGAGGCGTTTGGCGTCCAGTCGGAGATCCTGCCCGGAGTGGCGTCGATCGCTCGTCGTGCACTCGCCGGTCTGGAGGTCGAACGTCCAGTGGTGCAGCAGGCAGGTCAGTTGCTCGTCGTGAATCTCCCCGCAGACGACCAGGTCGCCTTGGCGGTGGGGGCAGTATCGCTGGATTCGCCAACCGTCGCGCTCGAACCACTCCTCGGGTTGGCCACCCGACTGCGCATAGATCTGTTCGACGAACGCCATCCGCTCGGGGGAGAGGCTCTTGAAGAAGGTCATCACGTACTCGTTGAATCCACCAGATCGATGGGCGGTGAACCTCGCTGAGAGGAACAGGGCGTTGACCCAGTCCTCCAGATGTGCCCGAACGCATGCCTCGAGGAGGCGCCGATCCACCTCCACGCAATAGACGTAGGGCTCACCAGTCCACTCACGGACCACGCCCCTGACGAAGTCGATCGCCACGGAGCCGTCACCGGGTTCGCATCCGCCGATGTCGAACACGACGACTCCGTCGATCCCGGCACGGGTCAGCGGAGCGTGCTCGAGGATCGGTTCGAACCACGCACCCAACGCTGCGACCAGATCGATCGGGCCGTCGGACCAGCCCGCACGCTCCGTAGCGAGCCAGTCGGACCAGTCCGATGCGTATCGGCGCAGGTAGTTGGACTTGTCCTCGAACGGCTCCGAAACGGAGCGATCGCTGGGGTGGGTCACCGAGCAGGTCCCGGGCCGCAGGTGGATGACGGAACCGGGTACGACCAGATGACCAGTGTCGATGCCGTTGGCCCGGAGCAGGTCGAGGAACACCATCTGGTCGGGGAAGATGTTGGCCGGGTCGTCGTCGAGGTCGTTCAGATGGAACAGCGCCGGATCGAGGAACGCTGGCGGTCCGGCGCACGGGAACACAGCCCGGGCGTCGGCCCATCGGACGTAGTTGAGCGCCCGGTCCATCTGGTTTGCCCGCTTGTTCCGGGCGAGCCGTTCCATCTCGTCGGGCGGGAATGCGTACGCCACCGGATACCAGATCGCACCGGAGAACTGGACGAACTGGGCGTCGTAGGGTCCGAGGGATCTGATCACCTCGGCGGCACCCGGCCGCGCGTCGTTCTGGTTGATGATCCGGGTCTCGCCGTCGCTGACCACGATGGCGCTGTCACCCAACGGGCCGTCGGCGGGATCGTTCTGCGGGAGGATCGTCACCTCCAGTCCGTCGAGGTCGACCGGTTCGCCGTCAGGGCACCGCACGAACTCGGAGAAGCCGAGTGAGCGAAGTTCCTGTTCGAGGTACGGGACCTTGAAGTCGGGCAACAGCACGCAGGCCGATCGGTCGACGTGAGCCTCGAGCCACGCCGGGTCGAAGTGATCCCGGTGCAGGTGCGAGATGTAGAGGTAGTCGGGATGCCCGAACGGGCCGACATCGAGCAGATCGTTGCGGGGGAAGGGGAACCACGAACCGAAGTACGCCGGTGTGAACCACGGATCGCAGAGGATCGAACCACGGTTGGTCTCGATGAACATGCCGACGTGGCCGAGAAAGGTGATCTCCACTGATCTCAGACTACGGGGCGCTGGCACTGCGACCGAAGCCACTGCGCCACGGCGCGGCAGCCGAGCGGTTCCGGGTGGGTGGCAGCGAGCAGGTGGCGTACGCGTTCGTCGGCGTCGCTCAACCTGCCTCGATCGTCAGGAGGAAGTCGATCAGATCCGACCGTTGCGCTGCGTCGAGGCTGCCGAGCAGTCCGTGTCCCCGGTCGAGCACATCGCCGAGCGACGCAGCGCTCCCGTTGTGGAAGTACGGCGCTGTGTTCCACAGGCTTCCGAGCGTCGGGGTGTCGATCTCAGCGGCCACCTGACCGTTGAGTCGACCCGATGACGAATCCACTGAGTCGACGTCTCGTCGAGCGCCGTCGGTGGTGGTCACGCCGGCGTGACACGAAGCGCATCCCTGTGCGTCGAACACTGCCTGCCCTCGGGCGGCACCCGATCCGAGTGTTCCATCGTTGCTCCGGAACGGGCTGCGTGGTGGTACCGAGAGGGTCTCGATGTACGCCGCGAGGGCGTCGAGTTCGACGGATCGACCGGCCTTGGGGGTACCGAGCGGATTGCGGGTCTGCTCGAAGAGCGGATCGGCGAGGAAGCCCCGACCTCCGAAGTGGGCCCGAATGTCGTGTTCGAAGTCCTGGATCTCGTCGAAGTTCGCACTCCAGTGGAAACGCAGCTGACCAGGTCCACTCCGACCGGCGAGCGGTGTGGTCGACCGGAGCCCTTCACCGCGTTGGGTGAAGTCCCACGTCTGGTTGTCGCTGTCGCCATCTTGGTGACACGACGCACACGAGATGTAGCGGTTGGACGTCATGCGTGGATCGGAGGCGTCGTGGAAGACCCGCTCGCCGAGCCGTTCCGATGCACTGAGCAGTTCCGCGCTGACGGTTCTGCTCGCTCCGAGCCGCACCGGATTCACTCCGGTCCCGTCGACGAGCGCCCGTACGTCGTAGCGACTGAGGCTCCGGTCGACGGTGCTCTGGACGAGGAGCATCCCCGAGTCGGCGTCGAGAGCGAGGCCGGCGGGCGCAGCCGCCATCTCCGGGAGCGCCGCAACTGGTTGACCGGTGTAGGCATCGACAATCGTGACCTCGTTGGACTCCATGTGCGCCACGAACGCGTAGTCACCTGTGGGCGTGAACGTCACCGCTCGCGCTGCAGACCTGTCGTTGATGTCGATGGTGCCGCTCACGGTGGATCCGCCCGTGGTGTCGAGTCGCGTGACGAGCGAGCGAACCGTTGTCTCGGGTGTGAGTTCGGTTCCATCACGGAACCCGCCTCCGACCACGTTGTCCTTCTTGGATGGAATCCACGCCTCGTGACCGTCAGGGTTGAACACGACCTGTTCGAGGTAGTTGGCGACGCCACGCGCCTGGCCCTCACCGTCGACGGTCGTGGTGTCGACCGGCAGGTCGATCGGTGCGGTGCCGACGATCGAGTTGTCCGCAGCGAGTGTGGCCCGCCAGACGCGTGCCGGCGCCGGGGCCTGTGGGGTCGCCGGGTCCGGTACGGGACGGAAACGGCTCACCCAGATCTCATTGCCGTCGCCGCTCACGGCCACGCCCCGGGGGTCCCCGGAGAGACTGTTGGCCGAGCGGACCGTGCCGTCGACGGTGTCGATCACGGTGAGCGCCGGTCGTCCGGACGTGGTCACCGCCACCGCTGCGTCCCCCGGGATGGCGGCGATGCCGTACGGCCGGGAACCGTGGGCCAACTGGATCCGGCGACGGATCGAACCGTCCGGAGCGAGGGCGACGAGCTCGTCGGTGCCCGAGATCGTCACCCAGATGCTGCCGTCGCCGTCGACGGTGAGCGTGGCCGGGTCGTCGCCGACCTCGGTCTCCCACTGGACCGCCCCGGTGTCGATGGTCACCGCAGCGACCGTTCGGCTCTCGGGGTTCACGACGTAGGCCACCCCGCCACCGACCGCTCCGGAACCGACTGCCACGGTCGAGGACTCGACCGGCGGAGTCGCCCAGCGACCGGGTCGCACGGTGGTGGTGTTGATCGAGGCGAATCGGGTTCCCGCAGCGTCGGTCCGACGAACGGTCACCTGCCGGTGTCCGGGGGTGGTGAAGCTGTGGGTGACGACGGCCTCGGTCGTAGTGACCGACGGTGTGCCGTCAGCGAAGTCCCACACGTACTGCTCGCCGCCCGGTTCGGTGGTGAACTGCACCGGTGTCACGGTGTCGGTCCTCGCCGGCGCAGCACTGAGCGACAGCGGCGCTGAGAGGGCGGGTCCGGTCGAGAACCGCCACGATCCCAACGACGTCACCGGGTTGCCGCTCACGTCGCGTACCCCGCCCGCTGCGATGCGGACCTCGTAGGTGGTGCCCGGAGTCAGCGGAGTCTGGGGGCTGAACGTGAGCGTGTTGAGCCACGAACTGAACGTGACCGGAACGGCTGCGCCTCCGAGTGGCGCCAGCGTCACGTTGCTCGTCGTCACGGACTCCAGTGCGATCGTGTCGGTGAACGTGACGCCGATTGAGGTCTGGGGGCTCACGTTGGTCTCACCGTCGAACGGCGCAGTGGCCTGGACCGCTGGGGCTCGACGGTCCGGTTCGGTGGAGATCGGGATGAAACCGCTGCCCGTCCCGTGATCGTTGCCGACGTACACGACGTTCCCGAGCGGCGTCACCTGACCGTGATCGGGGCGGAGCACGTCGAGGGACGCCCGACCGACCTCCTCGAGCCGGCCCAGGTCCGTCGTGTCGTGCAGCGTGACGTGATCGGAGTTGCCCGAGATGAGCAGGTCGTCCTGCCGTGAACAGTACTTGGGACCGGGGACGAACGAACTCCCGAGTCGGGTGATGGACCCACCGCCGGGTCCGCTCGGAGCTTCGACGGCGAATGCGGAAACGCGGTCGTCGGCTGAGAGGAACAGGTGGGATCCGTCGAAGCAGCTGGCGTAGAAGTTCTCCACGTTCCCACTGGTTCGGACCACCGTCGGGTTGAGCGGGTCGGACAGGTCCAGATTGGCGAACCCGTCCTGGTTGTCCATCGAGGAGACGACCATCCGGTTGCCGAACGCAAAGAGCGGGCCGACCCTGAATCCTCCGAGTTCACCGACGGGCACGGGGTTGGGTCGGCCGCCCCCTCGATCGGCGAGTTGTGGTCGCTGTGGATCGGCAGTGTCGACGATGAACACGCCGTGGTTGGATCCGGCGACGTAGAGGTAGCGGCCTTGCCAACTGAGCTGCCATGCAGCGTCGAAGTAGTCGCCTTGGTTGACGCCGTAGAGCGGGAGTCGGGAGTACGGCACCGGGTTGCGCACGTCGGTGAAGTCCCAGAGCTCCACCCCATCGATTGCTTGGACGGCGAGCAACTGTCGGCCATTGATCAACGCCGCCGGGAGCGAGTGGGTTTCACGGATCTTGTTGGTCGCCCCGAACGGCTCGTAGACGCGACGGACCAGCCGGGGCCGGCGTGGATCGGCGATGTCGTAGACGAGGAAGCCGCCGCTACCGAGCCCGCTGTCCGGAGCGAACGCCGTGACGAAGTAGCCGTTCAACATCGTGGCGACATTTGTGCCGTAGGGACGGTTGGTGACTGCCGCTGCGAGGTTCGCAGTTGGTGGGACGTCAGCGATCATCGAGGCCGGGCGCAACACCTCAGCTGCTGAGAATGACGTCCGACCGGTCCCCGGACCCTGCGCAGGCACATCGGCCGAACCCGGGTCCGGTGGGATGCACCCCACTACCGAAACCGCCATGGCCGCCCCGAGTGCGGCGGCGAGGAATCGCCCGACGACAGTGCGACGCCGCACGCTGCTCCACCGTTGCTGTGTCGTCGCCCGTGCCCATGCCTGATGCACCAAACGATCGTAAGCGACGCCCCTACGCCAACGGATTGGATAATCGACGTTCTGGTGAGGATTGGCTGAACTCTCGGGGCGAGGCGCTTCGGCACCGGTCCGGTGGCGGTGGCGTAGCCTGAGGGCGTGTCCACCCCGAGCCTGACCGACGCACAGAGGGAACTGCTCCACGCCCGATACCGGGCCGAACGGGACAAGCGCCTTCGCCCGGACGGCAACGAGCAGTACCTGGAGCCGACCGGTCGGTTCTCCAACCTGCTCGACGATCCCTGGAGCGAGCCTTCCGAGCGGGAGGCGATCAACGAGGAACTCGACGTCGTGATCATCGGCGCCGGGTTCGCCGGACTCGCAGTCGGAGCGCGTCTCGCCGAAGCTGGGGTCACCGACGTTCGCCTCGTGGACGCTGCTGGTGGCGTCGGCGGCACGTGGTACTGGAACCGCTATCCGGGCGCCATGTGCGACACCGCCGCCATGGTCTATCTGCCGCTGTTGGAGGAGACCGGGTACCTGCCGTCGATGAAGTACACGTCAGCCCCCGAGATCCACGCGCACGCCGAGCGGATCGCTGAGCGGTTCGGGTTGTTGGATCGCGCGCTGTTCTCGACACGAGTGACCGGGCTTCGTTGGGACGAGGTGTCCCATCGATGGGTCGTCTCGACCGATCGGGGTGATGAGCTCCATGCTCGATTCGTGGCCATGGGCACTGGGCCGCTCAACCGGCCGAAGCTCCCGGGGATCCCCGGCATCGACGAGTTCGAGGGACACACCTTCCACACGAGCCGGTGGGATTACGCCTACACCGGGGGTGCACCTGATGGCAGCCCCATGGACAGGCTCGCTGACAAGCGGGTCGGGATCATCGGCACCGGCGCCACAGCGGTGCAGTGCATCCCAGTCCTCGCCCGGGATGTTGGCGAGTTGTACGTGTTCCAGCGCACCCCCAGTTCCATCGACGTGCGCGCCAATCGTCCGCTCGACCCGGACGAGTTCGACCTCGGACCCGGGTGGCAGCGCGAGTGGCTCGTCAACTTCGCCACCCTGCAGACCGGTCAGTTCGCTGAGGTCGATCTGGTCGAGGACGGGTGGACCGACATCGCCAAGCGCATCCGCGACCGGGTGGTGGAGGAGGTCAACGCCGGAGGTGAGTTCACCCCGGAGTTGATCGCCAAGGCGTTCGGTGACAGCGACGACGAGAAGATGGAGGAGATCAGGGCACGGGTCGACGCCGTCGTGTCCGCTCCAGAGGTCGCCGAGGTTCTGAAGCCGTGGTACCGGCAGCTCTGCAAGCGCCCGTGCTTCCACGACGAGTACCTCGACGCCTACAACCGTCATTCGGTGCACCTCGTCGACACCGATGGGCAGGGTGTCGAGCGGATCGACACCACAGGTGTGTGGGTGGCTGGGGAACACTACGAACTGGATTGTCTCGTGTTCGCCTCCGGGTTCGAGGTGGGCACGGGGTACGCCCGTCGGGCGGGTTACGAGACTGTGGGCCGTGACGGCGTGACGCTCAGTGAACGCTGGGCTGAGGGTATGCAGAGCCTGCACGGGATCCACGTCCACGGTTTCCCAAACCTGTTCGTCGTCGGTCTGGCGCAGGGAGCGAACCTCATCTCCAACGTGACGCACAATCTGGTCGAATCCGCCACGACCATCGCGCTGGTGGTGGCTCACACTCTCGAAGTCGGCGCCGAGGAGGTCGAGGTGGCGTCCGAGGCGGAGCGCGAGTGGGTCGAGGGCATCGAGCGCAATCCCGGATCGTTCATGGGGAACGCCGAGTGCACGCCCGGCTACTACAACAACGAGGGCCAGCCGCTCGGCCGGGAGGCGCTGCTCAACGTGGCCGGCTACCCGGCGGGGCCGGTGGCGTTCTTCTCCTACATCGACCGCTGGCGCAGTTCGGGCAAGTACGAGGGCCTCGAGTTCCGGTGACGTCCGGGGTGTTACAGGCTGAACGCACCGACCGCTTCTCTGGTTCAGGACCCGTTGCGTAGCGTCGAGGCGATCGACCGTACCGTGCCCCATCCCGCCAACAGGATCCCGGTGAGCCCAAGCATAAAGAACACTGGTGGTACCGGATCCAGGATCGACAGACCTGTCTGGTCAGCCATGGCCCAGGTCGCTGCTCCGTAGGTGACGACCGGGAACACCATGGACCACATGGACGGCACGAACCGCCAGGGCAGGTGGTGCACGCCGTGGCGCCAGACCTGGATCGCAACCATCAGTGGGAGCCAGAACGTCGCACTGGCCCAGCCGACGATGACCAGGCCCTCGATGAAGGGGGCGAGCCGGTCGATCAGTCGGTAGCTCCCGTCGAGGGAGAGGATCCGGCTCCCGGCGAGCGCCGTGGTCGCCATGGCACCGGCTGCGATCCATGACGGTGGGTCATCCTCGTCGGGGGTCGACTCGGTGAAGACCCACCTCAGGAACAGCAGGGTCATCACGATCAGGTAGAGGACGATGCCCAGGCCGAACCCGGCGATGGTGAGCAGCTCGAGGCCTTGGTTGGTTCCGGTGCGTGTCAGCAGTAGTGCGGTGGTGGTCACCACTGCCTGCGTCGAGACCGTCATCAGGAACCAGGTTCCGTTGATGCCTTGGGCGATCCGCGGCTTGGGATGCTCGATGATCGTGCTGAGCAGGCTTGCATAGAGCAGCGGCGGCCACATCACCAGACCGATCGTCCAGCAGATCCAGCCGAGCTCGACCCGATCGAGGACGATGATCGCCGCCCCGCCGGTGATGTTGAACGCAGCGACGGTCGTCAGGAGTGTGAACGCTGTGGCGTGGTGCTGCAGGTCCTCGACGACTCGCCGGGTGTGGCGGACCACACGGATCGAGATGATGGCGCTCGTGAGCACCAGGGCGACGATCCCAAGCACGGCGAGCGACGTTGCGAGCGCGTTGAGTTTGAGTTGCCCTGCACCGACGGCGGCGGAACCCAGCGACATCGTCGCTGCGAAGTAGGTGGCTGGGAAGTCCCGGACGAGTGCGTCGAACCCACCGGATCCCCCCTGCGGTGTCGATCGCTCGGTGGTGCTGCTCCCTGTCACGCTGCTCCCGTTCCGACGGTGTCGGGTTCGGTGACCCAGTGCGTCTCGACCGATCCTACCGGCGGGTCGTCGGCGACTCTCCCCGCCCGTACAACAACGGTTCTTGTACGTCTGGTTCGTCTGAAACGAACGAGCGGTACAACAACGGTTCTTGTACGTCTGGTTCGTCTGAAACGAACGAGCGGTACAAGTTCGGCGGGGAGGGCTCGGGTCAGGGGAGGTTGTTGGAGACCTTCTCGGCGAGGGCTGCGAGCGCGTCGACGTCGACGTCCTCACCGGTGACCGACACCGCGACCCGGGTCTGTGCGTTCGGTCTGAACGCCACCGTCCTGCCGACCCCGCCGCCTGCTCCACCGCCGAGGATTGCGATCTCGTAGAGCCGCCCATCGGAAACGTTGGCCACGGCGGTTGCTGGTCGCTCTCGGGACTCACCGGCGCCCAGCAGGATGCCGAGTGCGTCGACCGGGGCGTCGGGACCGCTCTGTTGCACCTGGACGATCACCACTGGATTGGGATCGGTGATCTCTCCCCAACTGCAGGAGTCCCACTGCATGTCGGGCGGGCTCGGGCGGTCAGTCGGCGTCCCAGACCCGGCACCACCGACAGCGGCCACATCGTCGTCTGAGGCCAGGGCGCACGCATCGA
>VGBZ01000044.1 GCA_016870275.1 Actinomycetota bacterium
TTGACCGCCGGTCCGCCGCCGATGGTGCAGATGCCGGGCAGGCCATCGGTCCCCGCCTGGCCTCCGCCGCCGCCGATGCCGGAGGAGCCACTGGCGCCGAAGCCGTTGCCGCCGCCGTTGCCGCCGCGGGCGTTGAGGTTCAACGAGAAGACACCGCAGTTGGTGTCGACGGTGCCACCGGAGCCACCGTTGCCGCCGCCGCCGACACCGGCGCCGCCTCCACCGGCGGTGGAGTTGTTGCAGACGCCGCCCGGCTCCGAGCCGTTCCCGCCGCCCTGGCCGACCGACGCCGGACTGGACGACGCCGCCGTCCCCGCCGCTCCGTTGGCGCCCGCGCCGGCGTTGCCGCCGTTGACCTGCAACGAGTCCAGCACCAGTGCGCTCGTCGAGTTCCGGACCAGCACCGTCGTGGACACCTGCCCGGTGCCGGCGGTGGAGCCGGGCAGGCCGGTCACCCCGGCGAGCCTCAGATCGGCGATCGTGGTCCGAGTCGTTACGCCGTCGGCGATCATGGCCACCGGCCCACCGACCGAGGCGTCGAACGATGCGTTCACGACCGCAATGGTGGTGCCGGTGGCTGCGATGCCCCGCTGGTAGTTCTGGCCGTAACCGCCGCGGACCTCGAGGCCCGGGGTCACCGTGAACTTGGGGTAGCTCCCGCCGGCGACGAACACGCTGGCCTTGCCCTGCGTCACCGCCCGGAACTGACCCTGACCGATCGTGGCGCACGGCTCGGTGATGATGCCGCAGGTGCTGGTGTCGCCACCGGTGGTCGAGTTCACGAACACGGCCGCGCTCTGCACGCCGTCGATGCCGTCGCAGTTGGAGTCGATCTCGTCGCCGGCCGGGTCGGCGGCACCGGGGTTGATCGACGGATCGGCGTCGTCGCAGTCGGACAGCGTGTTGAACCCGTCGCCGTCGACGTCCTGGGGTGGCGCCGTCGTCGTGGTCGTCGACGTGGTCGTGGTCGTGGGTCCCGGTGGCGGAGGCATCACGCAGGCTGCAGCGAGCGCCATGACGGCGATCATGGGAAAGAACAGTCGAGAACGGTTCACGTCATACTCCCTCGGTGCCAACGGCTGGATATTCAGCCGGTACCAACCGAGTATCAAACCCCCGGCACGAGTCGTCAACACCCTGCGGGTGAACGCTCGGTGGCCGACGGTGCAGGGATTAGCGTGCTCGGGCTGTGCACGACGAGCCACCCGTCAGCGGGACCGCACCGCCGACTCCCCCGCCGTCGGCCCGAGAGGTCCTGCGTGATCGCTCGGTCGTGGCGTTCCTCGTGTCGGTGACCGCAGCGACCATGGCCACGCTCGCCCAGACGACGGCGCTCGGCTACCAGGTCTTCGAGCTCACCGGCCGGGAGCTCGACCTGGGGCTGCTCGGACTGGCCGAGTTCCTGCCGGCACTGGTGCTGGCCGTCCCCGCCGGTGCGCTGGCCGACCGGTTCGACCGACGGACCATGTACGGCCTGGCCCTGGCCGGCGAGGCGATCACCGTCGGCGGGCTGGCCTGGCTGACGTGGCGGGGGGTCGACGAGTTCGGACCGCTGCTCGGCATGGTGGTGCTGTTCGGATCGTTCCGCGCGCTGGCGGCACCGGCCCTCCGGGCGCTGCCGGCCACGCTCGTCGCCCCCGAGGCCCTGCCCCGGATCGTGCCGATGTTCTCGGCGTCGTGGCAGATCGGACTGATCGCCGGACCGGTCCTGGGCGGCGTGCTGTACGCCACCGATCCGCCACTGGCGTACGTGGGCTCGGTGGCCCTGCTGCTCCTGGCCATCGGCGTGCTGCCGCTGCTCCGGCTGCGGCGCCGGGCCGAGCCACAAGGAGCGGTCGAGCGACCCGGGTGGCGATCGGCGCTCGACGGCCTGCGGGTGATCCGCCACAACCCCGTCCTGCTCGGGACCATCTCGCTCGACCTGTTCGCCGTGCTCTTCGGTGGTGCGGTGGCGCTCTTGCCGGCCATCGCCACGACGCGGCTCGGGACCGACGCGTCCGGACTGGGGTGGCTCCGGGCGGCCGGAGGCATCGGTGCGGCGCTGACCACTGCGGCGCTGGTCGCCCGGCCGCTGCGTCGACGGATCGGGCCGACGCTGCTCGTCTGCGTCGCGATCTTCGGTGCGGCGACGATCGTGCTGGGTGCCACGACGAGCTTCGCCGTGGCGTTCGTCGCCCTGTTCGTGATGAGTGCCGCCGACGCCGTGAGCGTCTTCGTTCGAGCCACACTCGTCCCCCTCATCACGCCCGACGAGTACCGCGGGCGGGTACTGGCGGTCGAGAACGTGTTCATCGGTGCATCGAACGAGCTCGGTGCCTTCGAGTCCGGGCTGACGGGACAGTTGTTCGGCGCGCCGGCGGCGATCGTGCTGGGTGGCGCAGCGACGATCGTCGTCGTGGTCGTCGCAGCGGTGGCGTTCCCTGCGCTCCGGCGGATCGACGGGTTCCCGCCAGCGGAGTCGGCGACGATCCGGCGGGAGTGACAGGATCAGCACGTGCGCGTCACCCTGCTCGGTACCGGTTCCCCGCTCCCCGACCCCAACCGGGCCGGCCCCGCCACACTGGTCGAGGCCGGTGGACTCCAGCTGCTGTTCGACTGCGGTCGAGGCGTGCTCATGCGCCTCGCCGCCGCCGGGCTACCGTCGCCCGCGCTGCTCACAGCGCAGTTCCTGACGCACCTGCACTCGGACCATGTCAGCGACTTCAACGACGTGGTGACCACCCGGTGGGTGACCTCGCCGGCACCCAACCCCCTCACCGTGGTGGGTCCACCGGGAACGGGACGGTTCGTGGAGCGGACGCTCGAGATGCTCACCGACGACGTGGGGTACCGGATCGCCCACCACGAGGACCTGCAGTGGGAACCCGGTGTGGACGTCACCGAGGTGCTCGACGGTCCCGTGCTCCTCGACGTGCTCGCCGCAGCTGGAGTCACGGTGACCGCAGCACCGACCGACCACCGACCGGTGGCGCCGACGGTCGGGTACCGGATCGATCATGACGGTGCCGCCGTGGTGATCGCCGGCGACACGGTGCCGTGCGAGGGCCTCGACCGACTCGTCGCCGGGGCCGATGTGTACGTCCAGACCGTGATCCGCGACGACATCGTCCGCTCTGTCCCGATGCAGCGCTTCCAGGACATCTGCGACTACCACTCCTCGGTGGCCGATGCCGCCCGCACCGCCGCAGCCGGCGGCGTGGACACGCTCGTGCTCACCCACATGGTTCCGGCGCCCGCTCCGGAGGCGGTCGGCGACTGGATCGAGATCGCCCGGGAGCACTTCGATTTCACGGTCCTTGCGCCCGACGATCTCGGCGTGATCGAGGTGTGATCGGGACGTGACCACACTCCGACCTGGTCTAGCGTCCGGTCATGGACGTACGACCAACTCCGAACATCCTGTGGCGACTCTTCGCCCTGACCGGCATCGGCACGATGACCTGGTTGTCGGTCGACGACCGGGCCTGGGAACAGTTCAGTGACGCCACCGGCGACGCGGTGCCCCGGCAGACCATCCGCGGCGCTGTGGTCGTCACGATCGGGCTGCACCTCCTCGAGGCGATCTTCGCCGGCAGCCGCGCCCGGCGGGCCGGACTGGAGCATCCCGGCCGCTGGGCCCGCTCGGCGCTGCTCTACGGCTTCCCCGTGCTGCGCCGCCTGGGGAAGGCCCGCCGGGGAGCGGTCGCGGTGACTGCCGACGAGCCCCCGGTCGCGGCCTGAACCTCAGCTCGGAACTCGGAGCGTCGTCAGGTCGACCGGCTCGGGCGGGTCCGTCGCCGGAGCGGCCGGCGACCCGGCCGGGTCCGGCAGTTGCGCCTGCGGCGGCGGCACGGGGCCACGGAGCGGTTCGACGCCCTCGTCGATCTCGAGCAACTTCCGTCGCTCCTTTCGGTCGAGGTCGGGGACCACGTAGGAGTCGCGACCCCAGTCGGTCGCGGTCGCCGTCCCGTTGCACGGTGCGAGTGCCTGAAGGTCAGCGGGTCTCGTCGTGGCGGCGAGATTGCCACTGGCACAATTGTCCGACGGCTCAGCGCCGGGGACCAGCGCGGCGACGACCAGGTCGGCGAGACCCGACCCGACGATCACGTTGTCGAGGATCCGGTTCCCGGTGGCGGGCCAGTTCGTGACCGCGACCCGGCCCGAACTCGGGATGAACGCCCGTGTTCGACACGGCTCACCCACCTCGGTCTCCTCGGGCAGCGGCGCATTGGCGTCGAGTTCGGGGAACGGGGCGACCACGATCCCGAACTGCGGGTGGTCGAGCAGACGGTTGCCCGAGATGAGGTTGTCCCGACCTCCGATCACAGAGATCCCCGACTGGTTCGCAACGATGCCCACGTCGCCGATGGTGAGGTCCTCACGGCCGTTCGGCCCGACCAGATTCCCGGCGACGGTCGCTCCCTGCTGCGGCGCGCAGAGGCTGTAGCTCGTGCTGTGCAAGGCGATGCCGGCGCGATTGGAGCGGACCGTCGAGCGCACGACCTGGAGCTCACGGCCGGCGTTGACCACCAGGACGCCCACTCCGTTGTCGGACGATGTCGCTCCGTCGACCACGATGCGACACGGGTCGCACTGGGCGACGTGGATACCGGCCTCGTCACTCCCGGAGGTCCAGACCTGTTCGACGAGGCCGTCGACGGAGTCGAACACGTCGATCCCGCGCTGCTTGTTGTCGTAGACGGTGACGTGGGACGCGCGGAACCCGGCGGCGGCGATCCAGGTGATTCCGGTGACGGAGTAATTGCGGACCGTCAGGTTCTCCACGGCCACACCGCCGGTGTCGACCACGCGGATGCCGGAGGGCAGTCCGCCCCGGCCGTCGAGCACGACCGCGTTGCGGTCGGTGCCGCGGATCGTGATGTCGGGGGTGACCACCAGGACCGCCTCGCGGTAGACGCCCGGCGAGATCAGCACCAGGTCCCCGGGCCGGGTCGCGTCGACGGCGTCCTGCACCGTGCCGAACTGGGCTGGAACGGTCAGGGTGCGGGTCTCGGATGCGCCGTCGCTCGTCGAACACGCGGCGGCGACGGCCAGCACGCCGATCAGCGTCAGGCCGATGAGGGCCGGGCCCAGCAGCGCGCCGGGACGCATCGGGCTGCGCAGCTCCCGGCGGACCCTGGTCCGCCGCAACCGTTGCGGAACGTGCACTCGCCGCTGCGGTGCCACGGCCTCAGTAGTGCCAGGGGAACGGCGACCAGTCCGGCGGCCGCTTCTCCAGGAACGAGTCACGACCCTCGGCCGCCTCGTCGGTCATGTACGCGAGCCGCGTCGCCTCGCCGGCGAAGACCTGCTGGCCGACCAGACCGTCGTCGATCAGGTTGAAGCTGAACTTCAACATGCGCTGGGCCGTTGGCGACTTGCCCAGGACCTTCCGACCCCACTCGAGCGCCACCCGTTCCAGATCGTCGTGGTCGACCACGGCATTGACCATGCCCATGCGGTGCGCGTCCTCGGCCGAGTACTCCTCGCCCAGGAAGAAGATCTCACGGGCGAACTTCTGGCCGACCTGCCGAGCGAGGTACGCAGATCCGAACCCACCGTCGAAGCTCGCCACGTCGGCGTCGGTCTGCTTGAACCGGGCGTGCTGGCGACTCGCCAGCGTCAGGTCCGACACCACGTGGAGGCTGTGACCGCCGCCGGCGGCCCAGCCCGGCACCACGCAGATCACGACCTTCGGCATGGTCCGGATGAGCCGCTGCACCTCAAGGATGTGGAGCCGACCGCTCCGGGCCGGGTCGATGTGCGCTGCGGTCTCACCGGGCTCGTCGCCGACCTCCAGCGTGTAGCGGTAGCCGTCGCGGCCACGGATCCGTTGGTCGCCACCGGAGCAGAACGCCCAGCCGCCGTCCCGTGACGACGGCCCGTTACCGGTGAGCAGGACACAGCCCACGTCCGAGGTCTGCCGGGCGTGGTCGAGCACCCGGTACAGCTCGTCGACCGTGGACGGACGGAACGCGTTGCGCACCTCCGGACGGTCGAACGCGACGCGGACCACCCCGACGTCGGTCGCCCGGTGGTAGGTGACGTCGCGGAGTGGACCCACGTCGGTGACCTCGGTCCACGCAGCTGCGTCGAAGATCTCGGACACCCCGGGCAGGCTGCTCACGGCGCCACCCTAGGTCGGCGTCGAGGATGAACCGAGTCGCCGCCGGGCCCGACGCCCTGGCCACCGGGGAGCTTGCCAGGACGCCGGACCCGGTCGGATCAGGGGGTCACGACGATGCGACCCTCACCAGCGACGGGGTACTGCGCCGCTGTGATCGTCGGACGTGACGGCAGGCCACCGGGAGTCCCGGCTGCGAGCGACTGGAGGTACTCGACCCAGACCGCCTCATAGGTGGAGCCCACGTTGACCCGGTCGGCCGCCGGCGTGTTGGCCAGCGTCGTGAAGTTGTTGCCGCCCTCCGCGGTGAAGCTGTTGGTCACGATCCGCACCGACGGCGCACCCGGCACCACGGCACCGGCGTCGACGATCTTCGTTCCGTCGGGGAGCTCTACGCTGACGACGCGGTTCCCCGGGGTGGTCACTGCGCCGGAGGTGAAGACCTGGGCGGTGTTTGACGCCTTGTAGGTGACCTTCATCCCGCCCACCTGGAGGAACTGTCCTCCGGCGCCCGGCAGGCTCGCCGCAGACCGCTCGAGGATCTCCTCGAGCTCGGTCGGAGTCACGTCGTTGACCACGGTGAGGAGGTTCGTGAAGAACGCCAGCGTGTCGAGGGTGTTCTTCCGGGTGACCTCACCGGGAGCGACACCGCCGACGGGCAGTGCCGGACCGGCGTTGTCACGGATCCCGCCGCCGTTCTGGACGGCCACGACCGGATTGGCCGGACCGCGAGCCGGCAGGCCGGCTGCGGGTCCGTAGTTGTCGTACGCGGCCAGGTAGGCGTCGGTGACCGTGTTGCCCGTGTTGGTCTCGGCCGTCCGATTGCCCTTCGAGGTGGTGGTGTTGCTCCCACGAGCGGTGTTCAGCACGACCTCGGTGTTGACGATCGGCTGGTTGAACGCCGCCGTGCACGCTGCGACCGGGTCGACCGCAGAGGTCTGAATCGCCGCATTGGCCAGGAGCTCGTCGCCACCACCGGCCACGGCCACGTCGACGCCTTCGAGGAGGGCGACGAGCGACCGGTCGTTGGCGACGTTCTGCAGGTGCGATACCACGATGATCCACTCGACCCCTTAGGTGTCGCGGAGGCGATCGATCTCCGTCTGCACCGTCGCTGCGGTCGAGGCGAGATCCGGGGTCACCGTGACGTTCCGGGGCGAGGAGATCGTCGGGAGGAGCGGTGTGGCGGCACCGACGACCCCGAAGCGTCCGCCGGTCACCCGGTCGTTCACGATCTTCGACTTGGCCACGACCTGGTCACCGACGGTGGTCCCGGTCAGGAGTCCGTCCGGATCGAGGAGCGATGCGAATCCGGGCTCGCCGCTGAAGTCGAGGTTGGCCGACAGGAAAGGCTGGGTGAGCCGTCCCTTGGTCCGGAACCCCTTGATGAAGAACCCTGGAAATCCGGGTTGAAGTCGAACTCGTGGTTCCCGATGATGTGCGCGTCGTAGTCGATCTGGCGCTGGGCCACCGCGCCGTAGACCGGCGTGGTCGCCGGCGCCGGCGGCGGCACGCACGCCAGACCGGCCGAGGCCAGGAAGGCGTCGCCGGCGTAAGACGTTGAGGCCTGAGTTGCCTTTGGCATAGCCGTCACGACGCTCACGGTCGGCCACCGTGGCGGACGCCGCCACACCACCGACCGGCAGGCTCGTCCCCCCGGAGGTGGCGATCTGCGGCTCGCGCACGGACTCACCGTCGTTGTTGTGCAGGAGTGTCAGATCGCCCGCACCGTCGGGGTCGATCGGCCCGTAGAACACGACGGTGCCCGAGATCTCGTGCGACACCGACACGAGCGGCGCCGCCGTCGGGCTGCGGTCGGCCGGGACGAACGACACGCCCTCGGGACCGGCGTCCGGACCGGCGGCGACGGTGAAGTCACGCGTGTTCAGGTACTGGAGGAACTGGAGGTTCGCCGGATTGGTGACGTTGTAGACCATGACGCCGCCGACACGCTCGAGGCCGACGAACGCCAACTGGTTGCCGTCGACGAGTCCGGTGGCAACACCTTCGGGTTCCGGGCCCTTGTTGTCGGAGCGGTCGTCGAACGTCGCCGAGTTGTTGCTGGCGTTGAAGTTCTCCGGCAGGAGCGCCGCCGTGATCTGCTCGAAGTCGTCGCCCGAGTCCGTCACGAGGGTCCCGTCCTCCCGGAAGATCGAGAACGAACGGGTGCCGAAGGAGTTGAGCTCCACGTACTGGCCGCTCCCGTTCTTCGGGCTGGTATTCGTGATGTTGAGCCGACCGAGATTGGCGTTGTTCTTCAGTGTCGCCGCATTCGGGAACGTGACCGGGTTGAGGGTGACTGCCCCGTTGCCCACTCGGACCTCCTCGGCGAAACCGGAGTACTCGCGGGCGTCTCCCTCGTTGGCGGTGATGTCGTGAACCTGACCACCACTCCTGAATGATGCGTTGGCGTCCGGCTGCCGCAGGCCACGAACCGGCCAGTTGGCGATGTTGATCGTGTTGTCCTTATCGGACGCATCGATTCCCTGGCCGACCAGGCTGTGGTCGACGCTCCCGAGGGGCCGAATGTTGACGACACTGAGTGCATTGACGTCGACGAGGGCGACTGCGTTGTTCTCCTGAAGCGTCACCACGACGTCGTAGGCGTTGCCGGTGAAGGCGACGTACTCCGGCTCGAGGTCCTGGGCAACGGACGCCCCGGGACCGAACACCCGGACATCGGCGGGAAGTTCCGCCGCACGTGGACCACCGACGTTGAAGTCGGCGAACGAGACGGTCGAGGTGTTCGCCTGTACCTGCGGGGTACCGGTCCAACCGGGCTGCGACGGGGCATCACCAGCGGCGATGGCGTACGGACCGGCGATGTTGACCACACTGAAAGTGCCCTCGGGGCCGACAGAGTCGGGCTGGCCGTAGCTGGTCGGCTCCCCTTCGTTGGCGATCACTACCCGCTTGCCGTTCTCCGAGACGGCCACCATGTCTGGTGTGGCACCGACCTCCGCATCGCCGATGAAGCGGCCGATCCGGTCGAAGACCACCAACCGACCGTTCCCGCCCGGGACGAGTCCGTCCACGATCACCAGAACGGGATCACCGGAGACCGCAGCGCTGTTCGGCCCAGATCCGTAGTCCACCAACGACTTCCGCTGGATCGGTGCAGGAGCACCCGGGTCGGACACGTCGACGAAGTCGAGGGAGTTGTCCTCGGAGTTGGTCACGACCATCAGATCCCCGTCGATGGCTGCGATCTCACCGGACCCGTCACCGAGGCCGATGCTGTAGCGCCCGATGAACCCGAACGTCGGCACCGGTCCCGGGGCGGGCGGCGGCGGCATCACGCACGCTGCGGCAACAACAGCGAGGAGGCCGAGGACGGCGACAACGGACAAGCTTCGGCGCACGAGGATCTCCCTTCGCCATGTCGGGATGATCCACGACCGCCGGACTCTGGAAACAGACCTGTCATCCATTCGAACGAGAGGCGACAGCGAGCGGGAGACTCGGCAAACTCTTCTGGAGCGCCGGTCAGGAGCTGATGGCGGTGACCAGTTCGCCCATCAAACCCATGGCGGGTTCGTATGGCGTGTAAATGCAGACCCGCACGGCGTGGGCGCCGTAGCGTCGCTCGAGCGTGGAGGCCACCTCCGACGGCGTGCCCCTCACGGCGACGAGATCGAGCAGCTCATCGGGCACCAGCGAAGCCAACTCGCCCCACCGAGCCTCCCGAACCATCTGCTGGGCCGCAGGCTGAATGCCTCCGAAACCCTCATGCTCGAGCACCGGACGATAGGCGGGCGTCGAGGCGTAGAAGCCGAGCAGCGCTCGGCAGCCGGCGTCGGCCACCGCCTGCTCGGGCGCGTCCCGGCCGCACGCCACGATCAACTCGGGCAGGATCCCGAACTCACCGAGCGTTGGCGACCGACGCGCAAGTCCGTCGGCGACCGCTGGAAGGGTGCGGTCGTTGAAGAAGCGCTCGCTCGTCACCGGCATGACTGCGAGTTCGTCGGCCACCTCTGCTGCGATGCCGCACATCCGTGGACCGAGACCACCGACGGCGATCCGTGGCGGGCCGGAAGGATGCGGTTGCGGGGAGAACATCGGAGTCATGAGCGTGTGTGTCCGGAACGGACCCCGGTGATCAAGCGGCGCACCCGTCTGCCAGGTCGAGAACACCGCACGGACCGCCTCGACCGTGTCACGCATCCGTTCGGCGGGACGGTCGAACGCCACACCGAATCGCCGCTCGACGTGGGTTCGTACCTGTGCTCCGAGTCCGAGCGTGCATCGGCCCTGAGAGAGTTCGTGCAGGTCCCAGGCTGCGTGAGCGAGGTGAACGGCATTCCGCGGGAAGGCGATCGCCACGTTCGTCATGACCGACACGTCGGCAGCGGCTGCTGCGAGCGCTAGCGGGACGAACACATCATGGGGGCCCTCGAAGGTGAAGACCCCGTCGACCCCGTCCGCTGCGAGCGACCGGGCCTCGTCTGCTGCGCCGTCGAGACCGTAGACCGGCGCCAGAACCCGCACGCCAGATCGATCAGCGGGTGATCGGTGTAGGTCGGGTACCCCGGACGAGCCGACCCGGCCGCTCGCCGGTCGATTCGTCATCGAGGCGAACCGGAACACCATTGCAGACCGTGGCCCCGTAACCCTTCGCACGCTGAATGAGGCGGCGGCCACCGGCTGGCAGGTCGTGGACCATCTCCGGCGGGGCCAGCGAGAGCCCGTCGAGATCGATCACGTTGACGTCGGCCCGGCGACCGGGTGCGATCACACCACGATCCCCGTAGCCGTACAGTTCAGCGGTCTCGCTGGTCTGCATGGCCACGACCCGTTCGAGCGAGAACCGTTCCCCACGGTCACGATCCCGAACCCAGTGCGTCAACATGTACGAGGGCAGGCTCGCATCACAGAGCAGGCCGCAGTGAGCCCCTCCGTCGCCGAGGCCGAGCACGGTGCCCGGGTGATCCAGCATCGCCTCGAGCGCCCCGAAGTCACCGTGGCTGTAGCCGAGCAGCGGGAAGTAGACGAGCTCGTGGCCTTCCCGTTGGAGCAACAAGTCGTACACCACGTCCGCCGGACGCCGACCGGTTCGCTCGGCAGTCGCTGCGACACTCAGCTCCGGTGCAGGTTCGTAGTCGGGGGGATCCCCAAGCGGGAACATCTTGTGGAAGCTCGTGAGCAGGTAATTGCCGAACTCGCCGATGTCGACGGTCTCGGTGAGGATCGCCTCGCGGACGTCGGGCTTGCGCATGGCCGCTACCCGCTCAGCGAGCGGGAGACCCGCAATCCTCCGGTAGCTCGGATTGGCGATGAACGGGTGGAGGCTGGACTCGAGCCCGAACAGCAGGCACGCCGGACGCCCGGCGACCTGGGGAACGATGTGGGCGCCGACGTCTCCGGCGCGGTCGGACAGCTCGAGCAGCTCTCGCCACTGCTCGGGCCACACATCGGACTGGAGGCAGTTGAACGTCACGGTCCGCCCGCTCCGCTGCGAGAGCTCCGTCATCCACCGGAACTCATCAGCCGGAACCACCATGTCGCTGGCCATCTCGAACACTCCCGCACCGGCGAGGCCCATGGCGTCGCCGATTCCGAGCAACTCGTCGGGGGACGCAGTGGTGCCAGCAGCGAGTTCGCCGTCCTTGGCCCGATGCAGGACGGTCCTGGTGGTGGAGAACCCCGCAGCTCCGGCACGAATCGCCTCGGCGACGATCTCGCCCATCCGGCGCGTCTCCTCAGCGGTCGCCGGTTCGTTGGCCGCACCGCGATCGCCCATCACGTAGGCGCGCACGGCGCCGTGGGGCACGAGAGCTGCAACGTCGAGGGTCCGAGGCAGCCGTTCGAGCTCATCGAGATACTCGGGGAACGTCTCCCAGTTCCAACTCATGCCCTCGGCGAGCGCAGTTCCGGGAATATCCTCGACTCCCTCCATGAGTTGGATCAGCCACTCACGCCGGTCCGCTGCGGCCGGTGCGAATCCAACGCCACAGTTGCCCATGACCGCCGTGGTCACACCGTGCCACCCCGAGGGGGACAGCTCGGGATCCCAGGTGGCCTGACCGTCGTAGTGGGTGTGGACGTCGACCCAGCCCGGCGTCACGAGGCGCCCATCGGCGTGGATCTCCTGACGACCCCGGCCGGCTCGACCGGCCTCGGTCACCTCGGTGATCACACCACCGTTGACCACGACGTCACCGGGGGCGCCCGGCGCGCCGGTCCCGTCGACCACCAGTCCGTCACGAATCACCAGATCGTTCATGGCAGGAGGATACCGATGTGGAGGAACGCCTTGCCGAGTCAGTCCGCCACGGAATCGGGTTGCTCGGACGAGGCGCTCGTCTCGGCGGCGGCGGTACGAGCCACGATCTCGATCACGACCAGCGCCACGAGAGTAAGCACTGCGGTCCACAGGACAGACCCTGCGGACGGCTGCTCCCCCACGACCAGGACGAGCACGGCGACGGCCACCACGGCGACTCGGATGGCGACGAGGTACTCGGCGACGAACGCCCCGAAGCCGCCGAGGCGAGCGCCATGCGCCGCCGCTGCATCACCGGTCTTCGACACACCAATCCCGACCCATCGTCGCAGCGCCGTCGCCGGACGGCTGGGACCGGCGAGCACCGCTGCGAGCACACCGACGAAACCAACCGCCACCAGCGCTCGGAGCGAGCCCCGCACGAAGCGGGTGAGGTTGTCGAAGATCGCTTCGACCGCTGAGGTGGAAGTGCCGGCGGGTAGTTCGAAGAGCAGGAGCCATCGGGCGGCGGTAAAGAAGGCCACGGTGATCAGCGCCCCGACGAGCAGGCCGACGAAACCAGCGAGCACCCCCCGGCGGTGGTCGACGAAGACGAACGCCGCAGCGACGAGCAGGCCGATGGCCACCCAGGGCATGATGGTCGCAAGCGTGTCGAACAGGCTCACTGCCGTCTGCACACGAGCCAGATCGTCGGATTCGAAGAGCTCGAGCTGCGGGTCGATCTTGTCGCCCGAGAAGATGTCGATGCCGGAGGACGAGAGACGGGACTGGACCTCGGCGACGACCCCGGACAGGTCGACCGAGACCGAACCCTTGCGGTCACCCGGTTTGGTGAGCACGTCGACGAGCGCCTGGTGGGCCTTCTGGTTGGCGGACACCCACAGCTGGGCGAATCGGTCGCTGGTGACGAGTTCTCGGGTCAACCGTTCGATGAGGTTCTCGATGCCAAGACTGATCGGCGATGCGAGGAACGCCCCTTTCTCAGGAAGCGCTTCGGCGACGAGTGACTTGACGTCGACGCCATCGTAGATCGCCTTTGTCACTCGTTCGGTGACGGCATCTTGGATGTCTGGATCCGAGGCCAGCGGTGTGACGGTTTCGGTGTAGCGGTCGGTGTCGAGCAACTGGTTCCGAATCCAGACCCCGAGGACGGAGACCGGGACTAGGAGAACAGCGACGACGACGAGAAGAACACCGAAGGAGTTTCGGAGACGGTGGGCACCAACCGTCTGCGGCGGCACAGAACTCAGATCACGCGAACGTCGAGAGCTTCATCGCCCTTGCGACCCGGACCTACCTCGAACTCGACCCGCTGCCCGACCTCCAAGTTCTTGAAGCCGGAACCGGAGATGTTGGAGTAGTGGACGAACACGTCGTTCGATCCGTCGTCAGGGGTGATGAAACCCCAACCCTTGTCGAACTTCTTGACTGATCCGGTGGGCACGATGTGATTCCTTTTCCTTGTTCAGCGACCTACGATAAAAACGTGGTCTTCTACCTGGGATGATTCTAGTTCACCGGCGGGGGGTCACCCACTCACCCCTGCCGGGTCCGGCAACCCGGAGGCAGGCTTCGCTCGAGCGTCCCCGGTCAGGCCGCTGCCGCATCGGCGACATCGAGGGCGGAATCGATGATCTCGAGCGCCAGACGCAGGTCGCTCTCGGACGTCACGAGAGGGGGCGCTATGTGCAATCGGTTGCTGTTCACGAAAGGCCAGACCCCACCTTCCTTGCAGGCGGCGGCGAACTCCGCCATCGGTGCCGCCGCAGCGCCACTGGCGTTGAACGGCACGAGCGGCTCCCGGGTCGAACGATCACGGACCAACTCGACGGCGTAGAACATCCCGAGCCCGCGGACCTCACCCACAGACGGGTGCCGTTCAGCGATCGCCTCGAGTTCGGGCTGCAGGAGCCCCTCACCGATCTTCCGCACCCGATCGAGCAACTGTTCGTCGGTGAACACCCGAATGGACTCCGCAGCGACGGCGCAGGCGAGCGGATGCCCGCTGTAGGTCAGTCCACCGGGGAATGGTCGTTCGTCAAACGTGGCGGCCACATCGGCGGAGACGACCACTCCGCCGAGTGGCACGTAACCCGAGTTGACTCCCTTGGCGAAGCAGATGAGATCCGGCGAGACGTCCCAGTGGTCGACGGCGAACCATTCGCCGACACGGCCGAAGCCGACCATGACCTCGTCAGCGATGAGCAGGATCCCGTAGCGATCACAGATCTCCCGCACTCCGGCGAGGTACCCCTCCGGTGGCAGCAGCACCCCGTTGGTGCCGACAATCGATTCGAGGAGGACGGCGGCAACGGTGTGGGGTCCCTCGAACGTGACCACCTGCTCGAGGTGGTCGAGCGCACGTTCACACTCGTCGGTCTCGTTCGTGGCGTGGAACGGCGAGCGGTAGAGGTACGGCCCGAAGAAGTGGACCACCCCGGGGACGCCCGGCTCCGACGGCCACCGACGCGGCTCTCCGGTCAGGGTGATGGCCGTGGCAGTGGCGCCGTGGTAGCTCCGATAGGTCGACAGGACCTTGTGCCGGCCGGTGTGGATCCGTGCCATCCGCACAGCGTTCTCGTTCGCCTCGGCGCCGCCGTTGGTGAAGAACACCCGCTCCATTCCGGCGGGTGAGCGTTCGACGATCAGGCGGGCTGCCTCGGTGCGAACCTCCACGGCGAAGGACGGGGCCGCAGTGCACAGGACATCGGCCTGGCGCTGGATCGCGTCGACCAGTCTGGGGTGCTGGTGACCCAGGTTGACGTTGATCAACTGGCTGCCGAGGTCGAGGTAGCGACGGCCGCCGGGATCGGTGAGCCAGGCGCCCTCGGCGGCTGCGATCTGGAGTTGGCTCACGTGGTTCTGGGCCGACCACGACGTCATCACGACCCGGTTGCCCTCTGCTGGAACACCTCGTTGTCGAACCATCACGACCCCTGTTGCTCGATTTCTGTCCTCGTAAAGATTGCGGCGGGACGGCCTATGATCCTAGGCGGTGGCAAACCGGAACTTCCCGGAGCAGACCCCACAGAGCGCACCGGAAGTCCGTCCGGGAGGAGGTGGTGGCATGCAGCCGAATCCGAATCGCATGATACGGCGTCGCTATCGGGCCCTCGTTGCGGTGACTACGCTCGTCGCACTCGGAGTCGCCTGCGTACCGCCACCTCCGCCGGCACCCACCACTACGACCACGCTCACCGGGACGGCGCCGGTGGTGCTGTCGTTCAACACGCCGGTGGCGACTGCGGTCATTCCGGCGCTCGTTCCACTCCGCTGGAACGTGGCCGATCCGCAGAACTCGCCTCTCACCTGCCGGTTCGACGTCGGTGACGACGGCACCGAGGAACTCGTCGTGGCGCCGTGCAACGGCGCTCGGAGTCGCAATGTGGTGATCGACTCGACTGGTCCCACCACGGTGCGGCTCACAGTGGTGGACGCTCCGGAGTCCGCAACCGCCACACTGGGGTTCTCCGCATTGACCGGGCCGTCGGAGAGTTACGACATCGTCCTGCGGGCCCAGGGCCCCGTCGATCCGGCCATCGCCTCGAACTTCATCGCCGCCGAAGCTCGATGGGAGAGCGTCCTCGCTGCCGGAGTTCCCGCAACGTCGGTCAACATCGGGGCGAACGTGTGTGGGGCCTCCAACGGCGTGTTCTCGGGGACGGTCGACGACCTCCTGATCGACTACTCGACCACGGCGATCGACGGCGTCGGCGGCGTCCTCGCCCGGGCCGGGCCGTGCCTCATCGACGCCACCGATCGACTGCCTCGCTTCGGCGTGATGGAGTTCGACTCCGCCGACCTTGCGGGTCTGGGTAGCATCGGACTCCTCGACGACGTCATCCTCCACGAGATGACCCACGTCCTCGGATTCGGAACGGTCTGGGACCTCCCCACCTCCGGGTCACTGTTGTCCGGATCGGGTTCGGGTGATCCTCGGTTCAACGGGCCTCGGGGCGTCAGCGAGTGGTCCGCTCTGGGGGGCGCCGGAGCGGTGCCGGTGGAGGCCACCGGCGGGCCGGGGACCGCCGACAGTCACTGGCGGGAGACCACGTTCGACAACGAGTTGATGACCGGATTCATCGACTACGGCACCAACCCGCTCAGCCGATTGACGATCGCCTCGCTCGCCGACCTTGGCTACCGGGTGAACATCGGAGCAGCCGACCCCTACGTTCCGCCGACCATTCCACCGGGACTCGCTGCGCTTCGGATCTCCGAGGGAATCGAGATCAACACCGTCCGCCTCGGCCCGATCGGGACAACGTGAGTAACTTGTGATCCGTGGGTGACCTGACCGTCGCAGCTGTTCCGTTCTACTTCGCCTCGATGGCCGCCGAGGCCTGGCACCATCACCGTCGAGCGGAGCGAACCGGCACCACGACCCCAGGGGACTACTCGCCGGCCGACACGGCTGCGAGCCTCACGATGGGCGTCGCCAGCCTCGTCGCCCCGTTCGTACTCCCGCGAACGGTCCAACGGCTGAACCTCACCCGACGGTCACGCCGACGTCTGGTGATCGGGGCCGCCGGAGCGGCGGCTGCTGTCACCGTGGTCGCCGACGTGTGCGCTCGTATGGCCGATGAGCGATCTGATCAACCTCGTGTCGAACGATCGAGCGGCGGGTCCCTGGCACGAGCCGCCCGGCGCATCTCTGGAACGACAGCGGTGGCCGCAATCGCCGGAGCAGGAGCGTCGATCTGCGGAACGCTGGCAGCACAGACCACCGGTCGGCGCCTCTTCGCCCGGCGCCCGGGTCCCGACCTCGGAACCGGGCCGCTGGCGTGGGCCGTCGCCATGGTCGGTTGGGACTTCATCTACTACTGGAACCACCGGTTCATGCACAGCAGTCGCTACATGTGGGCCATCCACGTGGTGCACCACTCGAGCGAGCGCTACAACCTCTCCACCGCCCTCAGGCAACCGGTCGCCGATGCGCTCGGCACCTTCGTGCCCTACGGACTGTTGGCGCTCGCCGGAGTCCGGCCCGAGATCATCCAACAGGCTCGGGCGCTGAACCTCGTCTACCAGTTCTGGATCCACACCGACGCCATCGACCGGATCGGCCCGTTCGAGCGGTGGCTCAACTCACCCTCCCACCACCGGGTCCACCACGGTTCCAACCTCCGCTACATCGACCGGAACCACGGTGGGATCCTCATCATCTGGGACCGACTGTTCGGGACCTTCGCCGAGGAGGACCCCGACGAACCCGTGGTCTACGGCCTGACGACCAACATCGACACCTACAACCCGATGCGTATCGCCACTCACGAGTACGCAGCGATGATCGACGACGTCGCTCACTCGGACGACTGGGGTGATCGACTCTCCTACGTCGTGCGCGGACCGGGCTGGGCCTACGCACGCCACCGTGCGTCAGACGATCAGGAACCGACCGGGTCCGCAGCGACCGCCAACCCCCCCGAACTCGCTGCCGCGGCGAACGCCCTGTAGTCGAGTTCGACCTGATCGGCGTAACGACGAGCGAACCTCACCAGTGCCTCGTCGAACTTGTCCGACGTACCG
This sequence comes from Actinomycetota bacterium, assembly GCA_016870275.1. Classification (GTDB taxonomy): domain Bacteria; phylum Actinomycetota; class Acidimicrobiia; order Acidimicrobiales; family Microtrichaceae; genus SXMI01. The sequence goes on from VGBZ01000044.1 coordinate 17,856, forward strand.
AGGTGCGCCGAGATGGCGACGGCGTGACCGGAACGGGCATGGGCCCGGGCCAGGGTCCAGCCGCACAGCGACAGGTAACGGGAGGCTCCCCCACGGGGGATCTCGCTCAGATCGACGGAGCCCTTCATGACCCGGAACTGCCGGAGGTAGTAGTACTGGCTGCCCATCTGGGCCCATCCGAGGAACGGATCCGACGCCGCCTGCATGATCCGCTGTCCCTGCACCACCCGCTCACCCTCGTTGCTGAAAGCCGAGGACTCCCACCACGGTGCGAGGACGGATGTATCGGCCTCCTTGACCTGGAGCAGCATCAGGTCCTCAGCGTCGCGACCCTCACCGAGCAGGATGTAGCAGCGAGTACCGACGCTGCCGACACCGACGACCTTGAGCGCCTCGTCGAACACTCGGTAGCGGGACATCAGAAGCTGCACATCGTCAGGCAACGTGAGCAGGTAGTCCACCAGGAACCGGTGCAACGCCTCGCCGATCTGGTCGGGATCGGCGGCGGAGTAGAACGTCTCGACCCGGTGGAGCAGCGGTGGATCGTCCCGGAACTGACGTCGTCCGTCGACGACCTCAGTGAACTTCGCCACGGCCCGGTTGAGGTCATTGGCCCGAGCCTTCGAAACGGTTCGTTGCAGACGCTGACGACCCTTGTCGTTGACGGTGAATCCCTCCAGATCCTCCGCACGCATGCTGGCGAACCAGACCTCGAGGTTCGACCAATAGGCGAAGACACCGATGGCATTGCGGTACGAGCTGACCGTGGAGCGCACCAGATCGTCCTGCTCCGTCTGCGACCATCCCGGTTGCGACCGAGCAGCGCACCGCTGACCGCCAGTCGGATGACGT
>VGBZ01000045.1 GCA_016870275.1 Actinomycetota bacterium
TTCGACGGGGACGTCGGCGAGCAGCTCGACTGCGCCCCCTGCGGTGTCCGGCCCGGCGAACTCGCTGACCGCCGACGCTCCCAGCGTGAACAGCTCCTCAGCGACCAGGTCGACGTCGACCAGCGCCACCGCAACGGCGATCACGGCACGATCGGTGTCGCCGGCGCTCACCGGATCGCTGCTGCTCACCGGAGCGCTCCGAGCGCAGCGGTGCCCGAAACGATCCGGGGTGGGATGTTTGGGCCAATCGGCCTGGCGAGCGGTAGTTTCTGACAGTGCGACAAACGCCGGAGTGGGTAGGAAGCGTGTGATCTGGAGGTCCCGGGCATGACCCAGGCCATGGAACGCCGGGGCGCCGACGCCCCGCAGGTACATCGTCCGCAGCGGGCCAACCAGCCGTGGCCCGTCGAGTTCTGGTCGAGTGCCATTGGCAAGAAGTGGGTGATGGCCGTCACCGGACTGGGCCTGATGGGGTTCGTGTTCGCCCACATGGTCGGCAACCTCAAGATGTTCCTCGGTGCAGAGGAGTTCGACGCCTACGCCGAGTCCCTCAAGACCCTCCTCTACCCCATCGTGCCCGAGAACGGGGTCCTCTGGGCGTTCCGGGTGGGCCTGATCGTGATGTTCGGGCTCCACATCCTCTCGGCGTACCAACTGACCCGAATGAACCACCGGGCCCGGCCCGTGAAGTACCAGTCGCCTCGGGACTACATCGCTGCCAACTTCGCCGCCCGCACCATGCGGTGGTCCGGAATCATCATCGGCCTGTACCTGATCTTCCACCTCGGCGACCTGACCTGGGGCTGGTTCGATCCGCAGTTCGTCAAGGCTGACGCCTACAACAACCTGGTGACCAGCCTGAGCCGTCCGCCGGTGGCTGCGGTGTACATCGTCGCCAACATCGCCCTGGGGATCCACCTGTTCCACGGCGGCTGGTCGATGTTCCAGACCCTCGGCCTCAACAGCCCTCGCTACAACGGCGCCCGGCGGGCGTTCGCCGCCACGTTCGCCGTCGTGGTGGCCGGCATGAACGTGTTCTTCCCCATTGCGGTGCTGACCGGCATCGTGTCCAACTGACCCAACGAAACCGAACCTGAGCAGCGAGGAGCAACGTCATGGCTCTCGACCTCGACCCCAAGATCCCTTCGGGGCCTCTGGCCGACAAGTGGGACAACCACAAGTTCGACCTCAAGTTGGTCAACCCCAACAACCGTCGGAAGTTCACGGTGCTCGTGGTGGGCACCGGACTGGCCGGAGCGTCAGCGGCCGCCAGCCTCGGGGAACTCGGCTACAACGTGAAGGCCTTCACGTACCACGACTCGCCTCGTCGGGCGCACTCGATCGCCGCACAGGGCGGAATCAACGCCGCCAAGAACTACCGCAACGACGGCGACAGCGTCTACCGGCTCTTCTACGACACCATCAAGGGCGGCGACTACCGCTCACGTGAGGCCAACGTCTACCGGCTCGCACAGGTCTCGGGGAACATCATCGACCAGTGCGCCGCCCAAGGCGTCCCGTTCGCCCGTGAGTACGGCGGCCTGCTCGACAACCGTTCCTTCGGTGGCGCCCAGGTGTCACGGACGTTCTACGCACGCGGTCAGACCGGCCAGCAACTCCTGCTCGGCGCATACCAAGCACTCGCCCGGCAGATCCGAGCCGGGACCGTCGAGCTCCACAACCGCATGGAGATGCAGGACGTCGTCGTGTCCGACGGCCGGGCACAGGGCATCACCTGCCGTGACCTGCTCACCGGCGAGATCGTCAGCTTCGCAGGCCACGCCGTGCTCCTGTGCACCGGCGGCTACGGCAACGTCTACTTCCTGTCGACCAACGCCAAGGCGTGCAACGTGACCGCCACGTGGCGGGCGCACCGTCACGGTGCGGCGTTCGCCAATCCGTGCTTCACGCAGATCCACCCGACGTGCATCCCGCCGGCGGACGAGTTCCAGTCCAAGCTCACGCTCATGTCCGAGTCGCTCCGCAACGACGGGCGAATCTGGGTGCCGGCGCAGTTCGACGAACAACGTTCGCCAGGCGACATCCCCGAGTCCGATCGGGACTACTACCTCGAGCGCAAGTACCCGGCGTTCGGCAACCTCGTCCCCCGCGACGTGGCGTCGAGGAACTCCAAGACCGTCGTCGACGAGGGCCGCGGTGTCGGCCCGCTCAAGAACGGGGTCTACCTGGACTTCAGCGACGCCATCGAGCGGTTCGGCGCCGAGACGATCAAGGCCCGCTACGGGAACCTGTTCGACATGTACGAGCGCATCACCGGCGAGGACCCCTACCAGGTCCCCATGCGCATCTACCCCGCCACCCACTACACGATGGGCGGCCTGTGGGTGGACTACAACCTGATGACGTCCATCCCCGGGCTGTTCGCACTCGGCGAGGCCAACTTCTCGGATCACGGGGCCAACCGTCTGGGTGCGTCGGCACTCATGCAGGGCCTCGCCGACGGCTACTTCGTGGCGCCGGCAACGGTGCCCGGGTACCTCGCCGGCCTCCTCGGGACACCCGTCATGGACACGTCGGATCCGGCATTCACCCAGACCGTGGCCGACTCCCAGTCCCGAATCGATCAGCTCATGGCGGTCGGCGGCACCCGTTCACCGGACCACTACCACCGCGAGCTCGGCAAGCTCGTCTGGGACTACTGCGGCATGAGTCGGAACCGGACCGGCCTCGAGAAGGCGCTCGCCGAGATCCCGGCGTTGCGGGAGGAGTTCTGGTCCGACGTGCGGGTGCTCGGCGAGGCGAACGGGTTCAACCAGTCGCTCGAGAAGGCGCTTCGAGTGTCGGACTTCATGGAGATGGCCGAGTTGAAGGTCGCCGACGCCCTCCAGCGTGAGGAGTCCTGTGGCGGGCACTTCCGAGAGGAGCACCAGACCCCGGAGGGTGAGGCGCAGCGTGACGACGAGAACTTCGCCTTCGTCGGTGCCTGGGAGTGGGGCGGCCCCGACGTGCACAACGACGCCGTGCTGCACAAGGAGCCACTCGAGTTCGAGAACGTCCAACTCACCCAACGCAGCTACAAGTGAGCGGCGCCAGCAGCCGGGCCCGCTGAGCACCATCGAGAACCAACGAGGAACGAGAGTACGAACGTGACCAAGATGCTGAACCTCAACCTCAAGGTCTGGCGCCAAGACGGACCCGACTCCGGCGGACACTTCGAGGAGTACTCGACCACCGTCGCCGACGACGCCTCGTTCCTCGAGATGCTCGACTACGTCAACGAGCAGCTGATCGCCGACAACCGTGAGCCGATTGCGTTCGACCACGACTGCCGTGAGGGCATCTGCGGCAGTTGCGGGCTCATGATCAACGGGCAGGCGCACGGGCCGCAGAAGGGCACCGCGACGTGCCAGTTGCACATGCGCAAGTTCAACGACGGCGACCACATCACGATCGAACCGTGGCGCGCCGCAGCATTCCCGATCATCAAGGACCTCGCCGTCAACCGTGCAGCGTTCGACCGGATCATCGAGTCGGGCGGATTCATCACGGTCAACACCGGTGCCGCTCAGGACGCCAACGAGACTCCGGTGCCCAAGGAGGCCGCAGACGCGGCCATGGACGCTGCAGCATGCATCGGGTGCGGCGCCTGCGTAGCGGCCTGTCCCAACTCGGCGGCAAACCTGTTCACATCGGCGAAGATCCAACACCTCAACCTGCTCCCGCAGGGTCAGGCCGAGCGCTTCCAACGCACCAAGGCCATGGTCGAGACCATGGAGTCGTTCTTCGGGTCGTGCACCAACTACGGAGAGTGCCAGGAGGCGTGCCCCAAGGAGATCAGCGTCGACTTCATTGCGATGATGAACCGGGACTACACCAAGTCGATGCTGGTCAACAAGCGGCGACTGGGTGAACGCAAAGTCGGCTGAGACCCCGTCGGCCTGCGGCCCCACTACGCTGCGGGTCGACACCGGGACACCCCCAGGACCCGGAAAGGACGCCGCATGTCTTCCTCCTCCCGAACCGCCGATCGCCGGTTCGCCGTCGGTGTGGCCGCCGTGCTCATCGCCTTCGCCGTGGTGGTGCCGACTGCGTGTTCGTCGATCGAGCAGCTCAAGAACTGCGCCGATCTGGTCATCAAAATCGGGAAGTTCGCCGTTCAGGCCAACGGCTCCGAAGCGGACCAGGCAGAGGCCCAAAAGACCCTCGACGAAATCGCCGCTGACGCACCGCCGGAGGTCGTGACCGACATCGAGTACCTCAGCGATCAACTCCAGGCCGTCAAGGACGCCCCCGATCAGGCGGCCAGGGACCAGGTCACCAACTCCCAGGAGTTCACCGACGCCCTCAAGCGACTCGGTGACTACATCACCAAGAAGTGCGAACAGGGTTGAGCGGCGCTGAGTCGGCCGACGGCCGGACCGATACTGCCCGGACCGACACTGTCCTGCCCGACCTGACTCTGCTCGGTCGGACCGTTGGGGCCGACGAGGCGACCACGCTCGAGTTCTTCACCGTGACGGCGCCGGTGCGCGTGACGTTCAGGACCGATGAGCTCACGGCCCTCTGTCCGGCGGTCCCTGGCATCCAACCCGATCGCTACAGGGCGGAGATCGCCTACACCGCTGTGACGCACGCTGTGGAGTCCAAGTCGCTGAAGCTCTGGCTCAACGGGTTCCGGGACAGGCGGATCTTCGCCGAGCACCTCGTCGTGGAGGTCCACGAGCACCTCGCCGGTTACGCCCCGGCGGTGAGTGACGTGGCGGTGCGACTCGAACAACACGTGCGCGGTGGGATCGTCACCGTCGTCGAGCACCCGGCCTGACCGGTACCCGGCCCCGGTCCACCACCGCAGACACCATCGGCGACCCGGTGGGTAGTTCTGCTCGTCGCCATCGGCCGCAACGGTCCGTACCCTGAGGAGAGTTCAGCTCGCGGGAACCACCCGGAGGACTCCTCCGGGGCACTTGGGGGGAATTGGACGGGGCTGCGGTCTGCGGGGACCGCAGCCCTCTCCGCGTCCGGGGCCGGATCCATCGGCCAACATCACGTTCTCGGTGCGCTCACACGCCCGTCGGCGGGGTCGGATGCACCGAGAACGGCGGCTCGCCCCCCGACGGCGCCGTCCGATCACGCCAGTGGTGGCAAGCGGGCATCGGTCGGCGGCTGGTTCCACTCGATCCAACCCCCACCGGTCCGACCGTCGTCGGCGGTGACCCGAGCGAGCGCCCGGGGGAACCGTGCCTCACGGCCGTCGGGATGCACCAACAGCACCGGCGAGTACGCCATCGGCTCGAAGTCGAGCGTCAGGCCGCACGCCCCGATCGACGTCCGGACGGGGAGCCGGTCCTGCGCCTCCGCCACGCCCAGCACCACCACGTCGCCCTCTGCGAAGGCCGAAGCGTCCGGATCCAGCCGGTAGGCCACGCCCCAGTCGTACCCAGCGAGCAGTCCACCGACGGCGTGGGTACGGGTTCCGTCCTCGAGCCGGGCGGCCGTCCAACTCCACTGGTTGGCCCACCAGTCCCGCGCCGCACCCCACGAGTGGTCCCGCTGGCCCCACCCGTCGAAGGTGATGCGCTCGTCCCCGAGTTGGATCTCGCCCTCGACCCGGCACGGGATCTCGTAACGGGGTGTCACCGGCGGCCACAGGTAGGCGGCGCGGTCGGTGTGGAAGTCGAGTTCGAAACCGAACGGCACCCGTTGGCCGCGGGCATCGCCGTAGACCTCACGGGGATCGTCGAGTTGCAACGCGAACGCCTCGAGGTTGATCGACATGTGCTCGTTCGGGGTCTCGACGACGTGGTCGGCCCAGAGCCCGTCGTGACGGATCTCGAGCGACCGGGCGCTCGACGGGAGCGGGACGTCGTGGTCGATCACGGTCACCAGCGGCCGGTCGGGGCCCACCAGGCACGCCCAGTACCAGACCCGACCGAGGTTCGGATAGAAGCCGATGCGGGCGTAGCCGCCGAGGCTCAGGTCCTCGGTGAAGAAGTCGAGGTAGTAACTCTCGTTCCACAGCGGGTCGTCGTCGGGAGTGTGCCGGTGCTCATCTGCGGGGTCCGGGGCGGCCATGGGTGCAGTCTCGCACCGCCACGGCCAACATCAGCCCGCTGGCTCGGTTCCAGCGGGAGGTTCAGGCGTACGGCAGGTAGTAGGTCTCGGGCCGCTCGTCGGGCAGCGCCGTCTCGCTGACCGACTCCCCGGCGGCGACGAGGAGATCGATCATGTGTGCCGGCAGGTCCCGGGGCACGGTCCAGTCGATCCGGTCGGCCACGCCGGCGGCCTCGGCGAACGGCCGGAGGAACGTGAAGTAGACCTCGGCGCCGCAGGCAACCATCTCCATGGTGTCCATGCGGGCGATCCGTCGGTACAGGGTCCGCTCGGTGGCCCGGCAGGCAGCGGCGACGCCCGCGAGCTCGTCGAGCGGGACCGGTCGCAGTTCGCCGGGCGGCAGGCCGTCGGTGGTGAACAGGCTGATCCCGCTGAGCCGGTCGAGGTAGTCCTCCGGGTCGGTGACGACCGTGCCGAAGTCGGTGATGCGGGCGTCGACGTCCCGCACGACCAGGCCCGCCACGAGGTGTTGGTACGGCACGTCGGCGGCGACGTCGGACCACCCGAACTCGGAGCGACCCATCTGGTAGAAGTCGCGCACGATCATGGTGTGACCGACCGGCCCGATACCGAGTTCGGCGAGATCGTAGGGACCGGTGTCGCCGGAGCCGACACGCGTGTCGAAGTACAGCAGGAACAGGTAGCTGACCAGCGACGCCAGGTGTTGTCGGACCGCAGAGCGTTGGTCGTCACCGACCCCCTCGACGCTCCCGGCCAGCGCTTCGATGACCGCATCGTCGTAGACGCAGACCGTGCCGTCGGTCTCGTCGGCGCTCCGGGTGCCGTCGTTGCGGAATCCTCTGGCAGCGGCGTCCCAGAACTCGAGGACGTCGAGCGTGGCGACCAGATCATCGAGCGACGGGTCGAACTGGGTGAGCACCTTGCGTCCGAGGAGGTGGAAGTTGGCGATCGACCAGAGGTGCACCGTGTTGATGCGTGAACCCGGTCGGCGTCCAGCGGCACCGATCTGCTCAGGATCCATGGCGGCGGCGATCGTGCGCATGGCCTCGGGGTAGCGCAGGAATGCCTCGCAGCAGGCCACCAGGATGTAGCTGGTCACCGGGATCATCTGCGACTGATAGCTGGTCCGCTCGGTCGTCAGTCGGTGGGCGAGAGGCGAGTGGAACGCAATCAGCTCATCGACGCGTCGGTGATCGTCATCGGTCACCGATGAACGCCCATCCTCGGAGCGGCTCACCGTCGAACGATCCCGACCGGCCCGGAGCAGTCGATCTCGACGGTGTCACCAGACGCCGGAGCCTCCCCGAAGGTACACCCCATGATGCACGGCAGCCCGTGTTCGCGGCTCACGATCCCAATGTGGCTCCGCAGTGTGCCGGCGGTGCAGATGATGCCGCCGAGGTCGTGGTAGAGCGGCGCGAGGAACGTGGCGCCGGCGTCTCGGACGACCACCACCACCTGACCCGACTCCACCGTCCCGTCATCGAGGGCATCGAGCAGGCCGATCACATCGTCCCGGCCCTCCATCACCCGAACGGTGCCGCTCACCGCCGGGTGGTCGAACACCGGTTGGCCCCGGCCGATCTCTCGCATCGGCGCATCCTAGGGAGGTCGCACGGCGAACGCCCGGCTCGACGGCAGGGCCCGTCGGAGTAGCCTCCACGCCGTGACCCGCTACCTCTCCGACGACTGGTTCGACGCCGCCGGGGCGGCGATCACCGCCAGCGAGTCCCTCGCCGCAGCAACCGCCGGCGTGACGCTCGGGATCGACTACGAGGTCACCGGTACGCCGTTCGGGAAGCGACGGTACGGGGTTCGCCTGAACGAGGGTTCGGTGCGCTTCGAGGTGCCGCCCGAGGGCGAGGCCGAGGTGTCGTTCACCGTCGACTACGACACGGCATGTGAGATCGCACGAGGAGTCCTGCCCGTGCAGGTGGCGTTCATGCAGGGTCGCCTCAAGCTCGACGGAGACGTGGCCGTCCTCGTCCGGTCGGGCCCGGCACTCGACGAGGTGACCGACGTGTTCGCCGCATTGAGGGACTCCACCGAATTCTCCTGACCACCGGTTCGCTCGGGCACCAGTTCGCTGTGGCACCAGTTCGCTGTGGCACCAGTTCGCTGTGGCACCAGTTCGCTCGGGCACCAGTTCGCTCGGGCACCGGTTCGCTCGGGCGCACGCGACGGACCCCGGCACCTGGGGGCACCGGGGTCCATCGAGAGCGTGGCTCCGTGGTCGGAGTGCGACCGGCCTCGGAACGCTCCGAGGTGATCGTTGGTCAGTCGACCGGGATCGTCACCACGAGCGGCTGCAACGTCCCGCCGCTCGCCGAGCCGACCACGTACACGTTGGTCAGAACCTTCGACGACAGACGCACGTTGTCGACCGGCAACACGACGGACTTGGTCCCGGCAACCCGCACGTCGACGGTGTAGCGCAGGAACGTCGGCAGTGTGAACGCCGCAGCGGCGCCGTTCGATGCGTTCTTCACGAGCGGCAGCTTGAGCAGCGGCACCTTGCGCGACAGCGGGAACAGGCCGGCGTCGATGTCCACTGCGGGTGCGGCCGCAGCGTGGTGCAGCGCCACCCGGGCGGAACCGAACCGCGTCTTGGCCGTGTTGTTGCTGAACACGTTGATCCCCGGCGTTCCAGCAGCATCGACGAAGCTGGCCACGAGGGAGAAGTTGCCGCCGGCGGGCACGGCGATGCTCTTGGAGATGAGCGTGGTGATGCCGTCAGGGGTCCGGATCTCAACGTCGTACGTCGCTGCCGGAAGCGACAGCGGACCGACCGTGTTGCCGAAGAGGAAGTCGTCGATGGCCACAGCGCCGTTGACGTACACATCGACCTTGGTGCCCGGTCCGAGGACACTCTCGAGCGGTAGGCCGTGGGTCACGTAGACCTGCGACGTGCCGGTGTCGGCGCCGGCGACTGCCGGGACTGCCAGGAACACTGTTACTGCGGCCAGGGCCGCAGCGAGCAATTTGCGCATGGGAACTCCTCCGGTTTGGGGCGGCATCGTCGTCGCCGGAAGGTTCTTCGGGAGAGGCCCGCCTGCGGATGCGCGACGTTGCCGATTCCTGTGCTCAGCCCGCCGCGCGACGGGTGCGCCGTCGGAGGACGAGACCCCGGCCCGGGCGAGCCTCAGATCAGGCCCAGCTCGCTGACGGCGTCCCGCTCAGCGGCGAGTTCGTCGGCCGATGCGTCGATCCTCGCCCGGGCGAACTCGGTGATCTCGAGGTCCGGCACGATGCGGTACTCGCCCCCCGAGCACGTCACCGGGAACGACGAGATGAGTCCCTCGGGCACTCCGTAGGAACCGTCCGACGGCACCGACATCGACACCCAGTCGCCCTCGGGCGTCCCGAGGTGCCAGTCGTGGATGTGGTCGATCGCAGCGTTCGCCGCAGAGGCCGCCGAGCTGGCACCCCGGGCATCGATCACCGCTGCTCCACGCTTGGCGACGGTCGGGATGTACTCATCGGCGTACCACTGCTCGTCACCGACCGCCTCGGCAGCGTTGGCGCCGTCGACCTCGCAGTGGAACAGATCGGGGAACTGGGTGGTCGAGTGGTTGCCCCAGATCGTCATGCGCCGCACCGCCGACACCGGCGCCGAGAGCCGCTGGGCGAGCTGGGCGATCGCCCGATTGTGATCCAGTCGGGTCATGGCGGTGAAGCGGCCCGGGTCGAGGTCGGCGGCATTGCGCTGGGCGATCAGGGCGTTGGTGTTGGCCGGGTTGCCCACGACGAGCACCTTGACGTCACGCTTGGCCGAACGCGACAGCGCCTCGCCCTGCGGCTTGAAGATCCCGCCGTTGGCCGACAGCAGGTCGGAGCGCTCCATGCCCGCCTTGCGGGGCATGGCGCCGACGAGCAACGCCACGTCGACGTCACCGAACGCCACGTCGGGGTCGTCGGTGCGGATGACCGAGTCGAGCAACGGGAACGCACAGTCGTCGAGTTCCATGGTGACACCCTCGAGCGCGCCGAGCGCCGGAGTGATCTCGAGGAGCTGGAGGACGACCGGCTGGTCCGCTCCGAGCATGGCGCCGCTGGCGATGCGGAAGAGCAGGGCGTAGCCGATCTGGCCGGCAGCACCGGTGACGGCAACTCGGAGCGGGGCAGTGGGCATGTGGTCCTCCAGGGACTCGACGTGGGCAGGTTGACCCTAGGGGCGTCGCACAGCGCCCGAAAAATGGACCCCACGCCAGCTTTGTGGTGCGAGCGACATGCATATGCATGTCGCTCGCACCACAAAGCTGGGGGGTGGAGGGGGAGTCAGGCGGCGCGGGTGTTGCCGATCCAGGACTCGTACAGGCGGCCGTAGACGCCGCCCTGAGCCACCAGTTCGACGTGCGGGCCTCGCTGCACGATCCGGCCGGCGTCGAACACGATGACCTCGTCGGCGAGTTCGGCGGTTGACAGACGATGGGCGATGCTGACCGTCGTCCGCCCGGTGGCCAGCTTGGCGAGCGCCTCGGCGAGGGCGCGCTCGGTCTCCGGGTCGACCGACGACGTCGCCTCGTCCAGGATCAGCAGGCCGGGGTCGGCCAGTTGCGCCCGGGCGAGCGACACCAACTGGCGTTCGCCGACCGACAGGGCGTCGCCACGCTCGCCGACCGGGGTCCGGATCCCATCGGGGAGCGACTCCACCCACCACCGCAGACCGAGGGCGTCGAAGGCCTCCTCGATCTCCTGGTCCGTCGCACCGGCCCGGCCGATCCGCACGTTGGTCGCCACGTCGGAGTCGAAGAGGAATCCGTCCTGTGGGACCAGCCGGATGGCAGAGGACCGTGAGGTTCGAGCCACCTCCCGCAGATCGACGCCTCCGATGCGGATCCGTCCCGCTGTCGGGTCGGCGAGCCGGCAGAGCAGCTTGGCCGTCGTCGTCTTGCCGGACCCGGTCTCCCCGACGATCGCCACGTTGATGCCCGCCGGCAGGTCGAGCGTCACGTCGTGCAGGACCGGGTGGCCGGGTTCGTAGGAGAAGTCGACGTGCTCGAACCGCACGTCGAGGGCGCCGGCCGGGAGCGGCACTCCCGGTACCGGTTCGACCACCTCGACCGGCTCGTCGAGCAGCCGCAGCACCTTGCCCCAGCCGGCGAGGGCCGTCTGGGTCTGGTCGAGGATCTCGCCGAGTTCGGCGACCGGCTGCACGACCAGGTTGGTGAGGAACAACGCCGCTACGAGCGTCCCGGCCGCGAGTCCCCAACCGGGCCCCCACCAGACGCCCACGCCGACCACCGCTGCGAGCGCCACGCCGCTGAACACGTCCGAGACGGGGAACATGATCGCGAAGAAGAACCGGGCCCGGAGTTGCGAGTGGTACTGCCGGTCGATCGCCTCACGGACACGTCGACGGGTGGATCCGACCGCTCCGTAGGAACGCACCACCCGGATGCCACCGACCATCTCCGAGATCGACGAGAGCGTGTCGGAGACCTTGGTGCGCAGGTCGTCGTACGCTGCGAGTTGGCGACGTTGAACGACCCGCATGATCGGCAGGATCGGCAGGAGCGTGAGGGTCAGGATGACGGCGAGTTGCCAGCTGTAGACCGCAAGGGTGCCGATGGCCACGACGATCATCGTGCTGTTGACCACCCACGACACCGCCCCCCACGATGCGAACTGGGCGAGCGTCTCGATGTCGGAGGTCACCCGGGCCACGAGCACGCCCTTCTTGGCCTCGTTGTGATGGGACAGGCTGAGCTCGTGGACGTGGGCGAACGCCCGGGTCCGCAGGCCGTACAACACGTTCATGGCGGTGCGCATGAGACGGATGTAGGTCCACCGGTTGAGGGCGGTGAGCAACAGCAGCGCCACGGTCGCCGCCGCACAGGTCCACAGCACGAAGCCCCAGTCCGGCTCGGAGGACGACAGGCCCCGATCGAGGATCTGCTGGATGGCGATCGGGACGACGAGCCGTCCGACGGCGATCACCATGGCGAACGCCAGGCTGATCCGGAACCCCTGCCTGAGCTCGGGCGTGCGGTGCAGGCCCAACCTGAGGAGCGCACCGGCCGGCAACGGCGGAGCGTCGTCGTCGGGTGAGGAGGGCATCGGGTCGACCATCAGTCCACCTCCCCGGTCGGCGAGCTGCGTTCCTCCGCACCGGCACCGGCCCCGGCCCCGGCATCGGTGCGGTCATCTACATCGATCTCGACATCGATCTCGACGTCGAACTCGTCGTCGTCCTCGTAGGCGGTGACGAGAGCGGCGTAGTCCGGATCGGCGAGCAGGTCGGCGTGGACGCCCTGGGCTCGGACGGTCCCGTCGACGAGGAACACGACCCGGTCGGCCAGCTCGATCGTCGACAGGCGGTGAGCCACGACGAGCATCGTGGTCCCCTCGCTCCGCAACCCTGCGAGGATCTCGGCCTCCACGACCGGGTCCACCGCTGAGGTGGCGTCGTCGAGCACCAGCACACGCGGCCGACCCGCGAGCGCACGGGCCAACGACACCCGCTGACGCTGCCCCCCGGACAGCGTGACGCCCCGCTCCCCCACCACCGTGTGCCACCCGCCGGGCAGGCGGTCCACGAACCGGGCCGCACGCGCCCGGTCGAGTGCTTCGGCCACCGTGTCGTCACTGATGTCCCGGTCGAAGCGGACGTTGGACTCGACTGCGTCGGCGAACAGGTACGTCTCCTGTCCGACGAGCGAAAGGGCCGAACGCAACTCGTCCGGGTCGAGTTCGGTGACGGGCACGCCACCGAGTTCGATCACGCCGTGGTCGGGATCGTCGAGCCGGGACAGGAGGTGGACCAACGTCGTCTTGCCGGATCCGATCGAACCGACCAGCGCCACGACCTCGCCTGGATCGACGTCGAACGACACCGAGGTGAGCACGGGGTTGTCGCCGTAGGCGAACCCGACGTCGCTGAGCCTGAGCCCGAGCGGGCCGGCCGGCAGGCGGACGTCGACCGGGGCATCGCCGGATCCCTCAGCAGAGGAGTCGACCGGCTCGGCGAGCAGGGCGTCGACCCGCTTCAGCGACACGACCGCCCGGGGGATGGATTCGAAGAGGAACCCGACGATCCGCATGGGAAACGCCAGCCAGCCGAACAGCGCGACGGCGGACACCAGCTCGCCCGGGGTGGCGTCGCCGGTGTCGATCCGCCAGGCGCCACCGAGGAGCAGGAGCACGATGCCCAGGCTCGGCAGCAGGTCGATCACCGGTTGGAACGACGCCGTCATTCGGGCCACGCCCATGGCCTCGTCCCGCAGGTCCGCTGCTGCGGTCTCGAACCGGACCTGCTCGGCCTGCTCGAGACCGAGGGTCTTGACCGCGAGCGCACCGTCAAAGCTCTCATGTGCGATGGCGCTGACGTTGCCGAGCTTGGCCTGCACCAACGCCGCTGGTTCGTGGACCCGTTCGGTGTAGCGCCGGGACAGGATCGCCATGGCAGGAAACAACAACATGGCGACCAGCCCGAACACCCCGTCGGCGACGATCAGGCTCACCAGCGAGATCACGATCAGGACGATCACGCCGAGCGAGAACGGCAGCGGCATGAGCATCTGGGTTGCGGTGGTGACGTCGACGTCGGCGTTGGCGAGCAGCTCGCCGGTCGGCCGACGCCGGTAGCTCGACATGGGCATGGTCAACAGGCGGTCGACCACTGCTGATCGCAGCGAGCGCTGCATCCGGGTCTCGGTGACGGAACCGAACCAGCGCCGTATCACCACCGACAACCCGCGCACGGTGCCGACGAGGAACAACGCCACGACGGACCACAGCACCGCCGACGCCGTGACGCCCGTGGCGAACGCCGGTTCGATGACCCGGTCGGTGATCACGCCGAGCAGGAACGCTGCGCCCACGACCATGAACGACCAGAGCGTTCCACCGACGAGCGACCACACGAACGGCGCCGGGTGCATCCGGACGAACCGGGTGATCTCACGCACCCCCTGCCGCGTGACCGACGGGGTCGACGTTGGGTCGCCGGCGTCGAGGTGCGGGACCTCGTCGTCGGGGGCGTCGTCGGCGGAGTGGAGGAGGGCGGTCACGAAGGGCGGATCATGCCCCCGGCGCGCCCCTCCCGCAGCGCACGAGGCACCGCCGGGAGTGGGACGCGGGCGGGAGTGAGGGGGTCAGACGGGGAGCTGGATCGACTTGGTCTCGAGGAACTCCTCGAGACCCCAACGCCCGCGCTCACGGGTGTTGCCCGACTGCTTGTAGCCGCCGAACGGAGCCGTCGTGTTGAACGGCGCACCGTTGACGTCGACCTGACCGGTGCGCATGCGGCGGGCCACGGCGAGCGCCCGGTCGTTGTCGGCGGACTGCACGCCACCGGAGAGGCCGTAGATGGTGCCGTTGGCGATGCGGACGGCGTCGTCCTCGTCGGTGTAGGTGATGATCGACAGGACCGGCCCGAAGATCTCCTCCTGGGCGATGGTCATCTCTGGGGTCACGTCGGTGAACACGGTCGGCTTGACGTAGAAGCCGGTGGCGAACTCCTCGGGCTGCTCGGGCCCGCCGAGCGCCACCGTTGCGCCCTCGTCGATGCCCTGCTGGATGTAGGAACGGACCCGTTCCTGGTGGGCCTTGGACGACAGCGGGCCGAGCGAGTTGAACAGGTCGGGTTCGTCAGCCTTGGGGTCGACGAGGCGGACCTGGCTGGCCTGGGTGACGACGGCGTCGACGTACTCCTGGGCGCGGGACTCCGGAACGAGCAGACGGGTGAGCGCCGAACAGGTCTGACCGGAGTTGATGAAGCAGCCGAACACCGCACCGAAGGCGACGGTGGCGGGGTCGGCGTCGTCGAGGACGATGTTGGCGGACTTCCCGCCGAGCTCCAGGCCGACACGCTTGTGGGTGGCGGCTGCCGCCTCGGACACAGCGGTTCCCGAACGACCCGAACCGGTGAAGGACACCATGTCCACGTCCGGGTGCGACGAGATGGCGGCGCCGACCTCCGGGCCGGTGCCGACGACCATGTTGAACACGCCCTTGGGCAGGCCGACCTCGTGGAGCACCTCGGCGAGCACGTAGGCGTTGAGCGGGGTGATCTCCGACGGCTTCAACACGACGGTGCAGCCGGCGGCGAGGGCCGGGACGACCTTGCAGATGATCAGGTACAGCGGGTAGTTCCACGGAGTGATGGCACCGACGACGCCGATCGGCTCACGGACCACGAGGGAGTTGCCGACCCGCTCCTCCCACTCGTAGGTCTCGATCAGCGAGGCGAACGTCTCCCACTCACCGAGCGACAGGCCGGCTTGGACCATCTGGGCGAATGCCTTGGGCGAACCGACCTCTGAGGAGATGGTGTCGACGAGTTCGTCGTAGCGGCCGGCGAGGGCCGCACCGATGTCTCGCAGGTACTTGGCGCGGATGTCGATCGGCGTGGAGGACCAGGTCTCGAACGCCGCCCGGGCGGCGGCGACTGCGGCGTCGACGTCGGCGGCCGTGCTCGCCGGGACGGTGGCGATGACCTCTTCGGTGCTGGAATCGACCACTTCGAGCGTCCCGGTGCCGGACGACGGTACCCACTCACCGTTGATGTAGTTGTTCTCGAGCTGCTGCACTGCGGTCCCCTGGATCGGTCTGCGTCGCCCGTGAAGTGGACGGCGTCGGCGGTGATGCTACTGCGCACCCACAGCGGCGGCATCCGCACTTGTCTGCAAGTTGTATCCTCCCCGTCTGGCAGCGGCGGGCGGCCGTGCGCCACCGATCGTCCGCCACGAACGAACCGACAGGAGGGCATCTCCATGGCCAAGATCAAGGTGACCAACCCCGTCGTCGAACTCGACGGCGACGAGATGACCCGGATCATCTGGGAGTTCATCAAGGGCGAACTGATCCTCCCGTACCTCGACGTGGATCTCCGCTACTTCGACCTGGGAATCGAGTCCCGGGACGCCACCGACGACCAGATCACCATCGACGCCGCCAACGCCATCAAGGAGCACGGCGTCGGCGTGAAGTGCGCCACGATCACCCCCGACGAGGCCCGCGTCGAGGAGTTCGGCCTCAAGAAGATGTGGCGCTCCCCCAACGGGACGATTCGCAACATCCTGGGCGGCGTCGTGTTCCGCGAGCCGATCATCTGCTCGAACATCCCGCGGCTCGTGCCGGGCTGGACCAAGCCGATCGTGATCGGCCGTCACGCCCACGGCGACCAGTACCGTGCCACCGACTTCGTCGCCCCTGGCGCCGGCACCGTCACGCTCACCTACACACCCGACGACGGCAGCGAGCCGATGGAGTTCGAGGTCGTGAGGATGCCGTCCGACGGCGGCGTGGTGATGGGCATGTACAACTTCGACGACAGCATCCGGGACTTCGCCCGGGCGTCGTTCCGCTACGGCCTGCAGCGCAACTACCCCGTCTACCTGTCGACGAAGAACACGATCCTCAAGGCCTACGACGGCCGGTTCAAGGATCTGTTCCAGGAGGTGTTCGACGCCGAGTTCGCCGAGGCGTTCTCCGCCGCCGGAATCACCTACGAGCACCGGCTGATCGACGACATGGTCGCCGCCGCACTCAAGTGGGACGGCGGCTACGTCTGGGCCTGCAAGAACTACGACGGAGACGTGCAGTCCGACACCGTCGCCCAGGGGTTCGGCTCGCTCGGGCTGATGACGTCGGTGCTGATGACGCCGGACGGCAGGACCGTCGAGGCGGAGGCCGCCCACGGCACCGTCACTCGCCACTTCCGGGAGCACCAGAAGGGCAACCCGACGTCGACCAACCCGATCGCTTCGATCTTCGCCTGGACCCGCGGCCTGGCGCACCGGGGCACGCTCGACGGAACGCCTGAGGTCACCGAGTTCGCCAATGCACTCGAACAGGTCTGTGTGGAGACCGTCGAAGGCGGGCAGATGACCAAGGACCTGGCGTTGCTCGTCGGCCCCGACCAGGAGTGGCTCACGACCCAGGAGTTCCTGGCGGCGCTGGACGAGAACCTGGCCGCCAAGCTCGGCGTCGCCTGACCGCCGGGAGGCCGCTCCCCTGCCCCACCTGCCTGCTTTGTGGTGCGAGCTCCATGCATATGCATGTCGCTCGCACCACAAAGCTGGGGAGCGGGGTGGCGGTCACCTGCGAGCGCGGTCGTCGGCGACCGCTCGCCTGACCCGGTCGATCACGACGTTCGGTCGGGTCCACACCTCGTCGTCCCAGACCTCGACGACGGTGAAGCCCGCGGCCTCGATCGCAACCCGCCGGGCGCGGTCCGCAACCACGTCCGAGAGCGCCGTGTGGTGCCGCCTGCTCTGGACCTCGACGACCACCGTGGTTCCCACCACCCGCACGTCGACCCGTCCCGCCCACCGATCCTCCGAGCCGACGTCGACCTGTCGCTCCAACACCAGCCCAGCCGACCGGAGGATCTGGATCGTCCGTGACTCGAGGCCCGACTCGGGCGGTCGATCACCCTGCGGCCGATCGTCCAGGTAGCGCCGGACGCCTGCTGTCCCGTTGCGACCCATTCGACCCATGTCGACCACGAACCGGCCGATCGACGCGATCGACAGCAGTCGCATCGACCACAGCGCGTCGACGAGCCGCTCGGCCTTCTCGTAACGGAACGACGCAAACAGCTGGAGCGCAGTGAGCTCGGGCCGGGCGATGGGGATGCCGTCGAGTTCGGTCCGCCACTCGGCAGGCAGTCTCCGGACCCGGTGACGTCGCACCGACGCCGATCGGTAGCGGCTCGACACCGTCGTGACCACGTGGATCGGCGCCAGTGAACACCCCCGCACACCCCACAGGTGAGCGGCCGAGCTGTGGGACAGCACCGAGCCCGGACCGTCATCGAGCACGGCGATCGTCACGCGCTGCAGTTCCGTCGACGCCGATCCGACGCGTCGGAGGACCGAGGTGCCGACGCACTCCCAGTGCCGGGAGTCCCGGAGCGACTGGATGTCACTGCGGCTGGCCCCCCAATCACGGAGGGCTCGGATGGAGACGACTCCGTGGTGGCGCTCTGCGAGTCTGATCGCCGCCTCGTCGAACACGTCGGGGATCGTGCAGCGCGTCCCCGCCTCCTGTCACCGGGCCGCGGCACCCGCCTTCCAACCCCCCCACCCCCCCAACCCCCCCCAACCCCCCCCCAACCCGCTTTGTGGTGCGAGCGACATGCATATGCATGTCGCTCGCACCACAAAGCAGGGGTGTTGGGGGGCGGGGGGCGG